>NZ_JBOGCP010000003.1:0-463553 GCF_050686535.1 Planococcus sp. SE5232 | reverse complement strand
TCAAGATGAGATTTCCCATTGCGCAAGCAAGTAAGATCCCTCAAAGACGATGAGGTAGATAGGTTCGAGGTGGAAGCGTGGCGACACGTGCAGCTGACGAATACTAATCGATCGAGGACTTAACCAAATTTGTACGGAATCCTTGCATGTTCCGGTGTCGTGTATCCAGTTTTGAGCGAACAAGCTCAAAAAAACAGTCCAGTGATGATGGCAAAGAGGCCACACCCGTTCCCATCCCGAACACGGCAGTTAAGCTCTTTTGCGCTGATGGTAGTTGGGGGTCTCCCCCTGTGAGAGTAAGACGTCGCTGGTCTGTTTTTTTTTGTTTTTTGGTCCCGTGGTGTAGCGGTTAACATGCCTGCCTGTCACGCAGGAGATCGCCGGTTCGATCCCGGTCGGGACCGTAATTTTAATGATGAACACAGCGATCCTGCTGTGTTTATTTTTTTTGTTTTCATTAAAAAATACCGGCAAAACAATATATTTTGATTTACCGCAGTAATTTCGCTAAACTATGTAAAGACTCAATAGAGGTGACATGATAAATGACGTATACAATTATATTGAATTCGCCCGAAGAAACCGAGGCACTTGCAGCCACTTTGGCTGATTTATTGGAGCCGGGAGATCTGCTGACGCTGGAAGGCGACTTAGGCGCCGGAAAAACTACATTCACTAAAGGATTGGCAAAGGGACTTGAGATTCAACGGATGGTCAACAGTCCGACTTTCACCATCCTTAAGCAATATTCTGGCCGATTGGAACTGAATCATTTCGATGTTTATCGTCTTGAGAACAGTGATGAAGACATCGGGTTTGATGAGTTTTTCAGCAGTGAAGCGGTATCTGTGGTTGAATGGGCAAGATTTATAGAAGACTATTTACCAAAAGAACGTCTGGAAATAACCATTAATCGACAGTCAGAGCAAGGGCGCAAGCTAACCCTGCATCCGATTGGCAGACGGTATGAAAAAATTTGCAGGGAGCTAAACCTATGATCTATCTTGGAATCGATACCTCGAACTCTCCATTGGCGATCGCGCTAATTGAGGATGGAACGGTCTTAATAGAAGAAACATCAAATTTAAAAATCAATCATTCGTTGACGGCAATGCCCGCAATTGAGGAAATGATGAAAAAAGCCAAGGTGCTGCCTGCCGATCTGACTCATATTGCAGTAGCCGAAGGACCTGGTTCATACACGGGTGTCCGTATTGGATTGACCATTGCGAAAACCTTGGCATGGTCTTTGAAAATACCGCTGCTTACTGTTTCCAGCTTGAAGGTGCTTGCTGCAAACGGGCTCGGATTTGATGGGCTTGTTTGCCCGATAATGGATGCTCGTCGCGGGACGGCCTTTATTGGCTTGTATGAAGGTGTTGGTTTGGAGCAGGTATTGGCCGACCAGCATAGTGATGTAAAGGAATTCCTGGCGAAGGTCAAAGAATTGGGCCGTCCTGTGCTGTTCACTGGGGTTGATGTGGTGCTCCATAAAGCAGTGATCAGTGAAATGCTTGGTGAAACAGCTCAGTTTAGTAGCGTTCAAAACCGTTTGCCGCGGGCATCAAATCTGATTATGCTGGCGCAGGAATCTGTGGAAATCGACGTCCATCACGCTGTTCCTGAATATCGCCGTATCACGGAAGCGGAAGCGAATTATAACAAAGCACAAGAAGGACAAGCACTATGAACGACTCAGTTAGATTCAGAAAAATGACGATTGCGGACATCGAACAGGTCTATGAGATAGAAACGCTGTCTTTTACTTTGCCTTGGACCAAAGATGCTTTCTATCATGAAATGATCGGCAATGAGCATGCCTATTACGTAATTGCTGAAACCGATGAAGGCATTGTTGGATACTGTGGAATGTGGCTGGTAATGGATGAAGCGCATGTCACGAACATCGCTATTCATCCCGATCAGCGTGGTAAAAAGCTGGGCGAAGGCTTGATGCAGGCGGCCATTGATGCAGCGAAAGCGCATGGAGCTGTCCTCATGACACTGGAAGCCCGGGTCAGCAATACAATAGCACAAAATCTTTACCGGAAATTAGGCTTTAAAAATGGTGGCATCCGTAAGCGGTACTATACGGACAATTACGAAGATGCCATAGTGATGTGGGTGAATTTTGATGAATAAAGACATTTATATATTGGGAATTGAAACGAGCTGTGATGAAACGGCAGCTTCTGTTGTGAAAAATGGTACGGAAATCATCTCCAATGTTGTGGCTTCACAAATTGAGAGTCATAAACGTTTTGGTGGTGTAGTGCCGGAAATCGCTTCGAGGCATCATGTGGAGCAAATCACTTTGGTTATTGAAGAAGCATTGCAGTTGGCGAACATGGAACCGCATCAACTGGATGCAGTAGCAGTAACAGAAGGGCCAGGACTGGTTGGGGCTTTACTGATTGGCGTCAATGCTGCGAAAGCTTTTGCTTTTGCTCACCAGTTGCCTCTTGTAGGAGTCCATCACATTGCTGGCCACATTTACGCAAACCGGTTAGAGCAGGAAATGGAATTTCCACTTCTTGCACTGGTCATTTCAGGCGGACATACTGAATTGATCTACATGAAAGAGCATGGAGATTTTACCGTAATCGGTGAAACTCGGGATGATGCAGCGGGGGAAGCCTACGACAAAGTCGCCCGGACCTTGAATTTGCCCTATCCAGGCGGTCCGCATATTGACCGTTTGGCACATGCGGCTGATAAGGCGGTTACATTTCCGCGAATTTGGCTGGAGGAAGGCTCTTATGACTTCAGCTTCAGTGGATTGAAATCATCCGTATTGAATTATATGCACAATGCAGCGCAGCGCGGGGAAGAGGTTGCTCCAGCACATGTGGCAGCTGGATTCCAGAACAGTGTAGTGGAAGTAGTAACTGGAAAAACTATGCGTGCAGCTGAGGAATATGAGGTTCGTCAAGTGATTGCGGCAGGTGGAGTTGCAGCGAACAAAGGGTTGCGGCACTCACTGGAAGCAGCATTCAAAGCAAAAGGAATTCCTTTTTATATTCCTTCTTTACCTCTATGCACAGACAATGCAGCAATGATTGCAGCAGCAGGAACCATCATGTATGAAAAAGGGCTTTATGGCACGATGGCTATGAACGGCCGTCCAGGTATGCCTTTAATGTCATGGATTTAGTAAAAGCAAGTAATTTCACCATTTCAGTCGATCTGAAATGTGTGAAATTACTTGCTTTTTTTTACCATAAAATTCAGACTTTCACATTGCAAATCATAATTGTTCTGTCAATAGAGAACATTTGTACTTATGCACAATTTGTGAATAAACTGTTACTAACTAGGGGGTAAAAGGTGGTTATCCTATATATTGTGTACTTTAGAGTGGAAAACTATGTGTATAACATTTACGTAACCTGTGGATAATGTGGAAAAGCCTGTTGACAGTTGATTAGACAAGCGAAGTATTGTGGAGAAATCTGTGGAAATAAATATTTCACGATATCCTATTGACCTATATATAGTAACAAAAAAACCGGCTAATTTAATAGCCGGTTTAAATTAAATATTTTCAATTTTTTCCTGAAGTTCAAGCCATTGGGTCATCGTTTCTTCGTGAGCTGCTTTCAGCTCTTCCAATTGATTTTGAAGGGGCAAAACCCGTTCATGGTCCTGGAAGATTTCAGGTTCACACAATTGTTCTTCGATGTCTGTGATTTGCAGATCCAATTTTTCCATAACCTGTTCGACTTCTTCGGATTGGCGGACCAGCTGGCGTTCCAGTTTTTTCGCTTCCTTATCGATTTGTGAAGTGGAAGCGGGAGCCGCAACTTTTACTTCGGTTACTGAACCGGCTTCATCAAGAGCCTTCAATTCGGCAACTTCCAGTTTTTTCTCCACATAATAATCGTAATCACCCAAGTATTCGGTTGTTCCGTCCTGTGTGAGTTCGATGACTTTTGTGGCGATCCGGTTCATGAAGTAGCGGTCATGCGATACAAAAAGCAAAGTGCCCGGATAATCCAATAACGCATTTTCAAGCACTTCTTTGCTGTCGAGGTCTAAATGGTTGGTCGGCTCATCGAGCAACAGGACATTGGCTTTTTGCATCATCAGTTTGGCAAGGGCCACTCGCGCCTTCTCGCCGCCAGATAGGGTGGAGACCGGTTTCAGTACATCGTCGCCTGTAAATAGGAAACGTCCCAGGATGCCGCGTATGTCTTTTTCGTTGATGAGGGGATAATCATCCCATAATTCATTCAAGACTAATTTATTGCCCTTTAAATTGGCCTGCTCCTGATCATAATACCCAAATTGAATGCCGGTGCCGTAATGGATGTCCCCATCGAGCGGCTTCAGTTCTTTCATGATGGTTTTCAGTAAAGTCGATTTGCCGACACCGTTTGGACCGACCAGCGCCAGGCTTTCCTGCCGGTAAAGCTTCAGTGAGATATTTTCGGACACCGGCTTGCTGCTGTAGCCGATTTTCAGCGACTGGACATTCAGTACATCGTTGCCGCTTTGCTTGTCGATGGTGAAGCCGAAGCGGGCTGATTTTTCATTGCCGTCGGGTGCATCCATCCATTCGGTTTTCTGCAGGGTTTTCCTGCGGCTTTGCGCCATTTTGGTGGTTGAAGCCCTGGCCAGGTTGCGCTGGACATAGTCCTCCAGCTTGGCTTTTTCGCCTTGCTGTTTCTCGAATTGCTTTTGGTCCAGTTCGTATTGCTTCGCTTTTTCGTCCAGGTACCGGCTGTAGTTGCCAGTATACTTTTTGACGCGGTGGCGGGAAACTTCATAGACCAGCGTCACCACCTGATCGAGGAAATACCGGTCGTGGGAAACAATCAGCAAAGCGCCCGGGTAATTCTTCAGGTAGTTCTCCAGCCAGCTCAGCGTCTCAATGTCCAAATGGTTGGTCGGTTCATCAAGAATAAGCAGTTGGGGCTTGCTGAGCAGATGTTTCGCCAACATCAGGCGTGTTTTCTGGCCCCCGGATAGCGACACCACTTTCTTGTCGTAGTCCTCCGGATAGAATTTCATGCCATGCAGAATAGCCCGTGTGTCCGATTCGTATTGATAGCCGCCTGCATCTTTGAAATTCGTTTGAAGCAGGTCATATTCCTTCATGACCTTGTCGTTTTCTTCCGGGTTATTGTATATGTCAGGCTTGGCCATCTGTGCTTCCAGTCGGCGAAGTTTTGCTTCCTGTTCACGGAAATGGTGGAAAATCGTCATCATTTCATTCCAGACGGTAGCATCCGATTCAAGATTCGTCTGTTGTTCCAAATAGCCGATCGTCAAATCTTTCGGCATGCTGATATCGCCGCTGTCGTGGGAGAGTTCACCGGCGATGATTTTCAGTAATGTGGATTTTCCCGCACCGTTGCGGCCTACCAATGCTACGCGGTCCCGATGCTGTACTTCTAATTTGACGCCGGAAAGAATCTCCTCCGCGCCAAATGATTTATGGACTTGATTTACTTGCAAAACAATCATATAGGTCACCTCTATTCTTCTTAAGTGTAGCTGATGGGGCGTTTGTTCGCAATTGCACAAGTCTTTACATATCAAGGTTCCTAATGTAAGATGAAAGCGATTTGACAACACCTCAGGAGGATGCGAAAGCGTATGTTACATGAGACATCTAAAATTCCGCAAGCCACGACCAAAAGGCTGCCGCTATACTACCGTTTCCTTCAAAACTTCGCGAATGCAGGACAAAAAAGGATTTCTTCACAGGAATTGAGCGAAGCGATGAAAATCGACTCTGCTACCATCCGACGTGATTTTTCACATCTGGGTGCGCTTGGCAAAAAGGGCTATGGCTATGACGTTCAGGAGCTGCTGCTCTTTTTCCGTAAAACACTGGATCAGGACGAAGCCACCAATGTAGCATTAATTGGAGTCGGGGGACTCGGCAGTGCATTTTTAAAGTATAATTTCCATCGCAACCACAATACGAAAATCATTGTCGCATTCGATTCGAACAGCCCGCAAGAAGGCGAAAAGATCAGCGATATCGATACCTACCATCCCGATAAAATTGAAGAGAAAATCAAAGAATACGGGGTAGAACTGGTTATTTTGACGGTGCCGTCACGATCAGCACAGGAAGTGACAGACCGTTTGGCGAAGACTGATATCAAAGGGATTTTAAATTTTACGCCGGTGCGAATTTCGGTGCCCGACCATATCCGTGTACAGACCATCGATCTGTCAGTTGAACTGCAGTCATTGATTTACCAGATCAAGCAGCAATGACTTAAAACCTTCACATTTACTAGCGCTTTGCAAATAGCCAAAACGGCTCTAATGATGTAAAATAGAGCCATAATACAGGAGGTGCCACGTATGCCAGGTCCAATGAGTATCATTATTATCGGTGTTGTTGCCTTGCTAGTTTTCGGTCCCAAAAAGCTTCCGGAACTTGGAAAAGCATTCGGTTCGTCTTTGCGTGAATTCAAAAACGCTACAAAAGGACTTGTAGACGATGACGACGATAAAGTAGATTTGAAAAAGAAAGACGAGCAAAAGGAAATACGATAGGATGTTTGTCTGATGACAGAAAAAGATATGACGTTAGTTGAACATATAGTTGAACTCAGAAAACGGCTGACCATTGTAGTCGTTTTCTTTGTATTAGCGATTATTGTCAGCTTTTTTCTTGCGCAGCCGCTGATCCAGTATCTGCAGTATACGGAAGAAGCGAAAGACCTTACCCTGAATGCGTTCAAAATTACAGATCCGTTGAAGATCTTCATGCAGGTAACGATGATTTTAGCGTTGATCATCACGTCTCCTTTGATCATGTATCAGTTTTGGGCATTTATCAGTCCAGGACTTCTCGATAAAGAGCGGAGAGCGACGTTAAGTTATATTCCGTTTTCCCTGCTGTTGTTTTTGGGCGGGATCGCGTTTGCCTATTTGATCCTGTTTCCTTACGTCATCGGATTTATGTTGAATATCTCTGACAATATGGACATACAGGAAACCATCGGCATCAATGAGTACTTCCAATTTCTGTTCCAGATCACTTTGCCCTTCGGCTTGATCTTCCAGCTGCCTGTACTGATGCTGTTTCTGACGAGGCTCGGTATCATCACACCGATGCTGATGACGAAATACCGCAAGTATTCCTATCTTGGATTGGTGATTATCGCGGCTTTCATCACCCCGCCGGACATCGTCTCCCATATGATCGTGACCTTGCCGCTGATCATTCTGTATGAGTTCAGTGTCATCATCGCCAAAATCGGCTACCGCAAGTTTTTGAAAGCCGAGCAGCAGCAAATCATCGAAGAACAGCAAGAAGCCATCAAACAACAAAGCCTTCCACCGAATTGAATCGGGGAAGGTTTTTTCTTATTGAAGAAAAACGGGCTATGCAGCATATACGCTGCATAGCTCGTTCATTTTTAATGCTATTTTATTAGGTATTGAAAGAAGAAGAAACCTGCAGTTTGAAGCTCTTCCATCTGTTTTTGGAACTCAAGGATCTTATCCATATTAAGTTGAATCAACATGACGTATCCGTTCAAACAGATATGGGCGATGATGGGGGTGATGATGCGCTTGGTTTTCTGGTACAGAAATGCCAAGATCAATCCGGTAGTAAAGTACAGCAGCAAATGTGTGAAATCAAAATGGATCAAAGCAAACACCAACGCACTGATGGCTGTTGCGAAAAAGAAATTGGTCGTTTGATTAAGCGAACCGAACAGGACGCGGCGGAAAACCAGTTCTTCGAGAATCGGTCCAAACAATACGATCGATATGATTGCGAACGGCACCGCTTCAGCGATGTTGACCAGTGAAGCGGTATTCTCAGAACCTGGTTCAATGCCAAGAAGCTGCATTTCAATTAAAGCGGCGATCGACTGTCCGATCAGCAGCAGCAGGAAACCCAGAAGACCCCAGACGACTGACATGAAGACAGTGGATTTCGTGCCTCGCCAAATATCAAAAAAGCGCTTGTCCCGGAAAATGACGAACAAGGTAAGAAGGAAGCCGATGCCCATCGTCAGGAAAATCAGCCAGCCTGATGTAGCGGCAGCCGCGGCTTCTTGGTCCATTCCCTGTCCCTGAAAGTAACTTAGGGTAGGAGCGATAAACAGAATCGGGGAAAGCTGTGCAGCGATGAAAATCAATAATACATACAACGGAGTCTTTTTGCCCTGGGATTTCGGGCGGGAGCCGCCGTTGTTGTTTTTGGTTTTTGGCCGTGACGTATGGTCATTTTTTAAAAAATTGTCTATAAAAGTTTTTCTTTTGGTGGGCATGATGTAATTCCTTTCACTGATGGATGCTCTTTCTATTGTAGAGCTTTCAAAGAACAACCGCAAAGAAATCAAAATCATGATGGTTCCTGCTTGCAAAAGACAGAAGATTTTATTAAACTTGGTAGTGGGTTAGCACTCAGAGGTTGAGAGTGCTAAGCGAGAACATTTAGATAATTTGAGGAGGGTGTTTCAATTGTTAAGACCACTAGGAGATCGTGTAATTATTGAGCTCATCGAAGCGGAAGAAAAAACGTCAAGCGGTATCGTCTTGCCGGGATCAGCACAGGAAAAACCGCAGGAGGGCCATGTGATCGCTGTAGGAAATGGACTTATCCGTGAAAATGGGCAGCGCACAGAATTGGACGTGCAAGCTGGCGACCGCGTCATCTTCTCGAAATACGCAGGATCTGAATTGAAATATGAAGGCAAAGAATACTTGATTTTACGTGAAAACGACATATTAGCAGTTTTAGGCTAAAATAAACCAACGACACAGGAGGAAGCTAAACATGGCAAAAGATATTAAGTTCAGTGAAGACGCACGCAGTTTAATGCTGAAAGGCGTAGATAAATTAGCAGATGCAGTAAAAGTGACACTTGGGCCAAAAGGGCGCAACGTAGTACTTGAGAAAAAATTCGGTTCGCCGTTGATCACCAATGATGGTGTAACGATTGCGAAAGAAATTGAACTTGAAAATGCTTTTGAAAACATGGGAGCGAAACTTGTTGCGGAAGTTGCTTCTAAAACAAACGACATCGCTGGTGACGGAACAACAACAGCAACGGTTCTTGCACAGGCAATGATCCGTGAAGGGTTGAAGAACGTTACAGCGGGCGCGAATCCTGTTGGCATCCGCCGCGGAATCGAATTGGCCGTTGAAAATGCACTTGCGGAATTGAAAGCTATTTCCAAGCCAATCGAAGGCAAAGAATCGATTGCACAAGTTGCAGCTATTTCATCGGGGGATGAAGAGGTCGGCAAACTGATCGCTGAAGCAATGGAGCGCGTTGGCAACGACGGCGTCATTACATTGGAAGAGTCACGCGGCTTCACGACAGAACTTGATGTTGTAGAAGGTATGCAGTTCGACCGTGGATACCAGTCTCCATACATGGTGACGGATTCAGATAAAATGGAAGCGGTTCTGGATAACCCGTTCATCTTGGTTACCGACAAGAAAATCGGCAACATCCAGGAAATCCTTCCGATCCTTGAGCAAGTCGTTCAACAAAGCAAGCCATTGTTGATCGTAGCTGAAGATGTTGAAGGCGAAGCGTTGGCGACATTGGTCGTCAATAAATTACGCGGCACGTTCAATGCTGTTGCTGTTAAAGCTCCAGGATTCGGTGACCGCCGTAAAGCAATGCTTGAAGACATCGCTGCCTTGACTGGCGCAGAAGTGATTACAGAGGACCTTGGACTTGAATTGAAAACAACGAACATCGCTCAGCTTGGGCGCGCATCAAAAGTGGTTGTTTCGAAAGAAAACACAACCATCGTGGAAGGCGCCGGCGACCAGGAACAAATCGTCGCACGCGTTACACAGATCCGCAATCAGCTGGAAGAAACAACTTCTGAATTCGACAAAGAGAAATTGCAGGAGCGCTTAGCGAAATTGGCTGGCGGCGTTGCAGTCATCAAAGTCGGAGCGGCTACTGAAACTGAGTTGAAGGAACGTAAACTTCGCATTGAAGATGCATTGAACTCAACTCGTGCAGCTGTAGAAGAAGGAATTGTTGCCGGTGGTGGTACAGCTCTAGTCAACGTCTATAACAAAGTGGCTGAACTTCTTGAAACAGAGGAAGGCGACACAGCAACAGGCGTCAACATTGTACTTCGTGCACTGGAAGAGCCAGTTCGCCAAATCGCAACAAACGCAGGCCTTGAAGGATCAATCGTCGTTCACCGCCTGAAATCCGAAGAAGTCGGTATCGGCTTCAACGCCGCTAACGGCCAATGGGTCAACATGGTGGATGAAGGAATCGTCGATCCAACTAAAGTTACCCGTTCAGCATTACAGAACGCAGCATCTGTTGCAGCTATGTTCCTGACGACGGAAGCAGTAGTCGCAGACATCCCTGAACCAGCAGCACCAATGGGCGGAATGCCTGATATGGGCGGCATGGGCGGCATGATGTAACAAATTCTTTTAGTCTTCGATTTTTTAAAGACTAAAGAATGCTTCACCAAACCATAATCAATCTAAATCCTGAAAGCCTCTCACCAATTCATTGAATTGGTGAGAGGCTTTTTTCTTAAAACTCCTTTCTTCATCTCCCTACAAATGAAAGGAAAAACCTATATATGTTCAAATCATGTCGGCTGATTCACAACTTTTTCCGTATGTGACGACTGTCACTAGTAGTCTTTGTGGCTGTCCTGTAAGTTAGCTGTAGACCGCATACTTTGATAGTAAATTTGCATTTAGAGGAGAAGTTTTGAATGAAGAAAATCGCTTGGATTACAGATACTGCTGCGCAACTGGATGAGGCTTTTATCCAAAAACACAATGTACACATCCTGCCTCTTAGTGTGGTTTTTTCTGATGGATCGTTTCGTGAATCGATTGACCTTACACAAGTAGAGTTTTACGATAAATTACGTTTAGCAAAAGCCTCACCGAAAACTTCGCAGCCTGCAATTGGAGAAATGATTTCTTTATACGAAAAGCTGCAGTTAGAAGGATATGATTTTGCGATTGCGCTGCACTTGTCAAGTGGGCTTTCAGGAACGTTTGAAAGCGCACAGGCAGCTGCAAAAATGTCCGATTTAAAAGTCTATCCAATCGATTCCAAGATTGGTTCTTTCCCCATGGTGAAAATGATTGAAACTGGTGATGAGCTGTTGGAAAATGGCAAGAGCATAGATGAAGTAGTTGCAGCTATTACTGAAATGACTACTAAATCGAAGTTGTCTTTTATTCCTTCGAGTTTAAAGCAATTGCATAAAAGCGGACGTGTTTCAGGAACGCAAGCATTCGTCAGCAATTTGCTGAATATTAAAGTGGTCATCAGTTTTGAGGACGGCAAACCGGTCATGAAAGAAAAAGTCCGTTTAAACAAGCGGGCAAAAGAAAAGGTAGTGCTGTCGCTTCGCGTGGATATGGACCGGGGCACTGTATCTGAAGTTGCTGTGATTCACTGCAATAACGCACCGGATGCAGAAATCTGGAAGAGTGAGCTGTTGCAGGAGTTTCCAGATTTAAAAGTGCCGGTTGTTTCACTGAGTGTTTGTGTGGCAGTTCACGCCGGTGAAGGAACTACTGGGTTAAGCTGGGTTGCTTATTGATTTGACGCAGCGAAATTTAAGAAGTGTAGAAAGTAAGAGGCGAAGCCAAAGTGGCTTTGTCTCTTACTTTCTTTTTGCTATATTCTTCTTTTTATATGTTAAACTTTAAGAAATACAGTAAGATATGGAACTTTCTAAAAATGGCGGAACAGATTTAAGTCTGTTGCCTTTTACATGACATCTGGTCGATGAATAAAAGAAAAATATGATAATAAGCGAGGTGTTTGCTTTATGGTAACGACATTTCAAGAATTACAGATGTATAAAAACTTTGATGAGTTGAGTAGCGATGTACTTGATTTGGCAAAAGAAATATTGCCTGACCAATTACTTTATTTAAGTTCCTTCAGCGATACACAGCAAATGATTCTAAAGCTATCAAATAATGATACAAATATTCTTATTACCGAAGGACTGATTATAAATCTGAACGAAACGATTTGCAATCGAGTCGATTTTGATAACAAACAACCATTGATTTATGAGGATACTAGGAAAGAAAGCAGTTTGGATGATTTAAGAAATGCACTTGAAGAAGCTAACGTCCGATCTTATTTGGGAATTCCTATTTCTCTGATGAATGGCGAAAGGTTTGGAACATTATGTGCGGTACATGACCAGGAAAGTCAGTTTGACAAAAAGAGTGTCGAATTGTTGCAAAGAATCGTTAGGATGTTCTCGTATTATTTGTATTTGGAACGCTTTGCCTATAGAGATTCGTTGACTGAACTATACAACAGACATTATCTAACAAAGTTTTTTGAAGATGGCTCTAAGTCAGCAGGAGTGCTATTCTTTCTGGATTTGGATGGCTTTAAAAAAGTAAATGATATCCATGGCCACGATACGGGGGATTTGGTGTTAAAGGAAGTCGCTTCGAGGCTTCAACAGTATGTGGCTGAACATCCTAAAGCTTTTGCGGTCAGATTAGGGGGAGATGAATTCCTCATTCATTTAACCGACCTATCCAGCCAAGAAGAAATGGGCAAGCAGGCAGAATATGTGCTTAAAAGCTTAAGTACATGGGATGCCGACTATCAACTTTCTGCAAGCATCGGGATTGTCACGTACCCGGTCAATGGCACAGATGATTTACAGACGCTTTTGAAAAATGCAGACCAGGCATTGTATCGTGCAAAAACTTCAGGGAAAAACACATATAACTTTTTCTAGGCAGTTCTTCCAAACACGTACACGGGTTCAAAAAAATTAAAATTTATAAGTAATGTTGGGTAAGGCAGCAGAACTTGAGGGGAGCTTATAAGATGGGAGAACTAAGTCAATTGCAAAACGTATACAACCAATCCACCTACAAGTTGACGGGCCATGGCGCGCGGAATGTTCAAGTGTTGAAAGAAGCTTTTCACCGTGTAGATGATGAGTTGCTGAGTGATTTGTATGGAAAAGGCAAAGTGATTGAAGATTTTCAAGAGAAAATGGCTGCCTTATTAGGAAAAGAGAGCGCTGTCTTTTTCCCGAGCGGCACCATGGCCCAACAAATTGCTTTGCGTATATGGTGTGATGAAAAAGGGCTGAAAAAAGTAGCCTATCACCCGCTTAGCCATCTGGAGATTCACGAAGAAGACGGTTTAAAAGAATTACATAATATTGAATCGGTGTTACTTGCGGATCGTGGCCAGTTAATCAACCTGGATGATGTAATGAAAATGGCTGCCGGCGTTGCGGCCGTGTTGTTAGAATTGCCTCAACGTGAAATCGGAGGGCAATTGCCGAGCTTCGAAACCCTCGAGCAAATTTCACAGTATTGCCGTGATAAGCAAATCAAGCTGCATCTCGATGGAGCTCGGCTACTCGAAGTTCTGCCTTATTACCAAAAGACTGCGGCCGAAGTATGTGCATTATTTGATAGTGTCTATTTATCTTTATACAAAGGGATAGGCGGAATTGCTGGTGCGATATTAGCGGGGGATCGAGATTTTACGGAGCAGTCAAAAGTTTGGAAAAGACGGCATGGCGGTGATTTAATTAGTTTGTACCCTTACATCATCGCAGCAGATTATTACTTTGATCTGCATTCACGCAAAATGGAGCAGTATTTCGAAGAGTCAAAGGAACTTGCAGAAGCGTTTAATTCTTGTTATGGCATTTCCACATTGCCCGCTGTCCCTGTTTCAAATATGTTCCATGTCCACTTCCAGCAAGCTAAGGAGCAAATAGAACCAATGTTGTTAGAGTTGGAACAAGAAATGGGAGTAGGGATAACCACTTATTTAAAAGCGAACGGCGAACAGTCGTGTTCGTTTGAAGTGAGCATGGGAGATCAGTATTCACAGGTGCCGAAAGAGCTTGTCAAAAAGGTATTTGACCAACTTGATAAAAGCATGAAACATCATTTTAAAGACTAAAAGCTGGTGTCGAACAGCTGTCAATAGTAAAAACCTCTCCACAATTCAGGGAATTGTGGAGAGGTTTTTTACTGCCGGTTCGGTATTCTTATTTCCTAAATTGTCCCGGGAAATAAACAAGTACCAATTATACATATGAACCTCTGTTCAAAGCCCGCCACTTTCCAGAAACGCACGATTCATGTAAACTGTATAAGGTTAAGAAAAAATGAGATGATAGTATAGATATAGATGATGATTATTGATTTTCACGATAAAACTAAGAAGAATTTTCGGATGGAAGCCTGACTTTCCATCCCGTAATGAAAGGATTGAAAATGGAATATGAAAGAAAATTTTTGGCGTGATTTGCCGAAACCGTTTTTTGTGTTGGCGCCGATGGAAGATGTAACAAATGTTGTGTTTCGCCATGTAGTAGCTGAAGCAGCACGGCCTGATGTGTATTTTACGGAGTTTACGAATACGGAAAGTTACTGCCACCCGGAAGCGGTTTTCAGTGTGCGGGGACGTTTGACGTTCACGGAAGACGAACAGCCGATGGTGGCCCACATATGGGGCAATAAACCCGAGCATTTCCGGGAGATGAGCATCGGCATGGCGAAGCAGGGCTTTAAAGGCGTCGATATCAATATGGGCTGTCCGGTTCCGAACGTAGCAGCCAAAGGAAAAGGCAGCGGACTGATCAATTACCCGGATAACGCCGCTGAAATCATCGAGGCGGCCAAAGCCGGCGGACTGCCTGTCAGCGTCAAGACGCGTCTCGGCTATACCGATGTGGAGGAATGGAAAGGCTGGTTGACCCATGTATTGGAGCAGGACATCGCCAATCTATCCATCCATTTGCGGACGAAAAAAGAGATGAGTGCTGTACCAGCGCATTGGGAACTCATTCCTGAAATCAAGAAACTCCGCGATGAAATAGCGCCGGAGACACTTCTTACGATCAACGGAGATATTCCAGATCGCCAGGCTGGCCAGGAGCTCGCTGATAAATACGGCATCGATGGCGTCATGATCGGACGGGGGATTTTCCATAACCCATTTGCTTTCGAAAAAGAGCCGAGAGAACATGACAGCAAAGAATTATTTGATCTGTTGAGGCTGCACCTGGATCTGCATGATAAATATTCCACAGATATCGAGCCGATCGCCTTTAAGCCGCTCCGCCGTTTCTTTAAGATTTATGTCCGCGGCGTCCGTGGAGTTGGTGAGTTGAGAAACCAATTGATGTATACGGAAACAACCGGTGAAGTGCGTACCTTGCTCAATGACTTCGAGGCTGCGATAGAATCAGAGCGTTTGGCGGAAGCTGTAGAAAAATAGGTGAACTTTAAATAGCGACATCAAACCTAAACGATCAAGTTTTTACAATAAAAGCTCGCCTGTGTATTCCGAAGAAAGTGGAATATCCAGGCGGGCTTTTGTGTGTCCAAAAACTCGGCCATTCAGGAAAGAGGAGAAGTTCGGTGAAAAGCCGAAGTGGTACATAGCATCTTTTGCAGGCTACAATAAATAACTGGGTGATGCCAGGTTTTAAATCCAGTAGTATAGAGGCAATGAAAGAAACTAAAATAGTGGGGGAATGGAGCATGCGGTCGTATTGGTTTTGGCTAGTGATATTGGGAGCCTCCTGGACGATGGGTCTGATCCAATTATCTATTGGCATCAATGAGTTGTCGCTGCGTATTCTGGGCAGTGCGCTATTTTTTGGCTTGTTTTTCCTGATGCCTTTAGTGAGAAAAAATCTGTTTATCGCGTTTTTGAATTTATTAGTGATGGCGATCTTAACAATTTTGATATTCTGGCCCCAATCAGAATCGGCATTGAATCCTTATACTCTTCTGATCTTTACGATTATCGCCGGGAAAGCGGTATACCGCCTTCCGGGAAAAGCCGCTGCCGTAATAAGTGTTGTTGCATTGGCCGGTGCTTTACTGCATAGTGCAGCTGAAAATGCAGGATGGCCATCGCTGTTTCTTTTGCTTTACGGTTTGGTGGTGAGCGGGGCATTGATATTTTTCAAGAAAAGCTATGTACTGGAAGAAGAACTGCAGGAGCGAAACGAAGCCCTGTTGAGCGAATACCGCAAGATGAAGCGGCGTTTGCTGACAGATGAACAAGCTGCACGACAGGAAGAGCGGACGCAAATTGCCAGAGACATCCATGATTCTGTGGGCCATAAACTGACGGCACTGTTGATGCAATTGGAAGTCTTTCGGCTGCAAGCAGAAGGGGATGCGGCAGTCCAGCTGCAGGATTTGAAATCATTGGCAAAAGAAAGCCTGGAGGAAACGCGCAGTGCCGTAAAGACATTGAAGCATGATGAGGCTGGAGGGGTCACTGCCATAATTGGGTTGATTCGGAAACTGGAGGCCGAAAGTTTTCTTCGCATTCAGTTTTCTGTAAAGCATGGGGCTTTGTCAGCCCCGCTCGGAAATGACCAAATGGTGATTGTTTACCGGGCAGTGCAGGAAGCGTTGACGAATGTTATGCGGCATAGCCATGCGCGTGAAGCGGAGATTGTCTTTGAAGCGCCTGCGTCCAGTATTTTTCGCTTTACCGTAAGCAATAAAACTGTGCAGGCATCTGCGTTTCGTGAAGGATTCGGATTAGCTTCGATGCGAGAGCGGATTGAACAGGCAGGCGGCGAATTTAGAGCGGGACCGGAAAACGGTTTATTCATCGTCAAAGGATCATTGCCGTTAATCGTTAAGGAGAGTGGTTTGGAATGATTCGTGTGTTGTTAGCTGAAGATCAAGGAATGGTGCGGCAAGGCTTGAAAATGATGATTGAAACAGATGAAGCTATTCAAGTGACGGGAGAAGCAGTAAATGGCAAAGAAGCGATGGAGTTATGTGAAACGCATTCGTTCGACTTGATCATTATGGACATCCGGATGCCGGTAATGGACGGGCTTGAAGCGACTCGCATCATCCTATCGCGCTGGCCGAAACAGAAAGTGCTGATGCTGACGACATTTAATGATGATGAGTATGCACTTGAAGCATTGAAAAGCGGTGCGAGAGGTTACTTATTGAAAGATGCGGATACGTCAGAGCTGATCCGTTCTATTCGAAGCTGCTTGGATGGCGGACTTGTGCTGGAAGACCATGTGGCTGCCAATATTCTTCCTAAACTGATGAAACAGCCTGCAAAGCAAAAAGTGGATGAATCTTTGACGCCGAGAGAACTGGATATCATCTGCCGCATCGGAGAAGGGCACAGCAATCGTGAAATTTCGGATGAACTGGCGCTGTCGGTCGGAACCGTGAAAAACCATATCAGCATTATTTTGGATAAACTAGAGCTGCGGGACCGCACTCAAATCGCCATTTACGCCATCCGGCATGGACTGGTGTAAGTGAATGTGACGGAGGTCATGGTTTTAGATGAAAGAGATGACGCAAGACAGTGGAGACACTGTCTTTTTTTACATACACTGAGCTTAACGGATCGGAGATTGAAAGGAGAGGGAAACTTTGCTGGAAACCGAAGAGTTGAAGAAAGTGTTTAAAGGCAAGACGGCAGTGGAAGGGGCCAGCCTGTATTTGGATAAGGGCGAGTCGGTCGGTTTGCTTGGGCCGAATGGAGCGGGAAAATCCACGACGATTTCCATGATTTCGACCCTGTTGCAACCGACGTCTGGAGATGTTCGGCTGAATGGCAAAAGCGTCATTAAAAATCCGAGTGAGATGAGGCGGGTTCTTGGCGTGGTGCCGCAGGAAATTGCTCTTTACGGAGAACTGACAGCGTATGAAAATCTGAAATTCTTTGGACGGATTTATGGACTTTCAGGAAAAGCTTTAGAAACGGCTATCCAGCGCTCGTTGGAATTGGTCGGATTGGTGGAGCGCCAGAAAGAGATTGTCAAAACTTATTCCGGTGGAATGAAGCGCCGCGTCAACATTGCTGCGGCTATGATGCACGAACCCGAAGTGATTATCATGGATGAACCGACTGTCGGAATCGATCCGCAATCACGCAGCCACATTCTGGAGATGGTGCGCCAGCTCAATCAAGAAAAAGGATTGACGGTTTTATACACGAGCCATTACATGGAGGAAGTGGAGCGCCTTTGCGATCGCGTCTATATTATGGACCACGGGAAAATCATTGCCAGCGGTACGAAAGAAGAGTTGAAAAGCATTCTTTCGAGTGAAGAAACCGTATGGATTGAACTGGACCGCCCATATCCTGAGTTTTTCAAGGAGCTTCAATCTTTTGAAATGATTAAACAGGCAACTGAGACCGAAAAAGGCATCAAACTGATTCTTCCAAAAGGCAGCCGGGTGCTGGGGAAAGTTTTTCAGGCTTCCGAACGTCATCAGGTTCAAATCATCAATGTCAATGTCCAGACGCCTAGTTTGGAAGATGTGTTCCTGCATCTGACAGGCAGAAAACTGAGAGATTAAGGAGGCAGTCCCATGTATGCGTTTTTTAAAAAAGACATACTGGTTTTATTTCGCGATCGAACTGAATTGGTTGTGCTCTTGGCGATGCCATTCATTTTGATAGCCATTCTGGGGTTTGCATTGAGTGGATTGCTTAGCGGAAACTCGGAAGTCTTATCGATGGAAGTGGCCATTGTCCAAGAAGACGATGAAGAACAGGGAATCCAGCGATTTGCGGAAGAGATTGGAAAATCAGGCCTGCCTGCAGACGCGCAAAATGGAATAATGGCGGCTGCTGAAGAAACCAGCCCCTTTTCCATGCTGCAGGAGATTTTAAGCGATGAAAGTTTAAGCAGTTTGGTGACTGCAAAGGAAATGGATGGTGCAGCGGCAACGCACGCTTTGGAAGAAGAAGAAGTGGTGGCAATCCTCACCATTCCAGAAAATTTCACCTTTAATGCGCTGCAAAAAATGACGTTAGGGGCAGGCGGCGGAAGCGAGTTGGAATTGCTGATTTCGGATTATGCAGCAACCCAGTCAGAAGTTTTTCACGATATTTTGGAGGAATTCGTTTGGTCGCTGAATTTTGAAAGTGCAATTGCCAGAGCGGTGGATGGGGAGGGAGCAGTGCCAGAAGAAGCGCAACCACAGCTTGGAGGTGTGGAAAGCGTTTCAGCCGTGGAGCCGATCAGTTCGTTCCAATATTATACGATTGGCATGGCAGTGATGTTTGCATTATTTGTTGGCGCCACGATATCAGGAATGGCCTATGTCGAAAAGCAGCAGTTTGTTTTTCACCGTATTCTTTTGTCGGACCATCACCCCTATGTCTATCTAGGAGCAAAAGCGATAGCAGCGGCGCTTGTCACATTTCTACAACTCTGCATATTGTTTTTCTTTTCTTCCTTGATATTTGGTGCATTTGATTTGACGGATCTGTCGTTTTGGCCAGGCATGTTGTTGATTGCCTCCAGCTTGGCAATCTGTGTCGGTTCACTGGCTGCCTTTTTAATCGCTTTGACGATGCGCTATAACAACGACACCATTACGACGGTTTTTGCCGGCGGTGTCGTGACGGTCTTTGCTTTTCTTGGCGGCAGTTTTACACCGACGGAAGGCATGCCGGCTTTTGTCCAACAGCTTGGGGGCTGGACACCAAATGGCGCGTCTTTGAATGCTTTTCTTATTTGGGTTCAAAACTTGGACATCAGCATGCTGTGGGAACCGCTTAGCCGGGTTTTCCTGATTACATTTCTTCTATTAATTTTAAGTTTGCTGATATTTCCGAAAAAGGGGGAGGCATAAGCATGAAATCTGTCTTTTTATTACAGTGGCAAAGATTTCGCCGGGCTCCCGTAATGATGCTGTCATTTTTAGTGATGACTATTATATTTGTCGCTTTACTGGCCGGAAATAATCCTGCTGAAAGGTCGGCAATCCTGACTTATGCAGACGCTTCGCTATCGGCAGCCGAGGCGGAAGACTGGGTCGCTTCACTTAATGAAGCGGAAGAATTCAAGTTTCAATTAATGGATGAAAATGAGGTGCGCGAAGCAGTGGCAGCCGGAGACGCGCCCTTAGCGCTGCGCCTTATGGAAGGGAATTACCGGATTGTGCTGGCGGCGGATGATATGAGCCGCTTTGTCCTGGAAGCTTTTTTAAACCGGAAATATCGTGAGGAACTGCGTTTCCAACAAGTAGAGCAGCAAACAGTCGGAAGCGATATACGGACCGAAGTTGCGGCTTTGATGGAAGAGCCGCCGCTTCAAATAGTCACTGCTACTCTGGATGGCAAAGAAGAATTCCGATATGACAATCAATTGCAGCTCTTATTCGGGATGACGCTGTTTTTCTCGGTTTACACTATCATGTTCAGTTTGATGAAAATTGTTGAAGAAAAGAAATACGGCACCTGGGATCGCTTAATCCTGTCTCCGGTGGGAAAATGGGAAATTTATCTGGGGCATCTAGCGTATAGCTTTACCATCGGCTATTTCCAGATTGTGTTGATTTTCGTACTATTCAAATACGTGTTTAATTTTGACGTCGGTGATCGTTTTGGAGCTATTTTATTGATCATCGCATGCTACACGTTTGCGATTGTTGCGCTCAGCATGCTCGTAATGAGCCTGGTTAGCCGGCCGCAGCAGCTTCAGGCAGTCGTCCCGATTATTGCAACTGGGATGGCGATGATCGGCGGCGCTTTCTGGCCGATTGAACTGGTCAATAGCAGTATGCTGCTGGCAATATCCAAAATCCTACCGATCACTTATGGTCTTGATGCGTTAAAAGGCGTCGCAATATACGACCGCAGCTGGCAGGAACTCAGCAAACCTATTTCAATTTTATTGCTATACGGAGTGGTTTGTATGGGAATTGGGATCAACTTGATGGAACGGCGTAATTATTGAATTGGGAAGTTGAAAATGGATATTCATTGTAGCTCCTCTTATCGGAGCTACCTTTGCAGCCATAGTTTTTAAATCCTTCTTCCTTGTAAAAGAAGAGACCGGGATTGAAATAGCTGGAGAATCGGATATCAACCTTGCCAGCAAGTAAAAAAGACTGCTTCCCATGGTAGTGACCCCTTAAAGTTAGAATTTCAGTTATGCAGCTAATTGGCTGGCATGCTGGGGAAGACCTTTATATTAAATGAAACATCAAACTGTTTTTACTGATCTTTTTTTCGATTGGATTAGGTCTGGCCTTATTGCGCCTATTTGTGAACAGCTCGATCAAGAAGATGAAAGACAAGGATTGGAAAGTGAAGGTATTATTCTTCGCTGTACTGCTAGGGTTTGGCCTTCCGTTCCAATCCGGGTTTAGAAACGAAGTACTGTTTTCAATGGATTCAGCTTTTCTGGCAGGCAGCATCACCATGCTGGTTATCGGCATGCTGTTTATGACAACTTTCTTCGGATATGCAGTGAATAAGTTTCATGTAAGAAATGCAGAGGAATAATGGAGATGACCGTTTGGAAGTTCGAGGAGAACTTTTAAACGGTCTTTTTTAAAAAGAAAGAAGTCAGTTCTTGATTTAAATAACTGATTATTCTGTATTCCGTATTGATTTATTTTGAAAGCGCTTTTATAATAAGGGTGATATCAAATGTGCTGAGAAAGAACATTTGTAAAAGAGTTTTTATTGAAGAAAAGCATGATCCATACATCCTGTTTATACATATAGTGAGTTATCGTTTTCTGTTGATGCGAAAATCGGAGAAGGAGCGTGGATGATGAAAGTAGAAAAAGAGCTGGCGATTATTGAATTGGAGGCGACTTCAAAAGAAGAGGCATTGCAGTTATTGGGCAGCAAGCTGATCGAACAAGGCTATGTTAAAGAAAATTTCATCGAAAGCATACTCGAAAGAGAGAAAAACTATCCAACAGGGTTGCCGACAGAGCCTTTTGGCGTAGCGATTCCCCATACAGACGGCGATATGATCCATACATCAACAATCGCCTTTGCCAGTTTGAAGAACCCGGTCAAGTTCCTGATGATGGGAACAGACGATAAACTGGTCGAGGTGAAGCTGATTTTTATGCTCGCTTTAAAAAGTCCGGATGACCAATTGGAAATGCTGCAGAAGTTGATGGAATTGATACAAGACCCGGAAATGGTCTCAAAGCTGGTCCAGATCAAAAGCGTAGACGAACTCAATGGATTAGTAGGAGACAAGGTATAAAAATTACGGCATTTTCCCTTAGATATGCTTTTTCTTTCGATAGATTAAAATACAAGTCGAGGAGTGAAGTTGATGGGATTTTTACAATGGTTCGTAGATCTGGGTGCTTCTGTCTTACTGCCGATTTTGATTTTTATCTTTGCATTAGTGCTGGGAACCAAGCCCGGTAAAGCGCTGCGTGCCGGCATCATCGTCGGGATCGGGTTTGTGGGCATCAACCTGGTCATCGGATTGCTTGTTTCGAGTCTCGGGCCGGCCGCGCAATCAATGGTCGATAATTTTGGATTTCAATTAAACACCATCGATGTAGGATGGCCGGCAGCTTCTGCTATTTCCTATGGTACGTCTTTAGGGAGTCTCGCCATTCCATTGGGGGTTGGCGTCAATATTCTCCTCCTGACTTTTGGTTTGACCAAAACGCTGAACGTCGATATTTGGAATTTCTGGCATGTGGCGTTCACCGGCTCGTTGGTCTATGCTTTGACCGGGGATTTTTGGCTGGGGCTTTTGACCATTGTCGTTCACTTGATGCTTCTGTATTTGATGGCAGACGTCCTGGCGAAGCACATCGAGAAATTTTACGGTTTTCAGAACATCACGTTCCCGCATGGAACCTCAGCGCCGTCCGCTTTTGTCGCGATGCCGATGAACTGGGTTTTTGACCGGATCCCCGGCTTCAACAAGCTGGAGGCCGATCCGGAATCGATTCAAAAAAGACTCGGGATCCTCGGAGATTCCACCATCATCGGTGTATTGATCGGGATTCTGATCGGAATATTGGCTGGGTATGATGTTCCTGGCATCCTGCAATTGTCTATTCAGACTGGGGCCGTCATGGTCCTGCTTCCGAGAATGGTCGCTTTATTGATGGAAGGCTTGATACCGGTATCGGAGGCAGCAGGCGAATTTGTGAAAAAACGTTTCCCGGGAAGAGATCTCTACATCGGGATGGACAGTGCCTTGGCAATCGGGCATCCAGCAGTACTGTCCTCGGCTTTGCTGATTGTGCCGATCACCATTTTCATGGCCGTCTTGCTGCCGGGAAATTCCGTTCTGCCGTTTGCGGATCTGGCTTCCATTCCATTCCTGATCTGTTTGATGGTTCCGATTTTCAGAGGGAACATCATCCGAACCGTAATCGGTGGATCGATATACATCGGAATTGGTTTTTACATTGCCACGTGGATTGCGCCGCTGTTTACAGAAGCTGCGATTGCTTCGAACTTTGAGATGGGCGAGAACACCAGTATTTCGTCATTGATCGATGGAGCGGTTTGGACAACATTCATATTCGTCTGGATTCCGAGAATCCTCAGCTGGTATGGCATGATCGGATTGGGGCTGTTGATTTTGTTCGGACTGATTTATCAAAACAAAATCAAACCAAGACGACAGAAACAAACAGAAGCAACAGGAGAGGGAGAGGAACTTAAATGAAAAAGTTATTGATCATGTGCGGAACAGGAATCGCGACTTCGACCGTCGTGAAAGGAAAAGTGGAGCAATGGCTGAAGGACAATGACTTGAGCCAGGAAGTGAAGATTTATCAGTCGAAAGTCAGCGATGAAATTGGGCGGATTGATGAATACGATGTCGTGCTGTCGACTACCTTAGTGCCGGATAAGATAAAAGACAAAGTGATCGATGGGGTGCCGCTGTTGACCGGCATCGGCGTCGATAGCATGTACGATAAAGTATTGGCTGAGATCAAGCGCGAGTAATGCATACTGCTCGAAAGAAAAAACATCCCGTTGCGAAATCGATTCATTTCACAACGGGATGGTTTTATTTTGGGGTTAGAGGATTTAGAGCTCTTCCCCACGCGTCTCAATCACATGCTTATACCAATGGAACGAAAGCTTTTTCTTACGGTTCAGTCCGTCTTTATGATCGACGTAGATGAAACCGTATTGTTTTTTGAAGCCGTTCAGCCAGCTCAGCAGATCGATGGCCGACCAGGCGTAATAGCCTTTCAAGTTGATGCCCTGACGAATGGCAGTCTTGATGACCTTCAAATGCTCTTCAATGTATTTGATGCGCGGGACATCGACGATTTCGCCTTCGATGATCGGGTCTTCATCGCCCAGCCCGTTTTCTGTAACATACATTTTGACGTCGCCGTAGCGCGCTTTCAGCATATGGAGCCCGTCCAAAAATCCTTGCGGTGAAATTTCCCAACCCCATTTAGTGTAGGTTTTATCATCCATCTTGACTGTCCGGTAATAGCCATCGAAAGAAGGGCTGCCGGGAACCAAGGTGGAGGTTTCTCTTGAGTGTTCTATCGAAGAAACCGCTTCATGGATTTTCTCCACTCGGATGGGCTGGTAATAATTGAGTCCGATGAAATCGTTATTGTCGGCATTTCTCCGCAAGGTGTCCAGTTCTTCTTGTGTCCAGTCGGGGGTCCATCCTTTTTCCTCCAGTTGCTTGACCACATAGGGAGGATACTCGCCTTTTAAGATGGGATCGTAATACCAGTTCGTCTCGTATTCATTGGCGTGCTGTGCAGCTTTCATGTTGTCTTCGCGATTGTTGATGCTATAGGCTGGAAGGAATACGTGGGTAATGCCGATTTCGCCGTATTGCCTCAGCTTTTTATAGGATTCCACTGCCATGGCATGGGCGTAGAAGACGTTATGGGTCGCCTGGAAATAGTTCTTTTCGTCGTTTTGGATGCCTGGCGGATGGGCGCCTTTCAAATAGCCTAATCCGCAGAACATGACGGTTTCGTTGAAGGTGATCCAATGTTTGACTCGATCGCCGAAGGAACGGAAACAGGTTTCTGCATAGTTGACGAACGCTCTGGCTGTCCGTTTATTGGTCCAGCCGCCATCTTCTTCAAGCGTCAGCGGCAAATCCCAATGATATAGCGTCACGAAGGGGACGATGCCGTATTTCAGGCATTCATCAATCAGGTTGTTGTAGAATTCCAGGCCTCTTTCATTCATTTCCCCATCACCTGTAGGAAAAATACGCGCCCAGGAGACGGAAAAGCGATACGATTCCAGGCCCATCTCCGCCATTAAGCGGATGTCTTCTTTATACCGGTGGTAATGGTCGACGGCGATATCGCCGTTTGTTCCTTCAAATGTTTTGCCGGGAATCTTGGAAAAGACGTCCCAGTTGGTCGGCCCTTTGCCGTCTTCACTGGCGGCGCCTTCCACTTGATAGGAAGCGGAAGCTGCGCCGAATAAAAAGTCATGTGGAAACTTCAGTGGAATATCGTCATTTTTCATAGTAAAAGCCCTCCATCTGCATTTGTTAATTGAATTATAGCAATAGAGAGCAGAGAGCGAGAAATAAAGGCGTGTGGAGGAACTTGAAGCAATTCTTTCCACCGTGCATAAGTATTTCTACAAATTGACTTCGCTTAACGGAATGGGTATATTAAATGGCGAAGAAGATGATAGGAGTGAACCGTTTGACCCCGGACGTGGAATTACAGAACTTGGATTTGATTGATTTATTGAGCGAGCGCCATATCGCAACACGGAGAATTTCGGAAAGCGCATGGAATGACGCAAGCGAAATCCATATTTCAAACTCTGAATGGTATATCATGGCCAAAATCTATAAAAAACAGCCCACCATTGCATCTGTCACTAAAAATGTGGACATTTCCCGCCAAGCGATTCATAAATTCATTAAAAACCTGGCAGCCAAAGGTTTGGTGGAAGTGCAGAATGTGGAGAACAATAGAAAAGAAAAATGCATTCGCTTAACGGCTTTAGGAGAAGAATACTACGAGAAACACGAAGCGCTGAAAATTCAGCTGGAAAATAAAATTGCAGAAAAAATCGGCAAGGACCAGATGAAAGCCCTCAAAGATCTGTTAAGAGCCGATTGGGGAATCTAACCCGAACTGAAGAACGCCCTGCTTCATCAATCCATTGATGAAGCAGGGCGTTCTTTTTTATAAGGAATGTCCAATATGGACTTTTTATGAGGTGGGAAGCGGTTGATCATTCTTGATCAGGTCATTGATCTGCTTATTGATTTCTTCAAAGCTGGTGTCCAAAGCGCGGGCAAGTTCTTTGAAGAGAATGATCTGCGTGTTATTCAGCAGTTTGTAGTCGCGTTCGTAAAGTGTCGTCTTCTCAAGCTGGGCATCGAATTTTTTGCGCATCAAGGTGTTGACGACTTTTGCGATCTGCAGGCGATCTCCTGAATTGATGAGCTCGGAATATTGCTTCAGCCGTGAGTTTGGCTGTGTTTCCCATTCGGCCCCATCCTGTTTAAAGCTTTCGACGATAGCAAGGGCTTCTTCTTTCTGGAGGAGCTTCAGCATGACCACCTTCTCGTTATCGACAGGTGTGCTGATGGTCACTAAGGTATTCTCCAAAGGATGCAATTTATAATATTTTTTCGTGACCCCTGAAACTGTTTCGTCACGAATATCGTCAATTCTACATAGGCCATGGGCGGAATAAATGATGTGGTCTCCAATAGTGAACATTTTTTTCCTCCTAAAATATATCTCAACTTCCTTTATTATAACACAAGTTCACTTAATTGTAAACTTAGTTGACAATTAAGTGGAACGCTTTTGAAAAGACATACAAATGTCATGAAAAACTGGGTTAGAACAGGCAGAAGCAGGGAATTATAATACGAGGCGACTTACGGGCTGCCAAAGTGGAGGTATAAGAACAATGAAGACGATAGAAGAAGCAAAGCGTTTGATCATCGCCGAAAAACTGAAGCATTATAATGAGCGCTTGGCTGACATGGAGCGGGATTTACAGTTTTTCTACGAAGAGTCAATAGACGATGAAGAGTCCCTTAAAATCATCATGGATCTGCAGGATAAAGTGAAGCAATTAAAAGCAGTGAAAAATAAAGAAAGCCATGAGACAGTCACCTGAAACTGTCTTTTTTGCTGTCTTCAGGTAAGTCTGATTGATGCGCGATAATGTGCTATTATTAGTAGTGGATTTATCGTGGATATGGACTATCACCGGAACTTAACAGGAGGCAAATACAATGGATAATAATGATTTATTGATCAGACTGCGCTATGCGCTGGATATAAAAAACAATGACATGGTCGAAATCTTCAAATTGGGCGGCGTTGAACTGAGCAAGGAAGAAGTGCTGAAAGTGCTGACGAAAACGCCTGAAAGCGATGAGGAGGACAATGACAGCATCTGGGCCGAACAGGAAACCGACGATTACATCAAAGCGGACGATCATCTGTTTGAGTCGTTCTTGAATGGCTTCATCATTTTCAAACGAGGGCGTCAGGAGCCGAAACCGGGTCAGCCAGAAGTTCCAGCGTTGACGAACGAGCGCTCCAACAACCTATTGCTGAAGAAAGTGAAAATCGCCTTGCAGCTCACCAGTGAAGATATGCTGGAGATTTGGGATTTGGCGGGTGTGACCGTATCAAGAGGCGAGCTGGGTGCATTGCTCCGGAAAGTAGGCCACAAAAACTATAAAGAATGCGGCGATCGCTACGCACGGAACTTCCTTAAGGGCTTGGCGATCAAGTATAGAAAATAATCTGGTTAACAGATCTATAAGCGGTAGGATTGAAAGGGTTCGGGAAGAGTTATTCCGAATCCTTTTTTTCAGTTGCGAGCAGCTGCAATTCATGGAGAGTCTCTTGCTGAGTCTCTTCCTGCATAAACGATTCAGCAAGAAAGCTGCGCAAGTATTCTTCTTTCCGGCTTTTAGAAAGCTGTGTTTGTTTCAGGAGTTGTCTGGCTTCAAAAAGAAATTCAAGATAGTGTTCGTAGCTTTCGTCAAACTGAGTCTGCAGATCCTGCTTGATTTTTTTCGCAAGCATAGGGCTGGCGCCATTCGTTGAAACCGCGATGCTCAATTTGCCTCTTTTCAAATGAGCCGGAAAATGGATATTTCCAGACTCGGCTTCAGTGGAAGCATTGATCAGGCAGTGCGGAGGTGCAGCTTCTTTGGCGGCCGCGTTGACAACTGGATCATCGGTGGCGATGATCATCATGAAAGCCTCTTCGGCCTCTTTTGAGTCGAAGTTTTTTTGTTTCCATTGGATTTTCCCTTCTTCAGCCCACTGCTTTATTTCCGGTGCCACGGCGGGACTGATTACGGTCAGCACAGCTCCACTGTCCAGTAAAGTGTTCAGCTTCCGTTTGGCGATGCGTCCGCCGCCCACTACAATCACTTTTTTTTCTGCCAACTCAATCATGATGGGAATTACCGTCATCTTCTCCGCCTCCTTAACTCTCCTAATACTATCAAAAATATTCCTCTCTGCGTCGAACAGAAACCATTCATCAGCTAATCAAAATAATTTTACTTGCGCTAGCCATTGGCAGGGCAGCTTTCCTGGAAAAAAGTCTAAAAAAATTTAAAACATAGTTTGACACTCGGAATAGTCTATTATATACTTTGTGAAATCAAACATTTCAAACAATTCTCATTAAAATTGAATAGGCGTTCTTATCAAGAGAGACGGAGGGATTGGCCCTTTGATGTCTCAGCAACCCTCCTATAAGGAAACGGTGCTAACTCCAATAGGCTTCATCAGCCTAGAAGATAAGAAGATTGTTTTGTTTTTCCGGACCTTCTTCTTGTCGAAGAGGGTCCTTTTCTTTTTGTTCGAACGCTTTGGAAGTTTGGTTTCAGAATGGTTCGAAATGAACAGCGCAATTCAAAACTAACCTTGGAGGTAATGAAATGACTAGTAAAGCACACGGTGGAGATTTGGTAAACAGACAGGTGACAGGCACGGAAAGAGAAAAGGCCTTGAAAAATGCAGAATCGCTTTCCTCATTATTCGTTTCGGATTGGGCGATCTCAGATCTGGAACTGATCGGCATCGGAGGCTTCAGCCCATTGACCGGTTTCCTTGGACAAAAAGATTATGAAAGTGTGGTACATACATCGCGCCTCAGCAATGGCACGGTTTGGAGCGTGCCAATTACACTGTCGGTCACCAAAGAAGAAGCGGATAGCTACCAAGTCGGCGACGAAATTGCGCTGAAAGGCGAAGACGGTGTGATTTACGGAACGCTCGCACTGAAGGAGAAATACGCTTACGACAAACGGTTGGAAGCGGAAAAAATCTACGGAACGACGGAAGAAGCACATGCAGGCGTTAAGAAATTATACGAACGCGGCGATGTGTACCTGGCCGGACCGATCACCTTATTGAATCGCCCGGATCACAGCGAATTCGAGGAATTCCATTTGGATCCGGTTGAAACGCGCCAGTTGTTCCAGGATCTTGGCTGGAAGACGATTGTCGGTTTCCAGACGCGCAACCCGGTGCACCGGGCACATGAGTACATCCAGAAAGCGGCATTGGAAGTGGTTGACGGATTGTTGTTGAATCCACTTGTGGGCGAAACGAAATCCGACGACATTTCAGCGGCGGTGCGGATGGAAAGCTACCAGGTCATCTTGAAGCATTACTATCCTGCAGATCGTGCGCGCCTAGCCATCTATCCTGCAGCAATGCGCTATGCGGGACCGAAAGAAGCGGTTCTTCACGCCATCGTCCGCAAGAACTATGGCTGCACACATTTTATCGTCGGGCGCGACCATGCCGGTGTCGGCGATTATTACGGCACATACGAAGCGCAGGAATTCATCAGCCAGTTCGAAGACGAACTGGGCATTCAAATCTTCAAATTCGAGCATTCATTCTACTGCAATGCATGCGAAAACATGGCAACAGCCAAAACCTGCCCACATACGGCAGAAAATCATGTTCATTTGAGCGGTACGAAAGTACGTGAATTGCTTCGCAACGGGGAGAAGCCCCCGAAACAATTTTCCCGTCCGGAAGTGGCGGATGTCCTTATCAAAGGCTTGCGGGAGACCGTAGTAAGTAACTAAGTTGAAGGATGGTTGCCCATGTCAGTCGAAATGATTTTTGTGCTAATTGTCATCGTTGCTATGGTCAGTGCCTTACTGTTTGAAGTTGCCCGTCCGGATATGATCGTGTTCTCTGCATTGGTGGTTTTGCTGCTGTCAGGAATTTTAACGACAGAAGAAGCATTGCGCGGCTTTTCCAATCCGGGAATGCTGACCATTGCCTTATTGTTCATCGTTGTCGGTACCGTACAAAAGCATGGCCTGATTGACCAGATGATGATTGGCTGGCTGAACAAGGGCAAGAGCCTGAAAGGATCATTGTTCCGTATTTTTCTTCCGCTCCCGCTATTTTCGGCTTTCTTGAATAATACGCCGATCGTTGTGACATTGACGCCCTTATTGAAGAAATGGTGTGAAGAAAGGAATATTGCACCATCCAAGGTGCTGATTCCTTTATCGTATGTAACGATTTTAGGAGGCACCATCACCTTGATGGGAACCTCGACGAACCTAGTTATTCACGGCATGCTCATCGATTATGGGCTTCCAGGATTTTCGCTGTTCCAATTGGCGATTGTCGGCATTCCCATCACCATTGTCGGATTAATCTATTTATTTACCGTCGGCAATATGCTGTTGCCTGAAAATAAGGGGTTCAGCAAGCAGGTTGCTGAAGATTCCCGGAAATACATCGCTGAAATGAGAGTGGAAGAGGCGTTTCCATATACCGGTCAAACGGTTGAAGAAGCGAAGCTTCGTGATTTGAAGGGGCTGTACCTGATTGAAATCATTCGGGATCATGCCCGGATTTCATCGGTCAGTTCCAAAACCGTTATCCAAGCTGGAGATCGCCTGATTTTTACAGGACTTATTTCCACCATTGCCGATTTGCAAAAAAGAAAAGGGCTGACATTGAAGACGGGAACCGATCTTCAATTGGAAGACCTGAAAAACGGCAATACACAGCTCGCGGAAGCTGTGGTTTCCCATGAATCTTCGCTGCTGTCGAAGACCATCAAGCAATCCCAATTCCGTTCACGCTATGATGCCGGTGTTATGGCCGTTCATCGCAATAATGAGCGCATCAAAAGCAAAGTCGGCGATATCATTCTGCGGCCGGGCGATACGCTGCTGCTGCTCGCCGGAACGGGTTTTGTGGAAAAATACCAGCAGTCCAATGACTTTTATGTCGTCTCTTCCATGAAAACCCCAAAATCCCTGCAGGAAAGCCGGTTCGTGGGTTGGTTTTCATTGCTGGTGCTACTGGGCGCCATTATCCTGGTTGTTGTCGGTTGGCTGAGCATGTTCAAAGCCATGGCATTGGCAGTGCTGATTTTGCTGGTGACCAAATCAATTTCAATGGAAGACGCTAAAAACGATGTGCAGTTTAATGTACTGCTGCTGATTGCCAGTGCATTCGGAGTTGGGGCAGCTATGACCAAAACGGGTTTGGCACAATGGGCGGCAGACGGGCTGTTGGCAATCGGCCAGCCATTCGGCCTGCTGGCCATTCTGATTTTAGTGTATCTGCTGACCAGCATCTTTACAGAATTGATCACCAATAGTGCGGCGGCGGTCCTGATGATTCCAATCGGCATCGAAATGGCCAGCAATCTGCAGCTTGACCCAATGGGCTTTGCCGTCATTATCGCCATTTCCGCATCCGCCAGTTTCATCACGCCAATCGGTTATCAGACCAATTTGATCGTCTATGGACCGGGTGGCTATAAATTCACAGATTACGTCAAAGTAGGGACACCCCTTAGTATTCTAGTCATGTCGGTTACCATTGGAATCGTCTACTATTACTGGTTTTAGGAGGAGAAAAAATGAGCAAATCAACGAATATCGTTTGGCATGAATCGAGTGTTACAAAAGAAGATAGACAGAAATTGAATAATCACAAAAGCGGGGTCCTGTGGTTTACGGGGTTATCGGGCTCAGGGAAATCGACGGTATCCGTTGCCTTGGAAAAAGAAATCCACGCACTTGGAATCCGTACCTACCTATTGGATGGGGATAATGTCCGCCACGGGTTGAATAAAAACCTGGGATTCAGTCCCGAAGACCGCACTGAAAATATCCGGCGGATCGGTGAAGTCGGAAAGCTGATGAGCGATGCCGGGGTATTGACTTTGACCGCATTCATTTCTCCGTATCAGGAAGACCGCGATCAAGTCCGTGCGCTGCTTGAAGAAGATGAGTTTATCGAAATTTATGTGAAGTGCAGTGTGGACGCTTGTGAAGCACGCGATCCGAAAGGCCTTTATAAAAAAGCCAGAGCCGGAGAAATCAAAGGGTTTACCGGCATCGATGCACCCTATGAAGAACCGGTGAAACCTGAAATCGTCATTGAAACCGATAAGCAGTCACTGGAAGAATCGGTTCAAGTGATTATCGATTATTTGAAGAAAACAGGCTACTTGGGCTAATGGCAAGTGGCATTGACCTGAATCGACTGCTCGAAATCAGCCTCTCCGCAGGCCGGGAAATCATGGCGGTTTATGGACAGGAACTGACTGTTGAGGCAAAATCGGACGATTCGCCGCTGACGATTGCAGATCAGCGGTCTCACCGCGTAATTGATGCAGGACTGAAGAGCGCCTATCCGGAAATACCGGTGCTGAGCGAAGAGGGCAGTGAAATTCCTTATGAAGAACGGAAAAACTGGAAGCGGTTTTGGCTTGTGGATCCACTCGACGGCACCAAGGAATTCATCAAACAGAACGGCGAGTTTACAGTCAACATCGCATTAATAGAAGGAAACTATCCTGTTCTCGGCGTTATTTATGTGCCGGCGACCGATGTATTCTATTTTGGTGAAGACAATGAGGGCGCCTATAAATTGGAAGATGCTTCTGCTGAAAGGTTTGAAAACGTTGATGTACTGCGCGAAAAAAGCATTTCCTTATCTGCTGAAAAAACGGGGGATATAACCCGGATCGTCACGAGCCGCTCCCATATGTCGGCTGAAACACATGAATTTATTGAACGGCTGAATAATGAAGGGCAATCGATTGAGCGTGTATCGGCTGGTAGCTCTCTGAAATTTTGTCTAGTGGCCGAAGGGCAGGCGGATTATTACCCGCGCTTTGCGCCGACGATGGAATGGGATACGGCTGCCGGACAAGCGATTGTCGAAGCGGCAGGCGGCCTCGTGCAATGCGCCAAAGATCAAAGCCGGTTTTCCTATAACCAGGAAAGCCTCACAAATGGCTGGTTTTTGGCAGCAGGGAAGAACTCATGATTTCGAAGAGCCGAGAAATGAAGAAAGAAAAATAACCCGAGTAAATAAATGATATTTTCAGAGTTTTATTGACAGTTATCTTTTATTGCTTTAGTATTTAGACAAATCATAAAACCTAGTAAACTTATAAGGTATTTCTTATCATGAGAGGTGGAGGGACTGGCCCTTTGAAGCCTCGGCAACAGCTTTAGTCTTTGACTGGGGATAATGTGCCAATTCCAGCAGGTCCCGAACGGATCTGGAAGATAAGAAGACAGGCTTGCTGCAATTGCGCATTGGCTCCCTCTCTTCTTGTTCTATTGGAAGAGAGGGTTTTTATTTATATTTTTTGGTGGGAAATTCATTGTCTTGCTTTCGAAGAAATCGCTTCAGGCGGACGCTTTCCGCGGGCACGTCTTCTGCCGCTTCCCTCGCGTTGCTCAGTCCAGTGGCTCCAGCCCGTGTCGCTCTGTCGCTTTGCTCCGTCACTGCTCCCGCAGGAGTCGCCGCCTTTCTCTCTTTCTTCTAGGCGATATGCATAAAAATAAAGAGTCGAAATTATCATCTCTAATTAAGATATGGAGCAAAACAGTGGAGACTCCCGCGGGATAGCGAAGTGTCGAAATCCACTCGGGCGTTTAGCCCGAGTTAGTTCGGCGCAAGCCCGTAGGAAAGCGGAGCTGATTTGCGGAATATCCAAGTACAATAATATTTATTGAGAATGCTTAATTTATTTTATGAAAGTTTGAAGGAGGAAGTTAGGATGAGCCATGCTGTTTCGTACGAGCAATTTACTGGAGATCCATTTAAGGACCTGGCACCGACCGATACGCTGAAAGGTGCCGCTGATATTCTGGAATGGGCCTATGATTCCTATGGAGAGAATATTGTCTATGCCTGCAGCTTCGGAGCGGAGGGCATGGTATTGATCGATCTTATTTCCAAGGTGAAAAGCGATGCGGAAGTGGTGTTCCTGGACACCGACGTCCACTTCGACCAAACCTATGAATTGATTGAGCGGGTCAAGAAACGCTACCCGAAATTGAACATCCGCATGAAAAAACCGGAATTGACGCTGGAGGAGCAAGCCAGCCAGTTCGGCGATGAACTGTGGAACAGCCAGCCGGATAAATGCTGCGATATCCGCAAAGTCAAACCGCTTGAACAGACCCTTTCCGGCGCACAGGCCTGGATTTCCGGCCTCAGAAGAGAGCAGTCGGCAAGCCGCAGCAAAACGGATTTCATCAATAAAGACAACCGCTTCAAATCCGTTAAGGTTTGCCCGCTGATCCACTGGACATGGGACGATGTTTGGCAGTATATCCAATTGAACGGCCTTGAATATAATATTTTGCACGACGAAGGTTATCCAAGCATCGGCTGCAAGCACTGTTCGTTTGCCGTGACAACGGATGGAGACAGCCGCGACGGAAGATGGAAAGGTTTTGCGAAAACTGAATGTGGCCTGCATACATAATGTGGCCAGCAGGATGATGGAAATCAACGATCAGAAAATGGCGGAATCTTCGTTTCTCTGGTTAAAAAAAGGAGTCTAGGAAGCTTATGAAAAAAGTTTATTTAGTTGGTGCAGGTCCAGGCGACCTTGATTTGATTACAGTGAAAGGGTTGAAGGCCATTCAGAAGGCCGATGTCATCCTTTATGATCGCTTGATAAACCAGGAATTGCTGGACGAAGCGAAAGAACATGCCCAATTGATCTATTGCGGCAAAAAACCCGATAACCATTCATTGAAACAGGAAGAAATCAACGAGCTGCTGTGCCGGTTTGCGCTGCAAGGAAAAATCGTAACACGCCTGAAAGGCGGCGACCCTTTTGTTTTTGGGAGAGGTGGAGAAGAAGCGGAAGCACTGGTGGACCATAATATTCCGTTTGAAATTGTTCCGGGAATCACAGCGGGGATCGCGGCGCCAGCCTATGCAGGAATCCCGGTCACCCACCGCGATTACAGTTCGTCCGTAGCTTTTATTTCAGGGGTCAGCAAAGTCGGCGTCGATCAGGATGAATACTGGGAACATGTCGTTAAAAGTATGGATACATTGTGCATCTATATGGGCGTCAGCAAGCTTCCGGAAATCTGCGGCCGTTTGATGCGCCATGGATTGAAACCGACGACACCGATCGCCTTGATTGAATGGGGGACGACAGAACGGCAGCGGACCGTTACTGGAACGCTTGAGGACATTGTCCGAAACGCCAAGGATTTCGAGAACCCATCGATGATCGTTGTGGGAGAAGTGGTCCGCCTGAGAGACAAATTGCAATGGTATGAGCAGCTGCAGGACGAACAGCAATTCCAGCTTGCCGCCCATGTTGGATAAGGAGATGGTGACATGCAGGCTGTATTATATGTAAGCCACGGAAGCCGTGTAAAGGAAACGCGCCAGGAAGCGATGGCGTTTATGGAGCAGGTTCATTTAAAAGTTGATGTGGCTCTACATGAAACCTGCTTTTTGGAGTTGGCTAGTCCGGATATTGGCGAAGGGATCGACAGTCTAGTCGAACAGGGCGCTACAGCGATTGCCGTCGTTCCAGTTCTGCTGTTGAGTGCCGGACATTATTACGAAGATATTCCGGATGAAGTCAAAAAATCAGTATTGCGCTATCCCGACATCCGCTTTACGTATGGAAAACCGCTGGGCGTGCAGGACCGGCTCGTAGAGATTTTAGCCGAACGTCTACAGGAAACGGGCGTGCACCGCTTGCCTGAAGCGAAGATTCTACTGGTCGGAAGAGGCGGGAAAAGTTCGGAAATCACTCGTTCGGTTGAAGAAATTGCTGCGAAACTGGCAGTGAAAGCAAATGTACCGAACGTAGACGTCTGTTATTTGGCCGCAGCTGCCCCGTCATTTGATGAAGGATTGCAAGCTTCCATCAATTCGGGCAGCAAACAGATTTTCGTAGTCCCTTATTTATGGTTCACCGGACTTCTGGTGAAATCAATGCAGAAGAAAATCAGCGGATTGTCGTCATACGAACAGCAGATTATCTTATGTGGATATTTAGGCGATCATCCATCTATGGTGGATGCCCTCGCAGAACGTGTGCTTGAAGCGCTGCAAAACGAGCAGCAGCCGGCATGGTGAACGACGGAAGGAGAGATTGGATATGAATGGATTGGCCGGAAAGAAAATAGGTGTGGCAGCCGTACGTGCCGCAAAAGAAATCAGCCTGCTCATTGAAAAGCAGTCCGGCACTCCTGTCATTCTCCCGATTCAGGGAAGGCAGAGGCTAAACGAAGACATCAGCGCACAGAACATCACGGATTTTTTAGCCGAATCTTTTGACTGGACCATCTTCACAACCGGCATCGGAGCACGAACATTAACGGATTCAGCTGAAAACATCGGTCTGCAATCACGTTATCTCGATAAGCTGAAAGAAACAAAACTGGCCGTTCGCGGCAGCAAAACGATGAAATGGATCAAAGAACATGGTCTGGAGCCGATCCATGTTTCAGAAGATGGAACAATGGACAATCTATTAGCAGCGTTAGATGAAGAGTATAAAGGCAAAAGCCCACAGCGGATCTTCTTGCAGGCCTATGACCAGGACGATGATAAGCTGAAAAGCATATTGGAAGAAAATGGCCATACCGTCTACTTATCCCGCCCTTATTCCTACGAAAAACCAGACGCTCTCGTAGTGGACCAGTTGAAGCAATCCATTATCGAACAGTCCCTGGATGCCATTGTCTTCACCAGTAAAACGCAAGTCAGGAATATATTCGCTGACCCAGCTCAAAGCACGCAGCTGATCAAGGCTTTCAATGACCAGGTGCTGGCAGTAGCTGTCGGCAAAGTCACCGCCAAGGAACTCGAAAGCAATGGCATCAAACAAGTGCTGCAGCCTGAACACCAAAAGATGGGGGCGATGATTGTAGCGATTGACCATCATTACCGCCAGCAGCATGTGTGAAGATAGACACCATAGATTGATGAGTGTTTGCTTCATATCTTAATTAAGTAAACAGCAATTTATCTTATATTTGTTTCTAACTGCACAACTCTTAGAAGAAAGAGCGAAGGGGGTTGACTCCTGGGGGAGCAGCGAAGCTCCGAAATCCACTCGGGCAGCAGCCCGAGTTAGTTCGGCGCAAGCCCCCCGGAAAGCATACACCCGTAGCGATTTCTTCAACACAACGCTTCTTATTGTGAATTAATTACAAAAAATAAACGAATTTCGAGGTGAAACAATTTGCAATTGCAGACAATGAACAGTCCATTCGATCAGGAACAGGTAGAGCTTATCAATCGCTTATTGCCGATGCTGACCGACAATCAGAAAATTTGGCTGAACGGCTATCTGGCTGGGTCCCAGTCAGCTGCTACAGTGGCGGTACAGGAACAACCGGGATTGGAATGGTACGCCCAGCAAGGCGGCGCACCTGCCGCTACCCGTGAAATCACCATCTTGGTCGGATCCCACACAGGCAACTGTGAATCGGTCGCTAAAGAGGTTTCGAAAAAATTGCAGGACAAAGATTACCAGGTGAAGCTTACGCCAATGGATGAGTTTAAACCGAAAGACTTGAAGAAAGTCGAAGATTTGCTGATCATCACCAGTACGCATGGGGATGGCCACCCGCCCGATAATGCCCTTGCCCTCTATGATTTCCTATATAGCAAGCGGGCGCCTAAGCTCGAAGATGTCCGTTTCTCGGTGCTGGCTCTTGGCGACAGCTCTTATGAGTTTTTCTGCCAGACAGGCAAAGATTTTGATAAGCGCCTGGAGGAATTGGGTGCCAACCGGATCCACGCACGCGTGGATGCCGATCTGGACTTTGAAGAACCGGCAGAAGAATGGTTTGACGGTGTTTTCAGTGTCCTGAATAAAGACAGAGAAACAGATCGTCCGGGCGCTCCAACGGCTGCTTCGGGTACGCAGCAAACTGCACCGGCTGAACAGCCGGCTTATTCCCGCAGCAATCCGTTCAACGCGGAAGTTTTGGAGAATATCAACTTGAATGGCCGTGGTTCGAATAAGGAAACGCGCCACCTGGAACTGGATCTGGAAGGCTCGGGCCTGCAATATGAGCCGGGCGACAGTTTGGGGATCGTTCCTGAAAACGAAGATCAACTGGTTGACCAATTGATCGCTGCAGCAGGATGGAATCCGAAAGACACGGTCACCATCAATAAGCAGGGCGATACAAGCTCTCTACGCGACGCTTTGATTAATACTTTTGAAATCACGAGCCTATCGAAGCCTTTGCTTGAAAAAGCTGCAGCTTTTGCAGAAGGCAATGCTTTGGCCGATCTATTGGAGCCCGAAAACAAAGAACAGCTGCAGGCTTATATCTATGGAAGAGACCTGATCGACTTAACGGAAGATTTCGGTCCGTGGCAAACGCCTGCTGCTGAATTCATTAAAATACTGCGCAAAATACCGGTTCGCCTGTATTCGATTGCCAGTAGTTCCAAAGCAAATCCGGATGAAGTGCATCTGACTGTAGGGGCTTTGCGTTATGAAGCGAATGGGCGGAAACGGACAGGCGTCTGCTCGACACAATGCGCAGAACGCTCAGAAGCCGGCGCAAGCTTGCCTGTCTTCATCCAAAGCAATAACAATTTCCGCTTGCCTGAAAATCCGGAAACGCCGATCATCATGATCGGTGCCGGAACAGGAGTCGCCCCTTATCGTGCCTTTATGGAAGAACGCGAAGAAACGGATGCTCAGGGAGACGCATGGCTGTTCTTCGGTGAACAGCATTTCGTCACCGATTTCCTTTACCAGACCGAATGGCAAAGATGGCTGAAGGATGGCGTTCTGACAAAAATGGATGTTGCCTTTTCCCGTGATACGGCTGAAAAGATTTATGTGCAGCACCGTTTGATGGAAAAAAGCCAGGAAGTGTATCAATGGCTGGAAGCCGGCGCGAATGTCTATATCTGCGGCGATGAAAAATACATGGCCAAAGATGTCCATGCTACGCTAGCGGCCATTTTGGAGCAGGAAGGCAATATGAGCGCGGAACAAGCGGAAGAATATCTGACTTCGATGCGCAGCGACAAACGTTATTTGCGCGATGTTTATTAAGCAGAACCGCTCAACATTGAAAGGGGCTTATCATGAAAATTAAAGAGTTGACTGACATAGAAGGCACTCCAAGTGAAATGGAGGTCATTAAAGATAGAACCAATTATTTACGGGGCAATATTGAAGAAAGCTTTGCGGAGCGCCTGACGGCTTCGATTCCGGATGAAGACACCAAGCTGTTGAAATTCCACGGCAGCTATATGCAGGATGACCGGGATATCCGCAACGAACGTGCGCAGCAGAAGCTTGAACCTGCTTACCAATTCATGATCCGCGTCCGGTTGCCGGCAGGTGTGGCAACGCCGCATCAATGGCTGACGATGGACAATCTGGCCAACACGCACGGCAACGGCACGTTGAAGCTGACGACACGCCAGACGTTCCAAATGCATGGCATCCTGAAATGGAATATGAAGAGTACCATCCAGGAAATGAATCATGCTTTGATGGACACGATTGCCGCCTGCGGAGACGTTAACCGGAATGTCATGTCGACATCCAATCCATATCAGTCGGATGTCCACGGAGAAGTTTATGACATTTCCCGTGAGTTAAGTGAACACCTGTTACCAAAAACAAGAGCTTATCATGAAATTTGGCTGGACGAAGAAAAAGTTGTCGACAGCAATGAAGCAGAAGAAGTGGAACCGATGTACGGGCGCTATTATTTGCCGCGGAAATTCAAAATCGGTTTCGCGATTCCGCCTGCCAATGATGTCGATATCTATTCGCAGGATCTTGGATTTATTGCCATCTTGAAAGACGGCAAGCTGCAGGGCTTCAACGTGACAGTCGGTGGTGGCATGGGTATGACACATGGCGACACGAATACGTATCCGCAATTGGCGCGTGTCATTGGATTCTGCCCGCCGGACAAAGTCAATGAAGTCGGTGAAAAAATTCTTACGATTCAGCGTGACTACGGCAACCGGACGGACCGGAAAAATGCCCGTTTCAAATACACTGTCGACAGACTGGGCCTTGATTGGATCAGAAATGAACTGAACACGCGTCTGGGCTGGGAGATTGAACAAGAGCGACCGTTCCAATTCGACCGCAACGGCGACCGCTATGGCTGGATTGAAAGCGACGGGAAATGGCATTTGACGTTATTCATCGAGAACGGCCGTGTCAAAGATTTTGATGGCTACCCATTGATGACAGGACTTCGCGAAATTGCCCATGTCCACACGGGGGAATTCCGCCTGACTGCCAACCAGAACTTGATCATCAGCAATGTTACGGCAACAAATAAAGAGAAAATCGATGCCTTGGTTGAGAAATATGGCTTGACCGACGGCAAAGAAAATTCAGCGCTGCGCCAGAACTCGATGGCATGTGTGGCGTTGCCGACTTGTGGTTTGGCAATGGCCGAGGCGGAGCGGTACTTGCCGGTGCTGATCAGCAAAATCGAAGATACGCTGGACGAAGCTGGTCTGCGTGATGAGGAAATCATCATCCGCATGTCGGGCTGCCCGAATAGCTGTTCACGCCCTGCACTTGGGGAAATCGGTTTTATCGGCAAAGCACCTGGCAAATACAATATGTATTTGGGTGCGGGCTTTGCAGGCGACCGCCTGAACAAAATGTACCGCGAGAATATCGGAGAAGAAGAGATTTTAGCGACACTCAAGCCGATTTTCTTCCAATTCGCCAAAGAGCGCGCGGAAAACGAACATTTCGGTGATTTCGTCATCCGTGCCGGTTATGTGGCGCCGGTTACATCTGGCCTCAATTTCCATAGCTAAAATCAAATAAGATCCATTCAATAGCCCGGGGGTGATTTCCGGGCTATTGTTGTCAGGAAAATCAACGGGAGAGGAGTGTTCAATTTGAAGTACAGTTACGTTTCCCATCTTTACTGCCCAAAATGCGAGGCTACATACGATACAGAACAGCAGCATCAATTATGTACATGCGGTTCGCCGTTACTGGTGGATTACCATTGGGATGAATTGAAAGCCGCTTTGAGTCCGGAAGAGTTGTTGAAAAGGAAACCGACCTTATGGAGATATCATGAAATGCTGCCAGTGGAAGACGAAGCGAACGTCGTATCACAAGGCGAAGGCATGACGCCTTTGATCGCGATGCCGACCCTTGGCAAGGATATGGATGTAGAAAGCCTCTATATGAAAGATGAAGGGCTGATTCCAACCGGCACATTCAAAGCCAGGGGAGCGGCAGTGGGAATTTCGAAAGCTAAAGAAGTCGGCGTCAAGGAGTTCGCGATGCCGACAAACGGCAACGCGGGTGCTGCCTGGGCGCTTTACGGCGCGAAAGCCGGCATCCGATCGACCATCGTCATGCCGCAGGATGCACCGAAAATCACCCGCAACGAAGTGGCATTGTCGGGTGCTAATCTCTACCTGGTTAACGGCTTGATCAGCGATGCCGGGAAAATCGTCGGGCAGGCTGTAAAGGATTTTGGCTTTTACGATGCCTCGACTTTAAAGGAACCTTACCGGATTGAAGGCAAGAAAACGATGGGATTGGAAATCGCTGAGCAGATGGACTGGGAAATGCCGGACGTCATCCTTTATCCGACAGGCGGCGGTGTCGGCTTGATCGGCATCTATAAAGCCCTCAATGAACTTAAGAAATTAGGGGGGGTCAAAGGTGATTTGCCGCGCCTTGTAGCCGTTCAAGCAACAGGTTGTGCGCCGATTGTGAAAGCCTGGGAAGAAAAGAAGAACGAGTCCGAATTCTGGACAAATTCCAGCACGCAGGCTTTTGGAATCAACGTGCCAAAAGCGCTGGGCGATTTTCTGGTATTGGATGCCATCTATAAGACAAAAGGCTGTGCCATTGCAGTAGATGATCAAGCCATGCTTGCCGAACAGGCAAAAATTGCTCGCCTGGAAGGGTCCTTCATTTGTCCGGAAGGTGCGGCGGTTTTTGTGGCAATCCGTGAGTTGCGAAAACAGAGCTGGATCAAAGACGGCGAAACGGTTGTCGCGTTGAATACCGGAGCAGGCATCAAATACCCGGATACAGTGAACATTGATGTGCCGACTTTGGAAATAGGAGAATCGATTACAAAAGAGGCGATAGCTAAAAGCTGAGGATTAATCGGTATAGCATACAATAGAGCGAAAATCATAATTTCCAAGCCTTTCATCAGAACATTCAACTGATGAAAGGTTTTTTTTTGCAGAAGGCGATTTTCGTAGGTGGGATGCTGTTTTCTTTAACAGCTATCATATTTTCTTTTACTATTCTATGATTAGGAGAAAAGAAGGACTGTTTTAGTTTGCGGAAGGAGAATGATGATGGGCAAGGGGAAATGGACGGCTTTAATGTGGATTGCCATAGCAGAACTTTTCGCATTGAGTCTATGGTTCAGTGCGAGCGTCACAGGGGCGGAGTTGAGGGAGCTTTGGAATCTCACCGTACTGACAGAGGCGTGGTTATCGGCATCGGTTCCGGCCGGCTTTATCATCGGTACATTGATCAGTGTTTCTTTCGGGATAGCAGATCGCTTTAATGCCCGAAGAGTGTTTGCGCTTTCCGCATTAGCGGGTGCGCTGATCAATGGCCTGTTGATCGTTGCAGACAGTGCCATGATCGGAATTGCCTTGAGGATAATGACCGGAGTGACGCTTGCTGGCGTTTATCCGACAGCTGTCAAATTGCTTTCTCAATGGTTCCCCTCAAAAAGAGGACTGGCGCTTGGGATTTTGATCGCAGCACTGACTTTGGGCTCGTCCTTGCCCCATTTCATCAGTCTTCTTTTTTCTTCTGTGGACTGGAAGCTGGTCATCGTCGTCAGCTCTCTGCTGGCGCTGGCTGCAGCAGGCATTATGAACTGGGTGGTAAAAGACGCACCAACTTCATCGCAAAAGACAATTTTTTCTTTTAAACTAATAAAACAAGTGCTGCTCAATAAACCGGTCATGCTGGCGAATTACGGGTATTTCGGCCATATGTGGGAATTGTATGCGATGTGGACGTGGCTCCCTGTATTTCTTGCGGCCAGTTTCGCCAGCAGCTCTTCCCAGGTCAGCCCGGAAATTATTTCGTTAGCCTCGTTTGTGTCAATTGGAATTGCCGGAGCAGTCGGCTGTGTTTTGGGCGGGATGGCCGCAGACAGTTTAGGAAGGTCGCGTCTGACCATTCTTTCTTTACTGATCAGTGGCAGCTGCTCCATCATCATCGGCTTTACGTTCGGGCAGGCCTTCTGGTTGACCCTTCTCGTGGCAGTCATTTGGGGAATGTTCGTGATTTCCGATTCGGCTCAGTTTTCAGCAGCGGTGACGGAATTTGCGGAGACGCCTTACCTGGGGACAGCTTTGACGTTCCAGATGTGCATCGGATTTTTGATTACAATTTTTTCGATCAACTTGATTCCTGTTGTGCAAAGCTTGATCGGGTGGGAATGGGTATTTATTTTGCTGAGTATTGGTCCTGCATTAGGCATAGTCTCCATGGTGAAATTCAGCCTATATGAAACAGCGGGAAGAAGCGAAAAGTAGGTTTTTGTGGATAAAAAGTACTATCATTTTTTGATAATTATGATTATGATAGAACTAATATAATTGCTGGATGCAAAGGGGATAGCGGAATGAATTGGTTGCCGAAGAGAAAAAATAAGGTAGCAGCTTTCTGGGAATGGTTTGCAGACAATAAAGAAGCCTTCTTTGAATTGGGTGATTCTGGACGAGGGAAACTTTTCAGCCAATTGGAAAAGAAGTTGCAGAAGGTTAACCGGCATTTGGCTTTTGAACTCAGTGAGATTCTGGTGGATGGGAAGCGGGAATTCGTCATCAGTGCGGATGGCATGGTGGAGGCCTTTGACGATGTCATCGATTTAGTCGGACAGGCACCTGAGCTCGATTCTTTTGACATCATCGCCTTTCGGCAAAAACAGGACGAAGAGGTTTCCATTGAATATGGCGATATTGAACTGGCATGGGATGATATCTTCTGTACATTCGAAAAAGAAAGCAATAGCGATGAAGTTAACTTAATCCTGTACATAAAAGGCTTTACAGAAGAAAACGAAGATGAGTTCATCTCTGCCTCTTTTATTCTGCTGGATACCATCATCGGAGAATACAATGCAGGCATGCGCATCGGGGAAATCGAATTCGTCAGCTACAATGGCCAGCCTGATGTGCGCCCAGTAAAGGAATTGCAGGGTCTTTTTTGATGTGAAGGAGCTTCATGAAATTTGAAGTTGGGCTGGTATATTTAAGTTGAAAACCTGTCAGGAAGAATCCTTCCTGACAGGTTTTTTTAGATGAAAGAATACTTAGGTCAATTAAAGAATGAATACTCATCTACTGGATCCTGCGCTCCAGGCGGACGCTTTCCGCGGGCTCGCGCCGAACTAACTCGGACTAGCGCCCGAGTGGATTTCGGCACTTCGCTGTTCCCGCAGGAGTCGCCGCCTTGCGCTCCGGATCCTTAATTGAAGGGTTTACAAGGTTTGTAAAGACTACTTTTTTTAAAATCTAATTAGCGAGCTTCTCTTTTTGATTGAAGCCGCAAGCTCCATCTTTTGCTGGTAGTGAGTACAGGAAATAACGATGGTTATTCTTGCTTGTTCAGCCGTTTACGGGCGGAGGAATTGGCTGGAGTGATGTCTTTTTTGCCAAGGGCTTTCGCTAAACCGAATTCAGGCATATTGACGTAAATCGATTCTGATTGGCCAGGGGAGATGAGATAGGTTTCATGATAGATGCCGACAGCATCATTGTTTCTTGCTTTTTGGTTGAAAGTTTTCCAGGCAGACAGATGTTTTTGTCCTTTTGAATAGGCATTCAACTCTTCTTCTGACTGCCAATATTGAACCATAAAAGTGAGCGGCGGTTTGAAAAAACTTTCAGAAGACAGGCAGCCCAGTTCTTTGTGGATGGCCAGCTCTTTGATCATTGGGGGCATGGCTGCCATAACGGGAAGCCATTTATGCACAGCTCTCCATTTGTTGATTCGCATTCCGATGACAAAGACAACGATTCCCTCGTGGCTTTCAGCAGTGAATCTTCCGGGAAAAACGTTTGCGCTCACTATTTTTCCTCCTCAAGAACGTAATGTTCTTTTTGTTTCTTCGCACCAGTCAATAGCAGCTTGTGTCGTCCGCAATCCATAGTCCAAAGTGATCAGCCAAAAAGGAGCATCGGGCTGACCGGTCATCTGTGTGCTGATCATTTCTTGGATCCCGAGATAAGTGTTGTAGCGGTCAGTAAGCTTATCGCGATAAGCATCCAAATGGTCGAGTGTGTCTTGAACATCCAGATTCCGGCTGAAAAAAAGCTTCAGCAGCAATTCATTCTTTTCAGTCGGGAGCTGCTGAATAGGCTGTTGAATCCATTCTTTAAGAACGTATTCGCCTTCAGCGGTGATTGTGTATTCCTTTTTATCGGGCTTGCCATCCTGGGCCTGATCTTCGACGGACGCATAACCTTTTTCCACCAACAATTTCAACGTGGGATAAATTTGTCCATAACTGATTTTCCAAAAGTGAGTCAAGCTGGTATCAATCATTTGTTTAATCGAATAACCCGTGCGGCATTCCGTGGTCAAGAGTCCCAGTATGGCATATTGAGTATGGTTTTCTTTTGGCATCCACCCACCTCCAACTATCTTTTTGATACATATCTAATTGATATAAAAATACTCTTTTTTCGTTTGTTTGTCTATAAATTATCATCAATAAGATTTATTTGTTAAAAGAACAGGTATAGCAAGTAAAAGGGGTGGTCGTAATGAAGGGAAAAGGAACGCAGAAAATAGAAGCCGGCTTTGCGGCTCGGGACAAACTTACAGCGGAAATGACTGGATCACTTCCATTGGCCGTGCAGAATTGGCTTACAGCAATTGGGGCGGTCGGCCATGAAAAAATCGATTCCGTAAAGCTCAAACAATCGGGAATGATGAAATTGAAACCCGAACAGAAAAAATGGACCGCCTCCAAAGCGGAACAAATCAGCTTCACGGATCCACCTGCTTTTCGTTGGTCCGTGAAGATGAAAATGGGGAAAGGCCTGGTCGTGACGGGCAAAGACAGCTTTCAGGAAGGCAAGGCGGATATGCGCATCAAACTTGCCGGGATTCTGCCAATTTCCAGATCAGTCGACAACGAAAAGACGAATGAATCGGCTTTGCAGCGCTACTTGATGGAGCTGTCTTGGTATCCGTCCGCTGCGCTCAGTCCGTTCATTTCCTGGCAGGAAGTGGATGCGTATTGCGCAACGGCAACCATGAATTATGGCGGTCTGACCGGTTCCGCCACTTACTTCTTCGATGAGCATTACGAGCTGCTGAAAGTGGAGGCCTGGCGCTATAAAGAAAATGGAGAAGATGCGCGTCCGTTGCTGTGCACAGGGACCATCAACGAACACAAACAGGTGGGTGCATTGAAGGTGCCGGTGGACATGGAGATCAGCTGGGAGCTGGCAGAAGGAACGTTCACCTGGTATAAATTTCAGGCGCACGATTTCCAGTTCAATCCTTGAATCCATCAGTGAGAAATTCGAAATGAATATGAAAACATATTCTAGGTGAACGCAAAGAACGTGGAAATTTTCCTTTTTTATACAGATCCAGCCCGGAATTTTGAAGCCTTTTTTTAGGAGAAAAAGGTGCGGGAAGCTGTTTTTTTCGATTTATTTAAGGATTGTGAAAAAAATCACAGAAATTTCATTGTTTTTTGACAGATCGCCTTGACCTGCCCATCAGATACAGGTACCATATCTAGAATACTTAAAACAGAATAGTGAATTCTTATCAAGAGAAGTTGAGGGACTGGCCCGATGAAACTTCAGCAACCAGCCGAAAGGTCAGGTGCTAAATCCAGCAGGCAAGTCATTGTCTGGCAGATGAAAAGGAACGAGTTTGATATCGTAAAGCCTTCTTTTTCATGAAGGCTTTTTTTGTATATATAGGAGGTTGAAGAGGATGGGGTTATTAGACGAATTAAAGACCAGGATTTTGACGGCTGATGGAGCCATGGGAACCTTGCTGTATTCGTACGGCATCGAGTATTGCAACGAGGAATTGAATTTGCAGCGGCCGGAAGTGATCGAGAAGATTCACCAGGATTACATTAAAGCCGGAGCGGACATCATCCAGACCAACACGTACGGAGCGAACGCAGCCAAGCTTGCGCGCTACGGTCTGGAAGAACAGGTCGCGGATATCAATAGAGCGGCAATCGACATCGCCAAACGTGCGGCAGCACCCGGCGGCCAATTTGTATTCGGGACTATCGGGGGCATCCGCGGAATCCGCAAAAGCGATGCCACATTGCAGGAAATCATTGCGATGGTCGATCAACAGGCAAGCCATTTGCTTGCCGGAAATCCTGATGGCTTATTGCTGGAAACTTATTACGATTTCGAAGAACTCGCGGAAACGGTCAAGCACCTGAAAGGAATCACTGATACACCGCTGATTGCACAAGTTTCCATGCACGATCCGGGAATTCTGCAAAACGGCATGTCCTTGAATGACGCACTGCATCAATTGGAGACGCTCGGAGCCGATATTGTCGGCGTCAACTGCCGTCTTGGGCCGCACCATACCATTCAGGCTTTTGATGAAGTCACCTTGCCTGAAAAAGCGTTCCTGTCTGCTTATCCGAATGCCAGCCTGCTGGATGTGGAAGATGGACGGATCGTCTATGAATCGGAAGCGGATTATTTCGGACGCGCTGCTTTGTTATTGAGAGAAGAAGGTGTCCGATTGATCGGCGGCTGCTGCGGCACGACGCCGAAGCATATCGAAGCGGTGAAAAAGCATCTTGGTAATTTGCCGCCGATCGTCCATAAGGAAGTCACTGAAAGAAAACCGATTGTCATCCGTGAAGCGGAAGCACTGGAAGTTAAACCACTCCATGAAAAAGCCAAAACGGAACGGACCATCATCGTGGAATTGGATACACCGCGCCATTTGGATACCACCAAATTCCTGGAGGGCTCTGCCGCTTTGAACGATGCCGGAGTGGACGCCATAACGATGGCGGACAATTCACTGGCATCGCCGCGCATCAGCAATATGGCGATGGGATCGATCCTCAAGCATAAGCAGGATATTCGGGCACTTGCCCACATCACCTGCCGCGACCGCAACCTGATCGGTCTGCAATCGCATTTGATGGGGCTCGATGCGCTCGGAATCCATGATATACTCGCCGTGACGGGAGATCCGACCAAAGTCGGTGATTTTCCGGGAGCGACCAGCGTCTATGACGTGTCGAGCATGGAATTGATCCAGCTGATCAAAAAGCTCAATGAAGGCATTTCATTTTCCGGTAAGCCGTTGCGGAAAAAAGCCAACTTTTCGGTAGCGGCGGCATTCAATCCGAATGTCCGCGTACTGGACCGGGCAGTGGCAAGACTTGATAAGAAAATTGAAAGCGGTGCGGATTATTTCATTTCGCAGCCAGTCTATACAAAAGAGAAAATCGTAGAAATCCACGAAGCGACCAAACATCTGGAGACTCCGATCTTTATCGGGGTGATGCCGTTGACCAGCATCCGCAGTGCCGAATTCCTGCACAATGAAGTGCCGGGCATCAAACTATCGGATGATGCACTGGAACGCATGCGCGCCTGCGGGGAAGATAAAGACCGCGCTACTGCGGAAGGCATCCAGATTGCGAAAGAATTGATCGATACGGCGGCGGAGCTATTCCATGGCATCTACCTGATCACGCCGTTTGTCCGTTACGACATGACCGTGGAATTGATTCGTTATATCAGACAACTAGATCAACAGAAAGAGAGCGATGCCAGCCATGTCCAAACATCTTATTGAACAACAACTGGAAAAAAGAATATTGATCATCGACGGAGCTATGGGAACGATGATCCAAAACGCGGATCTTTCCGCTGAAGATTTTGGTGGCGATGAATTCGACGGCTGCAACGAATATTTGAATATTGTCCGTCCGGAAGTTATTGAAGAAATTCATACAGCTTATCTGGAAGCGGGAGCTGATATTCTTTGCACCAATACGTTCGGTGGAACGCCGATCGTGTTGGATGAGTATGGGATCGGCAACCAGGCAGCAGAAATCAACCGGCTCGGAGTGGAAATTGCCAAAAAAGCGGCTGCTGCTTTTTCAACGCCGGAATGGCCGCGTTTTGTGGCCGGTGCTATTGGGCCGACGACGAAAACATTGTCGGTGACTGGCGGTGCCACATTCGATGAAATGCTGGAAAACTTTTATGTGCAAGCCAAGGCATTGATTGAAGGCGGAGCGGACTTGATCCTTTTAGAGACGAGCCAGGACATGCTGAATGTCAAAGCAGCGACGATCGGCATCAAACAAGCCTTTGAAGAAACCGGAATCGAATTGCCGATCATGGTGTCGGGAACCATCGAACCGATGGGCACGACACTTGCGGGCCAAAGCATCGAAGCGTTTTATATCTCGATTGAACACGTTAAACCGTTATCGGTCGGCTTGAATTGTGCCACCGGACCGGAATTCATGACGGACCATATCCGTTCGCTGTCCGAGCTGTCGGACGGCTACGTCAGTTGTTACCCGAACGCGGGTCTGCCGGACGAAGACGGGCATTACCACGAAACGCCGGAATCCCTTGCGAAAAAACTGCGGGGCTTTGCCGATAAAGGCTGGTTGAATGTAGTGGGCGGCTGTTGCGGAACAACGCCTGCACATATCAAGGCAGTCCGTGAAGCCATGGAAGGCCTGGCACCAAGAAAACCGGATCCTGTCGATCATGGCCATGTCGTGTCGGGCATTGAAGCCTTGCAATACGATGAGACCATGCGTCCCCTTTTCATCGGAGAGCGGACGAACGTCATCGGTTCCCGCAAATTTAAACGGCTGATCATTGATGGCCAGTTTGAAGAGGCATCTGAAATCGCCCGTGCACAAGTGAAGAATGGTGCGCACGTCATCGATATCTGTCTGGCAAACCCGGACCGCGACGAAGTGGAAGACATGACCAACTTCATGAAAGAAGTCGTCAAAAAAGTCAAAGTGCCGCTGGTCATCGACTCCACTGATGAAGAAGTCATCGAAGTGGCGCTGAAATATTCGCAAGGGAAAGCCATCATCAACTCGATCAACCTCGAAGATGGGGAAGAGCGTTTTGATGCGGTGATGCCGCTTGTGAAAAAATACGGCGCAGCAGTTGTCGTCGGAACAATCGATGAGCCGGGCATGGCGGTTACGCGTGAGCGGAAACTGGAAATTGCCCAACGTTCGTATGATTTATTGGTCAATAAATGGGGGCTGGCACCGGAAGATATCATTTTCGATCCGCTGGTATTCCCGGTCGGTACAGGAGATCAGCAGTATATCGGATCGGCTGTGGAAACCATCGAAGGAATCCGCCTAATCAAAGAAAAAATGCCGCGCGCTTTAACCATCCTGGGTGTCAGCAACGTATCATTCGGTTTGCCGCCGGTGGGTCGTGAAGTGTTGAATGCGGTCTATCTATACCATTGCACGCAGGCAGGCTTGGATTACGCCATCGTCAACACGGAAAAACTGGAGCGCTATGCATCGATTCCAAAACAGGAGATCGATATGGCCAATGAATTGCTGTTTACGACGACAGACCAAACTTTGGCTGATTTTACGGCTTTCTACCGCGACAAGAAAAAAGAGAAGACTGAAGACGACATCCCGAAAACGGTACCTGACCGTTTGGCTTATTATATTATAGAAGGAACAAAAGAAGGCCTGATTCCGGATTTGGAAAAGGCGCTGGAAATGTATGATGAACCGCTGGATGTCATCAATGGACCCTTGATGAAAGGAATGGCCGAAGTTGGCCGGTTGTTCAACGACAACCAATTGATTGTCGCCGAAGTGCTGCAAAGTGCCGGCGTCATGAAAGCGGCGGTTTCATTCCTCGAACAATTCATGGAGAAGAAAGAAGACGACTCCGGAAAAGGGAAGATCGTACTGGCTACGGTGAAAGGCGATGTCCATGACATCGGCAAAAACCTGGTTGAGATCATCTTGAGCAATAACGGCTTTAAAGTAATCGATGTCGGCATAAAAGTGTCGCCGGCGACATTGATCGAAGTCATCCGGAAAGAAAAGCCGGATATGATTGGCTTGTCAGGCTTGCTGGTCAAGTCAGCGAAGCAGATGGTCATCACCGCGCAGGATTTCAAGGAAGCGGGCATTGATGTGCCGATTCTGGTAGGAGGCGCGGCGTTGTCACGACGCTTTACGGAAACCAAGATTTCAGCGGAATACGACGGACCGGTTATTTACGCTAAAGACGCCATGCAAGGGCTGGACCTGGCCAACCGCCTGCAAAGCGGTGCAGGCAAAGCCGAGCTCTTGCTGGAATTGGATGCCCAACAGGAAAAACGCCAGGCTTCTGAAGCGGTGCGCGCAGCCAAACCGGCTGTGGCAGTTGCCGAGAAGCCGGTCAAGACGGTTCGCGAAGATGTACCTGTCTTTGTACCAAATGACTTACGGCGCCATGTGCTGAAGGATTATTCGGTGGCGCATCTGTATCCATATGTCAATATGCGCACCTTGATCGGCCATCACCTTGGGCTGAAAGGCTATAGCGATAAAACCTTGGCGCAGGGCGATCCGCGTGCTGTGCAGCTGCATGAAATGGCCACCAACTTCCTGAGTTCCGGGTTGTTGAAGCCATCCGGCCTTTATCAGTTTTTCCCGGCTCAAAGCGACGGCGACGATGTCGTCATCTATGATCCAAAAGATGCCAAAACGGAAATCGAGCGCTTCACGTTCCCACGCCAATCGGCTCCGCCATTCTTGTGCCTGTCCGATTACCTGAAATCGGTGAACAGCGGAGAAATGGATTACGTAGCCTTTATGCAGGTGACTGCAGGATTCGGTGTCCGCGACGAAGCGACGCGTTTAAAAGAACAAGGAAAATTCCTGGAAAGCCATGCCCTCCAAGCGACAGCGTTGGAATTGGCTGAAGGCTTTGCCGAACGCATCCACCAGGAAATCCGCGACCAATGGGGCTTCCCGGACGCAACGGATTTCTCGATGCGCGATCGTTTTGCAGCGAAATACCAAGGGCAGCGCTTCTCCTTCGGCTACCCGGCTTGTCCGAACCTCGAGGATCAGGCAAAACTATTCAATCTCATCAAGCCGGAAGACATCGGCGTCCATCTGACAGAAGAATACATGATGGATCCGGAAGCATCAGTATCGGCAATGGTTTTCGCCCACCCGGATGCGCGATATTTTATTGTGGATTAATGAGGAAAAGCGGAGGCAGCCGCTAAGCCCGGACAAGCGCTGGAAGCCTTGCCGGTAATGGCGTTCTTTGCCATTGCAGGAAAGGCTGAAGCGACCCGAGGGGCTGGCTGCCGGAGTCTGGACAACAAGAAAAGCGGAAGCAGCCGCTGAGCTCCGACAGGCATAAGACGATCTGGCGAAGCGGCGTGTTTTCAGCCGCACAGCCAGAGTGGCTTATGACCCGAGGAGTTGGCCGTTGGAGCTGGACAACAAGAAAAGCGGAAGCGGCCGCTGAGCTCCGACAGGCATAAGACAGACAAGCAGAGTGGCGCTCTTTGCCACGGCGCTGGGTTGGCTTATGACCCAAAGAGCTGGGCGCTGTAGCTGGACAATAGCGAAAAGCGAAGGCAGCCGTTTAGCCCCGATAATAAGAAAACAAAAAAATAAGCAAAAGCGGGAAATCGTTGATTTCCCGCCTTTGCTTATTGTGAAGAAACTTCTCCCAAGCATTGATTTCGAGAAGCTCGCCGCTCGCTTTTGGATTCATGTTCATGTGCATGTTTTTTCATGAGAGTTTAGGCTGAACGACTGCAAATTCATTTGAACGACTGTAAATCCGTCTGAGCGACTGTAAATCCGTTTGAACGACCACAAATCTCTACGAACGACCACAAATCCATCTGAACGCCCATAAATAAAAAATCCGGGTATCTGCAGCAGAAAAAATGCATCTGCCGACCCGACAAAGAGCTCTTTTATGCAATTTTATCCAAAGCACCTCGAAAAACCGGTGCGTCACTAGCTGCTCAACAACAAAAACAGCGGGAAATCATTGATTTCCCGCTTTTGCTTTTAATCGTATGAAAAAAAGGCAGTCAGCTGACTGCCTTTTCGGCATGATAAATCAATTCACTTTATCCAGCAAAAAGCCATAACCTTCTGCTTCCATTTCCGCTTCCGTGATAAACAGCAGGGCTGCACTGTTCATGCAATAGCGCAGTCCGCCTTTATCCGCGGGACCGTCGTTGAAGACATGTCCGAGGTGGCTGTCGCCGGCACGGCTGCGGATTTCAGTCCGTTTCATGAACAGCAGTCCGTCATCGTGCTCGGTCACGACAGCTGGATCGATCGGCTTGGTGAAGCTTGGCCATCCTGTTTCGGAATCATATTTATCCGCAGAAGAGAAAAGCGGTTCTCCGGTTGTGATGTCCACGTAGATGCCCGGCTCGTAAAAGCCGTCGTATTCATTGGAGAAAGCGGGTTCGGTCGCATCTTCCTGGGTCACTTCATATTGAATGTCCGTCAACTTTGCTTTCAGTTCTTCGTCGCTCGGTTTCGGATAAAGTGCCGGGTCGATCAGTTGGGCGCCTTCCTCTATATCTTGGCCTTCCAGCGTGTCAAACTCCACATGGCAGTAGCCGTCCGGATTTTTTTCGAGGTAATCCTGGTGATATTCTTCTGCCAGGTAATAATGCTCCAGCGCTTCGACTTCAGTGACGATCGGATCGTCGTAACGCTCTTTTTCAGCGGCCACGACGTTGTCGATGACAGCCCGGTCGGCTTCATTTTCATAATAGATGCCGGTGCGGTATTGTTCGCCGCGGTCATTGCCCTGTTGGTTCAGGAGCGTCGGATCGATGATCATGAAGTAATGGCCGAGCAGCTTCTCCAGCTCTACGCGTTCCGGATCGTAGCGGACATGGACGGTTTCGGCGTGTCCGGTATTTTCACGGATGACTTCTTCGTAGGTCGGATTTTCGGTATTGCCATTGGCGTAGCCGGATGTCACATCATAGACACCGAAGACCCGGGCCATATAGGCTTCGACTCCCCAGAAACAGCCGCCCGCCAACCAGATATCCTCCAGTTGGTCGGTATCGAACTCGAGGTCGGTGTTCGGATTATCCGGGAACTTGGACGTGCTTGTATCTGCTGCTTCGCCGGTGGCGGCACTGCCTGAATTATACCCGTTGCCGGATGAACAGGCTGCAAGCACCAGCAGCAATAAAATCACAAAACTTAAAAACGAAATTCTTTTCATAGGAGAGCTCCTGCCTTTCGTCATTGAGTAGGTTCGCAATGCTGGTGGGTCTGATCTATCGGCGGCAAGGGCAGCTTAAGTTTTGCGCGAAGTTGGTGTATAGGTTTGCAGAAAAACATTCGGTGGAAGCGTTGTCTTTCCATTTATATCTACAGTTTAATCGAATGGCTGAAAAAGAGGAACTGAAGCGATTTGGAATGAAGGGCTATTTCAACTCAGTTGTCACAAAATGGATTTATGATTCGCCAAAACATATCATTGGTAAATTTGTTCTTCACCACACTGATGATGACCTTAAAGGGAGCATATCGATATATAAGATAAACTTTGCAAGGATTTTTCGTTTCTCGTGCCATCTCGCATTTCGCTGTTCAATCTGCTTCTTCTTTAGTACAATTCTAATGTAAGAATTATAGTCCTTCAGAGGCGACGCTCATCGATAATGGTTAAAAAAAAATTTCATTATTAATTAGGAGGATTTAGAAAATGGAAAACAATGTACATGACAACAATGATAAAAAGCGCCACACGGCGGCGACAGGGGATTCACAATGTCCAGTAACAGGCGGCAGCCAAACAGGTGGGCACAAGGACAGCGCGATTACGACATCGAACAAACCGGGGAAAACGCAAAATAAAGACTGGTGGCCGAATATGCTGAATGTGAATATTCTCCATCAGCACGATAAGAAATCGAATCCTCTCGGGGAAGAGTTTGATTACAAAGCAGAGTTTGAGAAGTTGGATTATGCTGCATTAAAGCAGGATCTTCACGAATTGATGACCAACAGCCAGGAATGGTGGCCGGCTGACTATGGCCATTACGGTGGATTATTCATCCGTATGTCATGGCATGCTGCAGGGACTTACCGGGCGACAGATGGCCGCGGAGGCGGATCTACTGGAAACCAGCGATTTGCGCCGCTTAACAGCTGGCCGGATAACGTCAACTTGGACAAGGCCCGCCGTTTGCTGTGGCCGATCAAGAAAAAATACGGGAACAAAATTTCCTGGGCCGATTTGCTGGTATTAACGGGCAACGTGGCACTTGAGTCGATGGGCTTCAAAACTTTTGGATTCGGCGCAGGCCGCGAAGACATTTGGGCACCGGAAGAAGATGTTTATTGGGGCAATGAAAAAGAATGGTTAGCGGATAACCGTTATTCAGGAGACCGCGAATTAGAAGAACCTCTGGCTGCAGTTGTAATGGGCTTGATTTATGTGGATCCACAAGGACCAAATGGCAAACCTGATCCTCTTGCAAGTGCTTTTGATATTCGTGAAACCTTTGGCCGTATGGGAATGAACGATGAGGAGACCGTTGCGTTGATTGCAGGCGGACATACTTTCGGTAAAGCTCACGGAGCTGGAGATGCTTCCAATGTAGGGGACGACCCGGAAGCGGCTGTAATGGAGAACCTTGGACTTGGCTGGAAGAGCTCGTACGGTTCCGGAAAAGGCCGCGATACGATTTCAAGTGGTATCGAAGGCGCTTGGACTGCCAACCCGACAAAATGGGATAATGGCTATTACGAGCAATTGTTTGGATACGAGTGGGAGTTAACGAAATCTCCTGCCGGTGCATACCAGTGGACGGCAAAAAATCTGTCGGAACACCAGATGGCACCAGATGCAGAAGATCCGTCGATCAAAGTGAAAACGATGATGACAACAGCCGACATGGCACTTCGCATGGATCCGGCATATGAAAAGATTTCCCGTCGCTATTATGAGAACATGGACGAGTTTCAAGATGCTTTTGCCCGTGCATGGTTCAAACTTCTGCACCGTGATATGGGACCAATAGAGCGCTACTGGGGACCAGAAGTTCCAGAAGAAATATTGATCTGGCAAGATCCGGTACCTGAAGCACCAGGCACATTGAAAGACAAAGAATTGGAAGAGCTAAAAGCGAAAATTTTGGAAAGCGGATTGAATCCTCAGCAGCTGGTGAAAACAGCTTGGGCATCTGCCAGCACATACCGTGATTCAGACAAGCGCGGCGGCGCAAACGGAGCACGCATCCGATTCGCTCCTCAACGTGAGTGGGAAGCAAATGAGCCGGAAGAACTGGAAAAAGTTCTTTATTTCTACGAGCACTTGAAAGCCAGCACTGACAATCAAATCAGCATCGCCGACTTGATTGTGCTGGGAGGAAATGCAGCTATTGAACAAGCGATAAAAGCAGCTGGATTTGATATTCCGGTACCATTCACTCAAGGCCGCGGAGATGCACTTGAAGCACAAACCGATGCAGAAAGCTTTAAGGTATTGGAGCCGATTTCAGACGGTTTCAGAAATTACCAGAAGAAAGAATATGCTACAAGCCCAGAAGAAATGCTGCTCGATAAAGCGAATCTGCTAGGCCTGACTGCACCAGAAATGACTGTGTTAGTCGGCGGTATGCGCGCATTCGGTGCAAATCACCAAGGGGCGACAGAGGGAATCTTCACTGACAAAGTCGGTGTACTGACAAACGATTTCTTCGTTAACTTATTGGATATGAACATCGAATGGACACCAGTGGAGTTCAATAAATACGAAGGCAAAGATCGTGTGACAGGCGAAGTTGTCCACACAGCAACACGTTTTGACTTAGTATTCGGCTCGAATGCGATTCTTCGTGCAGTTGCCGAAGTTTACGCACAAGACGACAACCAAGAAAAATTTGTTCGCGATTTCATCAAAGCATGGAACAAAGTGATGAATGCCGATCGTTTCAACGTAGAAAAATAAGTAAAGGGAATCCTGGTCAGCGCATGCCGCTGACCAGGATTTTTTGAGTAAAATGGTTATCAGGTATCACCAGCTATCATTAGTGGAATGCATTTGGGCTGGCATGCTACTATTCAAAGACCAGCAAAGGAGGCAGGCAAATGATTTCATTGAACATTCTGGATTATTCCCCGATTGATGAAGGCGAAACGGCAGCATCTGCCCTGAAGCAGACGACGGAACTTGCGCAGCTGGCAGAAGGGCTCGGCTTTAAGCGTTTTTGGGTAGCCGAGCATCATCAGGTCGAGTCGGTTGCCGGCACCACGCCTGAAATGCTGATGATGCATTTGGCCGCCTCTACCAAAACCATCCGCATCGGTTCGGGAGGTGTCATGCTGCCGCATTACAGCGCCTATAAAGTAGCGGAAAACTTCCGCATGCTCGAAGCGCTCTATCCCGGCCGCATCGATCTTGGCATCGGCCGTTCGCGCAGCTATCGGATCGTCAATGAAGCATTGAATGAAAGCAAAACGAAACGGCTTCCTTACGATCAGCAATTGACCGACCTGCAGAAATACTTCGCTGATGACACAGAAAGCGAACATCGCTTCAAGCCGCTGCTTGCCATGCCAATCATCGAGACAGCGCCGGAATTGTGGCTGCTGGGCACAGGTCCGGGCAGTGCGCGGCTCGCGGCTGAAAAAGGGATGGGGTATGCTTTTGCACATTTTGCCAAGCCATCGCAGCAAGGAGTAGAAGTGGTTGAGGCGTATCGCTCAAAATTCCAGCCGTCGGCATTCTTGAAAGATCCGAAGGTGATGATCGCCGTCTTTGCAGTCGTTGCTGAAACGGCGGAAAAAGCCGAGGAGCTGGCGACTGCGTTCGACCTGTGGCTGCTGTTTGTCGAGTCCGATTCACAGCCGCCTTACTATCCATCTATCGACACGGCGAAACGACGGGGGTTCAGCGCCAATGAACAGGAAAAAGTAGTGCGCAACCGGCAGCGCATGCTGATTGGTACCGCCGAGCAAGTGAAAGTTCAGATTGAATCTCTTGCAGAACGCTACAATACAGATGAAATCACCATCATCCCCAATATTTCCGGAGCGGATCACCGCATGAACGAGCTGCATTTATTGGCATCGGCATTTAATCTTTCTGGGAAATGAAACCATTTCCGCTGTTGCTGCGTATACAGTAAAAAAGCAGAAGAGGCGGAGATGGCAGATGGCAATCAAAACGAAAACAAAAGAGAAGAAAGACCGCTGGTGGATTTTTGATGTAATCGACTTTTTTGTCGGCATCTTCGAGATTTTATTTTATCTTCCGCGTATGGTTTTCCGTTTTCTTAAGGAATTGTAAAGGAAAGAAAGTATTTCGGGGGACTTGGAAAGTATTCGATGGCATTCAGAAAGTATTTGCATGGAAACGGAAAGTATTCCAGCCCAAACAGAAAGTATATCCAAATAAATGGAAACAGCCGCATGCTCGTTGCGGCTGTTTTTTGCATTGGACAGTATTTCAACGAGTTTGGACAGTATCGCCGATTAAATAGAAAAAAGCCGCCCAGACAGGCGGCTTTTCACAGGTTTATAGCTTCGCGAACTCAGGGTCAGCGACTTTCACCAATTGCTTGCCGAGGTTAGTGCCTTTGAAGAGTCCGAAGAATGCTTCCGGCGTGTTTTCAAAGCCTTCGACAATCGTTTCGTCGTATTTCAATTTGCCTTCCTGGAACCATTGGGTAAGGGCTGCGGCGCCTGTCGGCAGGTCTTTCGCGTAATCGCCGAGCGTGAAACCTTTCATCATCGAGCTGGTTTTGATGAATTTCCATTGCATGCGCGGGCCGACATCTTCGCCTGGTGAGTTGTAGGAAGAAATCGAGCCGCATAACGAAACGCGGGCATTGCGGTTCAGCTGGTTGATGACTGCATCAGAAACGTCTCCACCGACGTTGTCGAAATAAACATCGACGCCATCGGGCAACGCTGCAATCAGATCTTCCTCGAAGCTGTCTTTCTTGTAGTTGACCGCTGCGTCAAAGCCGAGTTCATTGATCAGGTAATCAACTTTTTCATCAGAGCCTGCAATGCCGACTGCACGCGCTCCTTTGATTTTGGCGATTTGGCCGACAATCGAACCGACAGCGCCCGCTGCGCCTGAAACAACAACCGTTTCGCCTGCCTGCGGTTTGCCGATGTCCAGCAATCCGAAATAAGCAGTAAGCCCGGTCAAGCCGAGGACGCTAAGCCGTGTAGTGATCGGAGCAACAGTTGGATCCACTTGTTGCAGTTTTTTTGGGTCCGCTACATTGTACTCCGCCCAGCTGAGGTTGCCGTTGACGATATCGCCTTTTTTCAATAAATCCGAATTGGACTCGACCACTTCGGCAAGAACGCCGCCGACCAGTACTTTATTCAATTCGAATGGGGGGATATACGATTCTACATCTCTCATCCGTCCACGCATATATGGATCGACCGACAAGTAAAGTGTCTTCAATAAGACTTCGTTATCGCCAGGTGTCGGAATTTCTTTCTCAACAAATTTAAAATCATCGTTGCTTGGCATGCCTTCAGGGCGATTGACCAAATGGATTTCTCTATGTGTTTGGTTTGTCATGGAAAATTCCTCCTACTATATACGAATTCGATGAAAAGCGTACCACTCGAAATGAGGGTGGTCAAAAATAATGCACCGGAAAACGGCGGCGAGCGTGTATTCTTGATTCCTTAAAATACCTATGCTATTTTGAAATACCGAAGCCTTTCGGAAGAGAACCTATTTCAGAAAAGAGGAAGTTCCATGAATCCACATTATAAAGATCTATTTAACGAAATTACATTGCCGAACGGCGTCGTCTTGAACGATCGCTTGGGTGTTGCACCGATGACGACGTATTCAGGAAATGAAGACGGCACCGTTTCGGACGAAGAATTGACGTACTACAACCGCCGGGCAGGTCTTGGCGACTTGTTCATCTCGGCATGCATTGCAGTGTCTGAAAACGGCATCGCTTTCCCGAACCAGTTTATCGGTTTTGACGACAATGCTATTCCGCGCCTGACGCAAATGGCAAAAGAAATGAAATCAAAAGGCAGCAAAGCCATCCTGCAGATTCAGCATGGCGGCCGCCAAGGACAGGCTGCGTTGATCAAAGCCAATGAAACCGTTGCACCAAGCGCTGTACCGAATGCAGCAGGTAAGCCGGCACCGCGTGAATTGACCGGGAAGGAAATCGAAGCGATCATCGAAGACTTCGGTGAAACGACAAGAAGAGCGATTGAGGCAGGATTTGACGGCGTGGAAATCCACGGTGCCAATACCTACTTGCTTCAGCAATTCGTTTCTTCGGCTACGAACCTGCGCCAGGACCAGTGGGGAGGAAGCCTTGAAAACCGCTTGAAGTTTCCACTGGCTGTCCAGAAAAAAGTTCAGGACACCGTCGCAAAATATGCAGATGAGCAGTTTATCGTCGGCTACCGCCTGTCACCGGAAGAAAACAACGAAACAGGAGCCGGTTATACAATAGAAGAAACCAAAGTATTGGTGGAAGAATTGATCCAGCGTGGCATCCACTACATCCATGTATCATTGATGGAAGTAAAGAAAACGCCAAAAGGCGCGGAACAAGGCGACAGCATTGTCCGCATCTTAGCGGATCATATCAATGGCCGTGTTGCTTTTGTGGCAGTCGGCAGCGTGAAAACACCGGAAGATGCATTGATGGCATTGGAAGAAGGCGCGGACATCGTCGTAATCGGACGCCAGGCGCTGATTGATCCGGAATGGACTGAAAAAGTGAAGCAAGGCAAGGAACAGGAAATCCATCCTGTCATCACACAAAAAATGGTCGGCAACTTAGACATCCCGCAAAATATGTGGCACCTGATCACCTCATACGGCATGGTCAAAGTAGCAGACAATTAATATTTTACCCGCTGAGCGTTCAACCAAAGTTGAACGCTTTTTTTAATGGGAACCCTGCGCTAAGCGGTCGAAGAAGGAGTGAAATGGTGATGCTTAAGTTTCATTTATCCGACTACTTCTTTCTAGAAGGTTGATTTTGTAAGCCCTGTCATCTATAATTTACTAAACCGGTTTAGTAAATAGTTTGAAGCAATTTCATCTTAGAGGATCTACCTATAGATTTTGATCATAAAAAAGAAGGAGTGACCATTTTGACTAAAAGTTATAGTGTTTTTACATTGGGAGATGCGTTGATCACGTTTAATCCGTCGGAAACGGGTCCATTGCGTTACGTCCCTGCTTTTACACGGAAAGTCGGCGGGGCAGAATTGAATTTTGCGATCGGTTGTGCACGTTTGGGTCTGCATTCCAAATGGGCAAGCCGTCTTGGCGGTGACGAATTCGGCCGTGTCATTTATAATTTTGCGCGTGGCGAAGGCGTCGACATGGCGGATGTCGAGTTTGTGGAGGGCTATCCGACTTCATTGAACTTCAAGGAGATCCGGGAAGATGGCTCAGGCAAGACGTTCTATTATCGGTACCAGTCGCCGATCCTGACGATGGAGCCGGCTGACATCACTGCGGAAATGTTTGAAGGCATCGACATCATTCATTTAACGGGCGTGTTTCTGGCCATTGATCCAAAAAATCTGGCTATCACCAAGCGAGTGCTGGAAATTGCAAAACAGCTGGAAATCCGGATTTCATTTGATCCCAATATCCGCCTCAAGCTATGGACCATCGAACAGGCGAGAGCCGCTTATATGGAAATCCTGCCATCAGTGGATATCCTGTTGACTGGTTTGGATGAAATTGAATTGATCATCGGTGATGCTTCAATCGAAGCGCTGGAAAAATGCGCGGCGGATTTCTCGATCGGCCAATTGGTCATCAAAGATGGGGCCAACGGAGCACGCGTCTTTACAGGCAGTGAATGGCACCACAAGGAAGCGTTCAAGGTCAATCCGATCGACACTGTAGGAGCCGGCGACGGTTTTGATGCCGGCTATATCTATTCGGTATTGCATGGCTATTCTCCGGAAGCGTCATTGGAATTCGCCAATGGCGTCGGTGCATTGGTGACGACCGTGTCCGGAGACAACGAAGGGCTCCCTTACCTGAAGGAAGTGCAGGCATTGATCAGCAAGGAAACGATCATCGAACGTTAATCCAAAGGAGGAAATCAATTGATGTTAAAGCACGCTATTCTATCCCGATTGTCTGAGACGAAAGTGGTCGCGGTCATCCGCGGCAACAGTGCAGAAGAAGCGGTTGAACTATCGAAAGCGGCAGTACAGGGCGGTATTCGTGCAATTGAACTGACGTATACGACGCCGCACGTCCAGCGGATATTCGAAGCGCTTGCAGGCGAAGATGTCCTGCTCGGCGCAGGTTCAGTACTGGACCCGGAAACAGCGCGCCATGCCATTTTGGCGGGAGCGAAATTCATTGTCAGCCCACATTTCAACGAAGAAATTGCGCCCGTCTGCAACCGCTATGGCATCCCGTATTTGCCCGGCTGCATGACAATCCGGGAAATGGTCAAAGCATTGGAATCAGGCAGCGACATCCTTAAATTGTTCCCGGCGAATAATTTCGAACCTTCCTTTATCAAATCGGTCAACGGTCCGCTGCCGCATGTTCGCATCATGCCGACTGGCGGCATCAACTTGAACAATATCCAGGACTGGTTGGCCGCCGGTGCAGTGGCTGTCGGAATCGGCAGCGACTTGAACAAGGCCTATGCAGCAGGCGGTTTCGATGCAGCGGTCGAGCTCAGCCAACAGTACATGCAGAAAAGCAAAGAGTAAAGAAATGAAAAAATGCAGTTCCGGATTTTCGGAAGCTGCATTTTTTAGATTTAACCCGTAAACACTGCATCATACGGGTAACGGTAATTTTCCTTGCGCGGCTTCATTAAGATAAAGAACAAAGTCAGTGGCCCAATGCGGCCGGTGAACATCACCAGGCTCAGCAGAATTTCGCCAAGATCGCTCAAGTCGGCAGTAATGCCCATGGACAAGCCGACGGTCCCGAACGCTGACACCACTTCGAATGCCAGTGGCAGAAACGGGATTTTTTCGGTTACGGTCAATAGGAACAGAAAGAAGACAACCAGCAGAACGCTGATGGTTGTGATGGCAAGGGAGCGAATCACTGTTTCGATCCGAATGGAACGCCCGAAAATTTCAGGTTCGCGCCGTGACCGCAAAAAAGAAATCGTTGCAAGGATGACGACGATAAAAGTCGTCAACTTGATGCCGGATGCGGTCGAAGCGCTGCCGCCTCCGATGAACATCAACAGCATCGTGAACAGCAATGTCGGATCTTCGAACTCCCCGTAGTTCAGCGTATTGAATCCCGCAGTCCGCGGCGTTACAGCACTGAAATAGGAAGCCAGCAATTTATCGTGCAGAGACAGATTGCCGAGAGTTCCGGGATTGCCGTATTCCAAAGCGAAAATCACGAGCATGGCTACAACATTCAAAATCAATGTGCCGCTGATCATCAGCTTGGTGTGCAAAGCCCACCGGTGAAACGATTTTTTCTGTGTGATATCCATGACGACGGTGAACCCGATACCTCCGATGATGAACAAGGAGGAAATCAGCACATTAACCAACGGATCTCCGGCAAAGCTCATCAGGTTATCGGGAAACAAAGAAAACCCTGCGTTGTTGAAAGCAGAAATGACGTGAAAGACACTGTAGTTGAGTGCATCCTTAAAGCCGAACTCCGGGATCCAGTAGATGGTCAATAGAACAGCTGCCACCGCTTCCACTGTTAAAGCGAATGTCAAAATCAATTTGACGAGTCTGACGATGCCGCCGATCGTATTTTGGGTCAGCGATTCCTGCAGGTAAATCCGGTTTTGAAGGCCGACCTTCTTGCGGAACAAGATGAGGATCGCGACAGCGAACGTCATCAACCCGATGCCCCCGCATTGAATCAGCACCAGCAGGACCACTTCACCAAATCCGGTGAGGACAGTGCCGGGATCAAAGACGCTGAGCCCCGTCACTGTGGTTGCGGAAGTGGCGGTGAACAAGGCGTCGGTCCAGGAAATCGGACGTGCGGTTGCGAACGGCAGCTTCAACAATAAGGTGCCGACCAAAATCAAAAATAGAAAACTACCGGAAATAACCAACGGCGGCGAAATGGTTATCCGCTTTTTTTTCCAAGAGCGCATCAGGGCACTTCCTTATCCATTGAACTGAAATTATGAGCCTACTCTATTCCTGTTTCGGCAGCCTGTCAACAAAATTATGCACGGTGAGAAGGACAGTTTTTCAGCAGGTTACGGAAAAGTCATTTCTCTATAACGAAGCACAAATGCTTATTTAATCAGAAAAAAAAGAATATTTCCTATTAATCACTTCTTAATTTCGGTATAATGAGAAAAAACCTAGGGGGTAGAGAGATGAAAAATATAAAGGTAAGCGCTTTCTCTTTGATTGTTGCCGGAAGCATTGTTCTAGCAGCGTGTGGAGATGACAATGTCACTACGGACCCAGAAGAAGGCGGGGGCGAGGAAGCCGCTGGACTAGAGACGAATATTGTCACCATCGCTACGGGTGGAGCGTCCGGTCCTTATAACATCATCGGCTCGACACTGGCTGAAACGTACAGTTCGCAATATGGCGTCAATTCAAGAACACAGACGACCGGTGCTTCGGTTGAGAACGTCAACTTGATCAAGGAAGACAAGATTGAAATGGCATTCACCATGAGCGATGTGGTCAGCCAGGCGGTTGAAGGAACGGAAGGCTTTACAGAGCCGACAGACAAAATCAGCCAAATCGCTGCCTTGTATCCAAACTACGTCCAAATCGTCACCACTGCGGATTCAGGCATTGAAACGTTTGAAGACCTGCGCGGCAAGCGGATCGCGGTAGGCGACCAGAATTCCGGAGTGGAAGTGAATGCGCGTACGCTGTTGGAAGGCTACGGCATCACATACGATGACATCGATGTGGATTACCTGGGCTACGCAGAAGCGGCTGACGGCCTGCGTGCAGGACAAATCGACGCGGCTTTCCTGACAAGCGGCCTGCCGAACGCATCCTTGCTGGAGCTGTCTGAAACACTGGACATCCGCATGGTTTCCATTGCGCCAGAAGACGTTGAGCGTGTGGCGGAGGATCAGTCCTACTTTATCGCGCTTGAAATTCCAGCAGGAACTTATGGCAATGAAGAAGCCATTCCAACTGCAGCAATCATGAACGCTTTAGTGGTCCACTCGGATATGAGTGAAGACGACGTCTACGAATTGACTAAAACCTTCTTTGAAAATCTGGATACGCTGGAGAATTCCCACCAGGCAGCTGCCGACATCACTTTAGAAGCTGCACAGGAAGGCTTGGTAGCGCCGCTGCATCCAGGGGCACAGCGTTACTACGATGAGCAATAAAGTTTTGGCGGGAGGAGCATGTTTGATTGTGCTCCTTTTTTTCCTGTTTTGGCGGATTCCTGTCGTACAGTTCGACTTTGGAGAAGAACGTTATTATTTAAAGGAAACGGACTTTACGCTGCAGTGGATCCATTCAGTCGAAAAGGAAGAATGGCTGGAATTTTATGAACGGGACGGAGATAGTCTGCTGCTGGCGGAAACGAAGTTCAAAACTTACGGCGCGGGTGTTCCTTCTGATGGCGAAATCATATCTTCAGAAGATGGATATGTCCATATGAAGATCGGCCGCCTTTTCAATGAAATGAATTTGACGGTTTCCCGAAATGCACAAACGACGATCATCACAGCCGATCAGGAAATTCCGTTGTATGACTATACGGAAGACTATGAGCTTGTTGCAATTACGATTGAATTTATTCATCTTTGGAATTATGCAAGGGGGAACAAGCTATGACAAAAGACAACCGGGATTTGGACGTCGAAAGCGTTTCAGCCCATGAAGAAGACAAAAACATCAGCCAGGAAGTGCTGGAGAAATACGATACGGATGCCAAAGTCCGCAAACTGAAAAACCGCAAACTGGTCTTGTTGATTGCGGCGATTGCCATCGCCTACACGCTTTACCATCTATACGTGACCTTCAATCCGCTTCCTGCCCTCCAAGCGCGTTCCATCCACGTCGCCGTCGGTATGGGGCTGATTTTCCTGGTCTATCCGACATTCAAAAAGCAGGATCGCACGAAGATTCCATTCTATGATTGGATTTTGTTTATCTTCAGTCTGGGCACCGCCGGCTACTTGATGTATGAATACAACGACATCATGACGACGCGCGGCGGGATTCCGAATACATTGGATATCGTTTTTGCCATCCTGACCGTTGTGCTGGTTCTTGAGGCAGCACGGCGCGTAACCGGCATCATCCTGCCGATTCTCGCATTGGTGTTTTTGGCTTATCCGTTCATCAGCCATTTTGTCTGGATGCCGAATATGCTGATGACGCGGCCGTTCGACCTTGGCGATATTTTCGGCCAGCTGTACTTGAAGACGGAAGGTCTCTATTCGACGGCCATCTCCGCTTCCTTGCAATTCATTTTCCTGTTCATCCTATTCGGTGCATTCCTCGCCAAATCGGGAATGGGCCAATTGTTCAATGACCTTGCCATGGCCTTAGCGGGCAGCAAGCAAGGGGGACCAGCCAAAGTAGCGGTCATTTCCAGTGGATTCATGGGCAGCATCAACGGTTCGGCGATAGCCAATGTGGTCGGTACCGGTGCTTTCACCATTCCATTGATGAAAAAAATCGGCTACAATAAAAACTTTTCCGGCGCCGTAGAAGCGAGTGCCTCCGTGGGTGGGCAGATTTTGCCGCCGATCATGGGGGCGAGTGCCTTCATCATGGCGGAAACGACAGGGATAGCCTATGGTACAATTGCCCTTGCGGCTTTACTGCCGGCAGTGTTGTATTTCCTCGGGGTCATCATGCAGGTCCATTTCCGTGCCGGCAAAGAAAACCTGAAAGGCATTCCGAAAGCGGATCTGCCGAGAACCAAAGAAGTGCTGAAGGAAAAAGGGCATTTGCTGCTGCCGATTGTCGGTTTGATTTTCATGCTTTATACAGGCATGCCAATCGCTTACGCAGCATTCTATACCATCGTCCTGACAGTCATCATTGCGGGGCTCAGAAAATCGACGCGCATGGGTTTCAAGGATATTCTCGAAGCGATGGAAAACGGGGCACGCCAATCGCTGTCCGTCATGATCGCCTGTGCGGTCGTCGGCATCATCATCGGTGTGGTCAGCCTGACGAGCTTCGGTACCGTCATGACTTCAGCAATTACAAGCTTTGGTGCAGGATCGCTTTTCTGGACGCTGTTCCTGACGATGCTTGCTTCGATTGTTCTGGGGATGGGCTTGCCGTCCATTCCGGCTTATATCATCACAGCGACCATGACAGCGCCGGCACTTGCTGAATTCGGCATTCCGGTTCTGGTGGCACATTTGTTTGTCTTCTATTTTGGTATTTTCGCCAATATCACACCACCGGTCGCCCTTGCCGCATTTGCCGGTGCGGGGATATCCGGAGGCGATCCGATGAGGACCGGCTTGAACGCATTGCGCCTGTCGATCGCCGGTTTCATCATCCCGTATCTGTTTGTCTATAATCCAGCGATGCTGATGATCGACACGACAGATATCGCGGTCAATGCCACCGAATTTGCCTTGCCGCCGATATGGGAAATCCTGCTGATCACCATCACCGCCATCATTGGCATTATCGGGTTGAGTGCAGCAGCGGAAGGGTATTTCCAGACAAAGCTCAATGTCCTGTTCCGCGTCGTTCTCGGAGCAGGAGCGCTGATGCTGATCGTTCCGGAAACCTTGACGGATATCATCGGCCTGACGATTGTATTGGGAATTTTCGTCATCAATTTCCTGAAGAGCAAAAAAGAAAATACGGCAGCTGCTGCTTCGTAAACAATAGGTATATCGGCCGGACCGCAGATTTTCTGCCGTCCGGCTTTTTTTGATAGAATAAAGGGAAAATGGGAGGATCGGCGAACATGAAAGAATTCATTGAGGCAAACCACCAGCCGATGCTGGAATTGATAGAAAGCCTGGTCAACATCGACAGCGGCTCCTACCTGAAAAGCGGAATCGACCGCGTGGGTGAGGTTCTTGCAGAGGAATACAAGATGATCGGGTTTGATACAGAAGTACATGAGCAGGAGCGTTTCGGCAATAATCTGGTCATTCATCATCCAGAAGCAAAAACACCTAAAATTGTCATGATCGCTCATCTGGATACCGTATTTCCAGAAGGAACCGCAGAAAAACGGCCGTTCCATGTGGCAGACGATTTGGCGCACGGACCGGGTGTCATCGATATGAAAGCAAGCCACGCCACTGCTTTATTCGCCATCAAAGCTTTGATGAACAGCGGCAGTGAAGCTTATAAAAATGTGGTGTTGGTGCTGAATACGGATGAGGAAATCGGTTCTGTTGCATCCCGCAGCTTAATTGAAAGAATTGCCGCAGATAAGAAGTACGCATTGATATTGGAACCGGCACAAAACGGCCAGCTCGTCAGTGAACGCAAAGGAGGCGGGAAATACTTCCTGAACGTATTCGGCAAGTCGGCACATGCAGGCATCGAACCGGAAAACGGGGCAAGTGCCATTGAAGAACTGGCGCGGAAAATTCTCAAACTGCATGCGTTGAGCGAACCGGAAAAAGGCATCACAATCAATGTCGGCCTGATCAAGGGTGGAACATCAGTCAATACCATCGCACCTTTTGCCGAAGCGGGAATCGATTTGCGGATCCAAACACCCGAAGACGGTGAACGGCTGGACAGAGCCATCAAAGAAATCTGCAGCTACACTGAAACACCGGGAACGACAGTGGAATTGACCGGCCACATCACACGGCCAGCCTGGGTGTTGACGGAGGAATCGCGCCGCTTAATCGACATCATTGCCGAAGAAGGAGCTAAACTGGGTATGTCACTGAAGCATGAGAAGAGCGGCGGCGGATCAGACGCCAACCTGACGGCTCATATCGGCATTCCATCAATTGATGGTTTGGGTCCAGTCGGAGGCAATGCCCATCAGGAAACCGAATATTTGGTAGTGTCCTCACTGACTGAACGGACCTTGCTGCTGGCGAATGTGATTGAGCGGTTGAGTGGGGGATAAGGGGCCGCAGAGGAAAAATCGCTGAAGACGGAAGCTTTCCGGCAAACACAAAAGTTATCACGCTGCCTCCCCCTTCATTGAGATAATGGACTCAACATCTATCCGACTTTCATGTATGCTTGATAAGTCGAGTGAACTAAGATGTTTTACGCACCGCCTTTAAAATGGGGCCGTGTAATTGATAGATGACAGAAACAGAAGTACAGGGGGTTCAAAGATGACTTCTTTGATGCAAAAAATAAAAGACGTACTGCCGCAACTATCAGAGGCAGAAGGGCGGATCGGCGACTATGTTCTTGAAAATCCGGAAGCTGTCCCCCATATGACGACGAAAGAACTGGCGCAAAAATCAGGTGTTAGCGAAGCGACCATCATCCGTTTCTGCAAATCGATCGGCATCGGCAGCTTTAAATCCTTCAAACTGGCACTCATGAAAGATTTGACTTTAACAGATACCAGCCTCACCGATTTTTCGGTGCTGAACAAAAAGGATTCGCCATATGATCTTTTTCATAAAGTCATCCATGTCAATAAATCAGCGATTGAATCGTGCGCGGATTCCATGGACCGGAAAGAACTGGCCAAAGCAGTGGAAGCGATTCAGTATGCTAACAAAATTGTCTTTTTCGGTGTTGGGGGCTCATCTACGGCCGCAGTTGATGCTCAGTATAAATTCACCAAACTGGGCTATCACTCGATCACTTCCCTTGATTTTCATTATATGCTGTCGATTATTCCTCATTTGACGGAAAACGATGTTTTCGTGGCGATCAGCACTTCCGGAAAAACCAAGGATGTTTTAGAGCTCACCCGTTTTGCACAAAGAAAAGGGGCGACCGCCATCGCCATCACGACACTCAGTAAATCACCATTGTACAAAGAGGCTGACATCCGGCTATGCACACCAAATGTTGAACAGGACTTCCGTATTGGCAGCATTCCCTCGCGGATGACGCAATTGACGGTCATCGATACCTTGTATATGAGCATTTTCCATCATGTCGGCGAGAAGGTTTTGCAGCAATACTATGATGCCCGAAGTGAAATGGAAAATTTAAGAAGATGAAGAGCCGTAGACCCGGTTCTCTTTTTTTTGCTGTTATGAAATTTAAATTCACTATTTAGATAATTTATATTGACATTAAATTTCTTGGAGATAAAATGAAAACAAGAAATAAAAGTAAAAGGGTGATCTGATGCTGGAAAATCTATCCACAGAAAAACGCAATAACAACACCATGAAGATGGATGAAATGTCAGTGCTGGAAATATTGCAGACCATGAACCAGGAAGATCGTCTTGTTCCAAAGGCCATTGAAATGGAATTCGCCAACATTGAAGAGTCGGTACAAAAAGCCATACGTTCTTTTAAAGCAGGAGGCAGATTGATTTATATCGGTGCCGGAACCAGTGGTCGTTTGGGAATTTTGGATGCAGTCGAATGCGTTCCGACATTCGGTGTTTCACCTGAACAGGTTGTCGGAATCATAGCTGGAGGAACAGAAGCGATCAAAATAGCGATAGAAGGCGTAGAAGACAATCCTGAGCTGGGAATGGACGATTTGAAAGCGGTTTCTTTAACAGCTGATGATACGGTTGTCGGAATCGCGGCTAGCGGCCGCACACCTTACGTGATTGGTGCACTTCAATATGCCAAACAGATTGGGGCAGAAACGGTTGCAATGTCATGCAATAAAGGAGCGGAAATCAGCGGCTATGCCGATACGGCGATTGAAATCGAAACAGGAGCTGAAGTATTGACCGGTTCAACCCGTCTAAAGGCTGGAACTGCACAGAAGCTGGTTTTGAATATGATTTCGACAGCTGCAATGATCGGGATAGGCAAGGTTTACGGCAACCTGATGGTGGATGTACAAGCCACCAATGAAAAGTTGATTGAGCGCTCCAAACGGATTATTATGGATGCCGCCCAAGTCGATTATGCCACAGCACAGCGTTATTACGAAAAAGCGGACGGCCATGTAAAAACAGCGATTGTCATGAGTCTGCTGGATTGCACGAAAGAACAAGCTATCGAAAAACTGGAGGCAGCTGGCGGTTTTGTTCGAAAAGCTATATAACATTTAGGGGAGCGGAGGGGAAGTATGAAAAAAGAACAGCAAATGGCGCATGACATTCTCGCGAAAATCGGGGGAAAAGAGAATATCAATCAAGTAGCACATTGTATGACGCGGTTGCGTTTGTCGATTAAAGATGACAGTAAAGTAGAATTGAACGAATTGAAGCGTGTGGATGGTGTAATGGGTGTCATCGAAGATGATACACTTCAGATCGTCGTAGGTCCTGGGACCGTCAATAAGGTTGCTGCTGAAATGAGCAGTGAAACGGGATTGGCCATCGGTGAAATGGCGGATGTTGACGAAAATGATATGAATTTCACGGAAAAAGCTGCTTTGAATAAAGCTAAACTGAAGGAAAAGAACAAGACGCCTTTCAAGCTCTTTCTTCGCCGGGTCGGTAATATCTTCATTCCGCTGATTCCAGGTCTGGTCGCTTCAGGAATCATCAACGGTGCAGCCAACTTCGCTAAAAACGCTGGTGTGGATGCTACTGAAACCTGGATGCAGATTTTATTGCTGCTCGGAAGTACTGTATTCGCTTACTTGGCTATTTTGGTCGGCTGGAATACAGCCAAAGAGTTTGGTGGAACACCGGTACTGGGCGCTATTGCAGGAGGAATCTTGTTCAACCCGATGCTGGCGGATATCGTTATTTATGGAGAACCGCTGGTCGTCGGAAGAGGTGGATTATTCGGCGTAATATTTGCAGCTTGGCTGATGACATTTGTTGAGAAGAATGTACGTAAAGTGATGCACAGCTCTGTCGATATTTTATTTACACCTCTGATTACATTATTGGTTGTTGGTTTCTTCTCACTTTATGCAGTTGTCCCAGTCGCTGGGCTTTTATCAGATGGAATTATGACTGTGTTAACTTCGGTTCTTGATGTCGGTGGGGTATTAGCAGGAGGCGTTCTAGCCGGTTTCTTCCTTCCACTTGTTATGCTCGGCCTGCACCATGGTTTGACTCCGATTCACCTCGAGTTGATGAACACTGTTGGCGCGACAGCTTTACTGCCGATTCTGGCAATGGCTGGAGCTGGGCAGGTTGGTGCCACCATTGCAGTATATATAAAAACTAGAAATCAGCGTCTTAAGAACATCATTAAAGGGGCTCTGCCTGTTGGATTCCTCGGCATCGGGGAACCGCTTCTTTACGGTGTAACTTTGCCACTTGGCCGTCCGTTCATAACGGCTTGTATGGGTGCTGCATTTGGCGGTGCTTTCCAGGCAGTGATGCATACGGCAGCACTCGGAATAGGGGTGTCAGGCATATCATTGATTCCGCTTATTGCTGAAAGCAAGTATGTCTGGTACTTCGTCGGTTTGGTCGTTTCGTATATTTTTGGATTTATCTTCACCTATCTATTTGGATTCAAAGAAGAGATGGCAGAAGGGATTTAAGGAAAGGGAGAGAAATCTCCCTTTTTTTTCTATTAGTTTAAAAGTATTTGAGCTATTGAAAAGGAGTTGGCACAATGCGTGGAATTTCGGTTTATTTGGGGGACGATTCGTTTCAGGAATTAGAACCTTATATTGAAAAGCTCAGCAAGCTCGGATTCACATCAATTTTTACTTCACTGCATATTCCAGAGGACGATCCATTGCTCTATAAGGAACGGCTACAGCAATTGGGGCAATGGGCTCTAAAGTTTGATATGGAACTGATGGCGGACATCGCGCCGCAGTCATTGGCTCATCTCGGTTTTAGTTGGGAGAGTGCGGAAGGTCTGTTGGAGTGGGGACTGACCGGGCTGCGGATTGACTATGGGATGGACGACAACGTAATTGCGGAGTTGTCCCACCGGATGAAAATTGCGTTGAATGCCAGTACGTTGACGAGAAGTGGATTGGCTGCATTGAATTCCGCTGGTTTGAAGCGGGATGCTGTTGAGATGTGGCATAATTTTTATCCGCGTCCGGAGACCGGTTTGGATTCCGTAGAGTTTGTGAAAACCAATCTATGGCTGAAAAGTGAAGGACTGACCGTGATGGCCTTCATTCCCGGAGATGGGATTTTGCGGGGACCAGTGCATAAGGGATTACCCACTTTAGAGGAACACCGGGACGCGGATCCTTTTGAAGCCTACCTGCATCTGAAGGATGAGGGCGCGGTGGATAGGGTGCTGGTCGGCGACATTACACTCAGTGATGACACCCTGGAACAATTTGGCGCGTTCCATGAAGGCGAAATTCTATTGAGGGCAAAAGCTTTGGTGGAGATGGAAGAGATGGATGTCCAAACCAATCGCTGGGATGCAGCGCGGGACTGCATCCGTTCCATGGAATCGCGCCAATACGGCTTAATCGGCACTCACCTATTGGAGCCGAACAATACCATTGCACGGAATAAAGGCAGTATTACGGTGGATAATGAGCGTTATAGCCGCTACCAGGGCGAATTGCAAATTACCAAAAGAGATTTACCCGCCGATGACAAGGTCAACGTCATCGGAAAAGTCATCAATGAAGATCTTTCGTTGTTGCAGTATATCAAGGGCGGCACGAAATTTCGGATAAAGTGGATTTGAACAAAGAAAGAGCAGCTTTTAACGAGCTGATCTTTCTTTCTTTTTTTGAAACTTAATTTCATGTTATATGATACTTTATGATTAGCTAAACTTCATCGAAGTAAGTAATTGGAAATAGAGTTAAAAATAAAATATTCGGAATATATTGTAAATACAGCTCCATTGGTGGATAGGCAGCCAATGGAGCTTTCTGTAGGCTTAAAGAATAACGGGTTTCGAATTATAAATTGATTTGATCTGGAGGGATAACATGAAGAAAGGGTTATGTTTTACAGCTTTAACAGCAGTCATGGCAGTTTCATTGGTCTTGCCATCGGCCAATCCAGCTTCAGCTTCATCGGCCAGGCAATGGGATTCACCGGCTCCGCTGTCTTCCGTGCTGCATAAAGGCTCAGCAAAAAGTGCGGGATTGATGGAAGAGCCACTGGAACAGATTGACGCAATGATGGAAACAGCAGTGAAAAACGGTACAGCACCTGGAGTTGTCGCATTTGCCGCAAAGAGCGGGCATATCGTGAAACACGAAGCTTATGGCTATTCAGCCCTCTACACAGATGACCAACAGACGAAGATGGCCAATCCGGTGGAGATGAAAGCGGATACAATTTTTGACGTCGCATCGATCAGTAAAATCTTTACGACTACAGCAGCAATGATTCTGTTTGAAGAGGGCCTTTTCAATCTGGATGATCCGGTTGCACTCCATTTGCCGGAGTTTGCAGCTAACGGGAAAGAAGAGGTGACCATACGGCAGCTGATGACGCATACATCGGGATTCACCTCGTGGGTGCCGCTTTATCAGCAGGAAGGCGGGCGTGAAGAACGGATTGAATACGCCCTACAATATCCGTTAGCCAATCACCCAGGAGAGAATTATACATACAGCGACCTCAATTTAATCACTTTGGGTGCATTGATTGAAAAGTTCTCAGGCATGGGCCTCGATGAATTTATCGATAAGGAGCTTACTGGTCCGCTTGGGATGGAAGACACCATGTATAATCCGCCAGCATCGCTGAAGCAACGAATTGCGGCAACGGAATTTCAGCCGGCAATCGGCAGGGGGATGGTATGGGGGGAAGTACATGATGAGAATGCATGGTCACTCGATGGAGTAGCTGGGCACGCCGGTGTATTTTCAACTGCTTTGGATTTAGGGAAGCTTGCCCATATGTTCCTGAATGATGGGAAATACGGCGGTCAGCGGATTTTGGAAAAAGAAACGGTTCGTTTGCTGGAAACCAATCAGATTCCTGAATTTCCCGGAAATGATCACGGCCTTGGTTGGGAGTTGAACCAAGGTTGGTATATGGATGCTTTATCGGATTCCTCGACTTTCGGGCACACGGGCTACACAGGGACGAGCATCGTCATCAACCGCGACAATCACACTACGGCCATTCTGCTGACTAACCGTGTGCATCCATCGCGGACGACAGTATCAACTAATTTTATCAGACGTGATTTCGCTCGGGCAGTAGCCGATTCAATTTCAGCTCCACTGAACAAAAAAGATGCAGCATGGTTTACGGGATATGGGGATCACCTTAATCATCAGATGACTGTCGCGACAAACGGAGCTTCGAGCCTGACCTTCGATGGATGGAACCGCATTGAACAGGATTCCGATTATGGCTATGTGGAAACATCCATGGATGGCACAAGCTGGAGCGAGGCTGTTCTTCAATTGACAGGAGACAGTGAAGGGTGGAAGAAGCATGAAATTAGGCTGCCGAAAGAAACGCAATTTCTCCGTTTCCGCTATGTCACGGACGGTTCAGTCAACGGCCGCGGCTTGTATATCAGAAACCTTAAAGCAGATGGCAAGGAAATAGAACCGTTAGATGAACAGAACGACTGGACATTACGCAATTATTGATCAAAGGGGGATGGGAAATGCACAAGCTGAAGAAAATTCTTTTGGTGCCGGCGTTACTCGCGGCACTAGTCATTTCATCATTATTTACAGGAAGCGGACAGGCCGCCGCAGCTAGTCCGGTTACAGATTTGGTGATTCTGCAGAATGTACCTGAAGTCGCAGTAGGTGGAGTGGGGAAAGGCCTCCAACTCCAAGCAGTGCATCTCTATGAGGACGGGCAGTACATGCTGGTTTCGGAAAACCTGACATGGGAGTCTGTCAATAAGACGGTGGCATCTGTAGATTCACAGGGAAACGTTGAAGTGTCAGGGAAACCAGGCAAAACGTTCATCACCGTTTCAGATGGATCATTTACAGATAGAATTTCGATCCAAGTAAAACCGGATGCCAAAGTAAAAGGCTTAAAAGGCAAGCCGCCGCTTAGCACTTCGGTGATCAAGGAAAGCGGCGATCGCTATGATTTGGTCAATAGGGCGGTAGGACAGATGACCATGGAAGAAAAAGTCGGGCAGATGCTGATGCCGGATTTCCGCAACTGGAAGGGGCAGAATGTAACGGAAATGCTGCCTGAAATCGAGCAATTGGTCAAAGAATATCATCTTGGCGGAGTGATCCTGTTTCGTGAGAATGTGGTGACGACTGAACAGACAACCAAACTGGTTACAGATTATCAGGCGGCAGCCCAAAAGCATAGCTTGCTGATGACCATCGATCAGGAAGGTGGCATCGTCACGCGTCTGCAGTCAGGAACCGATATGCCGGGAAATATGGCGCTTGGGGCAACACGTTCAGCTGAACTTACCCAGAACATTGGAAAAGCCATTGGTGAAGAATTGTCGGCACTGGGCATCAATATGAACTTTGCACCATCGTTTGACATCAATAACAATCCGGATAACCCGGTGATTGGTGTACGGTCGTTCGGTGAGAAGCCGGAACTTGTCGCTGAATTGGGAGTCGCTTATACAAAAGGACTTCAGGAAACAGGAACCGCTGCGACTGCAAAACATTTCCCGGGACACGGGGATACAGCGGTTGATTCGCATCTCGGCCTACCGGAAGTTCCTTATGATTTAGAACGCTTGAAAGCTGTTGAATTGTATCCGTTCCAAAAAGCAATGGAGGCGGATATTGATGCCATTATGACAGCACATGTCACCTTCCCGAAAATTGACGGTACAAAAGTCATTTCACAGAAAGATGGCACTGAAATCAACCTGCCAGCGACGCTTTCCTACAAAGTACTGACAGAATTGATGCGGGAGGAAATGGGATATAAAGGGGTTATTTTCACGGATGCGCTGAACATGCAGGCCATCGCTGACCATTTCGGGCCGGTGGATGCTGTCATTCGTGCAGTCAACGCAGGGACCGATATCGTACTTATGCCGGTCGGACTTGAAAGTGTGGCAAATGGCCTTTACGAAGCGGTTCGTTCCGGTGAAATAGCGGAAGAGCGCATCAACGCATCGGCAACGCGCATTCTCAGCCTGAAAATGAAGCGCGGTATCCTGAAAGAGGAATCGCCGGTTTCATTGGAGGAAAAAACGGCAAATGCCTTGCAGGTTGTCGGCTCTGAAGCTCACAAGCAAGTAGAAAGAGAAGCGGCTGAAAAATCCATCACTCTTGTAAAAAATGAAGGCGTGCTGCCGTTGGCACCAGCGGCTGAAGATATGCTGGTGGTTGTCGGCAACATCTATTCAGATGAATTGTACGCTGGATTAAAAGCACGCCATGACAATACGATGTGGATTGAAACAGGTGCACCGTTAACCGCGCAGCAGCTGGAGACAGCCAAATCGGCAAAGGCGGTTATCGTCGGTACTGCCACATCATCACTGTCACAGCGCTCACCAGAGAGCGCCCAAATGAAACTGGTCAATCAGTTGGTTGCAGAAGTGGAAGCGCCAGTGATCGGCGTCGCAGTCCGCAATCCTTATGACATTATGGCATATCCTGAAATTGATGCCTATTTGACGCAATACAGCTTCCGGACAGCAAGTTACGAGGCGATGGCTTCAGCAATCATGGGCGAATTGGCTCCGACCGGTAAATTGCCGGTGACCATTCCGAACCTTGCGGGTGAAACGTTTTATGAATATGGCCACGGCTTAAGCTACTGACACTAAAAGGGGGAATAACTTTGAAAAAGTGGATTGCCTTACTGACGACTATTTTGCTGGTATTGACTTCATTGTCCATCGCATTTGCCGACCATGATCGGGGCAATGGAAAATCCAAGGATAAGCGGAAAGACCATAAGGAATTTGAACTTGGAATTGAAGTGCTGATGGAAGAGCAAAAAGAATTGATAAGTGGAAAGAACGTCGGATTGATCACCAATCCGACAGGTGTCGATCAGGAATTGAACAGCATTGTCGATCTTCTGGACAAGGATCCGGAAGTCAACCTGACCGCACTTTATGGACCGGAACATGGTGTTCGGGGAGACGCGCAGGCAGGGCAATACGTCGATTATTATATCGATGAAGTGACAGGTGTGCCGGTCTATAGCCTGTATGGCAAAACGCGCAAGCCGACACCTGAAATGCTGGAAGGTATTGACGTACTGATTTTCGATATTCAGGACGTGGGTGCACGTTTCTATACCTACATCTATACCATGGCTTTAGCTATGGAAGCTGCAGAGGAGCAAGGCATTCCATTTATCGTATTGGATCGCCCCAATCCGCTTGGCGGCACAAAAGTGGAAGGACCTGTGCTTGATCCCGCATTCGCTTCATTTGTCGGACAATACGCCATTCCACTTCGCCACGGCATGACCGTCGGCGAACTTGCCGAATTCTTTAATGCCGAAATCGGAATCGGCGGAGATCTGACAGTGGTGGAAATGATGGGATGGAAACGTAATTCCTTCTATGATGAAACCGGTCTGCAGTTTGTACCGCCTTCACCGAATATGCCGACACTTGATACTGCGCTAGTGTATCCGGGCACGGCTTTGATAGAAGGAACAAATGTATCAGAAGGGCGGGGCACGACGAAGCCTTTCGAATTTATCGGAGCTCCTTTCATCAACAGCACGGAACTTGCTGAAGCGTTGAATGCGCTGGAGTTGCCAGGCGTCAGTTTCCGCGCAGCATCGTTCACCCCGGCATTTTCCAAACATGCCAGCCAGCTATCGCATGGCATCCAGGTCCATGTGACGGACCGCGAATCTTACTTGCCGATAGAAACCGGATTGCATATCGTCAAAACCATTTACGACCTGTATCCCGAACAGGTGCAACTGACTGCTTTCTTCAATAATCTGATCGGCAACGACTGGATCAGCCAAGGCATAAAGGAAGGCATGACAGTAGAAGAAATGAAAGAACGCTGGCAAGGTGAACTGAAAGAGTTCAAGGAAGTCAGAAGAGAATACCTACTGTACTAAGAAATGAAGAAGTGTCCCCGTAATGGGATAGAGAAGCAGAGAGGAGGGAATCATCTTCTTTCTGCTTTTTACTATGGAGTTTTAAAATTTCCGTTTAAAACCGGTTGATGGAAGAAGTGAGGACCAAGCTTCCCTTATAAAAAAATAATATAAAAATTTGTAGTTCCTTTAAAGTAACCGCTTACTTTATTTCCGCTAAAGTTAAAATTGGTATAGACAACTATACCGATAATGGATATAGTGAAAATTAAGAATACATAAAGGGGTGGAAATTTTATGTTCAGTTTTCTGCAGAAAATAGGAAAATCCTTGATGTTCCCGATCGCTACCTTGCCGGCTGCGGCTTTGCTGCTGCGCTTTGGTCAGGATGATTTGCTCGGCATTCCGTTCTTATCGGCTGCTGGTGCAGGGATTATCGACAACCTGGCAATCATCTTCGCCATCGGAATCGCGATGGGACTTGCCCATGACGGCAACGGGGGAGCGGCTTTGGCCGGTGCCATCGCTTATCTCGTATTGACTTCGGCAATCGTCACAATCAACGAGTCGATCAATATGGGTGTTTTCGCCGGTATTTTATCCGGTATCGTCGGAGGTCTTTTATACAATAAATTCTATAATGTGAAATTCCCGCAATGGCTCGCTTTCTTCGGCGGCAGGCGGTTTGTGCCGATCATCACTGCGGCGACCATGACCGTCCTGGCCGGTGTGCTGGGCTATGCATGGCCGCCGGTTCAGGCAGGCATCGATAATGCGGGTGACTGGATTTTAAATGCCGGCATGTTCGGCGTCGGCGCTTACGGTTTCCTGAACCGCCTGTTGCTGCCGACTGGTTTGCACCATGTCATCAACACTGTGGTCTGGTTTGATTTCGGGACCTTTACAGATGCCACGGGAGAAGTGGTGCGCGGAGAAATCAACCGTTTCCTGAAAGGGGATCCCACGGCAGGGCCATTCCTGTCCGGCTTCTTCCCGATCATGATGTTCGGTCTTCCGGCAGCCTGTCTTGCCATGTACGTAGCAGCTAAGAAAGAGCGGAAAGCCCTTGTCGGCGGTATGCTTTTCAGTATCGCCTTTACATCATTTTTGACAGGGATCACAGAACCGATTGAGTTCTCATTCATGTTCCTGTCGCCTATCCTCTATGTTGTCCATGCCTTATTGACGGGCGTCTCGATGATGGTCGCTTATGCCTTGGATGTTCATCACGGTTTCGGCTTTTCTGCCGGAGCGATTGACTATGTGCTGAATTATGGACTGGCCACCAATCCATTGATCCTGCTCGTGATGGGGCTCGTCGTCGGAGCGGTATACTTTGTTATCTTCTACTTCCTGATCATCAAGCTGGACCTGAAAACACCTGGCCGTGAAGATGAGGACGAGGAAGGTGCAGAAAATGCCGGTTCCGGCAATAAAGCTGTGGATGTCAGAGCCTACAATACGATTGAAGCATTGGGTGGTGCCGCTAATATTACGGCTGTGGATTATTGCACGACACGCCTGCGCATGACAGTCAAAGATTCCGATTTAGTGAACGAAAAAGACCTCAAGCGCCACGGGGCTATGGGTGTCATGAAAATCAACAAAACCAATGTCCAAGTGGTTATCGGAACAGCTGTCGAGTTTTTGGCAGATGCCATGAAGCCGCGTTTGGAAAACGGCAATCCGGCTCCAGAAGATGTTTCGGAAGCCGCAGCCATTGAAGAAACCGTCAGTGATGAACCGGCTATGAAAGAAATCATCGCCGCTGATTTTGAAATGCCGATCCAAGGCAAAATGATTCCGTTATCGGAAGTGCCGGACGAAGTATTCGCAAAAGGCATGATGGGACCTGGTTTTGCCATTCTTCCAACGGGCAACGTCCTTCACTCACCAGTAGACGGGCGTGTGGTCAGCGTTTTCCCGACCAAACATGCAATCGGCATTGAAACGGATACCGGAATTGAAATTTTGATCCATGTCGGACTCGATACGGTCAAACTGAAAGGCGAAGGTTTTGAGACATTAGTGGAGCAGGGGCAGCTGGTACAGCGCGGAGACGCCTTGCTGAAGCTTGACTTGGAATTCCTGAACGCCAACGCGCCTTCTGTTGCAACACCGGTTATTTTCACCAACCTAACCGAACAAAAAGTTACTGTCATGAAAGAGGGCTTCCAGGAACAGGGAACTGATTCCATCCTGAGAGTCGACTAATAAGAGACGAAAAACCAGGGATATCCACAGCGATTTTCCTGGTTTTTCGCAAGGAGTGGTCCAGATGACTAAAAGCATATTGATTTCCGGCATCACGATTGCGGATGCTGTTGAAGAGAGTTTTACAGGGGATATCCTCGTGGAAGGCGGAAAAATAAGCCGTGCCGCAGAAACAATTGAAGCGCATGCTGATCTCCATGTGGATGCAACCGGCAAAAATTGGATGGCGTTTCCTGGGTTTATTGATGTCCATATCCACGGTGCTGCGGGACACGATGCCATGGATGCTACACCGGAAGCGTTGAATGGCCTGGCTGGTGCGCTGCCGAAAGAAGGCACAACGAGTTTTTTGGCGACGACGATGACTCAAACGGACAAGGCCATTTCGGCAGCATTGGAAAACATTCGTGAATTCCAGGCTCAGGAAGGGCAGGCTGAAATGCTGGGCGTCCATCTGGAAGGGCCGTTCATTTCCGACAAGCGCGCAGGCGCACAGCCGATTGAGCATATCGCCGAACCGTCCTATCCATTATTCCGGAAATGGCAAAAGCTCAGCGGTGACCAAATTCGGCTGGTGACGCTGGCTCCGGAAACGGCAAACGGACTGTCGTTCATTAAAAGCCTGGCAGACGAAGGGGTGGTTGCGTCGATTGGCCATTCAGACGGAACACTCGAGGAAGTACAGGCCGCTGTCCGTTCGGGCGCGAGCCATGTCACTCATCTGTACAATCAGATGAGCCCATTCCATCACCGCAATCCGGGAGTGGTGGGTGCTGCTTTGACAGAGGACGGCTTATCGGTGGAAGTGATCGCAGACTTCATCCACAGCCATCCGACTTCTGTTGAATTGGCTTTCCGCCAAAAAGGTGCAGAGCGATTGATCCTCATCACCGATGCCATGCGTGCAAAAGGACTGGCGCCTGGGGTATACGATTTAGGCGGACAGGATGTGCAGGTCACCCAAAAGGATGCGCGGCTTGCCGATGGCACATTGGCCGGCAGTATCCTGACGATGGAGACAGCGGCCAAAAACATCCAGTCGATCACCGGCTGCAGCCTGAACGAGCTGGTCGCCATGACTTCCGCCAATGCGGCGAAAGAGCTGGGCTTTGCGAATAAAGGCAGATTGCAGGCTGGTGCGGATGCCGATGTGACGATTCTTGATGACAATTTCAATGTCCAGATGACCATATGCAGAGGAACGATCGCTTATACGAAGGAGTGACTGTGATGAAACTGATACGAGTCGAAAACTACGAAGAGATGAGCAGCAGGGCGGCACAATTGGTGGAACAGCAAATCCTGGACAATAATCACTCGGTGCTGGGGCTCGCAACCGGATCGACACCGCTCGGCCTCTACGAAAAACTGATTGAAGGCGTTCGGGAGCGAGGAATTTCCTACCGGCATGTCCAAACCATCAATTTGGACGAATACCGTGGGCTGTCTGGTGACCATCCGAACAGCTATCGCCATTTCATGAATGAAAAACTATTCCGGCACATCGATATTGCGCTGGAAAACACCCATATTCCAAATGGCAAAGCATTGCCGGTGGAAGCGGAATGCAAGCGTTACGAAGAGTTGATCGATGAAGTCGGACCGCCTCATCTGCAGATACTGGGTATGGGAACGAATGGCCATATCGGCTTTAACGAGCCAGGAACGCCGGAGACAAGCCTGACCCATTGCGTGCAGCTTGAAGCATCTACACGAAACAACAATGCACGTTTTTTCAGCGACCGCGACAGAGTGCCGACCCACGCCATTACGATGGGGATCCAGTCGATCCTGAAAAGTGAAAGGATTCTCCTGCTGGCTTCCGGCAAAAAGAAAGCGCAAGCGGTGAAGCGCTTTTTGGACGGCCGCGTCAGCAAAGATTTTCCCGCTTCATTTTTATGGAAACACAATAATGTTACACTGATTGTAGACCGGGATGCCTACGCGCTGGCAGAGGCAGAAGAGGAGTGAACGCTGTGCTGGACAAACAATCGCCGATTCCGATTTATATTCAAATAGAAGAGCAGCTGAAGCAGAAGATCGAGCAAGGCGACTTTCCGATCGGCACAGCGATTCCCTCTGAACGCGAACTGACCGAGCGCTTTGGCGTCAGCCGGATGACCGTCCGCCAATCCATCACCAATCTGGTTAATGATGGACTGCTGTACCGGGAAAAAGGGCGCGGCACATTTGTGGCTTCCCCGAAAGTGGAGCAGCCATTAAATGGCTTGACGAGCTTTACGGAGGATATGGTGGCGCGTGGGATGGTGCCGAGCAGCAAGCTGATCGGCTTTGAAATCCTGGAGCCGGAATCGGACATTGCGGCTGACTTGCAGCTGGCGCAAGGAGACAAAGTCTATTTTGTGGAACGCATCCGTTTTGCGGACGATAAACCGATGGCCATCGAACGCACCTATCTGCCGGTCGAACGCTTTCCTGAGCTGGACCAGGATTCCTTCCAGGGCTCATTGTATGCGATGATCGAAAAAGATCACCAGCTGACAATCAGCCGCGCCATCCAGCGCATGGAAGCGGGGCTTGTGAAAAAAGAAGACGCGGAGCTGCTGCAGATCAAAGCACCCGCAGCCATTCTGATGATTGAACGCATCAGTTATTTGGCCGGTGAACAGCCATTCGAAGTGGTCCGCAGCACGTACCGTGCAGACCGCTACAAATTTACGACTGACATCAAGCGTTAGACGCACAGGCTTTCGAACCAATGAAGTTCTGAAGAAAAGAAACCAACACTAGAGGAGAGAAAAGTATGATTGAAAAAAGCTATACGATCACAAGCGAAGAAGGTCTTCATGCACGCCCGGCATCAAAATTAGTGGGAGCGGTATCACCGTTTTCCGCAGATGTAAAAATGCTTTATAAAGAAAAAGAAGTTAACTTGAAATCCATCATGGGCGTCATGTCACTCGGCGTTTCAAAAGGCAACAGCATCACCATCACAGCTGACGGCAGCGACGAAGAATCCCTGATGGCCAAAGTCGACGAATTGATTGTGGCTGAAGGGCTTGGAAAAGCGTAAGCAGCTGTTGTGGACACGATGAAGTAACCTGATAAAGCAGTCAAAATCCTAGGATTTTGACTGCTTTTTTTTTTTGCACAGTCCAGTTTTGCACAAAACAAGAGGAAGCATTTGGTCTCCACTTTTTCTTGAATTGGGTATATAGTTTAGTTAACTAAATATTCAGATTAATTAATTCTGTTTAACACTTTAAAAGAAAGAAGGGGTGAAAGATGGTTCTGGATCAACGCAGCCAAGCTATACTATCGCATTTATCCCGGGCCCAAAGTTATGTGACCGTTAACGAAATCATGGAAACTTTCAAGATTTCCAGACGCACCATCTATTACGACATCGGGAAAATCAATGATTGGCTGGAAGCACAGGAACTTCCGGCCGTGCAACATGTACGTTCAGCCGGATTTCAATTGGATCAAAAAATAGCAATTGAAATTCCAGAGAAATTAGGTGCGATGGAGAACTGGCAGTATGAATACTCGGTAAAAGAACGGAGAGCTTGCCTGGTTCTTTATTTATTAGCTAGAAATAAGCCTTTGTATCTGGAGCATTTAACGGAGAAGGTAAGGGTCAGCCGAAATACCACAATTGAAGACGTGAAAGGGTTAAAGAGTGAATTAGGAAACTATGGACTGCAGCTGGAGTTCGACAGGAAATCCGGATATGTCATCAGTGGGATGGAAGAAAACAAACGCAGGGCAGCCGTCTTTTATTTGCAGCAGTTTATATTCAAGCAAACTTGGCAGGGGCTGCTTAGGCGATTGCCGATCATTTTCAATGGACAGAACGGAAAAACTGATTCTTTGGCAGTTGAAACAGCAGAAGAGGTTAAGAAAATCATTGCTGACAGTGAAAAAGAATTAGGCATCCGATATACAGATGATTTTCTTCATAGTTTGTCTTTCATGTTCCTCCTATTTGTCCGCAGACTTGAGCAAGGCAAAAAAATTGAAGTTGACCCCATCGAACGTCAAGTATTGTCAGAGTCAAAGGAATACGAAGCTGCTCAAAAAATAGCTGAAAAATTGACTGCTTTGTTTCAAATTGCATTTCCCGAAGAAGAGGTTTTCTATATTACCAAACATCTCCTGAGTTCAAGAGTCCAATTTTCGCCAATGATTTTCGAAAACGATATTAATCAAAGCGACAAAGTTCTATTGGATGTAGTGACCAAAATGGTTACCGATTTTCAAAAGTATGCCTGCCTCCTTTTCGAAGATCGGATAGAGGTCGAACGAAATTTATTGTTGCATGTCAAAACAGCATATTATCGGGTGTTATATGGGTTAGAGGCTGATATCAGCCTAGAAGCCTCGATTAAGGAAAAGTATCCGGATGTATTCCTGCTTACGAAAAAAGTATCCAAGCATTTAGAGAAAGCCACTGGAAAATCGATCAATGATGGAGAACTTACCTTGATTGCAGTCCATTTTGGAGGCTGGATGGAAAAGATGGGCATAAAACCGGCCACTCGAAAAAATGCGCTAGTCGTCTGCAATACGGGAGTTGGAACTTCACGTCTGCTGCAACATCAATTAGAAGGGCTATTTTCGACGGTCGACATCATTGGTTGTGTGTCGTTGAGGGATTATGAAGAAATGGAGCATCAAGCAGACTTTATCATTTCAACCATACCACTTGCTGAAAAAGAAAAACCGGTGTTTGTTGTCAGTCCCATATTGACTGAAGCAGAAAAAGAACGGCTGCTGAAAAAGGTAAATGTCCATCTCGGTGTAAAGGCTCCGCAGCCCAATTCGTTAACGGTGGTGATGGACATCATCCGGCAGCATGCCGATGTAAAAGATGAAGCGGCCTTAAAGAATGAATTGCAGTATTACCTTCAACAGCAGCCGCTGAAGATGAAAGAAGTGAATAAACCTGACTTGAAAGATCTCCTGCCGATCGCCCACATTCAATGCCTTCCCACAGTGAGAGATTGGCAGGAGGCCATCCGAAAAGCTGCTCAGCCGTTACTGCAGGAAAAGTCGATAACTAAAGACTACATCCAGGCGATGATAGATCCCTTACTTGAAATGGGGCCTTACGTAGTAATTTCGCCTTATGTAGCCATTCCACACGCCCGTCCCCACGAAGGAGTGGGAAAACTGGCGATGAGTTTGTTGCAGTTGAAGGAACATGTACCATTTTCACAGAACGGCACCCATCCGGTGGCACTGGTCATTGTGTTGGCGGCAATCGATGGAGACAGCCACTTGAAGGCATTGCGCCAGCTGACCAAACTTCTGAACAATAACAAAACAAAAAATCAACTGATGGATGCGGAATCTCCTGAAGAGATTTACAGCGTGGTTGCCTCCCATTCGGAATAACTGGTTTTGGCGATCCCCAATAGAGAAAGGAATTTTGCTATGAAATTTTTGGAACAGAATTTGGTGGCACTTGACCTGCCGGCAGCCACTCCGGAAGAAGGAATCCGTGCGGCAGGAGCTTTGCTGGTGGATGAAAATTTAATTGAACCGAGATATGTCGATGCCATGGTGGAGTCCTATCAGAAAAACGGCCCATATTTTGTATTGGCACCTCAAATAGCAATGCCGCATGCCCGGCCAGAAGATGGTGTTAAAGAAGCATCCGTCTCATTTGTCCGGTTAAAGGACTCAATTGAATTTGGAAGTGAAACCAATGATCCGGTCCGTTTCATTTTTGCTTTAGGAGCATCTTCAAGCGAAGAGCATCTGCTGGTCATGAAGAAAATTGTAGCTCTTTTAAGCAAACCTGAAAATGTAGAGAAGTTGAAAGAGCTGTCCAGCTATGAAGAACTACAACAAATTATAGGGAGGAATTAACAATGAAGATTTTATGTGTATGCGGTCTGGGACAAGGAACAAGCTTAATTTTAAAAATGAATGTGGAAGAAGCATTGAATGAAAAGAATATCATGGCGGATGTCGAACATATCGATTTGTCCTCAGCGACGAGCATGTCAGCTGATTATATCATCACCAGCAATGAGTTGGCTGAAAGCCTCCAGGATCAGCCGGCAAAAGTAATTGTGGTAAACAACTATTTCGATGTAGAAGAAATCAAATCGGCGATAGACGCCAATATTGCGCAATGAAGATAGGCAAACAAACAGCAAATAAATTACTAAGCGGGGGAGAACGGCTATGGATATTATTTTCTGGTTAGCGAATAACGTGTTCGGAACTCCGGCCATCTTATTGGGGATCATTGTCCTAATCGGTTTATTGCTTCAAAAAAAGACGGCCAGCCAAAGGGTAAGTGGAACCTTTAAAGCGGTTATCGGCTTCCTGATCATCAGTGCCGGTGCCGGCATCATCGTTGGTGCGTTGACGGTCTTTGAACCACTTTGGAAAGAAGTGTTCAATCTGTCAGGGGAAACATTGGGTGAATACATGGGCCAGGAAATGTTCAATAACGATTACGGCAGCGCAGTCACATTGGCGATGACTTTAGGGTTCCTATTGAACGTTTTGCTTGCCCGTTTTACCAAGCTGAAATACATCTATCTGACCGGACATATGATGTTTTGGACAACAACGATTTTTGCAGGGATCGCAGTTCATACCTCTCCTGATGTATCGTTTTGGAGACTAGTGATTTTCCTGTCAATCATTATGGGGATTTATTGGACCGTACAGCCGGCATTGACACAACCATTCATGCGGAGAATCGTGGGGAATGACAATATTGCCCTAGGACATACATCAGCCTCCGTCGCATTGCTGGCGGCGTTTGGCGGAATGCTTTGGGGCAATAAAGAAAATGATTCAGAGAAGATCAATTTGCCGAAAGGCCTGGAATTCTTGAGAGATTCCAATGTTATCACGGCATTGACGATGGGTTTGTTGTTCCTGACCGGAGCCATCATCGTATCTTTCAAAGATACTCCGGGCGCGGCAGAATTGGTAGCAAGTTCGGGCAACCAGAGCTTCATCGTCTACGCCATCATCCAGTCATTTACGTTTACGGCAGGGATTGCAGTGGTGCTGACAGGTGTTCGGATGTTTATCGGTGAAATAGTTCCAGCTTTTAAAGGAATCGCGACAAAAATAGTTCCTGGCGCTAGGCCGGCACTTGATAATCCGATTCTCTTTCCATATGCACCGAATGCCGTCATTCTCGGGTTTCTCGGTTCATTTGTTGGGGCCTTGTTGTGGCTGGTGGTTCTGGGCAATGCGGTAGGCTATATCTTTGTACCGACGATGATCGTCTTGTTCTTCCACTCTGCTTCGGCCGGTGTCTTCGGCAACTTAACAGGCGGTGTGCGGGGAGCGGTGATGGGTGGATTTGTCACGGCGACGATTGTCGCATGGGGCCAATTCATCACGGTCCGCTTTCTGCTGTCTGATACAGTTCCGGACACCGCAATGTGGGCAGCGGATTCGGATATGTTCATTTTGGGACCGATTGTTCGTTTGCTGGCTCAATTGCTGCTGTAGTCTTTAATGAAGGAGGGAGAAAAATGGCTTTTGTTCGGACATTACGCGGGGACATTCGGCCGGAAGACCTTGGGTTTACTTATTCCCACGAGCACATTGTCTGCCGTCCGGCCTATTGGATTGAAAAACAAGCGGATGACCTGTTGCTCGATGACAAGGAAAAATCCAAACTGGATGTCGCAGACTTTAAACGCTATGGCGGCAAGTCGATCGTCGATGCAACAGCGGTCGACTATGGCCGGGATGTCCAGGCGGTCAAAGAGATTTCAGAGGAATTAGACATCCATATTGTTGGGACAGCGGGTTTCAATAAAAGCTTTTTATGGGATGCCGGAATCAGTGAGCGGTTAAAACCGGTCCTCGGCGATTACCGGACCTACAGTGAATGGATCGACGCAGCAAGCGTCAACAGACTGACTGATTTTGTCATACGGGAAGTGGAAGAGGGGCTTGAAGGCACGTCCTACAAGGCAGGACAAGTGAAGTTCGGCACAGGCTACAACCGGATTTCGCCCCTCGAAGAAAAGACGTTGCGGGCTGTGGCGCAGGCTCACCTGGAAACGAAAGCTCCGCTTCACTCGCATACAGAAGCCGGAACGATGGGACTTGAGCAGATCGAACTGCTTCAGTCGGAAGGCGTTGACCTGTCCTATATGAGCTTCGGACATATGGACCGCAACCCGGATCCCTATTACCACGAACAGATTGCGAAAACCGGTGCATACCTGAGCTTTGACGGAATCGCAAAAATCAAATACGCACCTGAAAGCACACGCATCCAGTGCATACTGGAACTGGTGAAAAAAGGTTATGAAAACCAAATCCTGGTCAGCGGAGACACGGCCAGGAAGTCTTATTACAAGCATTACGATTACGGGCTTGGGCTTGAATACATCATAGCGAAATGGGTGCCGCGGTTTATTGACGACGCCAGCCGCCAGGGTTTTGAGGGAGAAGCACTGATCCATAAATTCTTCGTCGAAAACCCAAAGCGGTGTTTCACGTTCAATAAGTAGGAGGCGAACAGCTTTGATTTTTCAAAATGAGAATTCTTATGAAATAAAAGAAAAAATCGAACAAAGCCAAGTGGCGATCCTGCCGCTTGGAGCGGTTGAAGCGCATGGTCCGCATTTGCCGCTCGGGACGGACAATTATTTAGCGGAACAGCTGGCGGAAAGAGTGGCCGGGAAAACGGGTGCTTTGGTATTGCCGACCTTGCCGTATGGCCAAGTATGGAGCTTGAAAAACTTTCCTGGCAGCATCACTGTCAGCAATCAATCCCTGATCAGTTTGCTCTGTGACATCGGTGTGAGCCTTCATCATCAAGGTTTCCAAGTCTTCGTCATGCTCAATGGCCATCTCGGAAATGCTGTGGCAATCAAGGAAGCAGCTCGCCAACTATACGAGACGGTGCCAAATCTGAGAGTGCTGTACCTATTCTATCCGGGCGTCAAAAAAATCACAGATGAGCTGAGGGAAACCCCATCGGCCCATGAGAGCTACTTCCATGCCTGTGAAATTGAAACTTCCTATATGTTATATTTGGCAGAGCAGTATGTGGACATGACCAAAGCCGTCTCCGACATACCGGACATCCCAATGAGTGCAGACGTGACACCGACTCCTTGGGAAGAGTTTACGGCTACTGCAGTTTTGGGAGATGCGACATTGGCGACTAAGGAAAAAGGAAAAGCTATTATTGAAGTCGCTTTGGCCAACATGGTGAAACTGATTGAAGAAGCAAAACGATCTTTAGGGAAATAGAAACTTACAACCGTATGGAGCTGATACAATGCTAAGCAATTACTTCAAGCAGGCACAGGAACGGCTGGAGCTTGTCGAGAAAAATGAAAAACAGGCGATGCTGGAAGCGGCAGGAAAAGTGGCGGCCGCGATTCAGGCGGGCGGCATCATCCAATTATTCGGCTGCGGGCATTCGCATATTTTGACGGAAGAAGTGTTTTACCGCGCCGGCGGATTGGTGCCGATCAAGCCGGTTTTCGTGGAGCCGCTGATGCTCCATGAAGGAGCGGTCCAATCATCCCAGCTGGAGCGACAGAATGAGTATGCGGCAGGTTTCCTGAAGGAACAGGATTTCGGTCCGGATGATGTGGTCTTTGTGATCTCCACTTCCGGCCGCAATCCGGTGCCGGTGGACGTCGCAGCATCCGCACGTGAAAATGGGGCATTCGTCATCGGCATCACGTCGCTTGCGTATTCGGGCAGTCAGCCTTCGCGCCACAAAAGCGGCAAGTACTTGTTCGACTCGGTGGACCTGGTCATCGACAACCATTCAGTGGCAGGAGACGCAATCCTGTCGTACGAAGGTGTCGACGTTCCGTTTGGCCCGACATCGACCGTCGTTGGCGCAACAATCCTGAATGCCGTTTTTGCGGAAGCCATCAAGAAAATGGCAGATGCCGGCTTTCCACCACCCATTTTCCTCAGCGGCAATATCGACGGGGCAGATGCACACAACACGCAGCTGATCAACCAATACAGTGAGCGGATTCCGCTGCTGTCTTGAATTCTTTAGCGCACGGCAGCGATTTTTCTGCCGTGCTTTTTTGTGCATTCAGGGCTGAGCGTGCATAAGTTAGTTTGTGCGTGCGTATTTTTTGGTAAGCGTGCATATTGTATAAAATACTTCCTCAGGACGTTTGAAAATTCAACAAATCTCCACAAAAAAACCAGCCACAGGTCAACTGTGTCTGGCTCCTATACTATTTTCTTACACAACACCGATCAAAATCGAAATTCCAAGCAATACAATGCTGAATCCCCACATGATTGGGAGGGAGTAGCGGATATGGCGGCCCATTTCGAGCCCGGCCAATCCGAGTGCCAGCCAAAGCGCCGGCGAGAACGGGCTGACGAACGTGCCGATGATGTTGCCGATGATCATAGCGTAGGCAGCGGATAGCGACGACACGCCAAACGCCGTAACCACCTGTTCTACAATCGGGAACAATGCAAAGTAATAAGCGTCGGTACTGAGCAATAAATCGAATGGAACGCCGAAAAATCCGATGATGATGTGGAGATACGGAATGACGAAAGCAGGCAAAACTTTCACCAAGTCATTGGCGATCGAATCGAGCATCAAGGTGCCGTTCAGAATGCCGAGGAACGAACCGGCCGCCAAAATGATGGCTGCCATCAACAATGCGTTCGGTGCATGATCTTTGATGCGCTCCATCTGATCTTTCATGTTCGGATAGTTGAGCGGCAATGCCAAACTGACGCCGATCATGAAGGCGAATCCCGCAGGAATGATACCCCACACGAGAACACCGATGACGGCTACTGCAAGGATGGTATTGGCCCACAAAAGTTTGGGACGGCGCAAGGAAGCGGCTTTCAAAGACGCTTCATCTTGTGCCCCTTCGACAAGCGGCTGCGCTTCTTCGTAAATTTCTTGATTGAAATCTCCGCGTTTGGCGATCAGGCGTTTTTCACGGATGGCCAATAAAACCGCAAGTCCGATCAGCAGCACTAAGCCGATCACCTGGACTTTGATCAATGGCCGCCAAAGTTCTGTGACATCGACGCCCAGAACAGCGGCGGTGCGGCCAAGGGGACCGCCCCATGGCAGCATGTTCATGATGCTGGCGGACATCCCGACCAGCAACAGCAGTAAGTAAGGGTTCATTTTCAAGCGTTTGTATAATGGCAATAAAGCCGGGATACTGATCAGGAAAGTGGAAGCGCCTGATCCGTCAAGCTGTGCCACGGCTGCAATCAACACGGTTCCGATTGCCACTGCAATAACATTGCCTCGTGATACGGCAATCATCTTATTGATCAATGGGTCAAACAAGCCGACATCCTGCATGATGCCGAAAAATAGGATAGCGAAGATGAACATGATGACGACGCTCATCACGGACTCGATGCCGCTATTGAAAAAATCACCGATTTCTGCAAAGCTGAATCCCGCAACAAAGGCAGCGACAATCGGTACTAGGACGAGCGCAACGATGGGTGTGATTTTATTGCTGATGAGCAATGCGACAATGACCACAATAGTCAATAATCCAATAATACTTAACATGAAAATTCCTCCTCGGGGCTAAAAGTTTAAAATGAAGGAAGAATTGTAACCGCATACAAAATATGTATTCAATACAAAATCCTTCTGCTTCTAAGTTATGGGTCTAAACTTAGCACAGAAGGATTTGAAAAATAAGATTATTCAATTAAGGGAACTAATGAGCTTTTTGATGGTTTTGATCATTTTGTCCACGGAATGTAGCGCCGTTCGGGACGGCCGATCTCTCCGTAATTCAATTGTGCTTTGGCTTCGCCGATGGATACGAGATGTTCCAGATAGCGCCGGGCAGTGGAGCGGCTGACGCCGACCGCTTTTCCTGTTTCCATGGCGTTGATGCCTGCTGGAGTTGAAGATTGCAAAATTTCCATAACACCGACCAAAGTCAGCTGATCGATGCCTTTAGGCAGTTCGCCATCAACTGTTTCCGAAAGAATGGCAATGGGCTCGATGCCGATCAGCCTGTCGATGTCCGTTTGTTCCAGCTCCTGGCGGGAAGCGAGAAATGCTTTTTGTTCGCTGTACCGCAGAAGGGATTGTTCGAGGCGGGAAAAATCCACCGGTTTGATGAGGTAATCAAAGATGCCGCAGCGCAATGCTTCTTCAATTGTTCCCGCTTCCTTCGCAGCCGACAGCATGATCACGTCGATCGGGTGGAAGTTGCTGCGGATTTCCCGAAGCATTTCAAGACCCCTACGGTCAGGAATAAAAACATCCAGCAAAATCAGATCCGGCAATTCCTGGCTGTTGGTGAGGAAGTCCATCGCTTCATCGCCTGTCTTCGCGACGCCGGCCACTTGGTAGCCCGTGACCTGTTCCACCAGTTGCCGGTTGATCTCGGCTACCCGAAAATCATCTTCAATTATCAAAACATGGAGCTCCTGTTTCATAAGTTATTCTCCTTTTTCGGTAATGAAACGACAAAGCAGGCTCCGCCGAGTTCACTTTCTTCTGTATGCAGTTCGCCGCCGGCAAGGGCGATCAGGTGTCTGGTGGTACTCAAGCCATAGCCGCGGTCCCTGCCCGGTTTCGATGAAAAACCTTTATCAAATAAAATCGGCGCTTGTCCGTTTGGAATTCCCGGGCCTGAATCGTCGATTTCAAGCAAAATATCATCTCCGACATCCGTGAAGTACAACGCAATCTGCTTTTTGTCAGGCGCACAGTCTTTCACAGCGTCCAGCGCATTGTCGATCAAGTTGCCAATCGCCGTCAGTAAAGCGCGGCTTTGCGGCTCCGATAAAGTGGTCTTCAGCCGGCTATCGGGATCAATCACCAGTTGGACCTGTTGCTCGCTTGCTTGATTGAGCTTGCCGATCAAAATGCCGCTGATCAGCGGATCGGCCACTTTGTCGATGACCTGCTGAATCCATTCCTGCTGAATATCATGCTCCAGTCGAATAAAATCAAGCACTTCCTGTTTTTTATTCAAATGGACCAGCCCTGAAATGGTATAAAGTTTATTGGAAAACTCATGCGTCTGGGCACGCAATGCATTGGCATACTGCTTTACATGCGACAGCTCCTTCGTCAGCCTGTCGATTTCGGTTTTATTGCGGAAAGTGGAAACGGCGCCAACCAGCGTATCCTCATAATAAATCGGACCTGAATTTACATAGACCGCATAGCTGCCATAGACCTCTTCCTGATCAAAGTGACTCGTACGGATTTTCAGAATATCCGGCAAATCAGAAGTGGGGAGGACTTCCCGGATCGGTCGGCCAATGAGTTTGTCTACATCCTGGCCGTTGCCGAAGAGCAATTGCTGTGCCATCTGATTGAGCAGGGTGATTCTCCCAGTATCGTCGACTGCGATAATGCCTTCATGGGTCGACTGCAGGATGGTCTCTTTCTGAAACAGCAGGCGGGAAATTTCCTCAGGCTCGAGTCCATGCAACTTCCGCTTGATATAGGTGGCAATTGCGATAGCCATGACAATTGCGGCAGCGCCGATGATCACCAGCATAAACCATAATTCATGGTTATAACCGCCGATCAGCGTTTGGATATCATTTGCAAGAAAGCCGACCGAGACCACACCGATAATGTCATTTCCTGAGTAAACCGGTACCTTGGCGCGCAGCGAATTGCCGAGAGAACCGGTAGCCTTGGAAACGTAGGAATCGCCGTAGAGCAATGCGCGTTCATTGTCTTCACCGACCATTCTCTTGCCGATCTGCTCGGGATTGGGGTGGGAATAGCGGATTTCATCCGTATTGCCGATGACGATAAACTCGGCATTGGTGGACTGCTGGATCGGGGAAACAAGCGGCTGGATAATTGCCGCCGGATCTGCTGTTTCAAAGGCGAGTGCAATATCGGGATTGAGGGCCACACTCTCTGCCACACTCAACGCCTGCTCACCAAGCTGCGTTTCCAAGGCATCGGTGATGAAATAATCAAGAAAAATACCGATGACCAGGACAATCGCCAAAATCAGAAAGCCGATCAAACCGATCATCATCATCTTCAGGTTCACTGCTTTAGTTGGCTGAAAGGGCCGCTTCTGGATATCGGCTTTGTGAAATTGGATCATGGTGCAGAGCTCCTTCAAGCGTATGTGCTTTTTTGTAATAATACCATAGGTGAGAGAACGGGGATTGAGGCTTCCTGCGGAGATATCGCTCTTTTAAAGGACTAAGCTTGTTCAGCATGGTTGATGGGAGTGGAATCGTCTCTTACGACTGCAAATTCGGCCGAGCGCCCATAAAATCTCCTGAACGCCCATAAATTTCGCTGACCGCCCATAAATCCATCGGAACGCCCACAAACCGGATGAAGACACGAAAAACACAGCTATGCTTAGGAAATCTGTTCATCCAAAGACAAAAAAACATCCCCCGCGCAAAAACGCAGAAGATGTCTCATTTATTGTGCAGATAATTCACTTTCGGTCACCCATTTGTGGTTGGTGACGGCTTCATCAGTATCGGTCGTTGTAAAGTCGACCATGTAGACAGTGGTTTCTTCGGCAGAATCGATGATGGCAGTGGCGCCCTCCATGCCTTCCATATGGTCTGTGGCAATGACGGCCTCATCACCGGCTGAAAGGGGCGTATCGCCAGCATCCTCCAACTCTTCGTGGATGACCCATTTATGGTTTTCGACCGGCTCGCCGCCGGTAGTCGGTGTAAAGCTCAAGGCGTAAACGGTCGTGTCGTAGGCACCGGCGATAGTCGCTTCAGCCCCATCCATGCCGGGCATATGATTTGCACTCATGATTGCCTGGCTGCCAACTTCAAATGTTGGATTTTCAGCTTCGGCCAGCCCTTCCGGCACTTCTCCATCGCTGGAATGTTCCATGCCTCCATGCCCCATATCTTCCTCATCCATATTTTCATCCATTTCTTCAGTCATCTCGACCTGATTGTCCGGATCGGCTGGGTTTACCGCGTCTTCTTCCGTATCTCCACATGCCGCTAACGTAATCGCGGTTAAAGTTGACATCGTCATCAACAAAAATTTATTCTTTGTCATTGAAATCCCTCTTTCTTCACTATAGTCTGTACACTGTACCCACATAGTGTGCAAATACTGTGCAGAATCTGCACAAAAAATCAAAACTTTTCTAGTACAATAAATTAAAATTGAATGACAGGAGGGCGATTTTAATGAACAGAAAATGGATATTGGCGCCTCTTATGACGGGTGTGCTGCTTGCAGGATGCACAGAGAAAGATGGGCCGGAGCCGCCAGAAGCAGAAACCGCTGTGGATAATGGAGCCGCTGAAACGAATGAAACAGATGGAACTGCCGAGACTTCAGAGGATTTTGAAGTCGCGTTCGATGGCCGCATGGACCATGTCCACGGTATGGGCTTTATCGAAAATGAGGAAGGGCTGTATTTTGCATCGCATCACGGCTTGAAGATTTACCGCGACGGGGAATGGCTGGAAACCAGTGAACATTTTCATGATTACATGGGCTTCAACGCAGTCGATGACGGCTTTTTCACATCCGGCCACCCAGGTCCTGGATCGATGATGCAGAATCCGATCGGCATACAGCGAAGCAAAGACGGCGGCCGCTCACTCGACCACATGGGTTTTGAAGGGGAAACCGATTTCCATGGCATGGCGGTCGGCTATCGCAGCCATCACCTCTTTGTCATGAATCCGCAGGAAAATTCACAGATGGGGCCGGGCTATTTCCGCAGTGAAGATGAAGGGAAAGAGTGGCAAGAGGTGGAAGGAGCAGGACTCGATGGCGAAGTTTCTTCTTTCGCGATGCATCCGGATGATTCACAATTGATTGCTGCGGCTACGACAGAAGGGATTTTTCTGTCTGAAGACGGCGGTGACAGTTTCACGCCAGTGACGGAAGAGGGAATTTACGGAACCGCTGTGTTCTTCGGGGAGAGCGCATTGTATTATGCAACATACGGTACACAAGCTGAGCTTATCACGTATACTTGGGAAAACGGCGAACAACAGGCACTCGAACTGCCCGATCTGCCGGAAGATGGCATCCTGTATATTGCACAAAATCCATCCAACACGGATGAAATCGCCATTTATACAGCGGCTGGCCATGCTTTCATTTCCGAAGACGGGGGAGGCAGTTGGAACCAAATCCTGAATGCCGGACAAGTAGAATAATGGTGAAAAATGTTTTGTAACGGCGGAGGTTCGTATGTTCAATAAATTATCCTTGAAAATTGGCTTATTGTTTTTTATCTTTATCTTAATCATTGAAGCGTTTTTGTTTGCAACGCTTTACTTCACCCTGGTCAATGAACGCGTCGACGAAGTGATGGAGAATTTATTGGCACGGGGTGAGACGCACAGTGATGTGCTGGAAGACAGTTTTGAGGATATGACGCTTGCCCATGTCGGCATGATGGAATCGGCTTCTGATTTTATTGTGGTGATTACAGACGAAGCAGGGGAGGTCGTAGTCAATTCGGATGCCTTGGAACCTGAAATGTTGGAAATTCTGGGGCATACTGATTTTGAAGACACGTCGATTGACGGAGAGATCATCGAAGAAGATTGGCAGGACAAGCGTTATATCGCGACAGACAGTCCGATTACGATTGATGGAGTGCACGCGGGACATGTCTTCATGTTTGCGCCGACCGACAATATCGAGCGCATCATCGGCCATCTGAAAAACCAATTTCTCCTCGTCGGCATCATTACGGTCATTTTGACCATCATCACGATTCTTTTGCTGTCTCGTCTGATCACCTTGCCGTTGATTCGCATGAAGGAAGCGACCGAGCAATTGAGCCAAGGCAATAACCAAGTGGATCTGACGACTGGCCGAAACGACGAACTGGGGGAGTTGGCGAATGCCATCACCAAATTATCGACGGATCTCGACCGGTTGAAAAATGCCCGCAATGAATTCCTATCCAGTATTTCGCATGAATTGCGGACGCCGCTTACCTATATCAAAGGTTATGCCGACATTCTGGATCGGCCGGACACCACTGAGCGGGAACGCGAGGAGTATATGGGCATCATCCGTGAAGAGGCGGCTCACTTAACGCTGCTGGTGGGGAATTTATTCGACTTGGCGAAGCTGGACCGCAATCAATTTACGATTGAACAAAAAGATGTTTCGATTGCAGAATTATTGACGTCGGTAGCGGTATTGGTCAAGCCCGCATTTGATGAGGAGAAAATTGAACTGTCCATCAGCTGCGGGGATGAAGTGCAGGCTTTTATCGATCCTGAGCGTATTCAGCAGGTGCTGCTGAACATTCTTGATAATGCCCGTAAGCATTCTTCAGCAGGCGATCGCGTGACGGTTGAATGCTGTCAGGAAGTGAACGGCATCGCCATCCGCATCAGCGATGAAGGGCAGGGGATTCCTGAGGAAGAGCTGCCTTTTGTCTTTGACCGGTTGTACCGTGTGGAAAAATCGAGATCGCGCGAACGGGGCGGTTCTGGACTCGGCCTGGCGATTGCTAAGGAAATCGTCGAATCGCATGGCGGACGGATTCGCATCGACAGCCAGTTCGGTAAAGGAACCGCTGTTACTATCCGATTGAAGAGGGGTGAAGACCATTCATAAAGTGCTGCTGGTGGACGATGAAAAACGGATGCTCGATCTGGTGGCGCTTTATTTGCGGCCGCATGATTATGCCTGTACAAAAGCTGATAGCGGCAAACAGGCACTGGATTTGTTGAATAATGAAGTGTTCGATCTGGTGCTGTTGGATATCATGATGCCGGATATGGATGGTTGGGAAGTGTGTCGGGAAATCCGTAAATCCTCCAATATACCGATCATCATGCTGACGGCCCGTGAGCAGCAGGAAGACATCGTCAAAGGCCTGCGTCTTGGAGCGGACGATTACATGACCAAACCTTTTGGCGAAGAGGAGCTGCTTGCGCGGATGGAAGCTTTGCTGCGCCGCAGCACTCCTGCAAAGCGCATCGAATTGGCTGGCTTGGTCTGGGAAGAAGACCGGTTCGAATTGAATTACCGTGGGAGGCCCATCCATCTGACACCAAAAGAATTTTCAATGCTCGGTCTCCTGATGAAAAATCCCAATAAAGTCTTCGAGCGCGACCGTCTGCTGGAATTGATCTGGGGCTTCGACTCGGAGACGGAAGGGCGCACGGTTGATTCGCATGTCCGCAACATCCGCGAGAAAATCCGGCAAGCCGGCTTTCCGGTCGACGAACATTTCCTGACGGTGTGGGGCATCGGCTACAAATGGGTCAATTAGGAAAAACGCTGCAGAAAAATTCTGCAGCGGTTTTTTGCCTGGCAAATTTCTTCTGCCAGGCTTTTTTTAGGTATTCAGAGTTAGGAATGCAGGCAATCCGTGAAGTTTTTGATGCGCTTGATCTGTCCTCCAAAAACCAAAACCTACACCAATCGTTTGCCCGACACCGACCGTGCCGCATGGATTCCGCTGGCAGCAGCCCCGATTGTTCCGCCGCCTGGGAAAATGTGGTCGCCGCAGACATAGAGGTTCGGCAAACCGGAATGATGCGAAATGGAATTGAACAAAGCGGCATCCAAGGTTTGAGGAAAGCCGCCAACAAAGCCGTTCGGACGGCCGGCGAAACGTTCCCACGCTTTGGGTGCGCCGCTTTCCATATGGACAATTGCTTCGCGAAATTCAGGGACAAGCGCTTGGATGGCCTGGAGCATGTGCTCCGTTAAAACCTCCCGCGTTTCTTCGTATTGTTCCTGGGTGTCCCATTCTTCAACACGGGAATGTGTCGAAATCGTCACGGTCTGGAAGCCTACAGGAGCACGCAGCTCATCACCAGGAACAGACGAAGACATGAAGAAATGTCCGCCTTCAGCAAGCCCGTCCCCTGTTGAAATCTGGCGGAAAGGAGGCAGCGGTTCGTTTAGCTTTCTCGAATCGACTGCAAGATACAGGGTGAGCGTCGTCCAGGTTTCCCCGGCAATGCCGTCACGCAAAGAAACCTTCAGCTTCGACACCAGTTCCGGTGCCAAAATCTTCGGCAGCTGCTGGATGGGGACGTTCAGGATGACATCCGTTGCTTCATACACATTGCCGCGATGATCGGTCGCCATCCATAGCTTGCCCCGCCGTTCCAGCTTTTCAAGCGTGCGCCGTTTTTTCAGCAGGCCGCCGTTTTCCTTCAGGCTGTCGCCCATCAATTCGGAAAAGCGGTACAAGCCGCCAGGGACGTAATAGGCGCCTTCGTGATAAATATCAAGCGCCACCGCCGCCAATAAATATGCCACATCTTCACTGCCGGTCTGCATGCTGTCGATCAAAAGGCCATCGAGCATGTGGCGGAATTCCTGCAAATCACCAAGTCCATGCTTTTTCAGCCGCTGGCCAAGGGTTTGATTGAAGAACGGCAGGAGCTTAGTGTGCTTGGGCCGCATGGATTTTGTGAGGAACGCCCATTCATGTGCCGTTGCGGGAGGCAGGGAAGGGAGCGGATCCATCAAGGTCCGGACAATGGCCGCGGTGTGGTGGATTTCCTTGTAGAACGCACGGATGGCGTCGCCATGCTGGGGGAAATGCGCTGCGATGCCGTCGACATGGCGTGTACGGTCTTTATGGAACACGAAGGTCGCTTCCGGATGGACCATTTCCATCACGCGCTCGAGGGGGGCGATGGCCATCGGTTTGCCGAGGTAACGGAAGACACGTTCATGGATCCCGCCAGCTTCAAGGCCCATTCCGAGCGTAGCACCAGCGGGAAATAAATACTTGTTGCGTTTGAATTTACCAGCGCAGCCTCCGAGTTCCGAAGAAGCTTCCAGCAGCGTCACCGGCCATCCTGCTTTTGCGAGCAATGAACCCGCGGTCAATCCACCGATGCCGGCGCCTATCACCAATACTGTTCGTGTCATCCGAATCCACTCCTTTGGTTGCTGAAAAAAATCTAAGTCTCAACTTTTTAGTTTTGTGGAAGGGCTTAATGGGCGGTTCTGCTTTTCTATGTGCCCAGCTCTTTGGGGCATAAGCCAACTCGACTATGCGGCTGAAAACACGCCGCTTCGCCGATCTGTCTTATGCTCGGCAGAGCTACATGGGCGCCTCTGCTTTTCTATCATTATGGAGAAAGAGTGTTAACTCTGCCAACACAAAAGCCCGGCTGCCGGGGATTTCCCAACAGCCGGGCTTTCGGTATGGAAATTATGCCACGTTGCGGCAAGCTTCTGCGCATTTCTTACAAGCTTCTGCACATTTCTGGCAGTGGTCATGGTCATGTTTGGCGCATTCGTCACCGCATGCATCGCATATGGCCGCACATGCCTGCGCCAATTCAGCTACAAACGGTGAGTTGCGTGTAATCGCATGTTCCAGATATGCACAAATATCTGCGCATTCACGGTCCAGACGAATACATTGTGCCATCATCTTCACGTCATCTTCCTGTAAGCACGCATCAAAACAGTGGTTGCACGCTGCTGCGCAATCGTGCAAGGTTTTAATCAGTTCTGCATGTTGTTCATGTGCCATCAGTAAAACCTCCAGTTTCAGATTTTGTTTTGTCCCTTTCTGGTTTCCCTTTAAATTGTCAATTAAACGAAAATTAAGAAACTCCGCAAAATCTGCACAAATCAGTTTTCTGGTGGTCCTTTTAAAGTGCTCAGCTGTTCTTCGTATTCTTCTTTACTGATTTCGCCATTGACGTAGCTTTGACGCAATGTTTCAGCCGCTTTATTCGTTTCGCTGGGCTCGGTTTGTGCTGACTTATTGCGTGCTTTGATCAATGTGAACCAAAGAGCGGTCCCAATCGCAATCAACAGCACGATAAATGTAACAGCAATCGTCACGCCAAGTGCCTGGTTTCCAGGGGTGAAAAATTCTCCCATTGCCTTCAACTTCCTTTCTTTACTGAACGTTATCTTTTTTTCGGCGGGGTCTCCAATTTTTTCATGCGCTTTTGAAACTCTTCTTCACTAATTTCGCCTCTGTCATACTGCTCTTTCAGCAGCTTTGATTGTTTGTTCTGAGGAGGCAAAATATCTCGGGGCATACCTTTACGGCTGGTGTAGACCACCAATCCAATAAACGCTATCACCAGAAAAACCAGGAACAACAGCATCCACAAGTATAATGGAATCCCCGGATCCAGAGAATTCACATCGATAGATTCCACGTTATCACGCTCCTCTTTGAAATAAAGTCACGCTTCGTTATAAGTTCATTTTACACGTTTACCCCAGTGAATATGAAAACAAATGAAGAATTGATAAAGGAAAAAATACGAATGGAAAATTCTGATAGTTATGCTACGATATATTTACATATAAAAGGAGGAATTCCTATGTTCGTACATAAAATTGACGAAGAGTTGTCGCTTAAGGTACAGGAAATGCGCGATGCCGAACGGATTTTTGAGCTGACTGATGCATCCCGTGACTATCTGAAAGAATGGCTGCCGTGGCTGGATTTCACTACTGAATTGAAAGACACCCAAGAATTCATCAAGTCCGGCAGCAGCAATTTTGTTGAAGGCAAGAGCCTGGGTGCCGTCATTCTCTATAAAGGTGAAATCGTTGGAATCGCTGGATTCAACAGTATCAACCAAGCCAACAAAACCGCTTATATCGGCTATTGGCTTGGCCATGAATACCAAGGAAAAGGCATCATGACCCGTGTCGCCAAAGCGCTGACCGATTATGCATTAACGGACCTTAAACTCAATAAAGTCGAAATCCGTGCAGCGGTCGGCAACCACAAAAGCCGCAGCATCCCCGAGCGGCTCGGCTACACAGAAGAAGGCACCATCCGCCAGGCCGAATGGCTGTACGACCGTTACGTCGACCATGTCGTCTATGGCATGCTGGCATCTGAATGGGGATGAGAAAAGCATAGGCAGCCGCTAAGCCCCGACACTCCCAATAAAAAAAGCAAAGCAGCAAACCCGCTGCTTTGCTTTTTTTGAAATGAGCGTAGAATACGAAGTAATAGCAAGCTTTTATTTCGACTGGAGGGAATGCACATGAACAGCAGCATCTCCATCAACAAGCTCAGCAAAGCTTATGGCAAAACGGAGATCCTCAATCAGGTGGATCTGCAAATTGCGGGCGGTGAGATTTTTGGGTTGATCGGACCGTCGGGATCGGGGAAAACCACGCTGGTGAAGATGATTGTCGGCATCGATTCACCGAGCAGCGGGACGGTTGAGGTTCTCGGCAAGCGGGTGCCCAATCTTTTGTTGCTGCAGGACCTCGGCTATATGGCGCAATCGGACGCGCTGTATCCGGAACTGACCGGCAAAGAGAATTTAAGTTTTTTCGCCTCACTCTATAAAATGAAAAAACCCCGTTTGAAAGAACGAATCGCCTATGCGGCGGATTTGGTCCAGTTGACCGATGAACTGGGCAAGAAGGTCTCTGCCTACTCAGGCGGTATGAAGCGGCGATTATCGCTGGCAATTGCGTTGGTCCATGATCCGAAAATCCTGATTCTCGATGAACCGACCGTCGGCATCGATCCGGAACTCCGGCTGTCGATCTGGAGTGAGTTGATGCTCTTAAAAAGAGAGCAGGGCAAGACCATCATCGTAACGACCCATGTCATGGACGAAGCGGAAAAATGCGACCGCATCGCCCTTGTGCGTGAAGGCGGAATTCTGGCTTCCGGCACACCGGCTGAATTGAAGAAGGTATACGGTGCAGCTGATTTGGAAGGTGTCTTTTTGCAGGCGGGGAGAGGTGCGCCATGAGAATTCCAGTTTTAATCAAACGGATCATGCTGCAACTGCTGCGTGACAAACGGACAATGGCGCTGCTGTTTTTCGCGCCGCTCATCGTTTTGACCTTAATGTACTTCTTTTTCAACGGTGACAATGAAAACCCGCAGCTCGGCGTTGTCGGAGGTAATAGTCAACTTGTGGCCGCTTTGGAAAATGCGTCGATCGATGTCATTTCCTACAACGAGGCTGACCAGCAAACCGTCATCACAGATGAACTCGACGGTTTACTGGAAGTGGATGAAGGGGGATTCCAAATCACGCTGGAAAATAATGACCCAAGCACATCGAGGGTTTTATTGATGCAGATCACGCAGGCAGCAGCCATGCAAAGCGGAACTGCGGCGCCTGCCAGCATCGATGCGGAATACATCTATGGAGATGCAGAAACCGAGTTCTTTGACGTTCTTGGTCCGATACTGGTCGGCTTTTTCGTCTTCTTTTTCGTGTTTTTGATTTCTGGAATCGGTTTGCTGAAAGAGCGGGTCTCCGGAACCTTGGAGCGGTTGCTGGCAACACCGATCCGACGCTGGGAAATCGTTTTGGCTTATCTGATCGGCTTTGGCATTTTCGCCATCATCCAAACCGTCATCGTCGTGTTCTACTCGATTCAGGTATTGGATATGGTCATGGTCGGACAGGTTTGGCACGTGATCGTTGTTAACCTCATGCTGGCTTTAGTGGCCTTGTCGCTTGGGATACTGCTGTCGACTTTCGCATCTTCAGAATTCCAGATGGTCCAGTTCATCCCGGTTGTCGTGGTCCCGCAAATCTTCTTCGCTGGCATCATTCCGCTCGAAGGTATGGCCGATTGGCTGCAGAACATCAGCCGCATCATGCCGCTGTACTACGCGGCCGATGCCCTGAAAGCCATCATGTACAGAGGGGAAGGGTTGGCGGATGTAACCGGCAACCTGCTGGCGCTCGCCACGTTTGCAGCGGCTTTCATCTTCCTGAACATCATCGCTTTGAAGCGTTACCGCAAGCTATGAAATAAAACAGGGCTGTTCGCTATAGCGGACAGCTTTTGACGATTTTTTATGCAAAAGCAGGAAGCATAATGAAATCAGCGATTCCAGGTAGTAAAAAGCAGTTCGCGCAGGCGAACTGTTTCCTCTTGCGGTTTTGAACTGAGGTGTGGAAGGTAGAGAGAGGCGAAGTTGCTGTAGAAGAGCGGGAAGTTCATGTATAGAATGAAAACTTTCATGTAGCCAGACTAAATCCGTGTAAGAACTCTAAAAGTTCATGTAGAAACTGAAAACTTCACTTTGAAACGAACAATCGTCATCTAGCAACCCGTATTCTTCAAGTAGCCATACCAGATTCATGTAAGAACTCTAAAAGTTCATGTAGAAACTGAAAAACTTCACTTTGAAATCATCAATCATCATCTAGAATTCCAAACCATCAAATGGAATTCAAAAATAAGCGCCAACAGCTACCTCTGGCAGGCTACATTTGATAAAATTGATGTGTTGGAGAAATTTAAAAAATTCACAGTATCTAAAGGAGAGAAAATAGCATGAAACATTTTCTAATTGGAACAGTCATCGCTTTAATCGGCGTATTGATTGCGTATTTGATGAACGACTGGTCGTTGGTTTATATCATTAGTGGCATCGTTGCCGGCGTCGCATTGATTTGGGGCGTGTTGGCATTGGGAACTGGCAAGAACAAGTCAACAAGAACGACAAGTTCAGAAAAACGCCGGGAAAAGCAACAACGTGTGACGAAAATGAAAAATTGGGTATTATTAGCTGTGCCGAATATCATCGCCGTCATCGTGAACTTGGCTATGATTTCATAAAGCAAATGGGGTGAGGAGTTGTTAGGGTATTACAGCAGGTTATCATCAGAAGTCTATGACCTCGATAAGCCGATCGGCAGTTCATTTGGCGACATCGAATATTACTTGGAGCGGTTGGCTTCGTGCAAAGGGCGAATCCTGGAGCCGGCATCAGGAACCGGGCGGCTGCTTGTTCCGTTACTGGAAAAAGGATATCAAGTCGACGGTTTTGATTTATCGGAGGAAATGATTGAAGTATGCCGCAGCAACTGCAAAGAGCGGGGACTGGCACCCAAATTGTTCAACGCAAAAATGGAGTCGTTCTCGATTGATGCAAAGTACGCAGCAATCGTCATTCCGACAGGGACATTCCTGCTGCTCCACGAACGTGAAAAATCGCTGCAGGCATTGCAGAATTTCTACAGCCATCTGGAGACAGGCGGCCGTCTGATTGTCGATTTGCATGTGCCTTCAAACATCGAGATCGAGAAAACTTCGACTCGGACGTGGCAGGCTGCTAACGGCGACACGCTGACTGTGGAAAGCAAGAAAATCGAAGTTGACTGGATCCAGCAGTATTTCGTATCGCAAGGACGTTATGAACGTTGGCGCGATGGCCGGTTGGTCGAGACGGAACTCGAGCGTTATCCGATGCGCTGGTATGGCGTCGAGGAATTCAAAACCATACTTGAAGGAATCGGTTTCAACGAGATCAGCGTTTCAACAGGTTACCAATTTGGTGAGTACCCAAAAAATGCAGACTCCATTATTACTTTTGAAGCGGTAAAATAAAAAAAAACGAGGCGGAATTCGCCTCGTTTTTTTCGTGGGTAAATATGTGGTTTTTAATTCTTTATTCTCCGGCGCCTAGCTCTGACAGGCGCCTTCGCTTTTCTTGGTGTCCAGCTCTGGCGCCCAGCTCTTTGGGTCATAAGCCAGCCCGGCAGAGCTACATGGGCGCCTCCGCTTTTCTTTGTCCAGCTTCAACGGCCAGCTCCTCGGGTCATAAGCCACTCTGACTATGCGGCAAAGAACGCCGCTTCGTCAGATCGTCTTATGCCTTTCGGCGCTGAACGGCCGTTTCCGCTTTTCTCTATTGTCCAGACTCCAGCAGCCAGCCCCTCGAGTCGCTTCAGCCTTTCCCGCAATGGCTGAAGAACGCCATTACCGGCAAGGCTTCCAGCGCTTGTCGAGGCTAAACGGCTGCCTCCGCTTTTCGTATTGTCCAGACTCCGGCGCCTAGCTCTTCAGGATGTAAGCCACTCTGGCTGTGCGGCTGAAAACATGCCGCTTCGCCAGATCGTCTTACCCCTGTCAGAGCTGAACAGGCGCCTCCGCTTTTCTCTATTTCCTATTCAATTCCACGGCATCCCAGATCAGCAGCTTCAGTTCGTCGGTCCGGATGTCGTCGGTTCGGTTCAGCCGGACATGGCGCATCTTCTTGCCGTCGCCTTCCAGCAGGTTGGATTCGTCGCGAAGTTCCGCACCGCGGTAAAAGCCGAAGTTGACGTGGCTTTTGGCGGTTTGCATATAGCACACAAGCCCTTCTTTAGCATAGCTCGGCTTGGACCATTTGAAGCCTTCGTCCATCTCCGGATAAGCCTCAAATACCAATGTGCGCAGCTGCGCTACGATTTCCTGTGTCGGACTTTCCAGGCCTTCGATAAATTCATCTACTTGCGGATCTTTGATTGGATGCATAGACGGACTCCCCTTAATTCGTTTTGGATGATACCAGTAAAAACCGTACATCTTGTTCTGTTAAGTTGAACCAATAATGCTTTTTGCGTGCATCGAACAGGGTTGACTGCTGCGGGGCGAGCTCGGTGCGTTCGCCTTCGACTTCGACAGTCAACACCCCATCCACAACGAATAGAAATTCATAACCGCTGTGAGCGAAGGGGTTGCCTTCTGAATCGCCCGGTTTCAAGGTCACCAGCATCGGCACGAAGTTTGCTTCGTTAATGCCTTGCGACAAATCTTTGTAATAAAACCGTTCGAGGCGTGTGGCCCAATCGATTTCGTCGGTTTCATTCGTAAAAAACAAACTGGGATCTACGTTTAAGGCATCTGCTATTTTACGCAGCGACTCCAACGTCACGCTCGACTTGCCACGCTCGACCTGCGACAGGAAGCTGATGGAGACATCGGTCTTCTCCGCCAGCTCCTTCAAGGTCATCTTCCGCTCCTTGCGAAGGCTTTTTAATGTAATCCCAATCGTTCCGTCAGACATGGAGAAACCCCTCTTTGCTAAATGTTCTGCCTTCATCATACCGTAGATAGGGGAGAAATAAAATTGTGGCAGGATATTGACAGAATATTGCTAACTGACTAAACTGTTGAAAGGGAGAATTAAAGTGTCACTTCAATTATTCGTAAGGGGGAAATAAGATGGATAAAAAGCAAACACGCAAAGTTTTAACGGCAAGTCTCGTGGGGAGTTCAATTGAGTGGTTTGATTATTTCTTATATGGAACAATGGCGGCATTGGTGTTCAACCAATTGTTTTTCGTCAATGAAGATCCAACGGTCGGGCTGATGCTCGCTTACGCTTCTTTCGCGCTATCATTCTTTATCCGTCCATTCGGCGGCATCATCTTCAGCCATATCGGCGACCGCATCGGCCGCAAAAAGACCTTGGTCATCACTTTAAGTTTAATGGGCTTTGCCACATTTGCCATGGGGCTCCTGCCGACCTATCAGGCAATCGGCGTCGCGGCACCGATCCTGCTGATTACGCTTCGCCTGATTCAGGGTCTTGGCATCGGTGGCGAGTGGGGAGGCGCATTGTTGCTTGCGACTGAATATGCCCCTCCTGAAAGACGCGGTTTTTTTGGCAGTATCCCGCAGATGGGCGTCACCATCGGAATGGTCATGGGAACTTTAGCATTATACATCATGACTTTATTGCCGGAAGCGGCGTTTATGAGCTGGGGCTGGCGCGTTCCATTCATCTTGAGTGCGTTCCTTGTAGTCTTTGGTCTGTGGATCCGAAAAGGCATCGATGAGACACCTGAGTTCAAGGCGGTTCAGGCATCGGGGGAAATTCCGAAGTTGCCGATCGTGGATACTTTGAAATACCATTGGCGTGAAGTGTTGATTGCCATTGGTGCAAAAGTTGTTGAAACAGCACCGTTCTATATTTTCGGAACTTTCGTGGTATCCTATGCGACCACAAACCTCGAATTCTCGAGAACAGCTACTTTGGCGGCCGTGATGATCGCGACGGTCATCACGACGATTTTGATTCCAATCATGGGTTCATTGTCCGATCGTGTCGGCCGCAAAAAGATGTACGTCACGGGATCAGTGGCGATGGCTCTCTTCGCATTCCCTTACTTTTGGATGTTGCAACAAGGATCTGTAACCTTATTGATCGTTGCAACGATTATCGGACTTGGTATTATCTGGGCGCCGATCACCGCAGTTCTTGGCACCATGTTCTCAGAAATTTTTGACGCCAAAGTACGATACACGGGAGTGACGTTAGGCTACCAGATTGGTGCAGCTTTGGCAGGAGGAACGGCGCCTTTAGTCGCCACATTCCTGCTGGCCACATTCGATAATTCTTACGTACCGGTAGCGCTTTACATCATCCTGACAGCGGTCATTTCGTTATTGTCTATCTGGGCAGTAAAGGATTTGAGCGGCAACCAGGCTCAACCACAACCAACATTAGTAACAAAAGAAAGCCGCGTGTAAGCGGCTTATTTTTTAGGAGGCTTTACATGCTTATCATCAACGAACAGCAGATTCAGCAGCAATACCATATGGCCGATGCCATCCGTGACGTGACGGAAATGCTGCGCGCCAAGCAGCAGGGGGGGATCAACAGCCCACATCGCACCGTCCTTGATTTTCCGGAACGGCAGGCATCAGCGCTGTACATGCCAAGTGCGGATATGGCGAATAAAATCTCAGGCGTCAAAATCGTCACCATCTTCCCGGAAAATCCGGCGCAAGGCAAGCCGACTACCCAGGGCGTCATCCTGCTATCGGACGGCGATAACGGAGAGCATGTCGCAATGATGACGGCTTCGTATTTAACCCGTTTGCGCACAGGAGCGCTCAGTGGCATCGCGACCGATCTGTTGGCACGCAAGGAAAGCCGTGTGCTGACGGTTATTGGTACAGGCGCGATGGCATTCGAGCAAGTGCTGGGTGTACTCGCTGTACGACCGATCGAAAAAATCATCCTGGTCAACCGGACACCGGAAAAAGCGGAACGCTTCGGTGAGCGCCTCGTGGCATTCGGTGTCGAAATTCCGTATACGGTCGAAACCATCGTTTCGTCAGCGGTTCAGCAAGCAGACATCATCTGCTGCGCAACGCGGTCGAACGAGCCGGTCTTTAATGGAGAAGACTTGAAGCCGGGCACACACATCAACGGCGTCGGTTCCTATTTGCCGAGCATGCGCGAAATGGACGAAACGACCATCCTGCGGGCGAATAAAATCGTTGCAGATGACATCGCTGGCGTCAAAGACGAAGCAGGCGAGCTGATTCACAGCGTGAACAGCGGTGCCTGGTCATTCGATCAACTGTATGCTGAACTTGGCCAGTTGGTTGTCGGGGACGTTGCCGGACGTGAAGCCGAATCCGAAATCACTTTCTTCAAATGCGTCGGCGCCGCCTATTTTGATTTGGCCGTCGCCAAAGGCGTCTACAGTAAAGTTCAAGCGAGCGGAGCGGGAACAGAAGTCGAGTTGTAAAATTGAGTTTCAGGAGCATCCCGTAAGCGGCAATTTGCGCTTGCGGGATTTTTTAGATAGGGATTCTGGATTTTATGTGAAGTTTTGGAGTTCTTACATGAATTTGATGTGGCTACATGAAGAATATGGGTTTCTACAAGAGATTTAGCAGCTTCTACATGAAGTTTTGGAGTTCTTACATGAATTTCGTGTGGCTACATGAAGAATATGGCTTTCTACATGAGATTCAGCAGCTTCTACATGAAGTTTTGGAGGTCTTACATGAATTTCGTGTGGCTACATGAAGAATATGGGTTTCTACAAAAAAATTAGCAGCTTCTACATGAACTTTTCCCCCTCTATGGAACGTCTGCTACTCCCAGTTCCCACAATCTAAGTTCAAGCCCGTCAAAGGAAGCCGTTCGCTGTTGTTCGCAGGTTACCCATACCGCAATTTAACTTGAGTTCGTAAAATGTAAAATCCATCTACAAGAGGCTGCCGTTTACGAATAAATAGACAAAATTTACATAAAAAACTCACGCGAATCATGGGTTTTTTTGTATAATGATGGGAAGGGGTGGAAGAAGTGAAGCTGATCAGGGGAAGCGTCATCGGGTACAAAGAATTGATAGTACCGTTTAACTTTATCCGAAATAAAGGGAAGGCAAAAACCTTGGCGATCTTTCTTCCAGGTGCCGGGTATAAGACAACGTCCCCTTTGTTTCATTTCACAGAAGAAGTCTATTTGAACAGGGGCTATGATGTGTTATGCGTGGACTACCGATACGTAGACAAGGAATACGATGATTTTACGAACGAAGAATTGGACAGAGCGGTGAAAGTGGATGCTGCAGCTGTTTTGGATAAATTCTTTTCGGATGCACGATATGATGAGTATTATATAGTAGGCAAATCACTGGGAACGATTGCGATGAGCTTGGAACTGAAGAAGGCGCGGTTTGAAAAGGCGAAACTGATTTGGCTGACTCCGTTGATTGATCAGCAGCCGGTATTGGAAGCAATGGTTCAAAGTCATCAGGAAGCTTTATGTTTTATTGGCGATCAGGATCGTTATTATTCCGAAGAAAACTTCCGAAAACTGGCAGCTAATCCGAAAATGAGTTCCAACTTATATCCGGGACTGAATCACAGTTTGGAGTACGGGGACAAACCAGTCGATTCTATTGAAATGCTGAAAGAAATCATCTCTGTTATTGAAGAGTTTTAACGAAAAAGCAACACGCCGAAGCGCATTGCTTTTATTCTTCGATATGGCCGATGGCTTTTGCAGGATTGCCGCCGACGATGGAATTGGCAGGCACATCTTTAGTGACGACAGCACCCGAAGCGATGACCGCATTGTCGCCGATGGTGATACCGGGATTGATGACAGCGCGGCCGCCGATCCAGACATTGTGGCCGATGGTGACCGGCTTGCCGAATTCTCTGCCGGAATTGCGGACCGCTGGATGGAGCGGGTGGGTCGCCGTGTAGATGTGGACACCCGGTGCAATCATACAGTTGTCGCCGATCCGGATTTCGCAGACATCCAGAAATACACAATCGAAATTGGCATAGAAATTTTCACCGACATGGATGTTGAACCCGTAATCGCAGCGGATGGTCGGTTCAGCATGGAGGAGTTCGCCGGTCGAGCCGAATAGTTTTTTCAGCAGGGTGGTTCGGTCCTGGCCATCCATTTCAGTGGTTTCGTTGAACAACCGACTGAGCCGCCGGGCGTTCATGCGGTTTTGGCGCAATTCGGAATCCTGCGGGTCGTACATTTCACCCGCCTGCATCTTTTCTTTTTCCGTTTTCATTCGTCAACCTCCTGCAAAAATAATGGTAAATCGATTGTATCATAGCTAATTCGTAAAATATTTAGTAAACTTATGGAATATTCTTTATAATAGAGAGACAGGAGTGGGAATTATGAAAGCGATTGACAACAAAGTCACAGGCTACAAAGGAATCGAGGTTCCTTATACGGTCGTGTTGACGGAAGATTACACAAAAAAATTAGCCATCTTTTTGCCGGGTGCCGGATATACCGCAAAGAGTCCGTTGTTCCATTTTGCAGAAGAGATATTTTTAAATAAAAACTACGATGTCCTGCGGGTCAATTACCAGTACACGGACAAAGCGTACAACGAATTCACCATGAAGGAATTGTCCGAAGCGATTGTCCATGATGTGCGCTTGGTGATCAGTGAAGTGCTGAAAGGCAGAAACTATCAGGAATTTTACTTGATTGGAAAATCGCTTGGCACCATTGCGATGAGCGCCGAAATGAGGCGTTCTGAATTCAGCGAAGCCAAAGCCATTTGGGTGACGCCGTTATTGAATCAGCAAGAAGTCCTCAATACAATGGTCAACAGCAAAAATCCGGCGCAATGCTACATCGGCGACAAAGATCGCTACTATTCGCCAGGTGCATTCGAATTGCTGAAAACCAATCCGAACCTGGAATCGACCTTATTGCCCGACATCAACCACCGATTGGATTGTGAAAACGATCCACTCAAATCCATTGATGCCTTGAAGCAGATCATCGACGGAATTAAGAATTTTTGACAGGAAGCTGTCCGCTTACTTGCGGATGGCTTTTTTGTTGGGAAGTTTGCTGTTAAACTGGTCGGATGTGACTTCGATAAGAACGGATCGTTCTATGAAAGAGAAACTTGTTCAGAGAACGTCATCAAGTCCATACCGCTCACAACGCATGTTGAAGGTTGGAGCTGCAGTTGAATCTCTTCTTACCCAATAAAAGGGTATCGAATTGGGGGACAAATGTTCCTGTTTTCTGTATACTGAACCTAGAAAATACATACTAACTGATTAAAGGGATGATAAATTGAACAAAAATATGATGCATTTATTCGAAAACCAGCGAAATCTCCATGTGCTTTATTCATATGAGGAAACCGAAAAATACATTGAACAAGTTGTGGCTTATGCCAAGCACGGAGTTGAAGTAGGGGATTACGTGATCCTGATTGAAAATCCTCGATTGACTCCAAAGATCTGCGCAGAATTGAAGAGCCAGCTTACAAAAGAGCAGATGGGATATATCCATTTTGTAAAAAGCTTTGATTTTTATTACTCAAGCGGCAGTTACCACCCGCCTGCCATCCAGGCCTATTTCGAAAAAACGGTTGAACCTTACCTGGTAAGAGGGGCAACTTTCCGTTCTTGGGCACATGTGGAATGGGCGACTATGGAAGATCCAATCCATCTGGTAAAGGATTTCGAAAAAATCATCGACGTGGCGGTGGACGAATTAGAATTTCCATTGATCTGTGCCTATGCAAACAAATCGATGCCGAAAGACATCAAACAGATGCTGCTCGAAGCGCATCCATATATTTTGGTTGAGGATGATTTGGTCGTTTCGGATTTGTACGTTGCAGCAAAAGCCTAGCATTCATAGCCATCCGCGCTCCGAGAAACCGGAACGCGTCCCGACACTGCCCGAAAACCCGGCAGTGTTTTTTTATGGAAAATTCGAGCATCTCCCTAATTGCTTGATTCCTTTGAAATCCTGGATTCACCCACCCCAATGGAGGGTATAGCTTTAACAAAGCAAAAAGCACAAAAGGAGTCGATCTTCATGGCGTTTGATTATGAGTTGGATTACAAGACCCTGGACTTGCGCAAGCATCCGGAGCTGTACCGTGTGGGCAAGGGAGAGCAGGGCGTGCTGCTGGTGGAGCCGTACAAAAGTGAGATTCTGCCGCATTGGCGCTTCAAGACGCCGGAGATTGCGCAGGAGTCGTGCGATAAGATTTCCGAGATGTTCGAGGAATACCGCAAGCAGGATGATTTTGTCGGCATGGACATGGCGCGCAAATTCATTCAGATGGGCTATACGCGGGCACGCCGCTATACGAATTACAAAGGCGGCCGCAAGTACAATGAAGACGGCAGCATCAAGGAGCGCGAAATCGATCCGGTAAAAGCGGAGTCAGCGGCCATCTTCAAAAAGCGCTGGGACGAAATCCGGGAAGACGAAGATTACTTGAAGCGCAAAAAGAAACATCAAAAAGAATTTGGCTGAGCCGCATCTTTTATTGGCAAGAGTCGTCACATACCATAAGAACAACTTACAGAAAATAGGTGATGGGATGAAGAAAATCGTATTGGCTGGAGGCACCGGCTTTGTCGGGCAGTATTTGGAACGGAAATTTACAGACCAGGGCTACCGGGTCATCATCATTTCACGGCAGCCGGACCAGTTGAACTGGACCAACCATACAGGAATCGTCAAAGCATTGGAAGGCGCCGAAATGGTGGTCAACCTGGCTGGGAAGTCGGTGAATTGCCGGTATACAGAAGCCAATAAGCGCGAAATTTTCGATTCGCGGATGGAGACGACGGAAGCGCTCGGTACGGCGATTTTGGCCTGCGACAATCCGCCGCCGCTGTGGATCAACTCGAGTACATCGACCATTTACCGCCATGCGGAAGACCGGCCGATGACGGAAGCGAATGGCGAATTCGGCAGCGGCTTTTCAGTGGAGGTTGGCAAGGCATGGGAACAGGCGTTTTTCTCGTTCAAGCTTCCGAATACACGACAAGCCGCGCTGCGCTTGTCGATTGTTCTCGGAAAAGATGGCGGTGTCATGACGCCGTATGAAAATATGGTGCGTTTTGGACTCGGCGGAAAACAAGGAAATGGGCGCCAAATGTTCAGTTGGATCCATCTGGAAGATGTTTACCGCATCATCCTGTTTATCCGCGACCATGAAACCATCAGCGGCGTCCTCAATACGACCTCGCCTGAACCGGTTACCAACCGTGAATTGATGAAGCAGTTGCGTCTGGTGATGGACCGGAAACTTGGGTTGCCCGCAACGAAGTGGATGCTGAATATGGGAGCGGTGGTTATCGGAACCGAGCCGGAACTGATTTTGAAAAGCCGCTGGATTCTGCCTGAGCGACTGCAGCAGGCTGGCTTCAAGTTCACTTACCCTACGCTCGATAAGGCATTGAAAAACATCCTTCAAGACTAATTCGAATAGACCGATAGCACCAGTAAATTCTGCAAAAGCCGAATTTTACTGGTGTTTTTTAATTTATTTCAATAAAATATCTTAAATTCGAGATAGTTAGGTTTAGGACGATTGCCATAAGGCAATGGCAAAGGTAGGGGGTGTCAAATTGACCATAGACGAGAAATTGATGAGTGGCATACTGGACCGGGACCAACAGGCCTTGGCGGATTTGTACGACCGATATCACCGCATCATCTGGAATATAGCGCGCCAAACCGGTTCAGGTCCTTCCGTCTGTGAGCAACTTGTCGCCCAAGTGTTCCGCACGGTCTGGACCGAGCCGCAGAACTTCATGCAAAACCGCCGATTAGTGGCGCTGCTGATTGACTGCTGCCGTTCGCACCACACGGATGCGCAGATAAAAATATGCTTGTGAAAATGCTCCACATCTCAGCCGGCACACTGGCAGGAGGTGTTTTTTTATGGAAAGGAAAATTGCAGTACGCCAAAGTTGACGGACCCCGCTAATCGGAGTAGCTTAAAGGCAGTGTAACAGATTGTTCCATTTGGAACGGTTCGAAAATGAAAGATGGTGAAGTAGATGAAGGATAAGAAAGAAATGGATCCTTCCATGCAATTGATGCTGTCATTTGCCCATGTGCAGAAAAACATGGTGCGCTTCATTCAAAAGTCGGCTGCGGAAAAAGACCTGTCCATTCCGCAATACTCGATTTTGATGACGATCATCAACTGCAGGGAAATGACGCAGAAAAATATAGGGGAGAAGACCTTTCTGCCGAAAAGCACCTTGAGCCAGGCTGTGGATGGGCTGGTCAAAGAAGGCTTTCTCGATCGTCGGCAAGTAGAAGACAACCGCCGTGAAACCCTGCTGGAACTCAGTCCAAAAGGACAAGCTTTGGTGAATGAACTGCATCTCCAGGAAGATGGCCTGCATCAGGTCTTCAAAGCGGCTAGTGAACAGTTTACGGATGTCCAGGTAGAAGAGCTGCTCGATGCCCACCGGAAAATTTCGGCTTATTTAGCGGATGTAGAATTAGAGGTGGCTGCAAAATGATCAAAATCCTGAAAAACCTCAACCCCTATAAGTGGGTGGTGGTGGCGGTTGTCGTATTGGTATTCGGCCAGTCGATGGCGGAGCTGTTCCTGCCGACCTTGATGGCGGACATCATCGATAACGGTGTCGTCAAAGGCAACATCCCCTATATCTGGGAAATCGGCGGCTGGATGCTGCTGGTTTCCGCAATCGGCGCCGCTGCAGCGGTCTTTGCCAGCTTTTATTCGGCTAAAGCGGCAATGGGCATGGGCCGTGACTTGCGGCACAAGGTCTTTAAGCATGTCGGCCAGTTTTCGCTTCAGGAATTCGATGAAGTGGGAACTGCCTCGCTGATTACGCGTACGACGAATGACATCACCCAGGTGCAGCAAGTCGTCATCATGATGCTGCGCATGGTCATCAGCGCACCAATCATGCTGGTTGGCGGCGTTATCATGGCGGTCTCAAAAGACGCCCAGTTGTCTCTCGTTATCATCGGTGCTATGCCGGTATTGGCCATTGCGATCCTGCTGATTCTGAAGTACGGTATGCCCTTATTCCAGGAAGTCCAAAAGCGGCTCGATGGCCTCAACCTGGTGGTGCGGGAAAACCTGACGGGCATCCGTGTCATCCGCGCGTTCAACCGCGAGCCGGAAGAAAAAGCGCGCCTTCAAAAAGCTAACCGTGAACTCGCAGATGTCTCCATCAAGGTCAATAAAGTCATGGCCTTCATGATGCCGGTGATGATGCTGGTCATGAACATGACGGTTGTCGCCGTCATTTGGTTCGGCGGCATCCGCATCAACAATGGTGCGATGCAGATCGGGGATTTGATGGCTTTTATCCAATACGTCATGATGATCATGTTCGCATTGGTGATGGCTTCCTTCATGTTCGTCATGGTTCCGCGCGCCGCGGTATCAGCGAAACGCATCAACGAAGTGCTGGAAATGAAACCGGCCTTCACGGACGACGGCACGGCTCAAGCGGACCGTACACGCGGTACGCTGGAGTTCGAAGACGTTTCCTTCTATTATCCGGGAGCGGAAGAACCGGCGCTGTCGAACATCAGCTTTACGGCCAAACCGGGGGAAATCACCGCTTTGATCGGCGGGACGGGCTCCGGCAAGTCGACACTGGTCAACTTGGTGCCGCGCTTTTACGACGTCAAGAGCGGGACGATCCGTGTCAACGGCGTCGATATCCGCGAAGCTTCGCAACAGGAAATCCGTTCGAAAATCGGCTTTGTGCCGCAGAAATCGATCCTGTTCACGGGAACAATTGCAGACAATATCCGTTTCGGCAAACAGGATGCGACGCAAGCGGAAATGGATCACGCGGCAAGCATTGCGCAGGCCACAGAGTTTATTGATCAGATTGATGGCGGCTATGCGGCTGAAATCGAGCAGGGCGGCTCCAATCTGTCAGGCGGCCAGAAGCAGCGCCTGTCGATTGCGCGCGCGTTGATCCGCAAACCGGATTTGTATATATTCGACGATAGCTTTTCGGCGCTCGATTTCAAGACAGACGCCAAGCTGCGCAAAGCTTTGAAGGATGAAACGAGAAACGCCACGGTGCTGCTGGTCGCACAGCGCGTCAGCACCGTTGTGGACGCGGACCGTATCATCGTCTTGGAAAAAGGAAAAATAGTGGGCATGGGCACACACGAAGAACTCTTGAAATCCAATGAGGTCTACCGTGAAATTGCCCTATCCCAGCTGTCAGAGGAGGAAATCGCATGAGCAAGATGGGACCTCCTCACGGCGGAGCAAATATGCCAGCAGAAAAAGCCAAGGATTTTAAAGGTACATTCCGTCGCCTTGTCTCTTATTTAAAACCGCGCCGCAAAAAGTTGGCGGCGGTGTTCCTGGTCGCAATTCTAAGTACGGTGTTTGCCATCGTCGGACCGAAAATCATGGGAATGGCAATCACCGAACTGTTTGAAGGCGCTTATGGACAACTGCAGGGAGTCCCGGGCGGCGGCATCGACTTTGGTGTCATCGGCCAGATTCTCGCCATTCTTGCCGGACTGTACCTGTTCAGCAGTTTGTTCAGCTATATTCAGCAATACATGATGTCAACGGTGGCGCAGGATACGGTCTATGACCTTCGCCAGGACGTCAATAAAAAACTGGAGAAACTGCCGCTGAAGTATTTTGATGGCCGGCCAAACGGCGAAACTTTGAGCCGTATGACCAACGACATTGATACTATCGGCAGCACGCTGCAACAAAGTTTGACGCAATTCATCACTTCCATCGTCACCATCGTCGGGATTCTTGTCATGATGCTGACAATCAGTCCGTTGCTGACTTTGATCGCGGTCGTCTCTTTGCCGCTGTCCTTGTTCGTCATCGGACCGATTCTGAAGAAATCCCAGAAATACTTCAGCAGCCAACAAAAAAATCTGGGCCGCCTGAACGGCCATGTGGAGGAAATGTACACGGGCCATCAGGTCGTCAAAGCGTTCGGCCATGAAGCCAAATCCAACGAACAATTCGATGCGGTCAATGAAGAGCTGTACGATGCCGGGCGCAAAGCCCAGTTCATCTCCGGAATCATCATGCCGATGATGACGTTGATCGGCAACTTGAGTTATGTGGTGATCAGTGTTGTCGGCGGGATCCTGGTGACGCAGCGCGCCATCTCCATCGGGGATATCCAGGCGTTCATCACTTATTCCAAACAGTTCACGCAGCCGATCACCCAAACGGCGAACATCGCCAACATCATCCAGTCGACGGTTGCCGCCGCTGAACGGGTCTTTGAACTGCTGGACGAAGAAGAGGAAGTCAAGGAAGTGACGACTTCTGTCCTGGCACGTGCGAAAGGCGCCGTTGCTTTTGAAGACGTCGACTTTGGCTACGGGGACAATCTGTTGATCGAGAAAATGAATATCGACGTCCAGCCGGGTCAGACGGTGGCGATTGTCGGGCCGACCGGTGCCGGCAAAACGACCTTGATCAATCTGTTGATGCGCTTCTACGAATTGAATGGCGGGCGCATCACCGTCGACGGTTTTGATTCGCGTGAGATGTCCAGAAACGAACTGCGCCAGAACTTCGGCATGGTGCTGCAGGATACGTGGCTTTTCAATGGCACGATCCGTGACAACATCGCCTACGGCAAAACCGGTGCCAGTGAAGAGGAAATTCTCGCTGCGGCAGAAGCGGCACACGCCGATCACTTCATCCGCACATTGCCGGACGGCTACGATACCATCCTGAACCAGGAAGTTTCGAATATTTCGCAAGGACAGAAGCAATTGCTGACCATCGCCCGTGCGATTCTTGCTGATCCGCCGATCATGATTTTGGATGAAGCGACTTCGAGCGTCGATACACGGACGGAAATCTTCATCCAACAGGCCATGAACCAGTTGATGGAAGGGCGCACAAGCTTTGTCATCGCGCATCGCCTGTCGACCATCAAAGACGCCGACCTGATCCTGGTCATGGACCAAGGAAAAGTCATCGAGCAGGGCACGCACCAACAGCTTCTCGACAAAGACGGCTTTTATGCCGATCTGTACCACAGCCAGTTTTCAGTGGAAGTGGCTGTATAAACTGAAAAAGGTCCACCGTGCAAAAACTGCGCGGTGGACCTTTTGCTATTCATGGTTGAATTTTTCTTCCGGCCTTTTGCGAGATTCCAAAGCGCGTGCCAGCCAGAAAATGGCACCGAGCATCAATACGGCACTGATGCCAAGAATGACCGCGTTGGGTGTCGCTTTCGTGTAGATATCCGCCAAATCGAAAATGGCGATCGACTCCGGCCAGGTCGGCGCCAGGAACATCGCAGCCGCCGCCAATGAGTTATTGATGATATGCAATAGGATCGGGAGCAGCAGGTTGTTGGTCAGCAGGTACAAAAGAGAAGCAACGACGCCGAACAAGAACGCGCCGATGATATCGAGATGCAAAATGCCGAACAGCAGGCTGGAGATCAACACTCCGCCCCATACCGAGGTTTTGCCGATGAGCCGCTTCAGCAGCACGCCGCGGAACATGAACTCCTCGACGACCGGCGCCAAAATAGCGATGCTGAAAATCGTGAAGACGATATACCACGGCGTATCCGGGATCGGCAGCGTCTCCAGCATAAAGTTGACCAGCCACGGCGCAATCGGCGCCAGCATAAATAGCTGAAACCAGAACATGCTGATCGAAAAGGCGATTGATACGAGCACCAAGGCAATCAAAGCCGGCAGCCATTTCTTGATGCCGTTTAAAGACAGCACATTCCAGACGGAGGTATTGTGCTTCCGGAAATAATAACCGAAATAGATGCCAGGCACCAAAACGTACAGCACCAATTGGCTGATCACATCAAAAGCAGTGTCGCTGACATCGAGGGCAATCAGGATAATCATGGTGGCAATCATCCCCAACCCGGAAAACAAAATCAGATAACGCGCCTTCATCTGCTCGAACATGGAGCACCGCCTTTCTTTTATGTTCATAAGAGAACCCGTTCAAATTATGTATATAGAGTATACGCCAATTCCCACCGCAAGTTTCATTTTATTTGCGCCTATCTTTAGACAAAAGGGGGCGGGGCAAGTTATGCTTAAAGCAGTTTACCCGACCATTTCAGGAACGGGCAGAACGGAAGGATGAGCTGAATGGCATTTCTAGACAAACTGAACCAATTGAAAGACAAGTCGATCGAAAAAGGCAAAGCACATTGGGAAGAAAACAAAGATGACTACAAAGAAAAAGCCACCACCTACAAAGACAAAGCGATGGTCATGAAAGACGACGTTGCCAATAAAATCAAAGAGAAAACAAAGAAATAATCGATGGATTAGTTAGGCGAACGTCGCCTGGCTATTTTTTTGCGGAAATTTAGGTGGGCTGCCGGGAATAGTGTGGGGCTACATGAACAATTGCTGTTTCTACACGCACAGTTTGGGTTTCTAAGTGAAGTATTGAGGTTGCTACATGAAGTTTACACGATGCTACCGGAATAGGGCGAGGCTACATGAACAATTGCTGTTTCTACACGCATTAGGTGGATCTCTACATGAAGTATTGAGGTTTCTACATGAAGTTTTCGCGGTGCTACCGGAATAGTAAGGGGCTACATGAAGAATCGATGCTTCTACACGTATTAGGTGGATCTCTACATGAAGTTTTGAGGTTTCTACATGAAGTTTTAGCGATTCAACCGGAATAGTGCGAGGCTACATGAAGAATCGATGCTTCTACACGCATTAGGTGCATTCCTACCTGAACGCTTCGACTTTCTACATGACATTCCGCACTCCCTACACGACACCCTGTTAAAACAGAAAATTCAGTCTTTATATTCTCCATGATTCAAGCGATAATAGAAGAAAGGAAAAGAGCGGAGGTCATGTGATGAGAAAGACCATCTTACCAGCCATCTTCTTTTTATTCATACTACTATTGACGGCGTGCCAGGAGGAAGAGGCGCAGCCGGCACCCGAACCGCCGCCGGAAGAGCCGGTCGAAACGGTTGATTCGCCCGAAGCGCGGGTCGCAGAGTTTATTGAGCTATGGAAAAGCGGAGACTTTCCAAGCATGCATACAAATTATTTGAACCAAGGTACGCAGACGGTTTACGGTGAGGCGAATTTTGTAACTTGGCAACAGGAGCTTCATGAGCAGCTGGGCATCGACAATTTGGAGGTGTCCTATACGCCGGTAGAAGGCGCCGTATGGACGAAAGAACAACCGGTGGATTTCCCGATTCAAATTGCGTTCGATACGGTCATCGGGCCGGTGGAATTCGAAAAAACGCTGACGCTGCTGTATGAGACGCATGGGGAAGCGGAAGACTGGTTTGTTGAATGGGATCCGTCTTTTATTCTGCCGAATCTTGAAGCTGGCGATCAGGTGTCAACGCAAATTACCGAAGGGCCGCGCGGGGAAATCGTCGACCGCAACGGCGAAGCGATCGCTTCCAACAGCAGCGGCTATGAAGTCAGTGTCATTCCGGAAAACTTCGACACTTCCAAAAAGCCGCAGCTCGCGCAGTTGTTGGGGATGAGCGAGCAGGCAGTCGACGACAAGCTCAACCAGCCGTGGGTGCGGCCGCATTACGTCGTGCCGATTGCGCAGATCAAGGCGGACCAATCTACGCTGGATGAGCTGTTCACGATTCCGGGTACGACCCGCGTCGAAGTGGCGATGCGCAATTACCCGTATGGCCGGGCGCTGTCGCATATCAGCGGTTATATGGGGCCGATCACTGCCGAGCAGCTGGACGCCTGGAGCGGCCAGGGCTATTCGACCGAAGCTTTGGTCGGCCGGCAGGGCTTGGAGGAAATTCTGCAGGAGCGGCTACGCGGGGAAGCGGGCGGCCGCATCATTCTGGAGAAACAGCGGGAAAACGCCGTCATCACGTCAGTTGAAAATGAACCGGTGCCAGGGGAAACCGTGTCGCTGACCATTGACGCTGAGCTGCAGCAGGCAATTTATGGTGCAATGAGAGAACGGGCGGGAACCAGTGCCGCCATCGATCCGTATACGGGAGAAACGCTGGCGCTGGTCAGTTCACCGGGTTTTGACCCGAATGAATTTATTCCAAACATCACCAATAGCCGCTTCCAGGAGCTTGCCAATGATCCGCTGCAGCCGTTCTTCAACCGCTTTGCGGCCATTTATACACCAGGTCCGGTGATGCAGCCGGTCACTGCGGCCATCGGATTGGAAAGCGGTACGTTAGATCCCGAGGAAGGCCTCGAAATTTCCGGCAAGTCGTGGCAGCGCTACCGTTCGTGGGGCGATTACCGGGTTACGCGGCCGCGCGATGACGTGCCGAACCCGATCGATTTGGACAAAGCGCTTGCCCATTCCGACAATATCTACTTTGCCCAGCAGGCACTCAACATACAAAACGATGATTTCCGGACAGGCCTCGAAAACTTCGGTTTCGGCGAAGAAATCGCCTTTCCGATTGAGTTGACGCCGTCCCGGATTTCACAAAATGGCACATTCGGTTCCGAAGGCCAACTTGCCGGCACAGCTTCCGGGCAGGGGCAGATGCAGGTCAACATCCTGCACATGGCGACTCTGTACAGCCCCATTTTGACCGGCGGCAAGCTTTACAAGCCGACCCTGTTCCTGGATGACCAGGACGAGCAATTATGGAATGAAAACCTGCTGGACGCTCCGAATGCGGAGGTGCTGCAGGCGGGATTGGCCAATGCCGGCAAAGAGCTCGGAGTAGAAATTGCCGGCAAAAGCGGAAACGCGCGCGAAAGAAGTGAGCAGAACGGCTGGTTCGTCGGCTACAGCCTCGTGAATCCCAAGATGATTGTCGCGATGATGGTCGAAGGGGAAGAAGAGGTGGGTGAGTTGGTGGAGCAGGTGATCAAGGCGCGTGAATAGACAAGCAGCCAGGCGGATGGGAGCGCCTGGCTTTTTTGTGTAGTGGGGTGTGTCTCTACTCGGGTGTTTGTTGTTTTAACCCGGGCGTTTGGGGAGTCTACCCGGGTGTTCAGCGGCGCAACCCGGGTGTTCGCAATCTATACCCGAGTATTCCAACAATCTCCCATAAAAAAAGCAAGCTGCCTCAAAGACAACTCGCTTCTATATAACACCCGTTATTCAAACCGCTGATTCTCCGGCGGCCCCAATTTATCGGTCAGCACCTCCAAAATGTCATCAAAATACTTTCCTTCGTACCACATTTCTTTATACGATGCCGAGCGGATAATCGCTTTCTTGTCCACTTTCGTCACGTCGATTTGTGCCGTGTGGCTGGATCCTGTCTCCTCGATTTCCTTTTTCTTCTCCTGGATGAACGTCTCCATATCATCCGCCTCATAATGCTGAAACGTGTCCACTACCTCATCAAACAGCGGCATCGTGTCCTCCGGGCTTTCAAACAGCCAGGCATATCCCTCATTTTCATTAGCTAAGCGCAAAGTCAGTTGATATTCCAAAAACGCCATCTCCTTTTCCAAGCTAGTTGCCGAACATGAAAATCGATTTTGCAAATAAACCCCGTGGCTAAAAGCAGTCAACCAGCAGAAAAATTGCTGTATTAGGCTTATACCCGATTGTCCGGCCGACAGTCCTGGGAAATCAAAAAAACAGCTTGAAGTTTGATCAGGGAATAGCGGGTCGGGCCAATCAAAACGGAGGGACAGGAGGTTTGTTTGCGGAATAACTCGCGTTGTTTGCGCAATAACCGGGTTTATTTGCGGAATCCCACACTTTGTTTGCAGGAAGGCGCTATCCAAAACCCTGATTGGAAAAAGAAGAAAGAGTGCCTGCAACACTCTTTCGCTTAAACCATTTCCAAACAATAAATGTCTAAATATTGTCAATTAGGTTGGGCGACTCATTATTTTTACCGAGAAGCAGCACGTGATACTGTATGCTTTTTGATGACTTATGCTATTATTTTTTATTACATAGAGAAACTGTTTTACCGCAGTGGATCAAACCGGGTTTCAGCCACCAAGGTGTTGATGGGGCTGAAAGGATTAAAAAAAGGAGGCGTCTGCATTGGGAAGGACTTAATGAAAATTGGGGAAGTTGCAAAAATGAGTGGGGTCTCAACAAGAACCATCGATTACTACACGGTCTCAGGATTGCTTCAGAGTGAACGGTCTGACGCCAACTACCGGCTTTATCCGGCTTCTGTCCTGCAGACGCTGGAACGGATCCAGCTCCTGAAGAAACAGCGGTTGTCGATTTTGGAAATCAAAGAAATCCTCGACGCGCCGGAAAGTCCGGAAACAAGTGAGCTGGTGGATGAAGTCACCGAAGAATTCGAATACCTGCAACAAAAAATCACGCGCTTGGAAGAGCAATTGAAAGATGCGCCAAGCTCCGTGAAGCTGCACATCAGCAAAGCGCTTGAGCATCAAGTGGCAGCCATTGCCGCCTTGGTCGCTTTGCTTTAACCAACTTTGGAGGTGAATCCCTTTTACAGGGAGAACACGTGGATATAGTTACCTTATTGAATTTAGCGTTATTAGTGATATTGATTGCCTTGACGGCCTTTTTCGTCGGATCGGAATTTGCGGTCGTTAAAATTCGCATGTCGCGGCTCGATCAATTGATTGCAGAAGGCAATAAAAAAGCAGTGATGGCAAAAAAAGTGGCCAGCGATTTGGACTATTACCTGTCCGCCTGCCAGCTTGGCATCACCGTAACGGCACTCGGGCTCGGGGCACTTGGGAAACCGACTGTCGAACGGTTGATGTACCCGATCTTTGAATTTTTTGCAGTTTCCGATGCTGTAGCATCTGCTGCTTCCTACGCGATTGCGTTTCTGCTTGTGACCTACCTTCACGTAGTGATCGGCGAAATGGCGCCCAAGACCTTGGCAATTCAATTCGCTGAAAAGATGTCCTTGCTTTTGGCACCGCCGCTTTATTGGTTCGGACAAATCATGAAGCCATTTATCTGGGCATTGAACGGAGCGGCCCGCGTTCTGTTGAGGCTTTTCGGCGTTCAGCCGGCAGGACATGAACAGGCTTATTCGGAAGAAGAGCTGAAAATCGTCATGGCTCAAAGCTATCAAGGCGGAGCTATCAATGAAACCGAGCTTTCCTACATGGAAAACGTCTTTTCATTCGATGAACGCGTGGCCAAAGACATCATGGTGCCGCGTACCGAATTGGTGACGCTGGATAAAGACATGCCGTTGAAAGAAATCATCGAGATTTTGGATGAGAACAATTATACACGCTATCCGGTAACGGAAGACGGCGACAAAGACCGCGTTCTCGGTTTTGTCAGTGCGAAGAAAATGCTGCCGCATATCGTCGCAGGGCGGGACTGGCAACTGGAAGAATTCATCATCGAACTGCCGACCGTCTTTGAAGCGACCGGGCTGCAAAATGCACTGCTCCATATGCAGAATGCCCGCGTCCACATCGCTTTGGTGGCGGACGAATACGGCGGTACCGCCGGGATGATTACGATGGAAGATATTTTGGAAGAAATCGTCGGCGAAATCCGAGACGAATTTGACGCCGATGAAGTCCCGGAAATCAGCAAAATCAATGAAGACCAATACATGATCAATGGCCGTGTCCTGCTGAAGGATCTCGAGGATCGCTTTGGCTTGTCATTTGATGACAGTGAAGAAATCGATACCATCGGCGGTTGGATTCATTTCAAGAGCGTGGGGGAAGTTAAGCCAGGCGAAACAGTCATGGAAGGCCAGACTTTGTGGACCGTAATAGAAATGGATAATCAGCAGGTTAAGCAAGTCATGTTCCATAAACAGCCAAAAAATTAATGCAATAAGCTGGATTGGAAAATATCCAGTGCACCCTAAAAATATATGGAGGTGAATCCCTCAGTTGAGGGATACAACTTGGATGGACAAATAGTGATTAACTTAATACTTGTAGCGTTGCTGATTATCGCAACCGCATTTTTCGTCGGTGCCGAATTCGCCATTTTGAAAGTGCGGATGTCGCGGATCGACCAATTGATAGCAGAAGGCAATAAGAAAGCTGCACGGGCAAAAGAAGTAGCCAATCATTTGGACTACTACCTGTCCGCCTGCCAGCTGGGAATTACGGTAACCGCTTTGGCCCTTGGTGCGTTAGGAGAGCCGACAGTGGAACGTATGCTGCACCCGTTGTTCGTAGCCTTTGAAGTTCCGGCAGCCTTATCGACAGTTCTTTCCTATGCGATTGCCTTGAGCATCGTAACGTTCCTGCACGTGGTCATTGGAGAATTGGCGCCGAAAACATTGGCGATCCAATATGCAGAAAAAATGACCCTGCTGCTGGCACCGCCGCTTTACTGGTTCGGCAAACTGATGAACCCGTTCATTTGGCTGATGAATGGTTCGGCGCGCCTGTTGCTGCGTTTATTCAAAGTAGAGCCATCTGGCCACGAAGAAGCCCATTCGGAGGAAGAACTAAAACTGATCATGGCGGAAAGCTACCAGAGCGGTGAGATCAATCAAACCGAATTGACTTACTTGAAAAATATTTTCGCTTTCGACGATCGCATTGTCCGGAACATCATGATTCCACGGGAAAAAATAGTCACCGTCGATAACAACCTGAACCGTGATGAACTGTTCAAAGTCATTGAGGCGCACGAATACACTCGCTACCCAGTCACCGAGGCCGGCAATAAAGACAAATTGATCGGCTTCATCAATACGAAAGAATTATTGACGAGCATGGCGGCGGGCCGGACTCCAGAGCCCGAATCCTTTATCCATGAAATGACCAGCTTCACTGAAACCACACCGATACAAAAAGTCCTGACAAAAATGCAGCAAAGCCGGACGCATATGGCGGTTGTCACAACAAAAGACGGCACCGTTTCCGGACTAGTGACGATGGAAGACATCCTCGAGGAAATCGTCGGGGAAATCAGCGACGATTCATATGAAGTGAAACCAAGCTGATTGGAATCAGAGAGACCTTAGGGGTCTCTTTTTTTGCGTTATTTGGAAAATTATTGATATAGTAGGTAAAAAAGAATCTATAGGTAGGAGCGGTAAAATGCATCATGAAACAGCGAGTAAATCAAAGCAACCCATCCTCTTCTTAGGTGCCTTGACCTTTTTCGCCATCGCCACATTCTTCAGTCTGTACGAAGGCAGCCGACTCGACGACATCTCCTGGGAATGGCCCTATTCCGCCGTCTTCACCAATTGGCTGAGCGGAGAAGTGACTTCAGCGGATGATATCCTGACCATCGACTATCTCGTTTACGCAGCAAAATTTGAGCCCTTATTCCCGCTCATCATGTTCATATCCGGAATGGTCCTGTTTCTCCAGCTGTCTTTCTGGATACTCAGAAGGAAGAAAATCGCATTAAGCGTGGTTCTCCTACTAGGCGCAATCGCGTTGTTCGCCCTCGCCACGGCATTAATGGCCTCACCAACCGCCGGACTCGCGCTGTTTTCGATGATTTTCTTCGGAACCGGCATCCTTCTCGTGATTTTCAGCATCTTTTGGTTAATAAAAGCGAGAAAACTGCCGGCATAATCGGGTTGTTTGCGGAATACGGGGGTTTGTTTGCGCAATCCCGCACGTTGTTTGCAGAATAAATGGCTTTATTTGCGGAATAGCCAGATTTGTTTGCAGTATACAGCTATTTGTTTGCGGTAAGTTCGAAAGCCCATATGAATGGATAAAAAAAGCTTCAGGCAAACACCATGCCTGAAGCTTTTTTGTCGGTCCTTTCAATGAAGGGGAGCTGCTACAGACTTTTTCCGCGCAGCTCCAATTGTTTTTGTTCCAACGCAATTTTGTCGCGTTGCAATTGAATTTCAGCCAATTTGATCTGTGATTTTCGGTACATTTCAAAAGCAATCAGCAGGAGGAAGCCGGTGCCGAGAATGCCCATCAATAAGAAGAATCCAATCTCCAAAGATATCCCTCCTTATAAAATAAAAATAGAATATATTTCCGTCGGACGCAAAAAAGGGAACTCACTCCCCAATACACCTACCCATGAAGCGCCTGCTGCGCGCGGTGCGCATCTTTTTTCGCCACATAGAAATCATATTGCGCCGTGTTCGCCATCGCGTTGCGCATTTGAGGAGCGCCGGTATGCCCCTCGGTGCCGTGTACATTGGCGTTCATTTTCAGCACCGCGTCATAGGCGACGCCATGCGCGCTGAACTTGCCGGCCGCGTTGTAATACATGTCGTCGCCAAAAGCGGTGTAAGCCAAATGCTTCTTTTCAAAAAATAGCCAACGGATCAGTCCCATACCATCGAACCCCTCTCTGAACTTACGGTCTGCGGCGCAGCTCTTCGGCAATCGCCTTGAGCTGGGCATTGCGTTCCTTCGCCAGCTTCAAGCCAGTGACAACGGCATAAATTGCAAAGCCAAGCACCACCAAGTAAAACAGAATCGTCAGTAAGGGAATAAAGAAGAAAAAGTCACCCATCATACGAACACCTCCTCGTACCTGTAATACGGCACAAGTTGGGAAATGTTTCAAAAAGATGCAGCAGCCAGCAAATCGATGAATTCCTCCCTCAAAAGCACCCTAAATCCTTCATCCGACTTGGAACTTATTACCTGCCGAAACGTATGGATAGGGAAGAACGTACTTACCAATAAAGGAGGGCTTTCATGGATACCTTCACCTGGTTTTTCATTGTCGTGGGAATCATCATCATTATCGTCATGGCCAACTCCTATTTCAACTGGTGGGGGAAAAGCCTGGTCGTCCTCTATTACGGGGCCATGTCGTTTGTGTTTATCGGTATGACCCGCCGCATCAATGAAAAATACAGCGGCGTCATTCCGGTTCCGGATGCCTACTGGGATGAAAATTCGCAATGGGCATTGACCGCATCGAACCTGATGCTCCTGCCGTTCATCGGCATTCTGGTATATATCTATATCAATTGGCTTCTGAATGCCCCCACCATAACCGCAAGAATCCTGATCACGTTGAGCATGCTGCCTGCAGCGCTGCTGGTGTTTTTCTTTTATTTCATCTTCAACTTCGGCTATGGCTACCGGCCGTGAAAGGGATGCCAATTTTTATTTGTCTGTAAATAAATTTCCTTTATTTGAAACATTTTGATTAATCGTCCGTATTATTACTATAGGCCATCATCTAAACAGAAGGAGTGGAAGCAAAATGGAATCATTAGGCATCATTACAGTTATTATTGCGTTGCTGATCATCGCCGCAATCGCAGGGGTCGCGTATTTTTTCTGGATGAAGATCCGTTACCGCACCGCCAAATCCAATGAGGCGCTGATCATCACCGGACCGAAACTCGGGGACCCGGCAAAAGATACAAACATCTTCACGGACGACGAAGGGCGTTCGATGAAAATCATCCGGGGCGGCGGGTATTTGTTGAGACGCTTTCAGACTTCGACGCCTGTCAGCCTGACGTCATTCCAATTGAAACTGGCGACGCCGCGCGTCTACACGAACGCCGGTGTGCCGATTGTCGCCGACGCCGTAGCGATGGTCAAAGTCGCCGACACGCTGAACGGCATCGCCAATTACGCCGAGCAGTTTCTGGGCAAGGAACAGGAAGAAATCGAGACGGAAATCATCGAGGTGCTGGGCAGTAACCTGCGCGCCATTTTGTCGAAAATGACGGTCGAAGACATCAACAGCGACCGCGAAAAATTCAACACGGACGTCCAGGAAGTGGCCCAGAAGCAGCTCGATTTGATGGGCTTCAAGATCACGTCACTGGGCTTGACCGATTTGCGCGATGCCGACGAAGACAATGGCTATCTGGAAAACCTCGGGCGGCCGCGGATTGCGGAAGTCCGCAAGCTGGCTGAAATCGCGGAAGCCAACACCGAGCGCGAAACACGGATTCACCGCGCGCAGACTGACCAGGAAGCGAAAGAAGAAGAATACCTGCGCCAAATTTCGACAGCGGAATCAAAAAAACAAAAAGACTTGAAAGACGCCGCCTTCAAAGAAGAAACAGAGCGTGCGCGTGCCAAGTCCGAGCAATCCTATGAACTGGAAAAAGCCAAGCTGGCGATGGAAATCCAGGAAGAAGAGTTAAGCATGCAGTTTGCAGCGCGGGAACGCGCCGTGAAGCTCGAGGAAGAGGAAAGCAAAGTGCGTAAGACCAAAGCCGATGCAACCTATTACGAAACCACCCGTTCAGCTGAAGCCGATGCCCGCCGTGCCGTAATCGACGGGGAAGCGAAAGCCAAGATCAAACGGGACGAAGGGGCTGCAGAAGCCGAAGTCATCCGCGAGCGAGGAAAAGCGGAAGCTGAATCCCGCAAACTGTTGGCGGAAGCGATGGAAGAACATGGCGACGTCATCATCACTGAGAAATTGATCGAGATGCTGCCTGTCTTCGCAGAGAAAGTCGCCTTGCCGCTCAGCAATATCGAATCTGTGAAAATCATTGATTCCGGCAACGGCCAAGGCATTCCGTCCTTCGGCAAAAGCGTCACCAAAACGATGGTCGACATGCAGGAGCCGCTCAAGGAAATGACCGGCATCGACATCGGCGAATTGCTGAAATCCTATGTGGACCGCAACAATCGGCCAGCCGAGCAAGCAGCTGTCGCGACCTTGCCAGCCGTTCTAAAAGAGCAGGATTCTTCAACAGAAGAAGAATTCACTAATGCAACTGAAACCGAAGAAGACCGCTAAAGCGAAAGAAAACCCGTCATCTCCTTGCTGCAACCAGCGAGTGGGTGATGGGTTTTTCTTTTGTCTGCACCCTTTCCAATCAGCAATTGATCGCCATAAATCCTGGATTAATTAAGAAAGCTGAAAGTCCAATTGTTCCGATTAATCGACATGGTCCAATAAAAAGATGGTACTATATCTGTAGAATGGCACGATAGAGACTTTAGAGAGCTGCCAACTCTACAGTCGGAACAAAAGGTTCCGATGGAAATCCAGTTTCTGAAAGCAATGGAATTTTTCTTATGAGTTGTATTTTAAGGGGGGAAGTTCATGGGAGAAGTGTGCAGAGTCCTTATTGTCGATGATGAAATGTTGATTCGGCAAGGGATCATTAATTATATTGATTGGGAGCAGCAAGGATTTCAAATCGTCGGGGAAGCTGCAAACGGCAAAGAAGCGATGGGGATGATTGCGGAATTTTCTCCGCATATCGTCATTACGGATATCGTCATGCCGATCATGGACGGCATCGATCTGGTCAGAGAAGGGAAGAACGCATTCCCGGATATTGAATTCATCGTACTCAGCAGTTTTGAAAACTTCGACTATGTGCGCTCGACGTTCCAGAACGGCGTGGCCGATTATATACTGAAGCCCAAGTTGAATGGGCCCGAATTGTTGAAAATCTTAAACCGGGTCGTCAGCCGAATCCCGGATTTGCAGCATTGTGCCTCGGCCGTCAAACCGGAACGCTCCACGGAAGAACTGCTGGAAAATATGATTTCGGGTTTTGACCTTTCGATGGATCAAGCGGTCTCAGCCGATGCGTTTCCCAACAGTCATTTTGCGTTGGTGGATATAAACGGAAACCAGCTGGAGCCTGTTCAACTGAAAGCAAAGCTGAAACAGTCCATTCTTGAAGAGCTGCCGGTTTTTTCCTTGGGTTCCGGGGAAGCTGAAGCCATGCTTTTGCTCAATTTCAATCCGTCTCATCTGGAAGCGATCAAAAAGACCGTCGAACACCTGGCAGGCGACACTCCGGACACAAGCTGGATGATGTCTAAACCGTTTGATGCCATCGATGACTTGAAAAAGGTTCACGATGAAGGCCGCCTCCAGATGAAAAAATATATGTTTTATTTGCCGGAAACGAGCTCGTTCATCTACGACAAGCTGCCGGAGGAAAATGAAAAGCAAGACAGTTTCGATTTGAACCGGTTTATTGAGTTATTCAAAGACCGCCTGTTTAAGAAGGCGTTTGACTATCTGGAAAACCACATCGATTATTTGGCGGGGCGATACAATAACGACAGCTTCGAATTCAAATCGTTTTTAGGCAATATCGTCTTCAATATCATCGTGTTGGTGGATGCCATGAAGTATGAAACCGAAGAACTTGAGCAAAAAAAATACAGCTATTTCTCGAGTATCAATGAGGCTGTCCATATCAACGAAGCGCGGGATCTATTCAACGGATTCCTCGCAGAAGTGGAGGCGATCATTCTTTCGGGCGACAAAGGCAGCGACTCCGACAATAATCTCGAAAAGATCCTGGCGTATATCGAGCAGCATTACACGGAACCGCTGCGCTTGTCTGAAATCGCCGACCATTTCCATTTCAATGCTTCCTACCTGTCTTCTTATTTCAGTACGCACCATAAAGAAGGGTTCAGTGAATATTTGAACCGTGTGCGGATCAAAAAGTCGATGGACCTGCTGGAAAGCAGCAACGTCTCCATTTCGAACATCAGCGGAATGGTCGGCTATTCGGAGCACAGCTATTTCTGCAAAGTGTTCAAACGCATAACCGGGATGTCTCCAGGCAATTACCGAAAGGAGCTCCAAGCCCGCCATGAAAATGAAGAAAAAGGCGTTTCTCATCTTAAGAAATAACAGTCTGTTCATCAAAATGTTCCTGATCATGGTGATCAGCATCGTGGCGGTCTCTTTATTGATCACCTTCAGCTCGATCCGGATGTCCTCGAACTTGTTTATGGATACCTTCAGCATTTCGAACACGAAAGCTTTGGAACAGATCGAAACCCAATTCGAAGACTATAGCTATGCCATCGTCGGTGCAACACATGAGGTGCAAAACAACGGCACCGTTAAACGGGTGTTGACCCAAACCAATGCCAGCACCCTGGAAACGTATAGATCCTATCACGACATCAGCCAGCAGATTGAACGCATCTACCGGACAGTCGAGTCGTATGATGCCAATATGATCGTGCTCGGGAACAACGAACGGCTGTACAATGTGAATTATTCGAATTGGCCCGTCTCGTGGGAAGTGCTGCGGAACCACCCGATTACCGAATACACGGTCAATCGCCCGAACACGCTGCTTTATCAATATTTGCCATCCACTTCGTTTACAGATGAACCGATGATTGTCGCAACGAAAGCACTTATGGAAAGGTCGACCGGCGAAATCTACGGTGTCCTGTATTTCCCAATCCGGGAAGCGCAGTTGAAACAATTTTACGAAGGCTACACGAGCGTAGAAAACGAAGTGCTGCTGGTCGATGCAACAGGAAAAATCGTTTCCAGCAATAAACAGGAACTGATCGGCGAGGAAGCGAACGAGATCCTGGCAATGGCAAAAGAAGTGGACGAAGAGCAATTGGAATTCAAAGATGCGCACGTCTTTGATACCGATTATTTGCTGATGTCGCAATACCTTCCGACCTATAATATGTATTTGGTGAATTTGGTGGATAAAGACGCGGTTCTGGATAACTTGATCAATACGAAAGAAATTCTGCTGATCAGTCTCGGCATTGTCTTGCTCGCCGTCATCGTGGTGTTCATCATTTCCCGCCGCATGACCAACTCCATCAGCCGCTTGGTCAAGCAGATCTCAACAATGGCTAAACACGATTTCAACATGCCCGTGGCCGAAACCGGAGGCTACGAAGCCAAGAAAATCGCCAACGCCTTCAATTCCATGCTCAGCGAATTGCAGGAATACGTCGACCTTGTCGTGCTGGCCCAGCAAAAGCAGCGCAGTGCGGAACTGATGGCGCTGCAGCATCAAATCAATCCGCATTTCATCTATAATACACTGGCTTCAATCAAGTTCATGATCCAGCAAGGCAAGAAAGAAAAAGCGACCGATATGATCCACGCGCTCATTTCGCTTTTGCAAAATGCTCTCAGCAATGTCGAGCAAACCATCACCGTGGAACAGGAAATTACGGATTTGAAAAACTATGTCCTCATCAACCAATCACGGTATGGCGATGGAATCAAAGTGAATTTCTTCATTTCACCGGACTGTCTGGACTGCCAGCTGCCGAAGCTGATTCTTCAGCCGTTTATCGAAAACGCCTTTTTCCATGCGTTCAATGAGAAAAAAGAAGGCTTTGTCCAAATCCTGCTGTCCCAAAAAGGCGATAACCTCTTGTGTGAAATCGTGGATACGGGCGACGGCATGGAGATGAAAGGCGACCATACGAAAGAAGATATCAAAGAGAAACGCCATCTGTTCAGCGGAATCGGCATCCGCAATGTCCATGAACGCATCCAATTGCTGTACGGGGAACAATACGGTGTGGAAATCACCAGCGAAATAGGCAAAGGCACCAAAGTAAAAGTGGAATTGCCTTTTCAAAAGACGGATATTCCGGTAAATTCCAATAAAATTACCAGCATCTAAGAATAGTCCAATTGAATGACGGAGAAATTTGAAATATCTAATAATTTTCAAATAAAATACCTAAAGATTGTGCTAACAATCTTTTTTTTTGTGTCGCTATACTGTATGTAAGGCGAAAAGTTAAGCGCTTACAAAAAGGGGGATTTTTGATGAAGAAGTTTTATCTTATGTTATTGCTGGTAGTCGGCATGGTCGTTTTAGCAGCTTGTTCTTCTGGGGATGAAGAAGCAAGTGGAGGCAGCGGTTCAGAAGGTTCATCAGACGTGGACACGATAACGGCTTGGGCTTGGGACCCGGCATTCAACATTGCAGCTCTTGAAAAAGCAAAAGAAGCTTACGACGGTGACGGCGAGTACGAAGTGAATGTCATTGAAAATGCACAGGATGATATCATTCAAAAACTGAACACGGGGCTTAGCTCTGGTACGACAAACGGAATGCCGAATATTGTGCTGATCGAGGATTACCGTGCACAAAGCTTCCTGCAAGCTTACCCGGATGCATTCCATCCACTGACGGATGTCATCAGTTCAGATGACTTTGCAGATTACAAAATTGCGACGACAAGCTATGACGGTGAACAATACGGATTGCCGTTCGATTCAGGTGTAGCGGCATTGTATGTGCGTACGGATTACCTTGAAGAAGCGGGCTACACAGTAGAAGACGTAACGAACATCACATGGCAGGAATATATTGAAATCGGTAAAGACGTAAAAGAAGCAACAGGTAAGAACATGCTGACATTGGACCCGAACGATTTGGCGCAGGTCCGCATGATGATCCAAACAAACGGTTCGTGGTATGTGGATGAAGACGGTTCAACACCGAACCTGGCAGGCAACGAAACACTGGAGAAAGCATTTGAAACGTACAAAGAGATGATGGATGCGGACATCGCAAAAATCGTTTCTGACTGGAGCCAGTTTGTTGGCGCATTCAACAGCGGAGACGTTGCCAGTGTCCCAACAGGAAACTGGATCACGCCAAGCGTCAAGCAGGCAGCAGACCAATCCGGCAACTGGGCAGTAGTGCCAATGCCACGATTGGATATGGACGGAGCAGTCAATGCTTCCAACTTGGGCGGCAGCTCATGGTACGTCTTGAACGTGGACGGCAAAGAACAAGCGGCAGACTTCTTGCTTAACACATTCGGTTCAAATCCTGACCTGTACCAAACACTTGTAAAAGACATCGGTGCTCTTGGGACATACTCACCAGCAGCTGAAGGGGATGCCTATGCAGTAGAAGATGAATTCTTCGGCGGACAGCAGCTCATCACCGACCTTTCTACATGGACAGACGAAATTCCAGGCGTTAACTATGGCCTGCACACCTATGCAATTGAAGACATCCTGGTAACGGGAATGCAAGATTATTTGAACGGCGCAGAGCTTACGACAGTACTTGAAAATGTCCAGGGACAAGCTGAAGCACAACTCAAATAATTGAGTGGAAATTAATGAAGCCTTGAGTTGCCGCCGAATAACTGGTAGAAGTGCTTTATCGCTCACCAGCCCGGCACAACTCAAGGTTTTTTTATAGGAGGAATGAGAAACATGAGGGAGCAATCAACGAAAAAAGGTGAATTGGATCTTCCAGTGAGCTTGCGCTATAAAGAGACCAAACGCCAGAAAACCGGTGTCTTTTTCAGAAGGAAAGTTGGTTGGCTGTTTGTCATTATCTCAATCATCGCCATCAGCATTTTTAACTTCTATCCGATGGTTCAAGCCTTTCTCCTATCTTTTCAATCGGGGATGGGCGCGAACCTGGAATATGTGGGCTTTGATAACTGGCAGCGGTTGTTCGGCGATCCGACATTTATCGCAGCACTGACCAATACATCCATTTACCTGCTCATACAAGTGCCATTGATGATTGTATTGGCGTTGTTTTTTTCCGTATTGCTGAATGATCCGAAATTGAAATTCAAAGGGTTTTTCAGAATCGCGATTTTCTTGCCCTGTGTCACTTCATTGGTCGCCTATTCGGTCGTCTTTAAGTACTTGTTCGGCATCGATGGCATCATCAACCAATTCCTGCTCAATTTCGGTTTCATCTCGCAGACGATCAACTTTTTAGCTGATCCGTTTTGGGCAAAAGTCGTCATCATCCTTGCGATTACGTGGAGATGGACGGGGTATAACATGATTTTCTATCTGGCGGCTTTGCAGAACGTCGATAAGTCGATTTACGAAGCGGCTAGAATTGACGGAGCCAACTCCATCCAGCAGTTTTTCCAAATCACCGTTCCGATGCTGAAGCCGATTATTTTGTTCACGTCGATCACATCCACGATCGGTACCTTGCAGATCTTTGATGAAATCGTCAATATCACCAACGGCGGACCCGGAAATGCGACAATTTCGATTTCGCAATACATTTACAACCTTTCCTTCGAATACACGCCTGACTTCGGTTATGCGTCAACCGTTTCCTACGTCATCGTAATTTTAGTGGTAATTCTTTCGATTATTCAATTCAGAGTGGCGGGTGAGAAAAAATGAAAAAACTACAACGAATCTTCATTTACACGTTTCTAAGCCTCGCAGCCATTGTTTCCATTTTCCCTTTCCTTTGGATGCTTGTCAGCATCACCAATAAATCGGTCGATGTGACGCAAGGACGCTTGTTGCCGGGGACGCATTTGATCGAAAACATGAAGACTTTATTTGCGACCGTGGATATTGTTCCGGCTTTAATCAACTCAGCCATCATTGCGATCATCACGACAATTTTGACGCTGTTGTTGGCATCGCTTGCGGGCTACGGTTTTGAGATTCACCGCAGCAGAGGAAAAGACATCGTCTTCACCATCTTGCTGTTGTCGATGATGATTCCGTTTGCGGCAATCATGGTTCCCTTGTACCGTATGTTCGGCAGCATCAGCGACACCGCACCGTTCATTGGAATTGACTCACTCGGTGCCGTCATTTTGCCGACCGCGACCACCGCGTTCTTTATCTTTTTCTTCCGGCAGAACACGAAGATGTTCCCGAAAGATTTAGTGGAAGCGGGCCGGATTGACGGCTTGAGTGAGATCGGCGTTTTCTTCCGCATTTATATGCCGACGATGAAAACGACGTATGCAGCAGCGGCGATCATTTCGTTCATGAACAGCTGGAACAACTATTTGTGGCCGTTGGTCATTCTGCAATCACCTGAAAAAAGAACGATTCCGTTGCTGATTTCAAATTTAGGGTCGAGCTATTCACCAGATTACGGCGTGATCATGTCAGCGATCGTCATCGCAACATTGCCGACTGCACTTGTATTCTTCCTCATGCAGAAGCATTTTGTTGCGGGAATGATGGGGTCGGTTAAGGGTTAAAGGTTGATAAGCGATATTCCGCAAAACCGTTTCGCTTTCGGGCCCACAGGATGTGGGTCATGCAGTTGGTGCGACAGGAAGTCGCGGTACCAGCTGCCGCTGGTTTGCTGCATATCTAGATTTGAATTACTGGAAAAATATAGTTGCTTTCAGTTAATGAGATACTTAGCGCCGGCGCGTCCCAGGGCTGAGCGAAGCAAGAAGACAGGTGCTCTTCCTGGCTTCTTGCGGGAGCTGTGCCCAAAGCGGCCGAAGCGATTTAGAAGTTCACTCTATTTGATTTTAAGTAGGAGGTAAATTGTGCCCATTTTATATAACGAGTCCACACGTGAGTTTCATCTGCAAACTGAGAAAACGAGTTATATCTTCAGCGTTTTGGAAAACAGGCAACTGGGCCAGCTTTATTATGGCAAGAAGCTGCGCTACCGGGAGTCGTTCCAGCGCTTGTTCCATGTCGAGGCCACTCCGAATACCGCTTGCGTCAATGAAGGCGATCTGGTTTTTTCGCTGGATGTGATCAAACAGGAATACCCGGCGTATGGTACGTCGGATTTCCGGGAGCCGGCGTATCAGGTGCTGCAGCAAGGCGGCAGCCGCATCACCAATTTTGTGTACCAGGACCACCAGATCTTTAAAGGGAAAAAGAAGCTGAAAGGGTTGCCGGCCACTTATGTGGAGGATGAAAATGAGGCAACCACTTTGGAGATTTTTTTATACGATCGAGAAATTGATGTGGAAGTCCGGCTTTCATATACGATTTTTGAAGAATTGAATGCGATTGCCCGATCTGTCCAGTTTATCAATCACGGGCAGGCGGATGTGAATTTGACGCGGGTGATGAGCGTCAGCATCGATTTGCCGGATTCGGATTTTGAGATGGTGCAGCTGTCGGGATCGTGGGCAAGGGAGCGGCATGTTAAAAACCGCAAACTGGTTCCTGGCATCCAAAGTATCGCCAGTACAAGAGGAACGAGCAGTGCCCAGCACAATCCGTTTCTTGCGCTGAAACGTCCAGCGACGACAGAACACCAAGGCGAAGTGTACGGCGTAAGTTTGGTCTACAGCGGCAATTTCCTGGCGCAGGTGGAAGTGGATCATTTTGACGTAACGCGCATGATGATCGGCATCAACCCGTTTGATTTTAATTGGCTATTGGAAAGCGGCGAGGCGTTCCAAACGCCGGAAGTGGTCATGGTGTATTCAGCGGATGGCCTGAATGACATGAGCCAGACTTTCCACAAATTGTATCGGACCCGCTTGGCGCGTGGAAAATGGCGCGATCAGGAACGTCCGGTGCTGATCAACAACTGGGAAGCGACGTATTTCGATTTTGATGAGACGAAAATTTTTGAGCTCGCCAAATCATCCAAAGAGCTCGGTGTAGAGCTTTTTGTTCTGGACGATGGCTGGTTCGGCAAACGCGATGATGACACCACATCCTTAGGCGATTGGTTTGAAGACAAGCGCAAACTTCCGAACGGCATCACCCAATTGGCAAAAGATATTACCGGTTTGGGGATGGAGTTCGGTTTATGGTTTGAACCGGAGATGGTTTCAAAAGCAAGTGAGCTGTACAAAACCCATCCCGATTGGGTGATCCACGTTCCAAACCGCAAGATGTCGCACGGCCGAAACCAGTTTGTTCTCGATTTCTCGAGACAGGAGGTTGTGGATTTTATTCACGGCTTAATGGCAGACGTGTTGCGGGATGCACCGATTTCCTATGTGAAATGGGACATGAACCGCTACATGACGGAAATCGGCTCTTTGGAATTGCCGGCAAACCGCCAGCGGGAAGTGGCGCACCGTTACATCCTGGGTGTTTATTCCTTATATGAACGGCTGACGACGGAATTTCCGCATGTCTTGTTCGAGTCCTGTGCGGGAGGCGGCAGCCGGTTCGATCCGGGCTTGCTGCATTATGCGCCGCAAGGGTGGACGAGCGATGACACCGATGCGGTTGAACGCCTGAAGATCCAATACGGCACTTCGCTGGTGTATCCCATCAGCTCGATGGGCGCGCACGTATCCGCCGTACCAAACCACCAAGTGGGACGGATCACGAGCCTCGAAACACGGGCAAACGTCGCGTACTTTGGCGCTTTTGGCTACGAACTCGATGTGACGATGATGACGAATGAAGAAAAAGAAGACGTGAAGGAGCAAATCGCTTTTTACAAAGAAAACCGCTCACTGATTCAGCAAGGGCAATTTTACCGAATCGAAAGCCCGTTCGCGGAAGATGGCAATCAAACCAGTTGGATGGTGGTTTCAGAAGACCAGAACGAGGCGATACTTGGTCATTACCAAGTGCTGGCGAAGCCAAATCCAGGGTTTACCCGGATATTCTTCAAAGGCTTGAATCCGGAATTCGAATACGGAATCGATGAAATCGACGCCACCTTCTACGGCGACGAACTGATGGAGGCAGGCCTGCAGCTGAACCGTTATCGCACAACTGAACATCCGGCTGACTTTTCTTCTGTTGTTTATAAATTAAAGCGAGTGTAGTGGTGTTGAGTTCTAATGCCGCGCCGGACGCTTTGGGCATAGCTTCCGCAAGAAGCCAGGAAAACCACCTGTCTTCTTGCTTCGCTTAGCCCGTGGACGCGCCGGCGCTGGATAACTGTAAAAAATAAGTAGCAACTTTGTTTCTGTTGATTCTACCTAAAGATATGGAGTAAACAGTGGAGACTCCAGCGGGATAGCGAAGTGCCGAAATCCACTCGGGCGCAAGCACGAGTTAGTTCGGCGCAAGCCCGCAGGAAAGCGGAACTGTTTACGGAATATCAGTAGCGAAAATCCATCATCTCAACTTACATAGGAGGCGTCGACGTGCTGACTGTTAAAAACGATTCGTTTTATTTTGAGGGCGAGCCTTTCCAGATTTTGTCGGGTGGGATGCATTACTTCCGTACAGTGCCGGAGCATTGGGAAGACCGCTTGCTGAAGTTGAAGGCTTTGGGGCTGAATACGGTCGAAACCTACATCCCATGGAATTTCCATGAGCCGAAAAAAGGCCAGTTCCACTTTTCCGGAATGGCGGATATCGAACGCTTTATCGAGCTGGCGCATGCTGTGGGACTCTATGTGATCCTGCGTCCATCGCCGTATATATGTGCGGAATGGGAAATGGGCGGCTTGCCGTCCTGGCTGTTGAAACACAAAAGCCTGGTCATGCGAAGCAGCCACCGGTCTTTCCTGAAGCACGTGGAAGATTATTTTGCGGAGTTGCTGCCGAAGTTCAAAAAGCACCTGTATCAAAACGGCGGTCCGGTCATCGCCATGCAGATCGAAAATGAATACGGTGCGTACGGCAACGACTTGGCTTACCTTGACTTCTATCGAGAACAATACAAAATGCACGAACTCGATACTTTCCTGTTCACTTCAGACGGACCGGACTTCATCAAGCAAGGCTCGTTGCCGGACGTTACGACGACGCTGAACTTCGGTTCGCGTGTGGACGAGTCGTTTGCTGCGTTGGAAGCCTTCAAGCCGGGCTCACCGAAAATGGTGGCGGAGTTCTGGATTGGCTGGTTTGATTATTGGACCGGAGAACATACGGTGCGGAGCGGGGACGATGTGGCTGCGGTCTTTAAGGAGATCATGGACAAGAACATTTCCGTGAATTTCTACATGTTCCACGGCGGCACGAACTTCGGCTTCATGAACGGCGCCAACCATTACGACATCTACTACCCGACGATCACCAGCTATGATTACGACAGCTTGCTGACGGAAGGCGGCGCAATCACCGGGAAATACAAGGCGGTCAAGAAAGTCTTGAGCGAGTTTAGAGAAGTGCCTGCGGATTTTGAAGAGAGCCCATCGTCGAAAACTTACGGAAACGTCGAACTTTCAGAGGTGGTCAGTTTGTTCGATGTCCTGGATGATATCAGCGGAAAAGTCGAGCACATTGTGCCGCTGGCGATGGAAGACATTGACCAGGCATACGGCTACACCCTTTATCGCACAACCGTCAATCGCCAAGGCGAAATGAAGTTCGATTCACGCAATATCCGGGATCGTGGGTTTATTTACGTCAACGGCCGTTACATCACCACGACGTATATCAATGATACTGAAAAAATGGTAACAGTGGATTTCCCGGACACCGTAAATACGCTGGAGATTCTGGTGGAGAACATGGGACGGGCCAATTACGGGGAACATTTGACCGACGCGAAAGGCTTGATCAAAAACCTGTGGCTCGGCGAACAGTATTTCTTCCACTGGGAAATGTTCAAAATCGAGATGGACCGCTTGCCCGAATCCTACGAACTGAGCGGGGAAGAGCGATTCCCGAAATTCTTCCGTGGTTTCTTCGATGCGGCGGAAGGACTGGATACTTATATCGATACGCACGGTTTTACGAAAGGCAATGTCTTCATCAACGGCTTTAATCTGGGTCGCTACTGGAACGCAGCGGGACCGCAACAACGGCTTTACTTGCCAGGCCCGTTGCTGAAAAAGGAAAACAATGAAATCGTCGTGCTGGAACTGGAGAACTCCACGACCGACCAAATCCAATTATTGGATCAGCCGAAACTGAGCTGACCGAGCTTAAAAGAGAAGGGATGGAATGGAATGATTAACGATAAATTGCCGAAGATTTGGCACGGTGGGGATTATAACCCTGAACAATGGGATTCGAAAGAAATCTGGGACGAAGATGTCCGGATGTTCAAACTGGCAGGGATTGATGTGGCCACGTTAAATGTCTTTTCATGGGCATTGAATCAGCCGAATGAAGACACGTACAATTTTGACTGGCTCGATGATAAAATCAATCGCCTATACGAAAACGGCATCTACACATGCCTCGCAACAAGCACGGCAGCCCATCCGGCATGGATGGCGAAAAAATATCCCGACGTTTTGCGTGTGGATTTCTACGGCCGGAAACGCAAATTCGGCAGCCGGCATAACTCATGCCCGAACAGCCCGACTTACCGCGAGTATTCAGAGAAAATTGCTGAGAAATTAGCGGAGCGCTACAAAGACCATCCGGCCGTTTTGATTTGGCACGTATCCAACGAATACGGCGGCTACTGCTATTGTGACAACTGCCAGGATGCTTTCCGCGGCTGGCTGAGCGACAAATACGGCACAATCGAAAAGCTCAACAAAGCCTGGAATACCGGATTTTGGGGGCATACGTTCTACGAGTGGGACGAAATCGTCGCACCGAATATGCTGAGCGAAGAACGCGAAGACAATGTCTCCGATTTCCAAGGCATCTCACTCGATTACCGCCGGTTCCAGTCCGACAGCCTGTTGGATTGCTACAAGCTGGAATACAACGCCATCCGCAAACACGTGTCGACCAATGTTCCGATCACCACCAACTTAATGGGCACCTATCCGATGCTGGATTATTTCAAATGGGCGAAAGAAATGGACGTCGTGTCGTGGGACAACTACCCGGCGATCGATACGCCATACAGCTACACGGCCATGACGCATGATTTGATGCGCGGCTTGAAAGGCGGTCAGCCGTTCATGCTGATGGAGCAGACGCCGAGCCAGCAAAACTGGCAGCCGTACAACTCCTTGAAGCGTCCAGGCGTCATGCGTTTATGGAGCTACCAGGCAATCGGCCGCGGAGCGGATACGATCCTGTACTTCCAGCTGCGCCGATCTGTCGGTGCCTGCGAGAAATACCACGGAGCGGTCATTGAACACGTTGGGCACGAGAACACGCGCGTCTTCAACGAAGTTGCGCAACTCGGGAAAGAACTAAATCAACTATCCGATACCTTGCTCGATGCACGGGTCAACGCCAAGGTCGCGATCGTCTTCGACTGGGAAAACCGCTGGGCGACCGAACTGTCGAGCGGGCCTTCCGTGTCGCTCGATTATGTCAATGAAGTCCATAAATACTACGACGCGCTCTATAAATTGAATGTCCAAGTCGACATGATCGGCGTTGAAGAAGATTTGACCAAATACGATGTCGTCATCGCACCGGTTCTGTATATGGTCAAAGAAGGCTACGCCGCGAAAGTCGAGAAGTTCGTCGAAAACGGCGGAACCTTCCTGACGACCTTCTTCAGCGGCATCGTCAACGAAACCGATATCGTCACCCTTGGCGGCTACCCTGGTGAACTGCGCAACGTCCTTGGCATTTGGGCGGAAGAAATCGATGCGCTTCACCCGGACGAAACCAACCAAATCGTCATGAATGAAGTCCGCGGGAAAATGAGCGGCAAGTATTCATGCAACCTGCTGTTTGATTTGATCCACACAGAAGGCGCAGAAGCGGTCGCGGAATACGGCTCCGACTTCTATAAAGGCATGCCGGTACTGACCGTCAATAAATTCGGAAAAGGGAAAGCGTGGTATGTCGCGTCAAGTCCGGACGCGGAATTCCTCGTCGACTTCCTGCAGACAGTCTGCGAAGAAGCAGGCGTCGAGCCATTGCTTGCTGTACCGGACGGCGTCGAAACAACCGAACGTGTGAAAGACGGCCAGAGTTACCTATTCGTGTTGAACCACACCAACGAAGAAGTCACGATCGAGCTGCAGGACAGCGCGTATAAGGAAGTGCTGACGGATGAACAAGTGAGCGGCAACCTGGTCCTGAAAGAAAAAGGCGTCTTGATTTTGGCGAAGGTGTAAGTAAGATAAGTGAATAGATGAAGAGCCCATGTGGACTGTACTGAAATTGTTGGAGACTAATCTGACGGTGGAGGAGCGGTCCATATGGGTTTTTTAACGAATAGATTTCGAGGAATTCATAAGTTTGGAGCAGGAAAACCAACCATAATTATCGAATAGAGTGCTAACTTATCTATTTGGAATAAAAGAAAGGAGAGGCGGACAGATGAAGAAGGTAGGGAAGCTCATTTACGTGAGTGCTGCTTTATTGCTGTTGGCTGGCTGTGGTGAAGAAGATGCACCGATCATGGATGCTTCAAAAGCGCGGGGCGAACCGGAGGAAATGCCATTGGAAGAGGGAGGAAAAGAAGACGCAACAGATGAAGCGATTACAGATGAAGCTGCTTCCGGTTCAGGCGAAGATGCCTTATCGGAGTATTCCAGCGAGCAGATCGAGTACGCCAGAGTGTGGCGGCAGCTCGGGCCGAACCAGGAGATAGACGGCTTGTACGTCCAGCAAATCCCGGAAGGCACGCCGCTGAATCCGGACGATGACACAAGCGCCGCTTATCCGGAACCTGTCATCCAGCTCGCCGGATCGCGTTTGGTGGACGGTTCCGTGACCTACAGCAGCAATGGAGATGGGACGATCAATGTGTACAATGTGCCGCTGCGTTGGGATGGCGAGTATCCTGCGGGTGAAGAGTTTTATAACGACATGATTGAAAATACTGAGGTGGTCGAGATAGAGCCAGGGGAGGATGAAGAAGTGATTCGGCTGATTGAGCTGATTGAAGATCAGCCGTGAAAAATCTTTCCTAAGTAAGCTTGTTTTAAGGAGGGCCAATATGGCTTTAGAGATAAGACGATGGCCGAAGAAGACCATTGCAGCTGGATATCGCCATACCGTCGGACTCCAATCAACTGGCCAAGTTTTAGCTGTGGGGGACAATAAACATGGCCAATGTGATGTCAGCGATTGGCGGGACATCGTAGCAGTGGCAGCGGGAAGTTCTCATACCGGAAGCTCTCATACGGTCGGACTGCAAAGAGACGGTAAGGCAGTCGCGGTTGGCTGGAATAAGTACAATCAATGCGAGGTAAACGACTGGAAAGGCATTGGGGCAATAACGGCTGGATGGCGTCGAACGGTTGGTTTAAAGGCAGACGGCAACGCAATTGCAGTTGGTCGGAATAATGAAGGTCAGTGCAATGTCAGCAATTGGCGCGATATTGTCTCAGTTTCAGCAGGTGACTGGCATACGCTTGGTCTCCAAAGCGATGGTACAGTGGTCGCTACTGGAAACAACCGTTATGGACAGTGCAAAGTGAATGACTGGCATGACATCGTTGAGGCAGGAGCGGGGTATCTTCACAGTGTTGGACTTCAATCCAACGGAACTGTAGTGGCTACTGGGTTAAATAAATATGGCCAATGCGATGTAGAAAATTGGAGGGACATTGTCGCGATAGCAGCTGGCAGCAACCACACCGTCTCCCTTAAAAAAGACGGTAATGTAGTCGCAACCGGTCGCAATACGGAAGGGCAATGCGAAGTGAGCGGTTGGTCCAATATTATAGCTATAGCGGCAGGCTGTGCTCATACAATTGGATTGAAAGCAGATGGAACCATATCAGCAACAGGTCGAAACGAGGAAGGGCAGTGTAATGTGAGTAGGTGGAATTGTATTAAGCCCTCTAACAAATGAAAAAATGCAGATTGTTGAGGTACGGTGAATAGGATAAACCTGTTAGCCTCGTAATAAAAACCAAACCAAAAGAGTCAGAACCGTATAAATCGGTCCTGACTCTTTTAGTAGAAATCTTTTTGAATTTACGTAGGTAGGAATCAGCTCTTTAATTGAAAACTTATGACACTTCTCTTTTAGGTGCCAGTTCCACCGCTTGCCGCAAGGCTTCGATTAAACTGTTTTCATCCGCAATACCTGTGCCGGCAATGTCGAAAGCCGTTCCGTGGTCTACGCTCGTGCGGATGATCGGCAAACCGACGGTAATGTTGACGCCTGCTTCTAGACCGAGCACTTTGACCGGTGCGTGGCCCTGGTCATGGTACATCGCAACGACAATATCAAAGTCTCCTCGAACGGTTCTGAAGAACAGCGTATCAGCAGGGAGTGGCCCTTGGACATCGATTCCTTCTGCCACGGCTTTTTCAATAGCAGGTATCACTTTTTCCTCTTCTTCGCCATACCCGAACAAGCCGTTTTCGCCGGCATGCGGGTTGATTCCGCAAACAGCAATCTTTGGATTTTGAATGCCTGCTTTTGTCAGCGTATTGTGAGCCAGCTGGATGACGTGCAAAACACGTTCCGGCGTAATCATGTTAATGGCATCAATGATCCCTACATGCGTCGTTACATGAATGACTTTCAGGTTCGGCGCTGACAGCATCATGGAATAGTCCTTGGTGCCTGTCAGTTCGGCCAGGATTTCTGTATGGCCTGGATACATATGACCGCCTTTTTGCAGGGCTTCTTTGTTCAAAGGAGCGGTACAGATGGCATCGATTTCGCTTTCGTTCGCTAATTCGATGGCTTTCGCTAAATATTGAAACGCCGCGTTTCCGGCTTCCGGCGATACTTCACCGATTGGCAAGTCATCCGTCAACAAGCCCAAATCCAAGATGTCAATGGTGTCTTTCTCAAACTTTGCCTGGGAAGGATTTTCAATGCGGTGAATCGTTTTTGTGCTGTTTGTAAATTTCTTGGCGCGTTCTAAAATCGAAGCATCTCCAATAACAAACGAGCGGCTGGTTTCATGAACCACGTCATGTTCAAAGCTTTTTAAGATGATTTCCGGTCCAACTCCAGCTGCATCACCCATGGTGATTCCGATAATTGGTCTAGTCGTTTGCATGTAATCCTGCTCCCTTCAAATAATCTACTGAATGGCTGATGGATTCGGGTGTTCCAAATCCGCCAGCTTTCGTGATGACAACAATGTCTTTTTTATTCCATTTGGCGATACCGAGCGGAAGGCCAGCTTCGACTTCAAATAACAGCTCCATGTCGTGGATGCCGAGCACAGCGCAAATGTCTTTAGCCGTATCTCCGCCAGTCATGATAATGGCATCGAAGTCTGAGACCGCGAGAGCCTTCTCTACAAGGTGCCCCAATCCTTCCGATATGCCTTTGCTGGTCTGATGAGCCGTCAACTCATTGGCAGCGGCCCATTCACTAACTTTATCACGGTTTTCCTGTGAACCGCCTACATAAAGGGCTGCGCTGTCCCAGTCAGCCGGCTGCTCGAGTTCTTCGACTTTGCTCAAGGTACGTGCTGGGGCCGTCAATAACTCCAGTGGATCGATTTCAATCATCCGGGTTGCAGAGCGCTTCTCCAAAGCGGCTAATTGATCCTGTGTTTTTCCGGACAAACTGCCGGAGACAATCAGGATTTTCCCGATCGGGCCATCAAAAGATCTTTTCGGGTCTGTGTTTTGCTTCGGCGCGTACAAATGATTGATCATGCCAGCAGATCCAGCCCAGCCGATGCTGAAGTCCAATTTTGCTTCAAGAGCGGCAAGCAATGGAAAATCAGCTTCTTCCGTGACATCACAGACGATCCAGTTGACGCCGGCCTGGATTTGTTCCGCTACCCATTTTTCGGGCGTCTCGCCGTATAGAATAGTGCGGTCCAGAACCGTAATCTTAACACCTTCCATTGCCAATAAATCAGGAAGGAAATCGTGCAAAACCGGTGTCTTGGGATCACGTGAAAATTCCGTTTCCGTAACAGGCAGTCCGTTGATGTAAAGTTTTCCGCCTTCAACGGTTCGGCCCATGCTTGGAAAGGCAGGTGCCACAAGAATAGCGTCTAAAGCCGTTGCATCCTGCATCGCTTTCAATTCGGCGGCAACACTGCCGCGCAAAGTGGAGTCGATTTTTTTATAGAAGGCATCGACGCCTCTTTTTTTCAGGGCTTCAATTTCCTTGAAAACGGCCCGGTAAGCATCTTCGCCATTCATGGAACGGCTGTTGGTATCGACGATCCAAACATCAATAGCTGTGTCGTCCTGGTCGGTCTGTTTATATGAATCGGTTAAAATCACTCGGGATTTCAAGCCTTTTTGAGCTAGCCTGACTCCGGAATCATTTGCTCCTGTAAAATCATCGGCAATGATGCCAATTCGAGTTCCCACTATCTGTCACTCCTCTAAGCTTGTTTTTTCAGCATTTCTCCATTTTCGAATATAAATCCTTTACGTTCAAGACGCTTCACCAGGAAGCCGATATACAATGGCAGCAAAATCGCCGTTGTCACAGTGGAAGCAGCCACCTGCACCGTGGCAATATCAACGACGGAAGCAAAGCTGGCACTGGCCGCTGCGATGGCAGCTGGGGTAGCGACGGCATTACCGGCCGTTGAACCTTCGGCAGCTCCGACAATCGGGTTCCATTTCAATGCTTTAAAGATGAAGTATCCAGCAGTACCTGTGATGAATACGGTCATGAGGCCAAGTATGATTCCGCCAAGTCCACCTTGGATGATGGCATTGAAGTCAATCCCCATCCCAAGTGCGAAGGCGAAGAATGGAATCAGCATCGAACTGCCGTTATCCAGGAATGAACGCATATCTTCATCCAAATTCCCAAGAATCATCCCGATGACGATCGGCAACAAGACGGCGATAAACGAAATAGGAGAGAAGAGACCATCAACAAAGCCCATGGCTCCGAAAATTGCCAGTGCCACCATTGTTAAAAAGGGTCCGTCATTCAATGCCAATAATGAATAGGCAGCGCGGTCTTCTTTATTGCCGTATTGTCCAACAAGTGCGACAAAAAGTCCGCCGTTGCTGTTCGTCATCGCAGCGATAATGGCAATCGGTGCAAGCCCCAGCCACAATCCGTTGTCACCAGCAAACATATAAGCAATCAAGCCGAACAAAGCACCGACAATCCATTTGGTCGTCAGTAAGGTAGCGCCTTTGGCAAGAGACACACCGACATTTCGAACGTTAATCTGAGCTCCGGTACAGAGGAGGAACAAAGCGATCAATGCACTGGCACTGTCTACGAAAAGTGCTTCTGTAAATCCGCCAATCCGCAATAAGTCTGGTGCCACCGTGTTGATGACAGCTGCCAATAACAACGGAACAACCATCATACCTCCAGGAATACGATCTAATGTAGCTTTAATTTTCATTTTGAACCCTCTTTTCTATTTTTTGTAGTTGCAAGAATCTGACATCAGTAAACGCTTTCATTACCCACTATAAAACTTATTGAATAAAATGCAACACTTATAAGAGTTTTTTTATCTGAAAAATGAAAAGTAGTTTAAAAATGCAACGATTTTAGCTAAATAAAAACGCAAACTCAGTTTTTGAGTTTGCGCCAAAGAGTAGCTCTATTGATCCCTAATCGGTTTGCTGCTTTTGTTTGGTTGAAATCTTCTTCTCTCAGCACCTGTTCGATAATCTTTTTCTCAATTTCTTTTAATGTATCATTTTTGTCCAGAGATAACGGATTTCCTTGTTGGAAATCAGCTGTAAACGGCACTTGATCCAAGGTCTCTTTTTCAATCACGTAGTCTTTTTCCAAAATCGCCAACTTCTTAACATACGCTTTCAATTCGTTAAGATTTCCTGGCCAGTTATAACGTTTCAATTCCTGCATCGCATCATCCCGGACTTTGATCGGACGTGTCCCAAGCGTCTGGTGAAACTCAGTCAGGAATTGGCGCACCAGGTATTCGATATCTTCCTGCCGGTTAACCAAAGAAGGGAGCTGGATTTTAAGTGCCTCCTGCAACTCCAGTTCTTCTTCAAAGGAACTCGGCAAAGCCGGCAGCGAATAAATAAGCTGTACCGTATTTTTCCCAAGATGCTCCATCAAGTCCTGGATTTTATGGGTATGAGTTAAGTTCGGTGATTTACTGAACTCCAGCAGCAAAGTGGAGTTCGGTAAAAATTCGATGTCTTCCAAAGACAGAGGGGAAGCATCCATTTTCACGTGGACAAACAATCCATTCTTTTGGTGGAAGGTATGCAGATAGCGTGCCACCGAAGTTTTGCCTGTCCCAGGTTGCCCGATTAACACAAGCGTGTCACCGGCAACGGCGGGTTTTTCGATCAAATTCTTAATCCCTGTCATTTCCGCGCTTGCTGCCACAAGAGAAGGAAGCTGATTGAGTTGTTCAATCTTAACGGCAGTTGATTTGGCCGATGCCTTTGAAAGGCGCTTGAAATTGAATGAAACAATCTTGCCATCCCTGTCCTCTATGATTTTTGCGTTGATCCGGAACGGAATTTTCGCGTCTTCGATGATCTTAATGGTCTGTTCGTTTGTTTCGAGTACCTGCTGTTTTATGGTTGCCAGCTCTTCTTCCGTAACAGGCAGCTTTTTAAAGGCAGTCCAATTCTCAAATAGGATCTGTCCATCGTCAGTTAACAGAAGCAAATCCTGTTTTGAGTCATTCAGCAATTCCCGCAGAACCCGGAGAACTTGCTGGCTCTTTTGCTGGGATTTGAACGATTGGCGTGCCTCTTCTAAAGACTCCAATATGGACTCCTGTCCGGACTGGATCAGCAAGCCGTTCATCCCGAGCTGTGCTGCGGAGTTGCTTGTGACAACGTCCCCCAGGACTGTGGAATATCCCTCGTTCTTCAATTCAAGTAAAATCGATTCCACTTCAGATGCACCAGGAATCGTTACGACTTTCATGTCAATTTCCAGCAGACTGATAATGGAAGCGGCTCCTAACGTGATATTCGGAAAACCGACCAATGCTTTCTTCTCGTCCGAATGACCAGTCGCCAACATGATGGAGCGCAGCAGGTCATAACCGGAGATATGGATATCGACAACCGGCAATGCTACGGCTTCTCTGATCATCTTGGAAGTTCCGCCGCGGCTGATCAGAATATCGGCTCCATTCTGTTCCATCCTGCGTGCCAGCTCTACGCCTCGTTCCAAATCGCCAACTTCCGCAACAATCAGTAAATCAGACTGCTCTTTCTTTAATTCATCGATAAGCGGTAACATCGCCTCATATGGTGAAATCACCCCGATGTGAATCTTCCTCATTCCGGCAGCCTCCTCATTTCAAACTCTCTTTTGCCATTATATCAATTTTACGGGAGGGGACAATGAAATTAGGAATGCTGGAAGAGACAGAAGGGCGAGGAATTCTATAACGACAATATTAAACTACTAAGGTGGAGGAGATTTCTTTTTGTAAAAATCTTAGGATTTTTAAATTGATAGAAAAGGTGACTGGTTCTTATAGGGTCGTATCACCTTGTTTTTCTAATCGACTCTATTTCTTCGTTTTTCAAGCAAAGTTAAAACGAAATAAATTCCAATACAAGATACAACGATAATTAAGAAAGAATTATGCAGAAGATCAATATCAAGGTCGTTAATTTTTTGGTAAGCCATCCCATCTCTACCGTGTCTTATAATTTGCCAACCGTTGTATTCAAGTGTAAAGAAGGAAATGACTATCCCTAAAACGAATCCGCCGATGATTGAAATCCACCCTTTTCTCATTGTCTCCACTCCTCAACTTGTACTGTCTCCGTATTGAATTTACTTCTTACTATACCTTACCATATGGTAAAAGTATGGGAGTTCCAACACTTATATATCAATAAAAATAGACCTCTAATTGTATTGCTGATTAGGGGTCTATCTATTGTTTTGACTGCGATTTTATAAATCAAACCTGAATGGCTTATTCGTAGTAATAGGGCTGTTAACTGGTACTTATAAAATCGCTTCCGCAATCACCTTATCAAGTTTACGGATATCCACTTTCTTCACCAAATTCAATTTAAACTTGCCGATACTCGTCCATAGCTCCGGCTCTGTGTTTACTTCGTATTCAATCAACTTCTCTAGTAATTTTAATGGCGTATTTGCGAATTTTGTAGTTTAGGCTTTGTCTGGAGATGCTCAGATTTTCAGCAGTATGGGTAATATGCATATTGGTTTTATTCAACATTCTTAAAATCAATTCTTTCTCAAACGTTTCTACTTGTTCAGTTAGGGAGTTGCAACTACTCAGAAATGGCAAATTACTTTCGAGCTCGATGTGCTGGACAAGATAAGTAGGTAAATGATCAGGCGTGATAAGGCCATTGTCCTCTTTAACCAACGCTCGGGCTCCTTCGATAATGTATTTCAATTGCAACACATTCCCTGGATAGTGGTAGTTCGTTAAAATTTTCATGGCTTCAGATGAAACAGTATAATTCTTCATCTTTTGGGATTCGTCCTCATTCTTCAGCAAATGTTCGATTAAAGGCGCAATATCTTCTTTTCTCTCATGGAGCGCCGGTATATTCAGCGTGATGGAACTCAGTGCATAAAAAAGGTCTTCCAGGAGTGCCCCTTTTTGCAGCGCCAGATGTGGCTTGTCAGACAATAAGGTGATAAATTGCACAGTCACCGGGACTTCTTTGCCCTTCGCTGTAACACGGAGTTTCTGTTCCTTGATGACCTCCAAGACTTTTTTCTGCAAAGAAATGGACATGTGGTCGATATTGCCGAGCAGAATAATGCCTTTACTGTGCTGCTCCAACAAACCGGCAGATCCGTTACTGCCAAATAATATTTCTTCCAACAATAGCTCAGAAACCGCCGCACAATTAATTTCGTGTACATCATCTAAGCGTTGCTGGGACTGATTAACGATATGTTTGTAAATCAACCGTTTACCGACTCCATGAGCTCCGCAAATCAGCAGGTTGGAAGTAGAATCAGCTGCAAGCCGAGCTTGCTGCAGCACTTTTTGCATGGTTTTACTCACGTGCACGATTGGTGGTGGAATGTCGGCTTTTTTGATTGGAGCGCCGGTTGTATGCTTCTTGTTTTTAAACTGGAAGATGGTTTCCGCCATGGCGGCGGTATCGGAAAAGTCTTTGACAGTTGACAGGGCACCTGTCTTCAAGCTTCCCAAATAAAGGGGCTCGCTGCTTCTCTTTACAATATATCGTTTTCCCGTGTTGGAGAAAAAAGCTTCGTTCTGAGTCAGTTTCCTTTCGGCGCTCAAGGAATGCAGTATCGGTGTTTCCGCGTAACTGCTGTCTTCAAAAATGGAAGAATATAGTTTCCCAATGACGCCGGCAGGCTCTCTTGAATCCAATTCGCCCATCTTTCGATTATAGAAGATAATTTTCTGGTTATTGTCGATAGCACAAATTCCTTCATCCAACGTATCGAGTATGTATTGAAAAGAACGGATATGTTGTTGGGTACTCTTTAACTCATCGCCCAACTGCTGGATTTTAGTGATGTTCTTGAAATTCAACAGAAATAATCCATTGTTTAATACATGGAAATTGGCCAATAACTGAAAAAGACCAATGGACAAGTGGATGTTGCGCATGTCTTGTTTGTGTCGGTAAAAATGATTCAAATCTTTCGAAAGAATCGTGTCACCTATTCGTTTGTTGAGGAGATCGCTTCGTAAAAGTTTTGGAAAAAAGTTGCTGAATGACTGGTTCAACGACCGGATATATCCTTCTTCATCAGTTAACACAAGACCCTCAAATAAATAATCCGCTATCTCTCCCAACAAAGACACTTCTTGTTTATGTTTCAAAATACATCACCCCCGTAAAAATATTTTTCGGTTAATTGTAAGAATATTTTTAAAAAACATATAATACATATTAACACAGTGATTAGAATTTTTATGATGGATTTTTTATCTTTTTAATCGGTTTTAAGTGGAAGAAAGAATTTTTGCGTATGAAAAATGTTAAAGGGGATGTCAGAAGATGCAAAAAGTGAATTTAAACGGTGTGAAGGTCGTGGATGTCCACGCACATCCTTTTGTAGCAGGAAAAGGGGAAGAAGACGCTATCAGTTTTTTGAAAAAGTTATCGTTGTCCGTCAATCCGAATATGTTCAGCAAAGAAGAAAGTACTGAAAAACACCGGCCAGTGCCCAATTCAAATATGTGGATCCAGATTTTGCTGAGAAACATGGCGCAATATTATTCATGTGAGGAAAGCTTGGAAGAGATCGTGAAAGCCCGCAATAAAAAAGCGGCAGATTATGGGGAATATACAAAGGAATTGTTCCAAGATGTACAACTGAAAGGGTTGATAATGGATTTTGGCTATCCGCAGCCGCCGCTTGACCGAAGCGAATTTGAAGAGTTGAGCGGAGCCCGCGTCTGGGAAATCAGCCGCATCGAACCGATTATGGTTGAACTGGGCAAACAGGGACTGAATTTCGATGAATTCGTGTCCCGTTATAAAAAACAGCTCGAAGAAGATTTGTCTAAGGAAGGAATCGTAGGACTGAAGACCATCATCGCTTACCGAAGCGGTTTGGAAGTCTTGGAAATGGATGAGGATGCAGCGGTCCAAGCTTACGCCGAATTTACCCGGAATGACCGGCTGCCCGCGAAAGCATTCCGTGATTATTGCTTCCATTTGGCGATGGAGGCATGCACAGCGAGCGGCAAATTCATGCATATCCATACCGGCATCGGTGACGGAGATGTAGTCATGACCAAAGCAAGTCCAAGTTTTCTTCTAGATACCTTGAGGAAAGAAAAGTACCAGGACACCAAAGTCCATTTAGTGCACGGCGGTTATCCATGGATGGAAGAGGCGGCGTTCATTGTCAGCATCTTGCCGAATGTCTACATGGATATCTCCTTGCAGAATCCATTTGCTGGCCACGGCGTCGAGCGCATCATTTCACAAGTACTCGAATTAGCGCCTTTCAATAAAGTGATGTATGGCTCAGATGCTTTTACTATACCTGAAATGAATTGGATGGGGGTGAAGATTTTCATTGACTGTTTTGAACGGGTCTTGAATGACTGGGTGGAAAAAGATTATATGAATGCGGAAAAAGCACGTTATATAGGGGAAATGATTTTATATCGCAATTTTGAAGAAATCTATCAGACAAAAATTTAAACGAAATGGGGAAGCGATATGAGTCATCATTTAAGTCTTGATTTAGAGCCAAAAAGAACGTTAAAGTTTTGGCATATCTGGGCATTGGGAGTAGGTGCGGTGGTCGGAGATGGTATTTTCCTTTTAATGGGGCAAGGAATTGCTACAGCCGGCCCGAGCTCAATCATCTCCTATCTGGTTGCTGGATTGTCCCAATTGTTTTTGATTATGGCTTTGATCGAATTGGCGATTGCCATGCCGAATGCCGGTGGGATGTCGCTATGGGTGGAAAGAATGATGGGGAAATCCTGGGGCTTTTTAGCAGGTTTCACCTTTGCGATCGGTTGGATCATTGCAGGAGGAAGTGTCGGTTTAGCACTCGGAACCATTACAATGTGGTTCTTCCCTGGCTTGACAGGCAGCTGGTGGCCAGCGTTTTTCGCGATATTCTTCATTACGCTTTTTGCACTGGTCAATATTCTAGGGACGGTTTTCACCGCCCGCTTCCAATTGTATATGGTAGTGGCGCTTGTTGGAGTGATGGTGGTGTTTGCAGTGATTGGGTTGAAGGATGTCGATTTAGCAAACTTCTCACCGATGATGCCTTATGGTCTTGAAGGATTTTTCGGTGCCATCCCGCTTGGAACTTACGCATATCTTGGTGCATTGACATTGGTAACAGCTGGAGCGGAAGCCATCAATCCACAGCGTGATATGCCCCGGGCGTTAATCTGGGCAAGTGTGACATTCATTGTGTTGTATTCATTCGCACATTTTGTGCTGCAAGGTATTATTCCATGGAACGAAGTAACGATGGACAGTTCACCGTTCACAGTGGCTGCCGGTCAAGTGTTTGGAGTGGCAGGTGCATTCATTATGAACATCGCCGCTTGGATTGCTGCAGCTACATGTATTTTGATGGGTACTATGTACGCCGCTTCCCGTATTTTTTATCAACAGGCACGTGATGGCATGCTGCCAAAATTTTTAGGATCGATTCATACGAAGACGTATACACCTGTCAACGCTATTATCGTCATTTGGGCAATCACCATTGTATTGATCCTTGTGGGTCAGATAAACCCTGACTTCCTTTATGTTGAACTATCAAACCAATTGGTAATTGCGTGGTTGTTCTCCTGGAGCCTTGCATTAATCGCTGGTGTTTTGTTCCGTATTAAGCATAAAGAAGAAGTGGCGCAATTGTCTTGGAGACAGCCGTTGTTTCCGCTATTTCCAATTTTGAGCTTTATCGGCATCGCCGTGATTTTATACGGGTCATTCGTCAGTTCCATCATGACATTGGTTCGCGGGGGAATTTGGCTTGCCGTACTACTTATTTTATTTATGATTTTCAATAAACCCGGTTCCCGACAGACTGAAGGACCAGTGGAAGTGGAGAAAATGACAAATGACTGATACCCTTTACAGAATCTCTTCAGAGATGGCTGACCGTGTCATTGGAATTAGAAGGCATTTGCATCAATATCCGGAGTTATCCTTTCAGGAATACGAAACGGTCAACTATATCTGCTCCGTATTGAATGAATGGGAAATTCCTTATCAAACCATCGGAGAGACGGGTGTCTATGTGGACATCACGGGTGACATCGAAGGTCCAGCAATCGGCCTGCGGGCGGATATCGATGCGCTGCCAATCCAAGAAGAAGCGGAAGTCGATTTCCGTTCAAAAAAAGAGAACGTCATGCATGCATGCGGCCATGATGGCCATACCGCAATTTTACTGGGCGCTGTTTACGAATTAAATCGCAACAAAGATACACTAACAGGAACTGTCCGCTGTATTTTTCAACCTGGCGAAGAAGCCGACGGCGCTGCACTGGCATTGATCGACCAAGGGATTCTGGAAAACCCGAAAATTGAATCGGTGACCGCTTTGCATGTCTGGCCATACTTGCCGCACGGAACCGTGGGCATCAAAAAAGGAAGCATGACAGCTTCTTGTGATGACTTCAAAATAACTGTTATGGGAAAAGGCGGCCATAGCGCCAGACCGCATCAAGCAGTCGACGCCATTACCGTGTCTTCACAAATTCTTCATTCCCTGCAGCTTGTAGCCGCTAAAAAAATCGATCCCGTTCATCCGAAGGTCATTCATGTCGGAAAGATCAATGGGGGAGAAGCGAGCAATATCATCGCTTCCAGCTTAGTGATGGAGGGAACTTACCGTTCTATGAACGCAGGAATCCGGCAACAAATACAAAAAGAGATAGAACGCGTTTGCCAAGCTGCAGAAATTCAATGGAACGCGAAAGTGGAAGCGGAATTTACGCTCGGCGCTCCTCCTATCGATAACGATTCGGCCATGACGGAGCTGTTCATTGAAACAGCTCGCGATTTGCTGGGGTCTAGCCATGTATACGAATTGGCAGAGCCTTCTCTTGGTGCGGACGATTTCGGTTATTTTTCTGAACGGGTACCCAGCATCTATTTCCGGCTGGGGATTAAAAAAGAAGACCCGATTACTTATGACTTGCATCATTCGAAATTCAATTTTGATGACTCGGTCCTTTTGACAGGAGTCAGTTTGTACGTAAATTACGCAATGAAATTATTGCAGAAGGCGAGGTCCTGAAAATGACTCAACAAACTTCAGAAAAGCAGATGGAAATCAACAACGTCCTCGGTAGAATCGAAAAAGAGGACATTGATTACATCCGGATCGAATTCCTAGATTACACTGGATCCACGCGGGCTCGGACGATCCGACGTGAGCAGATTGTAGACGCCATGGAAAAAGGAGTCAACTTCAGTGCAGCAATCATGGATTTCACAATGTTCGATACGTATATTCCAAACCCCTTATACGGCTCAGATGCTGGAGACTTTTTCGCTATGCCGGACCCTTGGACATTCGTCGTCTTACCACATCGACGGAAGACTGCCCGGATGTTTTGTGACCTGGTTGATGAAAATGGCAATCCATGGGCAGGGTGTCCCCGCAGCGCCTTGAAAAAGTTATTGAAAGAGGCAGAAGACGTTTTAGGCGGACAAATCAAGATGGTCTATGAACAGGAAGCGTATTTATTGAAAGAAGAAGAAGGTCGATTGGTGCCGGCGGACAGTAGTCCTTGTTTTTCGACTGACGGACTGGATATCCAGGATGAATTCATCCAAAGATTCATCGAAACCATGTCGGAAATGGGCGTGGAAACCGAACAGGTCTCCAGTGAATATGGCCCGGGACAAGTAGAAATCAATTTGAAATACGATAACTGCCTGAAGGCCACCGACGATCAGGTGACGTTCAAGCAATTGTTCAAACATTTGGCGAGAGAAATGGGAATGGTGGGGACCTTGGCACCGAAGCCGTTCAACGATTTGGCGGGCAGCGGTCTGCATGTTCATATCAGCTTGTTTGATGAGGGAAAAAACTTGTTTAAAGACAGCAATGACAGCCGGGGGTTGGACCTGTCTGAAACCGCCTATCACTTTATCGGCGGTATTCTTCATCACGGAAAAGCTTTGTCGGCCATCGGAGCTCCGACGGTCAATTCCTATAAACGGATGGTGCCTGGTTCATGGGCACCTGCACATATCTGTTACGGTGCCGGTAACCGGTCGAGCCTGGTGCGTGTACTCGAGCCTCGGCGTGAAAGACGTTTTGAATATCGCGGCGCAGATGGAACATGCAACCCGTATTTACTGTCTGCTTCCCTAATCGCTGCGGGCCTTCATGGTGTCCGTCAAAAAATGAATCCGGGAATGCCGCTTGAAAAAGATGCGGGAAGCTTATCCGGTCAAGAACTGGAAGCGCTCGGCATCGAATGGGTGCCCCGTGACCTTAAAGAGGCATTAGATCATTTGAAGGAAGATACAATTTTGGCCGAAACCATTGGACGTGATATCTGGCAGGAATTCATTAAAGTTAAACAAGAAGAATGGAATTTGCATTTTTACCGAGTAGAAGAATGGGAACGCAAATTGTATTCTACTATTTATTAAAAAGAGAATAGGCATTTAAATGATAGAAAGAGTGAAAGCTGATGAAAATACTTATCGTTCAGCCCGACCAAGTTGCTTCTCCGGGAGAAACCATAGCAGCATTAGAACAACAAGGGATTGATTATGAGCTTATGGAAATGGAGAGTGAGACAGACCTTTTGCAAAGGGCGCTACAATTCGAGGCCATGGTGATCCTGGGCGGGGTAATGGGAGCAAATGATGAGGATGCATTTCCTTTTTTGAAAGCTATCAAAGAGACAATTCGACTATTTCATGAGCAAAATAAACCGATTTTTGGAATCTGTCTCGGTGCTCAATTGATCGCCTCCGCCTTCGGTGGAAAAGTAGAAAAAATGGGGACTACTGAATTTGGAATCACAGAACTAACCCAAACCGCTGAAGCGGAGAATGATCCGGTTTTCAATGTGTTGCCTCTGCATTTCCGTTTCATGGAATGGCATGAAGACCGCTTCGATTTACCAGATTCGGCCACATTGTTGGCATCCAGTGCGCTCTATCCGAATCAGGCGTTCCGAATCAAAGACAATATATACGCCATTCAATTTCATCCCGAAGTCAACGAACAATTGATCAAGCAGTGGGTTGCAGAAAAAAAAGATGACATCTCGGAAATTAATCCATCGTTTATTCCGGCTCTGGAACTTGAGGTGCTGCCGGCTTTAGCTGTTTCGACTCCCTATTACCGTCAAATGATTAGTGCTTGGCTCAAGCGTTCTTCTGCAACTAGTAAATGAACAGTATGAAGTGCAGAAAGTGAAAAAGCGCATCCTTAAGTAAAAAACGGTTATAGAAATTTCTGGATAGTATGTGACAATTTATTTTCCATAGGTTGAAGCACCCGATGTTTCAGCATGTCGGGTGTGTTTTTCCATTTTATTCATTTTAATAAGTCTTAAAGGAAACGTGTCTTTCGCCGGAAGGTAAAATTTCTGTCGAAGTTAAAAAGGTATTTAAAAAAGCCATTTCCCTCAAGGAAATGGCCATTTGTCCATTCTTACAAAATCGCTTCCGCAATCACCTTATCAAGTTTACGGATATCCACTTTCTTCGCCAAATTCAATTTAAACTTGCCGATACTCGTCCATAGTTCCAGCTCCGTATTAAAATCAAACGTGCCAGCGTTTTCTGATGAGTACATGATGATCGATTTGAAAGGAATGCTGTAGACCTCGACTTTCTTGCCCGTCAATCCCTGCTTGTCGGAAATGATGAAGCGCTTGTCCGTCACGACTGCTGTATCGCGGACCATCTTATAGGCGATTTGCGCCACTTCACCTGGAACTAACAACTCATTAACCGACGTCGGCACATCGATTTCTTGTGTAAACGTCCATGCCAACATTGCATTTAACTCTGCCATAAAAAATGCCTTCTTCTCTAATCTGTTTTTAATAGGCGTAAATTGGAAGTAGAGGAAAGGTAGGCATTACTTTTAGAAGTAATTCCGCAAAGAAATCAATCAGTAAAACAAAGAGAATTCAGCTTTTATTACCCATTGGTTTCCAGTAATTATAGAAGGGTATCAGTAAAGAGAGCTTTTTTCAGACAACCAGATGAAAGTGGGATTTGATGAATAAGCGCGTTAAAAACACGATTTTAGGAACTTTGGTCTTTGGAATCATTGGATTTGTCGCGACCTTTATATTAAATGGTTCACCGGTATGGACTCACATTATCGGCCAAGCCATTGCTGGATTCCTGCTGTACGCCTTAATATTGCCCGCCATGGAAAAAAGAAATAAGCACAACAAAGGAGGTTTATATGGAAAAGAGGAAAAGTAAGTTGGCATCCTGGCTGAAAGAGCCGATAATTTCAAAGAAAGCCGATCCAATCTTGAATTTTTTTCTTGGCTTTTTTGGGTGCGACCATCGGGACGGCCATCTATCAAAATAGCGATATGTCTTATTGGGAATACATCGTACGGATTGTTCCATTCGCCTTTCTGGCCGTGTTTCTTCTCAAAGTCATCAGCACCGTCTGGAGAAAGCGCAGGAAGCAGCAAGATGCGAGCTGATTGAGTCCTATCCTACATATGAATAGCGGGAAGCTTTTGAAGAGCAGGCTGGCTCTTCAAAAGCTTTTTTGTCATGGAGAAAATTATATGGTAGGTGACCAGGCATCTGAATCCTTACGGAACGAATAAAGAAAAAATCAAGCTCTAACTATGCTCGGCACCGATACCACGAAAGTAACCATGGCTATTGCTTAGGGAGACGTTTGGACGAACATGATCTAGCCTTTCTGGGCATTGCCGGCACTGGCAATTGCTGGCCTCAAATCCAAAGACATCATGGGCTTTTGCCTTATTGTGCTGTTTGTCAGTGGGGTTGTGATAGGGCTTGGATTGCTGTTCTTGTAAATGAAACCGATGATTTCGGCTTTACCTGTTTTGGGGCAAGGGCGTTTTTGTGTTCTGGAAATAACATAAATCTGTGTAGAGAGAACGAGAAGAAATAAAGGCGACCAAATTTGGTGGAAATTAACTACCCACGTGCTATATAAACCTCCCGAGTATTGTGGTATATTATCAATTAAGTAGTTCTAATTGATTACTTAAGGTGAATAAAAAGACCTATCTGCATCTGTAAGTGGTTTGTTTAACTTACGGTTCATAAAATCATCATTATCATATCTTCACTATCTGAAAGGAGCGGGTACTTATGTGGAAAAACAAAAAGATTTTATCGGTTGCTGGACTAATGATTCTTTTAAGCGGTTGCAGTCAGGAGACGCTTGAGGCAGACGAACCTGTGCTTGAAGTGGCAGAAGTCGACGCTGCAGAGACAGAAAAAGCTGCAACAGAAGAAAAGGCAGAGGCTGAAGTAGAAGAGAAAGAAAAAGCTGAGGCAGAAGCAAAAGCTGAGAAAGAAGCACAAGCAAAAGCTGAAGCTGACGCAAAGGCTGAAGCGGAAGCAGTAGAAAAAGCGGAAGCAGAAGCGAAGGCACTTGCAGAAGCAGAGGCAAAAGCAGAAGAACAAGCGAAAGCCGAAGCTGAAGAAGCAGAGCGTCAAGCAGCGGAAAATGCTGGGTCAGCTTCACAGCAACAAGCGGTCGGAATGGCCCAAGATTATATCGCGTATACTGCGTTTTCGAAAAGCGGACTCGTCGAGCAATTGGAATTCGAAGGTTTTAGTAACGCGGATGCATCTTACGCTGTAGAACAAATCGATGTAAACTGGAGCGCACAGGCAGTGAAATCGGCTGAAGATTATATCTCGTATACGCCGTTTTCACAAAGTGGATTAGTCGAACAATTGGAATTTGAAGGTCATAGTAACGCGGATGCAACTAACGCGGTAGGAGAAATAACTGTGGACTGGAGCGAACAAGCCGTATTGGCAGCCGAAGATTATATCGAGTATACTTCCTTTTCAAGATCTGGATTGATTGAACAATTGGAGTTTGAAGGATACAGTAATGCGGATGCTACTCATGCAGTGGATACGATAGGGCTTTGATAAAAAGGAGCAAGACTTTGGAGTAAGGAGCTGCTGTTTTTCAGCTACTCCGTTTAATCAGCAGCTAAAAATTAATTTTAAATAAGTTTAAGGGACCGCTAACATTGTTGTCAGCGGTCTTTTCGATACTTTGAATTAGTGATTTTGAAATCCAGCCGCTGCTATAAAAAAATCAAAAACATTCCCACTCTAAGCTATTCTAAATCTGGATAAGGTCTTACGCTAAAGAAACCTCCAAGCAGTATTCATGCTTGGAGGTTTCTTTAGCTTGAAGGCAAAAATCTATGATTCAACCTCAGCAAATCGTCCTCTCACCCATCTCAATTTCACCACTCTGCCCATCCAAGTAATCAACGCCCCATTCGCAATTCCCTTCGTTTTCCCACTCAACCACATACCGGCCGCGCTCATAGCTGATCGAAATGATTTCTACTGTCCCAAACGAATTCGTATGTCGCTGCTCGACAATCGCTTCTGCCTCTGCTTCTGTAATCTCCGGATCAGCGTTGGAGCAGCCGCTGAAGATGAGAAGGAATGTAAGGAATATGCCAATACTAACTTTTTTCATATGGTTCACCTCTTGTTAGGTAGACGGGCATACAATAGATAAAGTTACTTAATAAAGCAGATTGAAAACTGACTCTAAACTTCCGCTTTTTCTCTCATTCAGTTATATCCATACTCATTAAATAAACTGCTTCCCTGCGTCGAACGCAATTCAAGGACAGAAAAATACTGAATAAGAAAGTCGACAAAATCAGTAGCAATAAGAAACCCCACTCCATTATTCTACCGGGTCAATGTCTCACTAACAAAATCAAACTCATACGATTCAACCTCGAAAATTTGCACCACATCATTTTCCACCACATCATCTCGAGGCATGACATTGATGGTGACATGGTCATCATCTGTCCAAACTACTTCGAAATAATCGATATAGGGCATCCGGATTTCTTCAATTACCACATAGTCCTCCAAGAGATTTCCATATTCGCCATAGTAAAGTCGTAAGGAGTGAAACATGGGTTCTCCAGTGGCATGCAATCCGACATTGTCTTCCTTATACATTTCCTGGAGCTCGATAATATTCATCTGGTTTGGAGAAGCATTTGCTTGAATGGAAAAGCCGCCAATAATTTCAGACTCGCCATAAGGATCGTCTGGCTGACAGCCGAATAAAAGCAGTGCGATGAAAAACAAAAGAATTATAATTTTGAGCATTTGTGGTCCTCTCCTTAGGTGTTGCCGACGTTGGATCACTTACTAATGAAACGTTGCGACAGTTGGGAAGTTTCGTTTGAAATTAGTCTTTAATAACTGCTAATAAATTTTCCAAAAGTAGACAATTAATAGTTAAATAATGCTAATATTAAGACATTAGTATTATCATGTTATTTTTGAATCAACATTTTAAACAAAGCTATAAGCACTTGAAATACATAGTTAATAACAATCATTGAATCTGCTGCATCCAGAGAGGCTGAATATCTATGGGGATAACCGAACTGAAAACCTGGGATTTTAATAAATCCACCTTAGAAAGTATCAAGAAGGATACTTACTTCGACTATCCAGTAGTTTATTTTCTTAATAACAATACGACCGTATATATCGGAGAAACGGTAGCTTTTAAAAATCGGATGAAGGCTCACTTGAATAATATCGAGCGTAAGAAATTAGAAAAAATGACTCTCATTATTCATGCAGAATTTCACCGCTCGGCTACATATAATATCGAAACCAAACTCATCAATTATTTCTTAGGCGATGATCGCTACAAGCTGCAGAACAAGAGCCAGACTGCGCAGAGCGTCACGCACAACTACCATAACAAGGAATTCTACGACAAAGTGATTTTCAATTATATATGGAAAGAATTATTGAAAAGGAAGATGGTTAATAACCCTGCTCATGTAATTGAAAACAGGGACATCTTCAAACTTTCACCTTTTAAAGAGCTGACAATGACGCAGCTCGAGCTTAAAACAAAAATTCTGGAAGTATGCGAAGAGCACATGCATGATGATGAAACGTTTGTATTCATGGTGAAGGGCGAAGCGGGTGTTGGGAAGAGTGTGGTCCTAAGTTCCGTGTTCAATAGCATCCAAGAGCTGACGGCTGACAAAAATTCCAATCTTCATCAAACAAAGAATTATCTGCTCGTCAATCATTCAGAGATGCTGAAAACGTATAAAAACATCGCTGCCAATGTGAAGTTCCTTAAAAAGAATAACTTCGATAAGCCCACAAGCTTCATTAACAAACAAAAGAAAACTGCAGAAAAAGCAGATATTGTCTTGGTCGACGAAGCGCATTTATTGCTGAGCAGAGCTGATGCTTTCAATGGATTCAATGAAGACAATCAATTGGAAGAAATCATTAAACACAGTAAAGTCGTCATCGTTGTCTACGACGAAAAACAGATCTTAAAACTCAAAAGCTTTTGGGACGAGGAGCGACTGAAGAATTTAGTGCCGGACCATCAGACGGAAGAACCTTATATTTTAAAAGAACAGTTTCGCATGAATGCTGGAGACGATGTAATCGGCTGGATCGATAATTTTGTAGAGAAGCGAATTGGTAAACTTCCTAAAGACGAGCTGTATGACTTTAAAATATTCAATTCCGCTAAGGAAATGCATGATGCCATAGTGGAAAAGAATAAAGAACACGGCCTCTCCAGAGTGGTTTCGACATTCGATTATGAGCATAAGAAAGATGGCGAGCAGTACTACATTAGAGAAGACAGTCTCGAAATCCCCTGGAATTCAACCGATACCAAAAACACCTGGGCAGAAAAGCCGGAGACCATCAAAGAAGCGGGATCCATCTACACGATTCAAGGCTTCGATCTGAATTATGTAGGCGTGATATTGGGCCCATCAGTTATTTATGATGAGCATAATAATTGTTTGAAGATCCTTACTGAAAGATATAGCGACACTGAAGCTTTCAGAGGAAAAGATGGCATTGAGGATGTTGAAAGAGCGAAGGAGCAGATCATATTGAATTCGATTAATGTGTTGATGAAGAGGGGGATAAAGGGGCTTTATGTTTATGCTAGTGATGAGAAGTTGAGGGAGCGGCTTTTAGAGTTATAACAGCAAAGTAAAGTATCTTGTACAACTGACTAGAAGGGAACAATTAGGGCAGCGATTTCAACTATTAAATTGAGCTTTTCACAAAGAAATTTATGAAAATTGATTATTGATTAGAGAAAAAGTGTGCAGCTAGGGCAGATTATGAGTCGGAGAGTAACACTAAAAGAATAAATAGAGAACTTCTAAAAATGAAATTATCGAGGTCAGTAAATTTGCTAAGCTTGGAATAATCTAACACCTAGGTGAAATAAATTGACTCATCAAATTGGCTGTACTCCTATCGTTTAAAGATTAGAGCTAGAATGAATAGATGACATTAGTGATAGGCTGTTGCCTACAATCAGAATCCCTTACTAATTCCTCTAGCAAGTATTAAAACTACAAAAGCGTTCCCGTGCTGGCAACAAATGAAAAATGAACATCTACTAGCTTTTTAAAGGAGAAACCTTATGTTAACAAAAGATAGTATTGAAAGAGTTATAAGAAAAAGAAATCGAAGAGGCAATAACCTTCTACGAGATATTCAAATCGTTCAAAGTTATTTTGGACTCGGGATTCAACCAGCTACTACTTATCAGTCTCTTGCTGATGAATATGGAGGAATGACTCGGGAAAGGATTCGACAAATCATTGAAGGTAAGTTTATCCAAAAGGTGCAGGAAGAGGACAAAGATGCTATCTATGAAATTGAAAGTATAATAAGCGAGTTTGCAAAAATATGGTTTAAAGATTTGAAAGGCATATTGGAGCAACGAGGGTTTGCAGATAAGGGGCTTCATGATAATGGATTATATAATCTTGTGGATGTGTTTGGAATGTGCCCAGAGTATGAAGTATGTACAGCAGACTTTGATTTACCTACCCGATCTGATTTTAAAGATAATGTTTCTATATTTATGGTGCGAAGAAATGAAAAGGACATACTTCATAAAGAGCTTCAGATTATACGAGATGTATTAGGGATGCACGGTATTGCATGTTTGGAAAAGGTGTTCGATCAGGAGAACCTCGACAAACGAAACATTCCTTTTTTTAGAAGCCTTCTTACTCATTCAAAAGAATACTGGACACATGCAAATCAAGAGGGCTTATGGTACCTCTGGGAGGCTAGGGATAGTGTCTTATTAAACGTGCTTGAGAAAGTTGCATTTGTTACAAAAAAAATTCCAATCGAAATCCTATCCGATGTGGTACATCGCTATATTAATCGACGCACTTTGCAGTTTGGAACTCCAAGTCAAAAAATAATCACTATTTACCTCGAAGAAAGCACAAAAACAATCTACGAAAATGATGAGATAACTCTTTTAGTAGATGAAAAAGCTCTTAATAACATTGAGCAAAATATCTTGCGATTTTATCGGGAGAGAGATGAGATAAATTTACCTTATAGCGAACTAAGTAATTATCTTGAATCACTTGGTTATCTAAAGCCTAATTATGATAAAGCTTTATTTCAATCCCCTATACTTTATATTGATCGAAGTGATGGAAGAGGTAATTATCAATTTATAATCATTGATGCTTTAGCATCAATGAACTTGTATGAGAAAACTAAGAAACGACTTGAAAGATTAGGGGGAACAAGTATCTTGGCAGAAGTCCAACTTCGTAGAGAACAATCCATTCTAAGAGAATGGCTGTTCTTCGGGAAGACCTCAGAATACTGTGCAATTTGCGGGAAATTGTATAGTATTTGTAACATGGTTTGTGCTCATAAAAAGAAGAGAGCCAATTGCATAGAAGATGAGAGAACTGATCCATATATAGTTATGCCACTTTGCTTGTTTGGATGCGATATTATGTATGAACACGAATATTTCGAAATATTAGAAGGAAAAGTTGTTGTCTATATAGGGGATTTGATGGAGATAGAGAAAGAATACGTTATGGGTATCAATGGTCGTGAAGTAGATGTTCGTTGGCTTAAGGGTAATACGGATTATTTCAAACGTAAATATTAGAAAAAATTACAGCGAATTAAATGCCATTGCACTTTGATTCAGGAGCTTCAAAAAAATGTTGTAAAAAATCAACTGACTCAACTCAGTATCGCGCTGCTTTGTAAAAACTATTCTAAATGATTTTGACAATACACTACAAATATTCTATACACTCCACATCTGTACTATCAAAATTTCGGATGTGGATTTTTCATTTTAGTCACTCGTATAAACGGTTTGAACTGCACCTCCATTGTTAGATACAACTAACAATGGAGGTGCAGTTTTTCTATGGTGAAATTTACTGTTGAAACTGAGGTAAGACCTCTCCAAGAATACTAGCCGGTCATCAGTCGAAAAAAAGTAACCAGAAGATACGGCATGGATTGCAAGGGGCTTGTAACCACTAGAATAAATCGGCTCTTTGTAACCGCTAAACTAGAGAGAGCAATTTCATTCACCAAAAGAGCGTAAGAACCAATCTAGTTTAACGTTTACACCGTTCCAAAAATTAAACTGCCATTCCCCGATTGAGTATCGGACAATGGCAGTCTAGGTTTTTTTCTTGTGTCTTATATTACTTGGTCAGTTCATTTTTCAAGGGAGGTTTTTTCAGTGGTCCGCTTAATACTGAAGTCATCTAAGATAAGTGGGCTATTGAAAAAATTTCAAATACTAGAGTTGACTTAATTGAAGAACGGACTTTTCAATATTTTTTATTTGATTATTAACTTTAGAATTTCTAATTTTATCTTTCTGAAATCTTTTAAATCCGATTAAAAATGACCTATGTCCATTTAAATATCTAATTAAACTTTCTATAGTATAAAAATGACGGTCATTGTTTCCTTCAGAGGTTTTTAAACTACTTAATATTTTGGGCGCAGTGGTTTCATTATCACAAATATATAATACTCTATTCAATGACGCAGTTTTTTTTCTACTTAGTCTAATTTGATCTCCCACTACATATCCGTTAAACCTTATTTCTTGTGAGCTTTTTCTTACTTTCATAAAGTTAATATCAAAATGATTTTCCTTTAATATTTTCTTTAAAGTGTTTAGAAAAAAGGCTTTAAGTACAACATTTGATTCTGATGAAAATAATAAATCGTCAGCATATCGGGTGTACTTAACATTAAACCTTTCGCAATATTTTAATAGCCGAATATCAATCCTTCTAAAAACGATATTTGATAGACAGGGAGAAGTAACTGCCCCTTGAGGCAAAGAACTATCAAGCGTAACTATACGGTTGATAGTACGAAGTATTTCTCTATTCTCCTCGATAGAATCAGTTTTAATATAATGGCTTAATGATTGAGCCACTTTATCGGAAGAAATTGAATGAAAAAAATCTTTTATATCTACTTTTAAAAAGTGTCTTACTTCATCTTTAGGATAGGTGTGCTTGTTTAAAAAATCAAAATAGGATCTACCCTTTACAAAGCCATAGCAACTCTCAGATAAAGGAATGCTTTCTAAGAATCGGTGTAAAAGCTTTTTTTGTAGTACGTATAGTTCAGTATCTTTTTTTAGACATTGGATTTTTCGAACACCGTTTCTTTTCGGTTTGTGCATTAAAGAATACGCATTCGAAACTTCTTCTTGTTTAAGTAATTTAGTATTATTTTTAGTTGTACTTAGAATATATTTATAAAAGAAATCTCCCTGATATATAAACAATATAAACCCTCCTTTAGTACCTCTCAACGCCTCGCTGTGCGACAGATTAAAGGCGACTATACATGCTAACCAGATTGTTGTTACAAGGTGTTATTTTATTTCCTAAGGTTTTTAAATCACTTAGGTCTCCACCTAAAAATTCATGATGGAAAAATTTCTACTTAATTAAATTTAAGAGGTTATTTAATATGCTTGATAACTCAGGGAAATCATTATTAAACTTATCTCTTCTTTGAGTTATTGTCAAATCTTCGTGTTCTTCAAACCAGTAGTCTAAAAAAGAAGTTATCCACTGCGTTTTATCTGTGCTCAAACTATCAATATCTGCAAATAATTGATTAATAATGCTATTTGAAAGGTTCTTTTTTTTGTAATGCTCATTCATTTGTTTTCTAGTTAAAATATTATCGAATTTTCCTTTTTGTATAAGTCTTGCAATAGTTATGTTTATATTTCTGTTTTTATATGTCGAAAAAAGGGCCCTAATAACTAGCAATTTTTTAGGATTTTCAGATTCGAGCCAACTAATATATATCTTAATAGTTTGTCGATTAATTAGGCATCCTTCAAGAGTAGTTTTTACAGGAAAAACACTGTACTCTAAACAATATCTATTAATTAAATTTAATAACTCCTCATGATAAATATTCTTACCTTTTAGAATTCCCCAATAGTCATCAAAATAAAAATTAACATTTTTAGTAACTCTCAGTATTTGATTTCTAACATGGAGAGTATCAGTACGCTTTTGTCCGTAATGAAAAATCTCCTTTTTTTGCATATTAGTATCTGCAAATGGATTGTAAATACTAGATTTTGTCAAAAAATTGATTTTTGACGTTGAATAATCATATGTAAAAATTTTATCAGAATCAACTATTGTTAAATATGGGATAGATAAGTCTTTCTCTTTAGGATGTATGACTTTAAGTTTCTGATTGTTACTATCAAAACTATAGAAGCTAATTCTTTTTAAGGTTGGAAATAATTCATTTAATCTTTTATGATGATATAGTTCCAACTCAGAAATACCTTCTACAAAGGCAATAGCTTCTGAAAAAAAATAACTTGCTTCTTCCTCAGTGATTAAATTTTTACCTTTAAGATTTAACAAATAATTCATTTTGTTACAAATAGTATAATTGTCAACTAATTTCAAGTGGTATAAATTTACATCTTTATTTTCTGACATTAATGTTTTTAAAAGTCTTGAAGAGTGTGTCGCTAATATTATTCTGATTTTAGAGTTACTTTCAATAAAGAGTTCTGCTAGTTGGTCAATATACTTGGGATGAAGACCGATCTCTGGTTCATCAATTAGTATTATAGGATATTTAATTTTAAAACCAGGTATTAAATTAATTAATTTTAAAAAAATTTTAATGTAATTAAATGAATTCAAACCATCGGAATAATGTTCTAAATCTTTTTTATCGTAGGTAAAACTATTCCCACCAATTAAAAATTGATATAGTCCTGAGTTTATATTACTAGTTTTAATTTCAATACCGTTACCAGCTATTGTTTCCCTTATAACATCTAAATATGTTTTATTAGTTTTCTTATTAATTTGAGGAAATGATTTTTCAATCGCCTCTTTTATATCTTTATCCTTTTTTTGGGGGAATCTTCCAATGTCGGCTACTACATCCCAAATAGTTTCCCAATCAATTAAATTTATTTCTCTAGTTTTAATTATATACAAAGGAAAAAGATTTTTAATTATTTTTCGGACTTCATAAGACTCTATGTTGAACTTCTTTTCACCAGTTTTACTTTGATTTAATTTAAGTTCTAATATATTTTCATTATTGGCATATTCCTTACAAATTTCTAATAGTTTCCGAAAATAATGGTGTACATTACTATCTATTACTTTGTCACTTAAGGCATTTCTGGCTATAGTTTTTATTAGTTTCATGTCATATTTCAGAATGATTTCAGAGTTCTGAATATAAGGGTTTAGAGAATCTTGCAAATTTACTGTTTCATTAGTGTCAAGAGCATCGTATACATATTTTAGTACATTTATAATGTTAGACTTTCCAGTCCCATTACTTCCGAGTAAGTTGGTGACTTTGTTAAAGTCGATTCTTACAGATTTTAATGATTTAACATTATATATTTCAATAGTTTGTAGCATTAACTTCACTCGCTTCTTAGGAGATATTGTTATTGGAAAGTGCTTGGAAATTCCGGTAAATTAATAGTAACATGATTTTTAAAACTTGATTTATTCCTAGAAACTATTTTTATTGAAATATAATTGAGAGAGAGACCCTGCGAAAGAAACAATTTCAAACGATTTTAACAATACACTACAATTTATACTCTACACATGAAAATTGCGCCTCTATGTCAAATCCAATTCAGTTTATTAACTACGATTACATGAAGAATAAGCCGTATCCAGAAACCTTAAGGGTTAACGGATGCGGCTTTCTTATTTTTATCTCAAAAGGTAAATATTCATAATTTGTCTTACACAGGGATGATCTAAGGACTGCTAGAAATAATGATAGTTGGAAGTTCAGTGCAATTGTGCCTTTATTCCTGTGGTTAGGTACGACAAGGCTGATCCGTTCGCTGGCGCTGCAGGAGAAAGAGCTTGAGTATATCAATGCTTCAAGAACCCTGGGGAGTAACCCAATCAAAATCATATTTTCACAGATGATGCCGAACCTGGTGGATATCATCATCGTAAACGGAACATGATCATTCGCTGCAAATATTGGCATAGAGTCAGGGGTATCTTTCCTCGGCTTCGGTTTCCCTGAAGACTACCTGTCTCTTGGAACATTGCTTTCTTATGCGACCCAGACTCAGGCACTGCAACATAGATGGTGGGGATGGCTGCCAGCAGCATTAAGGATCTATGTGTACGTAACATCGGTGAAGCATTACGCCGTGCAGGGGATGCGAGACAAAGACAGGCTGAATACCTCACAAAAGGCGGCAACTCCGATTGTTGCCTTTTATTAAGATATTATTACAAGAATTTAGTAAATGTCATATAAAAGTAATATTATTATTGTTTTTCAGAAAATTGTGATAGCATTATTTTAGGAGTTTCATATTTTTAGTTAGGACGTGAAAGTCTTAACCATTTTTTTACTGGATTTCAGGGGAAATGAACTTCAATATACATTCAGATTACTATTTTAGAAAGGGGAGAGAAAACGATGACAAAAGTTTCGTGGTCAAGATTACTGTTCTTTATAATGCTGATCTTTGTATTGGCTTTGGCAGCATGTGGCAATGATGAAGCTTCAGACGAAGAAGTAACGGATGAGCCGGATGTTACAACAGAAGAACCTGTGGAAGAGGATGCTGAAACAGAAGAACCTGCTGACGAGGGCGCTGGGGAAAGTACAGATGGAGAACCTGCAGAAACTGAACCAAAAGTTACTGAGTTTGAACCAGCATTTCCAGAACAAACAAGAGCACCTGCAGTAGAGACTGAAACAGAACTTAATGAAGAAATTGTTGTTGACGGTCTTGGCGTGTTATGGGGGATGGCAGAGTTTGAACCAAACCGCTTACTTGTTACGCAAAGAGATACAGCAGAACTTCTTATTGTAAACCTCAATGAGTTTGCTGTTTCAGAACCAATCGAAGGGACACCAGAAGTAAATAACTCAGGTCAGGGTGGCTTACTTGATGTAGCCGTTGCACCTGATTTTGACGATTCAAGATTAGTATTTTTGACGTTTTCTCAAGATGTTGAAGGTGGTACTGTAACTGCTGTCGGTAAAGGTGTGTTATCAGAAGATGAAGCCTCACTTGAAGATTTTGAAGTAATCTTCCAAGCAACACCAGCATATGAAGGTGACTTACACTATGGTGGACGTATTATCTTTGATGAAGATGGCAACCTGTTCTTAACAACTGGTGAACGTTCAGATGATCCAATTCGCGAACGTGCACAAGACTTAGATGCTTACTTGGGTAAAGTCATTCACATTACACAAGATGGAGAACCAGTAGAGTCGAATCCATTTATCGAAGATGAAGACGCACTGGATGGTATTTACAGCTACGGTCACCGTAATATTCAAGGTATAGACTTCCACCCTGAAACAGGAGACTTATGGATTGTTGAATTCGGTCCACAAGCTGGGGATGAACTGAATATTGTTGAACCAGGCAATAATTATGGATGGCCGATTGTTTCTTATGGTATCGAGTACACGGGCGAATTAATCAATGATGGAATTTCAGAACACGAAGCGCAAGGCTTTATTGAACCAAGATATTATTGGGATCCAACAAGTGCGCCAAGTGGTAGTTCATTCTATGATAACGACGCCATTCCTGAATGGGAGAACAACTTGTTCATCGGTGGTTTAGTGTCGAGCTATATTGCACGTGTCGTTATTGAAGGTGACACCATCGTTGGAGAAGAACGTCTATTAACTGATAAAGGCGAACGTTTCCGTGATATTCTTGTAACTGAGGATGGCGCGCTTATTGCAAGCACTGATGGCGGTGCGATTTATAAGATTACGGCAGCAGGTGAATAAAAACGCGCCCCTGTGTCAAAAAGGATTGAGTTACTTAACTACAACTGCATGAAGAATAAGCCGTATCTCGCAGCCTCAAAGGTTAACAGATACGGCTTTCGTATGTTGATCAAAGAAGTAATTGACTTCGATGAAGCACTTAATGCTGTTCAGACTTCCATAAGCAGTATATCTGGGACCATAGATCAGGTTTCCGCCGACTCATATAAACAAGATAGACATTATTCAATCGTGGATTAACTATACCTAATTCTTTCATACCTTCAAACTCATCGCGTATAGAACGAAGTCCCAACAAAATTTATTAAATGAACTAAATATTCTAATATTTTTAATCTTTTGACTAGAAATCGAACGTTAGTTCTGTTATATTAAATGCATACCACTATGGAATGAGGTGTATTTCGATGGTGCTTGCAATCAAAGAAGTGAACGGATTTGAAAAAGGAAAGAAATATACGAAGGAACTTGAGTTTGTTTCTTGCTTTGAAAACGACGAATATCGAGTAATCGCTTTAATAGATAGAGATGGCCATGTTTTTTATTGGACAACTACAGAAGATTCGCTTGAATATCGAAACTTCCGCAAAAAAGCTACTTACACATTTAAAGTTAGCTATATTTCTACAATAGTCGGTCCTTCCAGACCTAAGGTCATTATTGCTGAATTGAATGATGTAACAGCTGAAAACGGCATGTATGGTAAGGCAGCGCAATATAAATTAAATGCTTAATATATATTTGTAAGAAGAGGCTAGAGGAATGATCCCATCATGGGTTCATGCCTCCAGCCTCCTTTTTTATTTCTGTTTCACTCCGCTCCAAAAGCCACAATCCCATAAGTCTCCAAATACATTTTCAACACACGCAGCCACTGCTTTTCAGTCGCAAGCCCCACATGCCCATCCGGTCGAATCAGGTACAGCGCATCTTGTTTGAATCCTGCGTCTTTCATTCTAGCTTCCCAGGCAAACTCATGGAGCTGGAGCGACTGCGAGCGGGCAAAGTCGATGAGCTCGGGCTGCGCTTTGCCGTATATATGAATTTGCCAATCGACGGAGCGCAGCGGCGCAAAATTATCACCGTTTGCGGTTTCAATCCACGGCAAGCGCATGCCGCCGTAGACTTTGCCGGCTTTGCCTTTGCTCAAGTGGCTGTTGCGGTAATTGATGTGGATTTGAGACAAGAACTTAAATGCATTTTTTGAGGGGAAGGAAAATTTGAATACGGACGGCAAGATGTAAGGTACGGCATACTCCCGCAGCAACGTGCCGGGCAGTTTTTGATTGACGATCGTTTGGAATGCTTTGTCGGTCGTCGCGATCAACCGGCGCGCAAAGGCGATGCGCTCTTGTTCGTAGGTGCTCAATATTCTGGGAGCAGCTTTGCCTTGAACCACCGCAGCGAGTTTCCACCCCAAATTGATGGCGTCCCCAATGCCGGTGTTCATGCCTTGTCCGCCGGTCGGACTGTGCAGATGGCCGGCATCGCCCAGGATAAAGGTGCGCCCTTTGGCAAATCGCTCGCTGACTCGGTTATGGACGCGGTAGGTCGAAAACCAATTGACCTTGGCCGCGCTCACGCGGATTTTGCTTTCAATGTAATTGGTGATTTCATGGTACTCGACATCGGTGCGTTCGTTGAATTCCTCGGGCACAATGCCAAGAATTCGTTTGGTGTTGGCGTTGCGGACGTTCATATACAGCATAAAGCCGTCATTGTCCATGTACATGTCCATCTTTTCCATATCGTCTACCGGCTGTTCGGTTACGATATCAGCGACAAAGAATAATTGCTTGTACGTACCGCCGGGAAAGTCGAATCCCAGTCCTTTTCGTACCATGCTGCCGGCCCCGTCGCATCCGCATAAATAGGCGAATTCCGCTGTTTCTTCTGGCTGTCCTTGTTGCTGCATCACGGCGTTCACGCCAACTCCTGTGTCTTCAAACGAAAGCAACGAGGTGTTCCATTCGACTTCGATGCCGATTTTACTTAATTCGTCCACGAGAATTTCTTCGTGCTCGTCCTGCGGCAAACTCAAGATAAACGGAAACGGGCTCAGCCCTTTGCCCAACTCATGGAATTTCACTGTGGCTCTCACCCGTTTGCCGTCGCTGACATCCAGCGACAAAATCGGATGCCCCCGCTTGATGTTGCGTTGGGCCAGGCCCAGTTGCTCGTACTGCTCCAATATGCGCGCATGCACGGCGAGCGCCCGTGACGCTGTGCCGGTTCCTGCGTTTTTATCGATGATCCGAAACGGCACGCCTTGACGCGCCAGGCTATAGGCAAGAGCCAGTCCAGTGGGGCCAGCTCCGACGATTAAGATTTGTGGGTTCATCCTAGAGACCTCCTAATGATTAACACGCCTGCTGATCGATTCAGTTTCAAGTGTCGTGTAAAGCTAAAAAATCGAGTATAGGAAAAGTTCTTATCAGAAAAAAGCAGGTGATACCGAATCGAAAAGATCTTGTACAGCTACTATATCCTTAATCGACCCATTTCAAGCAAAAAAAGTGTTCCGTGCAAGAAACAATTTTAAGCGATTCTGACCATACACTCCAAGTTAAACACGAAGCAATCAGCGGGACGTGATAGAATAACAGGTAGTGGATTAGAAAAAACAGTATGACCTTGCCTGGCAGAAAGTGCAGCATTCATGGTTGATAGATGAGTTGAAAGGAATGGGATAACAAAATGAACAAAACCGTAGAACAAAAAATGAACGAGATGACAGAAGTGTTTAACAGTTTGCCGAATTGCCGGATTGAAACCGATGAGGCCGGCCGGATATTGATCTTGAGCGATAATCCGGTTCCTTGGAGTGGCGCACTTGAGAAGAAGGACGCGCACTCGGCGTATAAAATTGGGTCCATTACGCCTCATAAAGCGGCGCTTGGCCTTTATATTGATTTCCCGCACAATCATATAGAGATCGATCGAGTAGACGACATCATCGATCCCGAATTTACATTGACTTATTATGAGCCAGGCACCAAGACATCCACAGTGAAAAGCTGGTGGAGATTCCGATCGGACGAGAAATTCGACAGCATCCACCTGGTGCTGAGAAAAACAGAACTGGAATTGTATGATTTCAAGAGAGAAGAATGGGTACGGTTGATGGAAGAGATTACGGCTGTTCATAAATGATTGATGACATAGCCGACTGAGGGAACTCCTAGAACCAAATCAGCGATTCCTCTAAAGACCTGATTGTAAAAAATGTCCCGTATGTAAGTATTACTTCTTTTAAAAAAGAAAAAGAGCTATGCTGAAAAGTCATTTTCATGACCCTTCGACATAGCTTTATTTAACTTCATCTGGTTTGTTATTGTGCCCCCAGTCCTCCATCTATGACGAACTCGGCACCAGTGGAATAACTGGATTCATCTGAAGCAAGATAGACGACGATATTCGTCACTTCATCGGGTTCACCCGCACGACGAAGCGGGAAGCTCGCTTCGAGTTCCGGTGTGACAAGCCCCTCTGTCATAGCTGTTTTGATAAAGCCGGGATGTACCGAGTTAACGCGGATGCCATATTGTCCAAGTTCCAAAGCAGCTGCTTTTGTCATTCCGCGTACAGCGAATTTTGAAGCGGTGTAAGCAATTTTCTGCTGAGCTCCAATGATGCCAGCCAACGAAGAAATATTGACGATTGAGCCACCGCCATTTTTTCGCATGGAAGTTGTAGCATGCTTCATGCCCAAGAAGACCGAAAGTTGGTTGACATCGATAACTTTTTGATAAGAAGCGGTTTCCACTTTTTCAATTTCTTCGGCCGGCAAGTCGATCCCAGCGTTGTTGACCAATACATCCAATGGACCGAATGTTTCTTCAGTATGTTGGATTACATCTTTCCAGTCCTGTTCGTTTGATACATCCTGTTTGAAGAAGCTAACGTTTTCGCTGAATTGACTTTCAAGTTGTTTACCTGCTTCTTCCGAAATATCCGTGAATACCACTTTTGCCCCTTCAGCTGCCAATCTGCGTACACCTGTTTCTCCCATACCGCGAGCACCGCCAGTGATCAAAATAACTTTACCTTCTAATCTGTTCATTTAAATTTCTCCTCCTTCATTTTTAATTTTGGAAGCAATAATAGATCTTCTCCTTTAGGTAGGAGTCCAAAGAAGGAAATAGGTTTAACCGAGTTTGACCATGCACTGCGTTTAGTTAAAAGTTGTTACGAACGGGAAATCCATCCGCCGTCCACGACCATTTCTAAACCTGTCACATATTTAGATTCGTCAGAGGCTAAGTATAGATAAGCGTTCGCAATGTCTAAAGCTTCTCCAGCATAAGGTGGTAAAGCTGATCGGCCTTCATAATTTGTGCCCATTTCTTCTCTAGATTTAATGCCTGCCTTTTCAACCATGCCTGTATAGATTGCGCCCGGATGAACTGAATTCACACGGATATTATCTTTTCCAAACCACTGGGCTGCATGTTTAGTCAATGCGCGGACTGCTCCTTTAGAGGCGCTGTACGCTGCGCCGTGCCCATCGCCCATACCGCCAAGGATTGCTGCAATTGAAGATGTATTGACAATTGAACCTCCTCCATTTTTTTGCATATGAGGAATAACTGCCTGCATCCCTAACCATACGCCAGTAGAGTTGATGGCCATTACTTTATTCCAATCATCCATTTCGGCTTCTAAAATGCCCTTGGCAATATGAATTCCTGCATTATTCACGAGGATATCAATTTTGCCATAGGTCTCTATAGTTTTTTCGATAACTTCTTTCCATGAATCAGGTTGTGATACGTCTAAACGAAGGGCAATTGCTTCTCCGCCATTCAATTTGATTTCATTCACTTTTTCTTCTAAAGCATCAGTTACCACATCTGTGGCAACGATTTTTGCTCCTTCTTTTGCAAACAATTGTGCGCCAGCCAATCCCATACCGCTTGCAGCTCCTGTAATAATTGCTACTTTACCATCCAATCTCGACATAATAATTCCTCCTATGATGAAATTTTCGAAATTATGAAAGCGCTTTAATATCGCTCTTATCCCTCAGTCTAATATAATGAAAGAAAGACTCAACCAACAAATTAGTAAGGAATTGTTGGTCAGTGCTAAAAGAAAAGAAAGGGCAGGTGGATAGATGAATGCAAAGCCGACATATTAGTGCAAAGTCGAAAATCCGAAAAGCGCTGGTTACTTTGATGCTTAGAAAGCCATTTGAAACGATCACCATATCGGATATCACGCTTCAGGCGCGTGTTAATCGCAGTACTTACTATTATCATTATTATAAAAAAGAAGAAATTCTTGAAGAAGTGGTTAAAAGGTCAGCCTATGATTTGCTTGCCGCTATGAAAGCTCCTTACCAGAGCGGCTCTGAATTCCAAATTGACGAGTCAGTTTTACCATCTACTCTTACACTGTTTGAACATGTCCATCAACACCAATACTATTATCAAGTATTATTAACTAATGAAAACAGTTTAAATTTCCAAAACGAATTCACCAAAATTCTTAAAGGATTTTTGGAAAATGCAACTACAAATATTTATAAAGAAACTGGTGATTCTTTAATTGATCAAAACATTTTTACCAGTTACCAGGCCTATGCCGTGCTCGGGATGATCAAGCAATGGATTGAGGGTGAGTTTCTTCATTCCCCACAATATATGGCGGAGCAACTCACAAATATTCTTTACTTGAAAGTTGACAAAGTCTATTTTAATTTTTCTTAAAGTGAATAATAAAACTGCTTCCCTATGTTGAACTTAATTCAAGATATATAATAATACTGCATAAGAAAAAAGAAGAAATCAGTAGTAGATGGATGATAGCTGAATTGAAAGGGATGAGGTAGCAAAATGAACAAAACCGTTTTAATAGGAATTGTCATTGGCTATATGGTGGCTTTGCCACTGGGGATGGTGGAATTTACAGCAATAAGAGAAGCTAGCTGGTTTTCAGTTCCACAACCCTTTTATTTCCCCATGGAATTTTACTGGGGAGCTATACTCCCTATGTTAATTATGTTTATCGTGACATCTGTTGAGACAGTTGGAGATGTTACAGCAATGACTACTGGGGGAGCAGGCAGAGAACCCACAGAAAATGAGCTTTCCGGCTCAGTAATAGCAAATGGTTTTACATCTTCTCTGGGAGCGATTTTTAATTCTTTGCCAAATACATCTTTTAGTCAAAATGTAGGAATGATCGCATTTACAAAAGTAATGAGTAGATAAGTCGTAGCTGTTGGCGCTGCGTTTTTAATATTGGCTGGTCTTATCCCTAAGATTGGAGCTCTTGTATCTACAATGCCACCAGCAGTTATTGGAGGCGCCACAGTCATTATCTTTTCTCAGATTACGTTAACAGGCATAGACATATTGACGTCAGAGCCTTTAAATGAAAGAGCAAAGATCATCATTGGATTGTCTTTAGTATTTGGACTCGGATTAAGTCAAGTACCCGATGCGATGAACGCATTCCCAGAAGTTATTAAGTTGTTGTTTGGCGGATCTGGAATAACAATCGCCTGTTTTGTTGCTATTGTATTGAACCTAGTCATTCCAGAGGATTCAATGAAGGAAGACGCATATGCGAAATCACGCCCCTCTGAAAAAGGATTCAAATCATAAACTAGATTCCATACACAAACGCGCCCGCTGGATTCCAATTGCGGGTGTGTTTTTTTATACATTCGGAAAAAAATGTGTGAGAATTAGGTTGAACATAAGGGGAGTCAAGGGACTACTGAACATTCAAAGAATCATGCCCTACACAAATAGAAAGTTCTAAACGACTCTTGCTGTGTCGCTCCGCAGGAAATTAAAATCTGGTCCGAGAGACATTTTTATCCGGCAAAAAGGAATATAAGGAGTAACAAGTGCAGAGGGGTGCAGACGATGAAAAGAATCTTGGCCATCAGCGATATTCACGGAGAGCTTGAACTTTTTGATGAGCTGCTGCAGAAGGCGGAATATGACGCCGTCGGAGATCAGCTGATTTTACTGGGGGATTACGGGGACCGCGGCCCGGATTCAAAAGGGGTTTTGGAGCGGGTCATCGAATTGAAAAAGCGGGGTGCTATTGTCTTAAGGGGCAATCATGATCAAATGATGCTGGACGCTGTAAACGATGAACCCGGTGCGAAGCAGATCTGGGCAAGGAATGGGGCACTTGCGACATTGCAAAGCTATGATCCATCCATAAAAGACATGACACTTCCAACGGCAGCTGTTTTTTGGGAGCACATCGATTTTATTAAGGAAACGGACTATTACCATGAAACGGATGACTTCATTTTTGTGCATGCGGGCGTTCAGCCGGATACGCCGATTGGGCAGACAGACCCGGCGATCTTGATGTGGATCCGCGATGAATTTTATAAAGTCTATTCGGGAGAGAAGACCGTAGTATTTGGCCATACACCGGCGTTTTTAATGCGCGGGACAAGAAATAATGATGTCTATTTTGGCGACAATCGGATTATCGGCATTGATGGAGGCGCGGTTTATGGCGGACAGTTGAATTGTCTTGAGTTGCCGAGCCGAAAAGTCTACAGCGTGAGGAAGTATTGAAGGGGAGAAATGAAAATCTTATCCCTGGTAAAGAATCATTTCTAAACGGTTAAGGGGTTTTCTTTTAATTGTGTCGCTCCCTGGAGAAGCAGAGCCGAATTGATTATAAATAATCGAGCCTAAAACTTAATGGGCTATAATTCAGACCTGCAAAAAACCGAGTGCGTTAATACTCGCCGATGCAGGGCAATCCGTATAAGAACAGCTGGCCAAATTGGAGATGTTCTAAGAGTAACCCCTACAATCCTGCAGGGAGGGCGGTTACTTCTTTTTAGCATGGACTGTCTTTAACTATTTTTCATACTTTCGATGATCCGGTTCCCAGTTGCGGATCGTCTCCTGGAGTTCCACTAGTTGCTGCATGTAATGATAAATTTCGGCAGAAAAGATTCCGTCTTGCCCTTCAAGTTGGTAATAATCCCAATATGGATCGAGTGTTTCATCTAACCATTCGATTAAATCCATTTTCTTTGGATATCCAAAGAAAATGCTTTTATGCAAGTCCACCTCGTAAATCGTCATCCACGTCTATTAAGACTATACATAGGGATTCTGAAAACTGTTATATCATTAAAATTGCTCCTGTGTTGAACTAGGTTCAAGACTATTTCCCCAATATAAAAAGGCCGTAACGGAAACAATTCATTTTCCGACACGGCCTTTTTTAAATCAATCACTTCTCTGCTTCCCTCGCAGCCTTCACACTATTCGGGTCAAAGAAATTATCGACCAAATCATAAATGGTGATGAGTTCGTAAAGAATCTTGAATTCCGGCGGGAATAGGATCGGGTGCATGGCGTCGCTTGTCGAGATGCCTTTGCTGTCTTCCCAAAAGAAGTCGGTGATGATTTTTAGTTGCTGCTGATGCGTTTCGTGATCGTATTCATTGGAATGCTGCAAGTCGTCCGCGAGCTCTGCGACGGCACGCATAATGATATTCCGCTCAGCTGGTGACCACTTGATGCTATGCAACGGAATGCGGAGCAGCGCGTTCAAATGGAATTCCAGGTTATGTAAAAAGAGCAATTGCCTTTCCGCCATGCGAAGCCCGGCTTCCCGGTCACGGATCCGGGGGTATAGACTGAAATCATCCCGGTGGTAATGGATTAATTTCTCTGTTTTTCTGATTTCCGTCGTCAACCGTTTCACAAGTTCCTTATCTTGTTGAAGATTTGCGTCCCCCTCGAAGAGAATCGTATGGAAGGTATGTTCCAGCATCGTTCCTGCACGTTCACTGATGATTTGAATGCTTTTTAGAATTTCTGTCCGGTAGTTTGGCGGGAAAACGAGCATGTTTACCACGACGGACACAAGCAAACCAACAGTCGTTGTACCGAGTCGAATGAAGAAAGAGATCAGTACATGATCGTGGATGACTTCGACCATTGCGACAGATGTCAATGTGGCAACGAGCAGGCCGGCGTGCAGATTTAGTCTGTAACAGACTAAAATAGTGAAAACAGCAGCGAGTGTATAAGTGATCGGGGCATTGCCGAAGAGTGTAATAAACAGAACAGCGAATGCCGAACCGATCGCAGATGCCGGGAATCGTACAAGTCCCTTTTTAATCGAATCGCTGACAGTCGGCTCAATCGACACAATGGCCGTGATAACCGCAAAGACAGGAGGCCAGTTGAACCATAAACAAATAGTGGCTGTCAAAAAGATCGCTATGCCTGTTTTTAAAATTCGACTGCCCTGGAAGGATCGTTTCATATGTTAGCCACCATCTTTTATGTAGTATTTTTGCTGTAATTCAGTATATCATCCATCTCTGGGTAGACTGCAAGACAATTTGTATTCCATACGAAGACACACCCGCAAGAGAATGACTGCGGATGTGTCTTTTTACAATTATTCAGCTTTGTGAATTGGGCAGCGCGGAAGAAACAAATTTTTGAAGAACGGGTGCCTGCCGTTTTCGGGTCGCCTGTTCATAGGAGTAGGCGAGTTCAATCAGGCGCGGTTCTCTGAAAGCCTGGGCGCTGAACGTGACACCGACGGGATGCCCGCTGCTCGTGTAGCCGGCAGGGACAGTGATGGACGGATAGCCCGCTCTTGCCGGCTTCGCGGCACCGCGGTTATTTTGGAATAACAGCGCATCCAGCTGATGTTCACTCATGACAAGATCCAGCCCATCTAGCGTGGAGGAGCGCACATCGATTTCTCGGTGTTCCACGTACGTTGGGTCAGTCGGATCGTCGCTTAAGGACTGCGACTTTTCCAGTTCCTCTTGGCCGAATTTCATGCGGCGCTCGGGATCTTGTTTATTGAACGCGATGACATCCGCCAGTGATTTGACCGGCACCTCTTCCGGCACGGTTTCAAGATACGCGTTGACGCCTCGCTTGAATTCATACCACAAGACGTCCGATTCGAATGACTGCTGGGGAATCGTCACTTCTTCGACGATCGCGCCGAACGATTTCATTTGGTCGATCGCCTCCATCATGATGGCCAGTTCTTCCGGTTCTTCATTGTTCAGGAAGGTTAAATCGACGCCGATGCGGGCACCTTCCAAGCCATCTGTCTTCAAGTGTGGGGTGTAATCGGCCAAAGCTCGCCCGGCACTTGCCTGTGTCGCCAGGTCCTGTTCGTCGACGCCGGTCATGGCGCCCAGCAGGATTGCGGCGTCCGCGACCGTGCGCGCCATTGGTCCTGCTGTATCCTGGCTTTCGGAAATCGGGATGATGCGGGAGCGGCTGACGAGCCCGACTGTCGGCTTGATGCCGACGATGGAATTGGCACTCGCCGGGCTCAAAATCGATCCCGAAGTTTCGGTACCGACGCCGACAACAGCGAAATTCGACGCGATGGCAGCGCCGGTCCCTGAACTCGACCCGCCGACATCCTCTGCTTTAAAGGTATCGACGCCATAAGGGTTCAGCACTTGCCCGCCAAGTGAACTGTAGCCGCTCACACCTTCTTTCGACATGAAAAAAGCCCATTCGCTCAGGTTCACTTTGCCGAGAATGATGGCACCTGCGTTCCGAAGCTGCGCAGCGACAAAGGAATCCTGCTTGGCAAAATTCCGCTCCAGGGCGATGGCACCGGCTGTCGTCGGCATCGGGTCCGCTGTTTCGATATTGTCTTTCAGCAACACGGGAATGCCGTATAGCGGTCCTTGACCATCCTGCCCGCGCAACTCATCCAGCTGTGCTGCGATTTTCAGTGCGTCTGGATTGATGGTTAAGACGGAATTGATCTTCGGCCCATTTCGGTCGAATGTCTCGATGCGGTCGAGATAAGCCTGCACCAATTCCACGGAAGTCAGCCTGTCTTCCTGAAAGGCCTGTTGAATTTCTTTGATTGTCGCTTCAATTAATTTAAAAGAGGTTGTCTCCATCTGAGGGCTCCTAACTTTTTATGGGAATGTAGTTAAGTGTACACCAATTCATAATAGTAGAGAAAGTTTGGATTTCAACTGAATTTCATTCAGAGCCAATTGTGTTTTAGTGGAGACTGCGGCATGGGTAGCGAGGGTCGAAAAGTTTGAGTTTGCAGTGATGTAAGCGTAATCTGAAAAAAGAAATGAGAGGAGTGAAAGCAGATGGAAAAAGCAATACCAGAAGTGGCATTGAACGACGGAACGACTTTACCTGTTACGGGACTCGGTACATATGGACTGTGGGGCAATGCAGGGGCGAACGCAGTCAGCAGTGGGATCAATGCCGGTTATCGCCTGATTGACACGGCGTATAATTATGAGAACGAAGGAGCGGTGGGAGAAGGCATCAAACGCAGCGGCGTTTCCCGTGAAGATTTGTGGATTACTTCCAAGCTGCCAGGACGGTACCATAGTTATGAAAAAGCGCTGGTGGCGATTCAGGAATCGCTGTACCGTTCCAAGCTGGATTATTTCGACCTCTACGTGATTCACTGGCCGCTTCCGAATCAAGACCTCTACGTTGAAGCATGGCAGGCCTTGATTGACGCAAAGAAATGGGGGCTTGTCCGGTCAATCGGCGTCAGCAATTTCCTGCCTGAGCATCTGGGTCGTATTATTCAGGAGACCGGGGTAACGCCGAGTATAAACCAAGTGGAATTGCATCCGTTCTTCAATCAGGAAGAACAGCGGCGCGTACACGCGGAGCACGGTATCCAAACGCAATCATGGAGTCCGATTGCCAGAGCGGCAGATATCCTGTCGAACGAAACGATGCGCAAAATTGCCGAAACTCACAATAAGACCATTCCACAAGTTGTGCTGCGCTGGCAATACCAGATCGGCTCTGTTTCGATTCCGCGCTCCACTTCTCCTCAGCGGCAGCGGGAAAACCTGGCCATTTTTGATTTTGCCTTAAGCGAAACCGAAATGAGCGCGATCGCACAACTAACCCGTCCAGATGGCAGACTGTTTGATATGGACCCGGCTACGCATGAAGAATTTTAAAATGGGTACTCGCCATTCGCTGTGTGAATAGCCGGTATTGGCTTTATTTAATTTAATTCAATTGTCACATTTGAAAAATCGCCGCCGGAAGCTATTCCGGCGGCGGTTTTTATTTGAAAAGGAATCTTATAATCGTTTATGGGAACTCTACGTACTTAATATTAGGTATCTTATTTCCTGGATGAACTAAATTTATTTATTGAAATTGGAAAAATTATGTATTAAAAATTAAGTTTTATGGTACGATTTACTCATGGATTGAGTAGTAAGAAATTTTAGTGAATAGATTAGTTGAAGAATGTATGGATTAACTAAAAGGGGGAAGAGAAGATGAAAATTACGATGAAAATGAGCCAAGAAGCTTATCCGATAGCAAAGAAAGTTTATTCGGGACAATTGACTAGAAATGATGGGAAAAGTGAAATCAATCGCGTTTCTGGAATGAATGAAGAATCCGCTCAAGCATATATCACGATTTTTTTAGCCATGATGAATGGAGAAGAATACAAGAGGGCATTTAATAATGAAACAAACAGATTTTTATTTGAAAGTATCCGAAGAGATTTCGGAGAGCAATACTATAAAAGGGCATTAACTGCAGCACAAAAGCACATCAATTACTATGCCACCTTGGGAAAAGGGAATTTAACGGGACTTCAAAGAATTGTAAATGAACTAAAGCGTTAACTTTTTCTCTGAGGAGCGAAAAAATCAACTTACATAAAGAAAGTGAGACAAATAAATTATGGAGTTTACCGAAGGTTTTGGAATGGGACTAGAGATGATGTGGAATGTTGTGCTTGCCAATCCTATGTTAATTGGAATTCTGGCATTCTTTTTCATAAGTTCAGCGTTGCTGGGACTTATGAAAAAGACATTGAGATACAATAAACTGAAAAAATCAGGCATCTTGAATATAGATGAAATGACAGGAAGAGAGTTTGAAGAGTATCTTCGGGTTCTGTTCCGCGAAAAAGGATACCAGGTTCAATTAACACCGACTACTGGTGACTTCGGAGCTGACCTCATCTTATCGGCCAAAAATAAAAAGATTGTGGTACAGGCCAAGCGCTATAAAAAGAATGTGGGATTAAAGGCCGTCCAGGAAATCTCGACTGCCAAAAATCACTTTAACGCAGATGAATGTTGGGTGGTCACCAATAGCTATTATACTGAGCCGGCTAAAAAATTGGCTGCATCCAACAGGGTGCGTTTGGTGGACCGTGAATTGTTGATGAAATGGATGCTTGAGATGAAGAAGAGCCAAGAGAATACAGGCGCGGCTAATGTTGGGAAAGTAGAAAGATTATAGTTTGGCTTTTGGGTTGATAAATCTAAAAAGCCGGATTTTGCATTAAAGCCACACCTGTAGCATCATTTTACAGGTGTGTTTTAATCCCTTTTCGACAGATCGTAAAGGTTCGGAGTAAAACAACCAACAACCAGCAGAAGTGAAGAGCCCCGGGCATAGGATGGGTTTCTAGACGAATCAATTCATGCAGAAAAAAATAAAATCAGCAGAAGTTCGAAAAACAACTCGGAAATCAACTTCTTACTATTTCCCTGAAAATTCTAAAATTGGTATTGACAGCGCTTTCTTTTAAGTATACCTTATAGATAACAAGTTAAGAGCTGTGTTGGAGCCTAGAGATTCGCACATCAATGAGTACTTCTACCAAGGAGGACTTTCATTGAGTGCGAATTTTTTTATTGGCCAGTTGCACGGTTTTTACTTTAAAAAAGAAAAGGAGTGATAGTGGATGTCGGAGTTTTTAGCAGAAGTGATCGGTACCATGATTCTGATTATTTTTGGGGCGGGTGTAGTCGCTGGGGTGGTATTAAAAGATTCCAAAGCCGAAAACAGTGGCTGGATAGTCATTACGATTGCTTGGGGATTGGCAGTGACGATGGGGGTTTATGCAGTAGGCGGTTTTTCGGGAGCGCATTTAAATCCGGCGGTGACGCTTGGGTTTGCCGCAGTAGGCGATTTCCCTTGGGCGCAAGTGCCGGTTTACATAGCAGCACAGATTTTGGGTGCTATCATCGGGGCAGCTATCGTCTTTTTAAATTACTTGCCGCATTGGAAACGCACAGAAGACCAAGGTGCAAAACTGGGTGTGTTCGCTACGATACCTGCTGTACGTAGCCCATTTTCGAACTTGGTGAGTGAAATCATCGGAACCGCTGTTCTTGTGATGGGCTTATTGTTCATCGGTGCCAACCAATTCACGGAAGGTTTGAATCCATTGATTGTCGGTGCATTGATCATTGCCATCGGTATGTCGCTCGGCGGTCCTACAGGATACGCCATCAACCCGGCGCGTGACCTCGGCCCCCGGATTGCACATGCGTTGCTGCCGATTCCAGGCAAAGGCAGTTCAGATTGGAGTTATGCCTGGGTTCCTGTAGTCGGGCCGATTTTCGGCGGTATCTATGGAGCCGTTTTCTACAAGGCCATGTTTACAGGCGACTTTAGCCTGCTCTTCTGGGGACTCAGTGCAATCATGGCGTTAATTTTATTCGGAGCGGCGAACGCCGAACTGAAGAAAGGCTACACAGTGGCCAATGAAATTGAAGATACCTTAGTAGAAAACAGCGAAATGACAAAAGTACGTCCATAAAACACATACGAGGAGGAATAGAAAATGAGCAAAGATTATATCCTGTCGATCGACCAAGGAACAACAAGTTCACGTGCGGTATTGTTTAACCATAAAGGGGAAATTGTTGAAACAGCGCAGCAGGAGTTTGAACAATTTTTCCCGAAACCGGGTTGGGTGGAGCATGACGCCAATGAAATCTGGACTTCTGTTTTAGCTTGTATGGCGGGCGTATTGCGGAAAGCGGATGTCGACCCAGACCAGATTGCAGGGATTGGGATCACGAACCAGCGCGAGACCGCTGTCGTTTGGGATCGCAACACCGGGAAGCCGATTTACAAAGCGATTGTCTGGCAGTCGCGCCAGACAGGCGACATCTGCAAAGAGTTGAAGGAACAAGGACATGAAGAACTTTTCCGCAAGAAAACAGGCCTTCTCATTGATGCTTATTTTTCCGGTACGAAAGTCAAATGGATTTTGGACAATGTGGAAGGGGCGCGCGAAAAAGCGGATAATGGCGATTTGATGTTCGGAACGGTTGATTCCTGGCTTGTTTACAAGTTGTCAGGCGGAAAAACCCATGTCACGGATTACAGCAACGCATCCCGCACTTTGATGTACAATATCTACGATTTGGAATGGGATCAGGAGCTTTTGGACATTCTGACCGTACCGAAAAGCATGCTGCCGGAAGTTCGCCAGTCATCTGAAGTCTACGCCCATACAGTTGATTATCATTTCTTCGGCCATGAAGTTCCGATTGCCGGCATGGCCGGCGATCAGCAGGCTGCTTTGTTCGGGCAGGCATGCTTCGAAAAAGGGATGGCAAAAAATACGTACGGAACAGGCTGTTTCATGCTGATGAACACCGGCGAAGAAGGGGTGGTTTCTGAGCATGGCCTATTGACCACGTTGGCTTGGGGCGTTGACGGCAAAGTGGAATATGCGTTAGAAGGCAGTATCTTCGTTGCCGGTTCCGCCATTCAATGGCTGCGTGACGGTTTGAAGATTCTGGATCAGGCACCGGAAAGTGAAGCGTACGCCACATCGGTCGAATCAACGGACGGCGTCTACATGGTGCCGGCATTTGTCGGCCTAGGGACTCCTTATTGGGACACAGATGCCCGAGGCGCAATTTTCGGCTTGACGCGCGGCACGACGAAAGCACATTTTATCCGGGCGACACTTGAATCACTCGCTTACCAGACAAAAGATGTGGTGGACGTCATGATCAAAGATGCAGGCATTGAATTGAAAACCTTGCGTGTAGATGGCGGTGCGGTATCGAATGATTTCCTGATGCAATTCCAAAGCGACATTCTGGATGTTCCGGTGGAACGCCCAATGATCCAGGAAACGACAGCACTGGGTGCAGCTTACCTGGCAGGACTCGCAGTTGGATTCTGGAAAGACAAAGAAGAGATCGCCAAGCAATGGCAAATCGATGAAACGTTTACCAGCGAAATGCCTGCCGAACAAAGTGAACACTTATACGACGGCTGGAAACAAGCAGTAAAAGCTACAAGAACATTTAAACAAGAAGCAAAAAAAGCGCCGATCGTCTTGTAACAGCGGTAATGGTCAAAGCACCAGCAGCCGTTCGACAAACTGATTCACGGCTGGTTGCTCGGCCCTTAATAGAACACGACAATGCCCGTCCGATTTTCCGGATGGGCATTTCTTAATTTGGTGAACCTTGCATCAGTCTTACATGAACTTACTCTCCGACCATTCCATCGTTATCATTATCCCGCATATAGGGATATAACCAATGATCACTCGTGATGGGCATACTGAAACCCGCTGCTTTTGCTTCTTTGATCGTCACCTGTCCATTGCCGTTTGTATCGACAGTGGATACATCACCGCTTGTGTTTGCAGTGGGCGACTCGGCAGGCTCAGTCTCTGTAGTTGAACTGCTTGAAGCAGCCGGCTCACTGTCCGTCAAACCGAGAGACGCGTTCACTTCATCGGGGTTTATGTTATCAAAAGCATCAACGACTTCGTTGCCCATTACCGTATAGGTATACTGGTAACTTGAAGGGATCTGCGTTTCCGTATCCGGATAGGTGATGATGGCTTCAAAATTCGTCGCTCCACCTGCGTCACGGATTGCGTCTTCCATATAGGCTTGATCACCGTGCCGGTTGAGTGTACTTTCTTGCGGGGTGATATTATAGGCGTTCGCCACACCTCCGAGAGAATCTGCAATGACATGCCCTTCATCTAATACATCACTTTCGACGCCCGGAACCTTTGCCTCATCCGAGTAATACCTGCCGGACGATAAGACAGTTTCGCTGCTGTCATCCTGTACAATGATTTCGTCCGCAACGACACGCTCCAGCTGCCCGTGTTCATTCGTAAAGGCCCAATATTCACGGTCCCCATACCCAATGTCAGCGACGATTTTGGCTTCACGCGTTCCCGACAAATCGCCGCCATCCACTTCGATCAGTTTGTATCCTGCGAACTGCTCATTTTGGAGTTGGGCTTCTTTCTCTTTCGCAAGCTCCTCAGCCGCCGCTTTTTCTTCGGCTTCTTTCTCAGCTGCCAAGCGTGCTTCTTCTTTTTCCTTTTCTTCTGCAGCCTGGATCTCGGCTTCTTCCAGGGCGATACGCTGTTTTTCATCTTCTTTTTCTTTCTGCGCTTCCACCTGTTCACTATCGACGCCAGCTGTAGGTTCGACCTCTTCTGCTGTAGAGCCGACGCCGATACCGGAACCGATTAGTACTGCGAATGAAAGCCCAGCCGCAAGACCAGCTTGCTTAACAGACAGCCCCTTTTTGAACAAAGCACTGACGAGCAACATGACAATGCTCGCAGCGAAAGCCAATAAGGCAACCAGCATCAATAAAACAAATACGACATCCATTTAATCGCTCCCCCTGAATTCCCATATTCTAAATCTTTCCTGCTATTTTCCACAGATGACTATAACATGAGATGAAAGGTAAATACTAGGGTGTAGTAAATTTATGTTTGGAAATATTTAGTTATATAAATTTCTTTATTCATTCACATGCGACAAAAAACTAACTTTGATTGGAATAAAAGACACATATTAAGAAATATCTTATATAGAAGAAACTCTGATAGAAGAAAATCTGTCTGATAATTAAAACGGCCGTGCGGGAAACTATTCAGTTTCTGGCACGGCCGTTTTCTACATCAGTCCATTAAATTAATTGCTGTGCCAATAAACGGTAGACATCCAATCGTTTTTCCTGGGAATGCGGGATGCTGCAGATCATCGCTTCTTCAAAACCGTACTCGATTTGTTCCCGCTGTAATTGATCTGCCACGTCTGTAGCGGAACCGACCAAATGGATTTTACGGCTTTCCTGGATTTGCATGCGGTCCATTTCTGAAAGCGCAGAGTTTTGTGCTTGTTCAGGTGTCATGAGCGGCATGATGCGGCCTTTCATCAACATCAGACGCGCAATGTCCTGCGGCAATGCTTCGTATTCCGCTTCTTCGGCCGTTTCAGCCGTTGTCACTAAATACGATACCGAAATCTCGGGCTTTTCCATAAAAGCGGAAGGCGAGAAATGTGCCCGGTAGGAATCTAAAATGTCTTTCGTCATGCCGCCGTTGAAAAACTGGGCGAACGAATAGCCGACACCCATTCGTCCAGCTTCTAGTGCGCTGTTGCCGCTTGAGCCGAGCAGCCAGGCTTCCGGCAGTTTGATATTTGTTGGGGAAGCGATGGTTTTATTGTACATAGTGTCTTCGGGTGTTTCGTCGTTGATCAGTTTCAGCGCCGTGTCGAATTTCCCGTACATATCATCGGTCATCGTTCGTCGTCCTTGAGACAAGGCGTAGATGGAACTGTGGTCGCCGCCCGGGGCACGTCCGACACCGAAGTCGATGCGGCCCGGTGCCAATGCGCTCAATGTCTTGAACACTTCAGCCAGCTTCAAAGGTGAGTAGTGCATCATCATTACGCCGCCAGTGCCGATTCGAATCCTCTCTGTTTTTGCGCTTAAGTAGGCAGCCGTAACTTCGGGGGCTGAGCTGGAAAATGCGCCGGAGCCATGATGTTCAGCCATCCACATCCGGCTGTAGCCTAAGTTATCGGCGAGAACCGCAAGTTCCACCGCTTTTTGCATCGCATCTTCTGCCGTATTTCCTGTCGTGACGGGTGCTTGGTCCAATACGCTTAATTTCATCTATATAACTTCCTTTCATTAACTGCAGGTTTGCATATAGAGGAGTATAGCAGTCCGGCATACTGAAATCATTTCATCTGTCTTCGTCTGTTTTTTAATCTAAGATTAACTAGTTTCCCTGGGAAGCGGTTTTGTTTAATTGGAAATGAAAATGCCCAACCGCTTTTCCGGATGGGCATTTCTTATGTTGGTGAACTTTGCACAAAGCTTAAATGAATTTCCTTCACGAACAACACTACGGAAATGAAGTTTTCTAATATTCTCCGTATATGGCCGTCCACGTATTCGTGCCGACAATGCCATCGACTTTCAAGCCTTTGTCTGCTTGGTATTGCCGGACATTTCTGTCGGTTTCAGGTCCGAAGATCCCATCAACCGCTGTTTCTAGACCATACTCATTTAATGTCCATTGGAGAAGTTCCACTTCAATGCGCACACTTCCTTGACGCAGGATAAACTGATGCTCCGGTGCAATATCCATTAAGTTTCTGAGCTCGGCGGGCAATTTCCCTTCTGGGTCTACAGGTTCTTCATGTTCCCCGTATAACGCCGCCCACGTATACGTACCGACAATGCCGTCGACTTTCAAGCCTTTGTCCTTCTGATACTGCCGGACATTTCTTTCTGTCTCAGGACCAAAGATACCGTCAACCGCTGTTTCCAGTCCATAATGATCTAATGTCCATTGGAGGAGTTCCACTTCAATGCGTGCACTTCCATTGCGCAAAATAAACTGATGTTCCGGGGCAATGTCCATTAAATTCGCAAGACGGGCTGGCAGTTTGTCTTCATTAGCTGCAGATGCATGGCTTGTGGCTTCCACCGGATGAAAGGAGAAGGGGGATGCGACCAATAACCCGAATGCCAATAATACGGGAATCGATTTCTTCTTCACGGCTGATTCCTCCAGAATTTGTATTTGCCTCCTATGTACCCAGTCTATTTTTAAACGAAACGACAATTCAGCCCATTAAGAAAATGAATTTACGGCTTAATGAATAGGATAGGAGGGATTCGATGGATACTTTCGGAATTATAGGGTTTGTTTTTGGAATGTTGGGATTCACTTTCGGTATACTTGCATACTCATCTCAGACCCTACATGACAATTTGTATTCCATACGAGAACACACCCGCTGCAACACGATTGCGGGTGTATCTTTTTCTTTTTAAGGATTTTTTGTGAATCAAATTATGCTGTATGCAAGGACCAAACGTGATATCGTGCTTAAACAGAGAATGGTGTAAGCCAAGCTAAAATAGGGAAACCTTTTAAAAGTAGGGTAATTCCTTGATTGATTGGAAAAGGAGAATGTTAAGATGGCAGATAAAAGAGATGAAATCATTTTGAGAGGTCTTCAAGAAAATAACTTGAAGAATATCGATTTAAATATCCCGAAAGAAAAAATAAATGTGTTTACCGGCTTGTCGGGTTCAGGAAAAAGCTCCGTCGTTTTTGATACCTTAGCAACAGAAAGCAGAAGACAAATGACGTTGAATTATCCACTGTATATCCGGCATCTGATGCCGAGGTACGAAAGGCCGCATGCCGACTTGATGCAGCACTTAAGCCCGGTTGTCGTCGTGGAACAGAAACCCATCAGAGGCAATTCCCGCTCGACTGTTGGGACTTATATGGATATTGATCCTTTAATCCGGCTGTTGTTTTCACGGATCGGCAGTCCGCCGATCGGATCAGCCACCGAATTTTCGCGTGAAAGTTCTTTCGGCAATTGTCCGGTATGCAACGGCTTCGGGGAAATCGTTGTACCCGATATCAACAAAATCATCGATCACACGAAATCGCTCCGGGACTCTGCAGTGCGATTCAAGCCGCTGGCGCCGCCCGGCTGGCAGGGCAGATGGATGGTGGACGGCGGATTATTCGACCCCGATCTCCCCATAAAAGATTTCCCGGAAGAAAAATACAATCTTCTAGTCTACGGACCGCCGGAAGGCGAGCGGGCATTTGGAACTTATTATTACAAAGATGGCACTACGGAAATCGAATGGGACGGCATCCTTCCGCGCTTTATTCGCCTGTACATTAATCGCGATCTCACGAAGTTGAAGAGAACGTCCCAGGAAGATGTCTTAGCGATGACGACGCACACCCCGTGCCCTACCTGCGAAGGTTCGGGATTGAATCCGAAAGTGCTGGAATGCAAAATCAACGGCTTGAATATCGCACAATACGACCATCTGGAGCTGACAGAATTGCTGGGGGAACTGGCGAAAATACACGACCCTGTCGGAACATCAATTGCACAGCAAGCGTTTCCGAATGTAAAGCAGCTGGTCGACTTGGGGCTGGGTTATTTGAGTCTGGCACGGAAAATGGGAACCTTGTCAGGCGGGGAAGCGCAGCGCGTGAAAATTGCCCGCCATTTAGGAAGCAGTTTAAACAACATCACGTATATTTTCGATGAACCCAGCGCAGGGCTGCATCCGGAAGAAATCGACATGCTGACGCATATGTTGAAAAATTTAAGAGACAATCACAATACCGTCGTCGTGATCGAACATAATTTAGCAGTCATTAAAACGGCAGATGAAATCATCGAAATGGGTCCTGGAGCTGGAGTGAGCGGCGGCGAAGTGGTGTATCAAGGTGCACAGGCAGGGTTAAAGAAAGCTTCAGCCATCACCGATTTGGATCATAAGGTCAGTGTGAATAAAACCCCGCGACAGGCAGAAAACAGTTTTTCAATCAAAAATGCTTCGGCCAACAACTTAAAAAATGTCTGTGTGGACATTCCGAAAAACGTCCTCGTGTCGGTATGCGGCGTTTCAGGATCCGGCAAGAGTTCGTTGCTGTTCGGCGCATTTATGGAGAACTATCCCGAAACCATCGCGGTCAGCCAAGGCAGCATCGGCACTTCCAGCCGTTCGACACTTGCTACTTACATGGGAATCATGGACGACATCCGGTCGATTCTGGCCAAAGAAACGGGACAGCCGGTGGGCTTGTTCAGCTTTAATTCGACAGGAGCCTGTCCGGTCTGCGAGGGCAAAGGCGTCACCACGCCGGACGTAGCTTTTGCGGATCCCGTGACCGTCACGTGTGAAGCCTGCAGAGGCACGCGGTATTCGGATGAAGCGCTGTCGTATCGACACTTAGGAAAAAATATTGTGGAGATATTGGAACTATCGATCGACGAAACCAATCGGTATTTGAAAATGCCGAAAATCGTCAAAAAAGTAGATACCTTAAAAGATGTCGGATTGGGATACCTGACACTCGGACAGACAACCAGTTCGTTGAGCGGTGGAGAAGTGCAGCGCCTCAAACTTGCCAGCCACCTGAAAAAAGAAGGGCAAATCTATTTGTTGGATGAACCTTCATTAGGCCTGCACACAAAAGACAATGATCATCTATTGGACGTTTTCCAAAGCCTCGTAAACAAAGGGAATTCGGTCATCCTCGTTGAACACAATTTAAACTTTATCGCGGCGAGCGACTGGGTCATCGAAATGGGTCCAGGCGGAGGCAAAAAAGGCGGCGAAGTGTTGTTTGAAGGAACGCCGGAAAAGATGCTCCAGTCGGACACCTTGACGGCGAAGTGGCTGAGAAAAGGTGTGGAGGAGTAATCTTAATTCACAGGAGTTGTCAGTTTGTTTAAGCGGGAAAATATTCGGGAAAACTTAGTGTCAGGATGATTTAAAGGAGGAAACTTAAAATGGCTAACGTATTAGCAGTGTTATCAAGTGGACATAAAGATACAGAAAATAATTACGAAACCGGCTGGTGGGCCGAAGAATTGTTTGCGCCGATGGAGGTATTGGAGAAAGCAGGGCATCAAATGGACCTGGCTTCACCAAAAGGTGGAAAACCGACACTCGACCAAGCCAGCATCAGCGAAGACTATGACCCGGAAGGCAAATACAAAAAAATGTATGAATCGGGATTAGCGGACAACACCAAAAAGCTTTCGGAAGTCATTCCGGAAGAGTATGACGCGGTGTTCATCGTGGGTGGCCACGGAGCGATGTATGACCTGGCTGAAAACGAAACCTTGCATAAAATCATCAATGCCGTTTACGACAATGGAAACATTGTTTCAGCCGTATGCCACGGCCCGGCTCCATTGCTTTGGACAAAACGTCCGGATGGCAAAAGCATCATTTCCGGCTTGGACGTAACAGGCTATCCGGAAGCGGTCGAACCGGAAGGGCTTCCGGCGATTCTGCCATTCAGCTTGGAAGGTGAGATGAGCAAAGTGGCTAATTATTCCGCTGAGCAAAAAGTGGTTTGGGGCAATGACCAATTAGTGACCGGGCGTGACCCGTTTTCTTCTGAAGCATTGGCTGAAGAATTGGTGAAAGCTTTGGATAAACGAAACAACTAGGCAAATGGTGTGATGGATTTTCACTTACAGAGCCCTAAATTCAAAAAACATATAAATATCAACTGCAGGACATTGCAATGGATCATCGCAATGTCCTGTATTTTTTTTTGTCCAAAATCGATTTTCAGCAGACAAGAGGTCCTTGTTGAAAAGTAAGACTGGGAGATAAAACGGCTGGTACGCCGAGTAAGCTCTGATATACGTGAGAGAAAAAGAGTAATCTATAAACGTTTTGATCCAGAGCTTATCCAAACTTACATTAAACCCGGCTTTAACTTAGTTTTAACCCTCTTTGATTATCATCAATTTAGACTCGATATGAAATTCTGAGCTTTAGCTTGCAGCTATCCAAAGGAGGAAATATGAAATGACAGTTAAGACGCCCTCTTTATTGCCTGACATCTTTTTCTTACCGGAATGGGGCAGTGCATACGCGAAACAGGAGAAAGGGAAAAATGAGGTTTTTGAGTTTGTGACGGACTTCGGTCGTGTCCATTACCAATTTGTTGTGCGGCCGATCCCAATTGAAGTAGTGGGCATCACATACTACGATACCATCACCCCTTTTGGCCCAGGTGGACCGTTGATCATCAGCTGTGCAGCAGGCAGAAAAAAAGAGCTTGTGGCAGCATTCGATGCCGCATTCCAAGAATACTGCATGGACCATCACATCGTTTCGGAGTACGTCCGCTTCAATTCATGGGTGAAGAATGCCAAAGACTTTGAGGAAATCTATAGCATCGACAACCGTGGAATATCGATGTACATCGACTTGACCGTGGACGATTATTTTATGGAAGAATTCAAATCCAGCACGCGCCAGCAAGTCCGCCGGGCTTTGAAAAATAACGTGGAAATTGAGTATGACTATACGGGTTCCACGGTTGATGAGTTTCACAGGCTCTATGAAATCATGGCGAATCGGAATAACATTCCGAATCATTACCGGTTCTCGAAAGAGTTGCTGGCGGAATCGTTCACTTTGCTGAAAGGCAAACAATTCATCGTCTACGCGAAATACGAAGGCCACTATATTTCGGGATCATTGTATGTGCATCACAGGGAGTTCCTGCATTACCATCTGGCGGCGAATGACCCTGAATTTTTCTGCGTCGCGGGCAATAGCCTGGTGCTGAACGAAGGCTGCCGCTGGGGAGTCGAGCATAACAAAAAACAACTGCATCTTGGCGGAGCTACAAGCGACGAGCTATACCGCTTCAAGCGCGGGTTCACGAAAACCACACCGCTGGACATCCTGACCGGCAAGAAAATCCGCAACGAAATGGCCTACAAGCTTCTGTCGGATTATCAGTTGAGCAGAGGCGCTATTGAGAATCCTGACTATTTTCCGCTTTACCGTGGATGATCTTCATAATATAAATACGACAGCTTGCAGCGTTTTAGAGGAAAAGCAGGCTGTTTTTCTTCTGCAGATGGTTAGCCGTCAACTTGTAATTACTTTGTCAATCCATTCCCATTGATCTCACTGACACCGGGCTTCATCGATACGCCGATCATTCCGGAAGAAAGCACAGTAAAGTTGAGGTCCATGACACCGATGCAGTGTCTCGAAAATCGGAAGAAATGGCAAAAACGACGTTGCTTATGGCTTCAAAGGATTCTTCGTTCATGGCAGGCAGCACAAAAAGGAGGCGGTCTCATTTGGGGCCGTCTCCTTCTTGGTATGCCTGCCAGGGGATTACTAGAGTGCAAGTCCCGTTGTTTCAAAGCCCCGACTCGTCCCGGATATCTTCTTCCGTGATGCTGCCGTTTTTTCCTGTTCCTTTAACCGTCTCCAGATTGACTCCGAGATCTTTTGCCAGCCGCCTTAGCCTCGGCGAGACTCGCACGAAGCTGCTGGATGCCTGGCTATCAGCGTTTGTTTCGGCTTTCGCTTCCTGTGCAGGCGGTTCATCCTGGGCTGTTCCTTTTCCGGCAGTCCCTTCAGGATCGATGGTTGCCAGCACATCTCCGACTTTTGCAGAATCGCCTCTTTTGACCGCAATTTCCTGTATGGTTCCGCTGCTTTCAGCGATTATTTCGGAAACGGCTTTTTCCGTCTGGACTTCCACTAATGGCTGTCCTTTTTCCACGAAATCGCCAACTGATACAAACCAGAGGACCATTAAACTCTCCTCTACATCCTCATCCAATTGCGGCAATCGGACTTCAATCATTCCACCACCTCCAGAGTCACTATGCTTCGTCCATCATCTTTTTCACTTGCTCATAGATTTTATTCGGTCCCGGAATGACGAAGTCTTCCAACACGCCGCTGTACGGAATCGGCACATCGGGAATGGCCAGTCGGCTGATCGGCGCTTCCATTTCGAAGAAGGCTTCTTCCGCGACAATCGCTGAAACTTCTGCTGTCATTCCGTAGGACAGGTAATCTTCATCGACTACAAGCAGGCGATGGGTTTTCTTCACGGACTCGATGATGGTGCCTTTATCAATCGGTGCCAGTGACCGCAAATCGATGACTTCCGCTTCGATGCCGTCTTTGGCAAGGCGCTCCGCCGCTTCGACCGCGTAATGGGTCATCATTTGAATGCCGACGATCGTCACGTCTTTGCCTTCCCGGACGACTTTTGCTTTATTCAACGGAACGGTATAGGATTCTTCCGGCACATTGTCGATGGCGACATCCAACTGCTCCATCCAGCCCAACCCCTGGAGTGATTTATGGAACATGAAGACAACCGGATTGTCATCGCGGATCGCTGACACCATCATCCCTTTCAAGTCGTACGGATTGGATGGTGCGACCACTTTCATGCCCGGCATATGGGCAAAGGTCGCATAAAGTGTCTGCGAATGCTGACCCGCATCCCGGTAGCCGCCGCCGACAGCAGTCATCAGCACCATCGGCAGTTTGACGTTGCCGCCTGACATATACGGGATTTTCGCCATGTGGTTATAGATCTGGTCCATGCAGACGCCAAAAAAGTCGACGAACATCAATTCGGCAATCGGCCTCATGCCTTCAGCGGCAGCGCCAATGGCTGCACCGATAAAAGCGGTTTCGGAAATCGGGGTATCCAGCACCCGTTCCGGTCCGAATTTCTCGATCAATCCTTGTGTCGAACCAAAGATGCCTCCATATTTCCCGATATCCTCTCCCAAGACAAAGACATTCGAATCGCGTTCCATTTCCTGTGAAATGGCTTCAGCCATCGCTTTATTGCCGGTCAACATCCGTTTTTTTGCTGTTTCCACAATAGATCGGCTCCTTTTCTGTTTTATGGATGGAAGACATCTTTCAATGCAGATTCCGGATCGGGATAGCTGCTGTCTCTTGCAAACTGGTAGGCTTCATCCACTTCTTGTTTGGCGCGCTTTTCCATGGTTTCCAAATCAGCTTCGCTGATGTTCTCGGATTCGGCCAACATCTTTCTCAGTTTATTGAGCGGATCCAGTTGGCGAAGCCCCGGCACTTCCGTTTGATCCCGGTACAGTTCTGGATCTCCCTGGAAATGGCCCAGGTAGCGGTAGGTTTCGATTTCAATGATGGTCGGTCCTTGACCGTTGCGCGCTCTGGCCACCGCTTCCTCAGCTGCTTTATACATGGCGATCGGGTCGTTGTCTTTTACGTAGGCACCGGCAATGCCATAAGCAGACGCCCGTAAATCATTCGACTCGACGGACGTGGACGCTTTTTTCGCCACAGAAATGCCGTACGAATTGTCTTCTACGACGACAATGAGCGGCAGATTCCAAACGGCTGCCAGATTCAGTGATTCGTGGAAAGCCCCGGCGTTCGCTGCACCTTCTCCGATGAAAGCGACAGCTACCCAGTCTTTGCCTTTCATTTTGCTGGTCATCGCTGCGCCGACTGCATGGGGGATGCCGGCCCCGACAATGCCTCCGCAAGAAAATTTCACTTCCGGGTCGAACAAGTGCATATGTCCGCCTTTCCCTTTGCCAAGCCCCGTTTCCTTCCCGAAAATCTCAGCGGTCATTTTCTTCAAATCGACCCCTTTGGCAATAGCATGGTGATGGGGACGGTGAGGAGCCGTCACCGTGTCGTCTTTCGTCAAGTGCGCACCGATGCCCACTGCGGCTGGTTCCTGCCCGGTGGCTAAGTGCATTTCACCCGGCACAGTCCCGGCTCCGATATTGAATACCGGCGTTTTGCCTTCCATGTACGCTTCCGCCATCTGGTCTTCGTAGTAACGGATCTTCACCATCTGTTCGTACATCCATTCCATCTTCTCCATAGATACTGCGGGTTGCTTTTCTTCAAACATAGTCACTGCTTTTCCTCCTTTCAACTAGATAAAGACGTGCATCCAATGGCCGGCAACATTTTTGAATGTATATAAACATCTTCATAATAACACCTTTTTCTTAATTTATGTCAATATTCAGATTATTTAAGTGGTAATGTAAAAATTGCGTCACTGGCCGCAAAATGCTTCAGTTTACATTATGGGTTTAGAGTGGCACAGGTTTCGTTGAATCAACTCGTAGAGGAAGAGAGTTGATATTTCCTTCTCTTTTGTTACGCTTAAGTTCATAGGCTTGGGAAGGGAGTTCTTCAAATGGAGCCGTTGATGGACATCATCCTCATTGTTTTGCCAATTGCGTTTGTTGGGGCGATTGCTATATTTGTCATTACCCTGCTTAAAGCCAAACAAAAGAAGGGAACGCTCGGAAAGAAAGACACCACCGAAGCTCAAACACTGTTGGACAGTTTGATTCCGCTTGGCATGATTTTCGGAAGCGCACTCGGTGTAGTTGTGGGTATCATTTTCAGTATTTCATTGGGCAACGCCATTGTATTAGGATCAGGAATCGGGATGTTGATCGGCTATTTGGCTTACGAATTTTACAGTAAAGAAGAGAGCCATTCATAATGGGTGCTCTCGATGAGCTGATGAAACTTTTTAATTATTAGAATCAACAAGTCTAATGAAACCAGGAGGTAATTTCATGGCTGCAGTCATTCCAGCATTGTTGGTTATCTTTTTAGGCGTCTATGCTGCTTCCTCCAAAAAGAACAAACAACACCGTTAAATCACTTCTTTGTTCCAATGCCACTTCTATATTACTGAGTAAAATTGCAAGCAATGAAAGCCGTATCCGGGAACCGCGGGATACGTTTTTTTATATAGAGCTATAAGAACATGGAGAAATTACTTGCAGAAAAATCCTTCTTCCAGCTTTCCGTTATATAGTTGAATCTTTTTAAGCATGGCTTCCGTATAATTAAAGCAGTTCTTTAAAAACCTCACCTTATTCACTCACTTTTAACGGTTCGTTTCTCACTTTTTTTCACGAAAGGCATGATTTAATGGGCACCGTTTCACTTGTCATCTTTCTCTTTATTCTTCCATGTGCCTGGTTTTTCTGGACCACCATGAGTTTGAAAAGGGGCAAAAAGAAAAACACACACTGGAAAATATCTCTAGCCACTCTCATTGCAGTGATCTTTACCAGCGTTGGTTTAAATTATTATTTCTCCGACGCATATCAGCTTTCTTTTTTTCAGAATGGATCTGAAAGCATAGTTGCACTTATTGTTTGTGCCGCATTTCTGCTGGTGATTGTCATCATTAATCTGATTGTCCGACGCATGTTTAAAGGTGCACCCAAATCATTCCATAACCCCAAGGCAGTATGGGTTTTCACAGCGGTGTTTTGTACCACTATTCTATTTTTCATCATGTGGGTGTATCCATTAGCGGAGAAAGCATCGTATATCCATAAAGTTGAAAATGCGCTGGCTCTATCTGAACAGCAACAAGCCCCCGAGGAAATCACCGTGCTGTTTATGAGTTCCGAAAGGAAATGCTTACGGACGCATACATCAAACTGCCATTCTCAACCGTACCAAAACTCATTTTTCCTCAAAAACAATTTAGATACACAAAAAGAAGTCCAATTGCGTATTCGAGCGCTGGATTCCAAACAACAAGAACTAAAGGTAATCGAGTCGGATATCATGACGCTGGAAGCGGGGGAATTGAAGTTGGTCGAGACGGAGGAATCCTTTGATGAAGCGAGCATCTGGAGCCGCTCTTCTTTTGAAACGGATCGACGAGTCCAGTCCTATGAATCTTTGTACAGATACCGCGATCGGAAGTAGCTCGTACTTTCTAAGCTTAATGAAAATTGATCGGGAGAAAAATTAGGTTAGGACATACAACCACGTTTCTCTGAAATCTGGTAAACTTAGCGATATTGATAAGTAATTGCCATAGAATCGCACATAAAGAACATATAAGGAATACTAAAAGTAAATAGCTAAGAAAAAAGAGCTTTTCAGGAAACTGGAAAGCTCTTTAAAAAACTTGATGTCTAACATCAGGATTGAATATAGCCGGATTCAAAAAGCTTAAAAGAAATGAGGGATCAGGTGTGGAAAATATCTTTCTAATAGCAGCCGTTTGGGTGATTTTGTTGGGGGTTCTTGTTATGTACCTTCGCAGAAAAAATATAACAAGTTCAGATGTCGAACAAATCCCAACCCCAGAAAGTAAAGCGGTCATTACAAACGTTGAACCGGATGTGGAAGAAGACGCAAATGAACAGTTCATGCCTCAAATTACGGAAGTTCAAAACGAAGAAACCATAAAAACCAAATACAAAAAAATTGAAATTCCGGCAGTTTTGAAGATGGATATTCAACAAACCCTTGCAGCTGGATCGATGATTATTAAAGATTATAAAACGTATAAGGTGGAATTCAGCCCTGAAGTTGTAAAAGGATTGAAGGATAAAAGCATGACGCTGATTGAAAAGGCAAATGGCAAAGGTTATCTTCCTGCGGTAAATAAACAAGGTTTGAAAGGGATTTATAAGCAGGGGGTATTGGTGAAAAAGATCAATCCAGGATTAGTGGTACATGCAAGTTATGGACTGCTAGCTGCTGTTGTCGGCCAACAACAATTGGTTGAAATTCAAAGTTCCCTAAAAAGCATTGAAAGAAAGTTAGATGTTCTCGTTCAAAACAGGGAAAATGATTTTACCGGAAAAATCGAATCGAGATTTGGCTATTTTAAAGAAGTAATAGAACGTTTCCGAAGAAATGGGATTACTCTTGGCGGAGTGGAAGACCATAAAATAGAAGGATTTTACGCAGACACTCTCCAAGATTTGAAAGTTCTAACGAAAGATCTAAAAGCGATCGGCGCGCGTATTGAAGGCTTAAAGGAATATGAAAATATTCGCAAATGGGGTGGAGCCCCGGTGAAAAAAGAGTATGAAAACCTCGTTGAACAGTTTGAAAAGAAACAAGAACTGGTTCGATTAAATGTGAAGTTCATTGAAGAATGTTACGAGCCATATCTCAGCACCATAAGGAATTACGGAGAAGTAAATGTGAAATCCCAAACCTTGGCTGATTTGATTGTTGAGAACAATTCAATAATCAATAACATTGAAGATAAAGTCAGAAGTATCGAAGAAAATTACAAAGTAAAGATCAACTTAGGCATAAAAGCGTTGAAATACCGTGATTTGGAGAGCTTAAAAGAACTTGTCCCGGCAAGAATCGATCAGCAAAAAACAACTGCTCAGGAAGTTCCTTCAGAGATATTAGTTGAGGTGGCGGATGAAGGTAAGCTATATGCGTATGTTCCGAACTAAGGTGAGGAACTGGTACTAGAAAACCCGCTTGCTTTGCAAGACACAATATATGCCACTAATTTAGAAGTGTCATATACGGGCACTAAAAGAATATATAGATTTTCTGAAAGTGGATCCGAAAATGATGATAGGATTTTAAGGGAAGAACCAGATTGTCCATACTCGCCCACATGACAAAGAAAATCCGGAAAGTAAAAGTACTTCTTTTACTTTCCGGATTTTACTGTCTGTCTCAGTTATTAACCCTCTCCATCACCGCAAAATAATTTCCTTCGTCATCCGCAAAGTTGAAGCTTCTGCCGGTTCCCATGTTCACTAGGTCGCCGGTCATAACGCCTCTTTTCTTGAAATCAGCGTACAGTCCTTCCACGCCGTCGGTATAGAACATGAGGGAAGGCGTACCGAGTTCCAATTCGGGTGACAGTTTCGAAACCACTTCTTTGTCGTGCAGCACGATTGTCGTCTCCGCGTCTTCGGTAGGGGCGATTTCGATCCACCTCAAGCCCTGTTCTTTCGAGCCTTCATCGGCGACCACAGTAAACCCTGCTTTTTCCGTCCAGAACTTCACTGCTTTGTCCTGATCCTCCACATACACCATCACTTGCCCAAGCTTGTTGATCAACTGGACCACTCCCTCGCAAATTTGGTTGATTGAAGCTCATTATATTTGCTACATTTCCCATAAGGCAAGTTCTTCAAACTGTAAGCTCAACTACTGACGAGGTGAAATTAAGTCCTGCCGGAGTTTGCGCCACAGCCTTCCAGTTTACAAAGTCCGGTCTCATTGGTATATTGAGCGTTAATGCAATGGTACACAAATACGGATAAGGAAAAGAGGTTGTGAAAATGGATGTAAAATTTCCGATTGGACAATTACAGGTTCCTGATAACGTGAAAACTGAACATCTCCAGGAATGGCTCGGAAAAATCGAAACATACACCACGCGGTTGAAAGAAGCTGTCGATCTATTGGATGAAGAGCAATTGGGCAAGAAGTACAGAGAAGGCAGTTGGACAGTTCGTCAGCTTGTGCATCATATTGCGGATTCGCAATTGAATATGTATCAGCGCCTGAAGCTGGCTTTGACGGACGACAATCCAACAATTCCTGCTTTTGACCAGGAAAAATGGGTGGCACTTCCGGACAACGAGCTGCCGGTGGAAAGTTCAATCCGAATTCTGGAGGGGCTGAACGAGCGGATCGTCGCACTTGGCCAGCATGTGACTGAAGAGCAATTGGACCGCGTTTTCACCCACGAAACGAATGGTGAAATCAGCGTTGCCACCAAACTGGCGAAACTATGCTGGCACGAAGAGCATCATTTGGAACATATCAAGATTGCTTTGGGGAACTGAATAGTGCCAGTGTGTTAAACGAAAGTTAATAAGAGTCTTTGCTTCAGAAAAAATTTCATCTATACAAAGTAAATGCATGAAGAAACCGACATATCCAGAAATGGAACGGATTCTTCATGCATTTTTATTTATTACAATAAACAACCTTAAGTTTTTATGAAACAGAAGCATGGGAGGAATTCTGGAAATTTATTTCCCGAACAATTGAATTGCCTATTGCAAACATACGTTCCATTTTGTTAAGATGAAATTACATAAAAATGGAATGGCGGGTTGTTTTGCCGCGCATTCAACGGATGCCTCTTCAATAAAGACAGTAAAAAATTGAAGGAGGAAAAGTATGTTTCAATCAGGCAAGGAATTGGAAAATCTTTTTTACACACAGGCAGCTTTCTATAAACTGCAGACGCACAGGGAAATTCAGACTTGCCGAAGTCTCGTTGTCATCAGCCGAATAGGCGCAAAAAGTGAAGGAGTCGATGCGTTATTCGTGCTCTTGAATCCAGGGCAATGTCTTCCGTTGGCTGGAGAAGATTCGATTCTTTTGCTTTCAGGTGAAGTTGCAGACTTGCCGCTCACACCCGCCACTCCCGATAATACGCTGTACCAATTGATGCGCCTCATGGAGCGGATGAACTGGAATTCAGTCCATGTCATCAACCTTACTGACCTAAGGACGAGGAAATTTGACGAGTATAAAGAAGGGCAGAGGTTCATGAAAAAATGCGGCGATAGCCGCCATACGATCTTTTCAATGGATCGGTACGTTGAACTTTTGGATTGCGTGGAGCGGGCAGATGCGGTTATCGCGGGATGGGGCACTAAAGCGCCGATTATTCCAGCTGCGGAAAATGCGTATCCCCTTTTATGGGAGGTGGCAGACATCAAGGGCCTCGCCTATAAAACGCACCCGCTGTACTATCATCCATTTCCTTGGCTGCAGAACAAATGCATCAAGTGGCTGGATGATATGGAAGCGCAGTTAAAAAGAACGGCAGAAGTGGTTTAGAAAAGGATTTCTAAGAAAGGGAGATATAAATTAGAAACACGCTTGAATGTAAGGGTGAAGGGTGTATAAACATTGTTTAAACTTTTTGGGCGTGACAAAATGATAGCATGAAGGAAGGTGGAAATCATGGCAAAAGTCGTTGATCACCAGCAAGCCATAGTAAAAAAATGGGGGAATAATCTGGGGGTTCGATTCAATGCGTCCATCATCAATAAAACGATAATAGAAGTCGATACAAAAGTAGAAATTTCCGTGTTGGATAATGGGACAATCATGATTAAGCCTTTGAAAAAACGCAAGTCACTCAATGAAATTATTAAGGGTCTGACAAGTGATAATCAGGGTGAAGAGCTGATTAAAGGTGCAGTCGGAGAAGAGTTATAATGGGTACTTATATGCCGGCACAAGGAGATTTGATCTACTTGAACTTTGACCCAAGCACAGACATGGAAATACAAAAACGAAGACCAGCTATTGTATTAAGCAACACTGAGTACAATGAAAAATCAACGTTCATTTTCGTCTGTCCAATCACTTCTAAATCTATGGGCCATCCTATGGAAGTCGAAGTGCCATCCGGTCTTAACGTATCCGGTTTTGCTCTTCCTCATCAGATGAAGAGCGTGGATTATACGAAACGGGATTTAGAGTATAAAGATACTCCTGTGACAGAAGATTTTCTCGATGAATGTGTGTACTATGTTAAGTTGCTCATGGAAAAAACTTTTGAATTCAATTACTTAAGAGTAATCACCTACTATCCGAGGAGGAAAGTGGGCGGTTGCTTCTTTTTATTTTCTGCAGTTTCAGTTCTGCTAAGCAAGCGGGCCAGCGCTGGGTAGAAGGCTTTAAAATCGCTTCCCAGTGTAAAAATTCTAAGTGAATTCTGTGGCATACAGGGATAGAGTGGGAAATTGTTCTTTTGGAACAGCTCCTGGATTATCATTTTAATGCAGGGAATGTTCCCGTCAGCATTCCTTTAGAATTCAAGTCCAGAAAACACGCGTTTCTTTCACCTTATTCTCCAACCCCCGAGCCATCCGCGCAATGATGAGCAGCAGCAATGCCAGACTGGCAAGCAACACAACAAGGTTCGGCACGCTTTTCGTATACAAGTCGTTGATGCTCGATACCATCAGCCATTGTGGAAAAGACGGATTGACGAAACTTTGGTAAACGGCGATCAGGTTATTGGCGATGTGCATCAGAATTGGGACAAGTAAATTGCCGGTCTTCAGGTACAGGAGCGATGCCACCACTGCGAACAGGAAGGCACCGAAAAAGTTGACGTGGAAGATGCCGAAAATCAGACTCGACAAGCCGAGCCCATTCCAGAAGCCGAATGTTGCGATCAGCCGGTTCAGAAGCAACCCGCGGAACACGAACTCTTCTGCAATCGGCGCGATGATCGCTAAGATGAAACTGGTCGCCACCATGTACCATAGCGCGTCGGGGAACGGCTGCGGCGTGAGCGCAAAATCGACTACAGCTGGGGCGATGGGCATGAGCGCCCGCAACAGCAGCCAATAGATGCTCATGGAAAACAGCAGCACCAGCACGGTGAGCCCGGATAACGGCAATAGCCAACGCGCGGTGCCGCGGAAGAACACGACGTGGCGCAGTTTTACACTACGTTTTTTGAACTGGTAGCTCAGCAGCCATACCGGCAGGACTGTATAGAAAATCAATTGCATCATCACACTGGTGATGAGTACATTTTGAGTGGCCTGCAGCAGGATGAAAACCGCCACGATGATCGCGGCCGCCATCCAGCCATGTACAAAACGGGTTCTCTTTTCCTCGAACATCCTCAACGCCGCCTTTCGTTTCAGATTAAAGCACAGAAACATCGTTAAAGACATATAAGTTTATTTAGAGGAAATATGATGAAAATAACGTTAATTTAAGATGCGGATACTATTTTGCTTTTATGATAGCATGACTTTTAGTTTTTAAAAATGTTTGGAGATCTATTAATAAATGAAGAAATCAAATCTAGGTAAAAAAATTAGATTTCTTGAGCAGACAACAGCCTACTCCCCAATGTGCAGACAGATTTTCGTTTCTGCTGCAGAGAACAGTTTTACAATTTAACTAATCAGGGAAGAGATAATGGAGAAAGCTTGTATAGGAATTATTTTGTGCTGTTTGGATTTTACTGTGCAGTGCAGTATTCACGGAACGATAAAAAATAACTAATGAAAGGATGAGTCATTGTGGACGAAAGTACACTGAAGAAAACAAAGCTGTTCACGATTTTGAATTTGGTTTTATACTTTTTGACGCTCGGTGTCAATTACCTCGGATCTTCCGGGTTTTTCAATGGGCAGAGCCAAGGGGACATCTCCGACCAATACTTGACGCTTATTTCCCCGGCGCCTTTTACGTTTTCGATTTGGGGCGTCATTTATAGTCTGCTGTTGATTACGCTGATCTATTTGTTTATCAAACGGAAAGATGCCAGAGTCAGCAAGCTGGTCTTGTTGATCACACCATGGTTTATCGTTCTCTCGCTGTTCAATATGAGCTGGATCGTTGCATTCTCTTATGAGCGATTGGGCATTTCCACGATTTTAATAATAGGCATGTTGTTCTCCTTGCTCGTCATCATCGGGAAAATCTATACACATCGCTTTGAAGTTCCGTCGACGCTGGCAGGACTCAGCTTCACCCTCTACTGTGCATGGGTGACCATCGCAACCGTCGTCAACGTCTCGTTGCTTTTGGTACAGCTGGAGTGGAACGGTTTCGGCATTTCCTATTCGGTCTGGACTCTGATCATCTTGACGGTTGCCATCGCATTTGTCCTCATTTACTTGACGCAGTACAAGAACGCTGCCTACCCACTGCCTTTAGCATGGGCATTCTTCGGAATCTACGGTTCGTATGCGAGCGGTCGGGTCAATCCGGAGTTAGCAACAGCCATCCAAGGATTCTTGATTGCCGGTATCGTGATCTTCCTGATTGCGGCGATCTGGAGATTTATCAAAAATGGAAATTCTCTTTTCCTGAAACATTCGGAGTAAGAAAGTTCTCCACGTAAAAACAGACACAAAAGCTCTTTTAAAGAGTTTTGTGTCTGTTTTTGTTTCTGACAATCAATGAATATCCCGTTTCCTGAAACTCCCGCCCCTTACTTCGGCTACATCGTAGACAGCGACGAACGCGTTGCTGTCGATTTCGAAGATGATTTCCTTCATTTTGCTGTCTTCGAGCCGGTTGATGATGCACGTGATTTCTTTGTATTGCTCGTTTGTATAGGCACCGTTGGCGATATTGTAGGTGGCGTTGCGTCCGAGCCGGTCGTAGATGGTCTGGACGAGCAGCTCTGGTTCACGCGAAATGATTTTGTAGGTTTTGGAGCCGCTGAATCCTTCTTCGACCAGATGGATTACTTTTGAGGCGATGAAGTAAGCAATTCCTGATAGGAAAGCGCCCTGCAGGCCGAAGACGAAAGAAACGATGATAAAGACAAATACGTTAAGGAATAAAATCATATCACTTGTTCCGAAAGGCAGTTTGCGTGAAAGCAGCACGGCCAGCATGTCGATGCCATCGAGCGCACCCCCGTTGCGGAGTGCAAGCCCCATCCCAAAACCGATGATGATGCCCCCAATAACGGTGACCAATAGGGTATCGCCTTCAATGATGGCCGGGATATGATGCATAAGCGTTGTAGCATAAGCAAGGGAAGCGATGCCGATGATGGAGTAGATGGCAAAGCTTTTCCCGATTTGCTTATAGCCTAAATAGACAAATGGAATGTTGAGGACAGCAATCAGCAAGCCAAGCGGCAAGCCGAATAATTGGGAGCCGACGATGCTGATGCCTGTGACTCCTCCGTCTGATACATTGTTCGGGATCAGTACGGCTTCGAGGCCATAGGCGGTGATAAACGCGCCGATGATAATGGGCAGTGCCCGTAACATCAATTTCCCTTTATTGGCTTTTCGTTTTGTGTTTGGTGCAGTCATTCTATTCCTCTTCTCTGTCGTTTCATGGTGGTATTTTTTCACTCTAACTATTAAATATAATCCTTTTATTGTTATTTTAGTAGAGTGAATTTTGAAGAGGATCGAATAAGAACATTTATAGTGCATATGCGAGGCCTGAAGATGGGGGATATTCCTTTTTTTATTCGTATAAATGCATCGTTCCGTAATCATGAGAAACCTTCAAAAATTAAATCCCTTTCTGAAGATGCTTGTTAAATAAATGTTTCGAATTCGACATATTGACAATATTTTGACATTGTACTATTATGACCTTGAATTTAATAAATGCTTGCTCCTTGTGTAGCGTTAAACAGCCCATGGCCAATCCAAAATACCAAACGCCAAATTCTTAGGAGGAACTACCATGAAACCGTTGGTCGTCTACTATTCCCACTCAGGAAACAACGAAAAATTGGCTCTCGAACTCCGTGATAGAATCGGCTGTGATATGTACGAAGTGAAGGAAAAAAAGAAACGGAAAAACCTTTCCATCTTTGCCGATTTCTTGGTGAAGCGCAACTCACGTCTGGCTCCGCTTGATTTTGAGATAAGCGACTATGGGCCGATCATTTTGGTGGCACCTATTTGGGCAGGAAAGATTGCCGCTCCGATGCGGACATTCATCAATAGGGAAAAGGATAAACTTACGAATTATTCCTTTATCACCTTATGCAGCGGCCGGACCGGGCAAGGTGAAAAAATACTGGCCGAATTATCTTCCCTGACACCGAAGCAGCCAACGACAGTATCAGAGCTGTGGATCAACAACCTGCTTCCTGAAGAGCAGCGCAATAAAATAAAGTACGCCACCAACTTCCGGGTTGAAAAGCAGCATATGCAGCAATTCGATGAACAGATCCAATTCTTCATCGAAATGGCTTTGCATACCGAAAAAGAAGAGGCACTCCTTTGAAACTATAGACTGTAGACCATTTTCGTTCAATCGAGTGGGGCTGCAGTCTTTTTTTAAAGGTTAAACAGAGCAGCAGTGAGCTGATAGAGTGTTATTCATTGTCTGAAATAGAAGGAGAGGATTGGTAGTGGGCAGATTAGATGGCAAAGTAGCCATTATAACCGGTGGCGCCAGAGGGATGGGAGCAGCGCATGCCAAACGGTTTTTAGAAGAAGGAGCAAAGGTCGTAATTACGGACATCCTGACAGAAGAAGGCGAAGCGGCGACAAGAGATCTCGGAAACGACATCAAGTTCATGAAGCATGACGTCACAAAAGCTTCGGAATGGGAAAGGGTGGTCATGGAGACAGAAACCGTATTCGGAGCGGTCAATGTGCTGGTCAATAATGCGGGGATTGCGTTGCTCAAACCCATCGGCAAAATGACAGAAGCCCAGTACCGGAAAGTCATTGACGTCAATCAAGTCTCGGTATTTCTGGGGATGAAGTACGTGCATCCCTCAATGAGCAAAGCGGAGAATGGGTCCATCATCAATATTTCTTCTATTAGCGGGCTAAGCGGAAACACCGACTCCATAGCTTACAGTGCTTCAAAATTCGCGGTAAGAGGCATGACGAAAAGTGCCGCGGTCGAGTTTGGAGGAGAAGGAATCCGCGTCAATTCCGTTCATCCGGGGATTATTGAAACGCCGATGGTCAGGAAAAGCCGAGTCAGTAAGATGGCAAAGGCGATTCCGTTGCAGCGCACAGCCCAGCCAGAAGAAGTGAGCGACTTGCTTGTCTACTTAGCTTCAGATGAATCGGGTTATGTTACGGGGGCTGAATTTGTCATTGATGGGGGATTGACCGCGGGATTATAGAAGGAAGAGGTAAACTGTGCAAAAAAAATTATCTAAACGATTCCAATTATACAAAGGCCTTATGTGCCTGCCGACCTAACCGCGATTCCTTTACGGAATCGCGGTTAGGTCGATTTTATTCGTATTTGAATGCCGCTGAATGCAGCCCTATTCAAAGTTATCGATAAAAGAGGTGATTTCTTCAGCGACTTTTTCGGGATTTTCCCAGTACAGCATATGGCCAAGCTTTGGAAGGATTTTGAGGCTTGCGCCAGTGATGGCATCGGTGAGTTTTTCCTGGTCTTTTGGTGATGCGATCCTGTCCTGGCCTCCGCAGATTATGAGCGTGGCAGCTTTCACCTGGTCCAAGCGATCAGGAAATTTTTCTTTCAGCGCAGTCTCGCTCGTTTCTTTCCAAACACGTGCTGGCACTTTTTGTGATTCACTGTTCACCATCTCAAGAAAGTCAGAAGGGACTGGATTAGCGAAAATACCTTCCGTGAAACTTTTGATAAATGCCGGGCTGATGGGATCCGTTAACCGGGACAAAGTGGATTCCTGTATTTTGACGATTTCCGGCTTGTCGCCGAGCGCGGAAGGGGCACCGACCAGGATGAGTCCGAGTACTCGTTTCGGGTGGTGGACCGCGAAGTTCCTTGCGGCAAAACCGCCGCTTGATGCACCTAGGATGAAGGCTTGCTCGATGGCAGCATGGTTCATGAACAACAGTAAATCAGCTTCGAAATCCTGGGTTCTGTAAGACGCTCCAGGTGCATCGATGCCGTCGTGGCCGCGCTGGGTAAAAGCGATGGCGCGGATGCGGTCCGGCAACTGCTCAAGCAGCAGCTCAAATGTCCGGCAGGAATCACCGAGGCCGTGGAGTAAAATGAGCGGGATGCCGAGCGGATCACCGGCTTCTATATAAGAAAACTCCCTGTTATTCGGTGCAAGCATTTTCTCAAGTTTCAACATTGGAGAATTCCGCTCCTTTCACAGTGCAGACATCTTTGGCACGAACTTGATTTTGCAACACTCTTGGAAAATGGGGCTTCAAAAAAACAGCTGCACTTTAAGATGAAATCCATCAGAGCAGCTGTTTAAAATTGACGATTGTGAGTATGGTCATCAGTTGGTTTTTCAGATGGTCTTGGGTCAATCACCCTGCATGCTGTAAGTGTCGGATGTTTCACAAATGGCTTTCAGGTTGCTTAAGGTTTGCTCCACGGAATTGTCCATCAGTTTTTTGATGATGAGCGTATTGGCTACTTTCCCAATCAGCTTTCCGGGCAGTTCATAGTCCATGTCGAGCGTTATTTCCGTGCCTTCTCCTTCGGGAACATATGTCCAAAACTGTTGGGAAGTTACGGCTCCTTTGACCGTGCCTTTCCATGAATAGCTGTCGCCGTTTTTGGATGTTTCCAGCACTTCAACCTTAATTGGCATATGCATTCCCAGCATGGTGTATTTCATGTCCATTGTCGTTCCGATTTCCCCTTTGCCGACTAAATTTTCGGGCTCTGAAAGGCCGACGTACCATTGGAACCAATGGGTCGGGTCGATTGCGTATTGATAAACCTCGTCAATCGGCCGATCAATGTAAATCCCTTTTTTGATATTCCACATGCCATGTTCCTCCTCAGTGGGTGAATGAATTGGTTTTGATCCGGGTCCGGGAGTCTGATATTCAACTATCGCTCCTTGGCTTACGGTTCAGCTGCAATGCGAAAACTTCGGCTCTTTGGGACATGAATGGAACAGGGGGTGACTTTCTCTTCAACTGATGAGATTCGTAATACAATCGTCAATAGTACATAAAGTAAAAAGAAGACCTTCTTGTTATAATTTCTCCTGGCAATCGCCGCTTTCAGCGGTTGGATATCTAATGAACGTTCTGCAATTTACTCACATGAAATTTTACTTCCTTCAATAAGGCACTTCTATTATAAAGAATTTTTATTCAAATAGCAAATAATTATCATAAAAATCAGTTTATTTAGCTGGATTAGCAATAGTGTTAAATAAGGCTTCATACTTACTAGAGAGTAATATTCCTTTGATTTTGGAGATGTCCTTTATCCATTTACGGGTAAAGAATAAGTAGGAATACAGAAAAAGAGTGTATACAGAGGTTCGTCTAACCAGAGGAGGAGGCCGATCATGAACATCGGAATTATCGGAACAGGGAATATCGCTACGTATTTATTGGAACAGGTGAACGGCAAACAGAAAGCTCATGGAAGAATAATTGCGGTTTTCGGACGCAACCAGGAAATGGGCCACCAATTGAGTGAGCAGTTCAGCGCCGATTTCTACACGGATCTTCAAGCGTTTTTGAAGTTGCCGCTCGATATCGTCGTAGAAGCCACGACTGTGGAAGCGGCTCGGCTCTATGTGAAAGACGTCGTCACCCATAAAAAAGACCTCGTCGTCAGCAGCATTGGCGTCTTTAAAGATGCCGGCTTCCTGGATGAACTTAAAACCTTGGCTGAGTCTTTGGGGACGCAAATCTATCTGCCGTCCGGTGCCATCGGTGGACTCGACGTCCTTCAATCGGCGAAAGCAGCTGGCGGCCTGGAGCAGGTTCAGCTTACGACAAGGAAATCACCGGCGTCGCTCGGAATGGATGCGGACAAAGAAAAGGTGATATTCGAAGGCTCTGCACGCGACGCCGTCGAACAATTCCCGAAGAACGTCAATGTGGCAATGACACTCGCATTGGCAGGGATCGGCATCGAGAAAACTTCGGTGCGCATCATCGTCGATCCGGCCGTTGAACAGAATACCCATACCATCGAAGCGGAAGGGGATTTCGGCAAGCTGCAGCTGCAGGTTGAAAACCATCCGATGCCGAGCAATCCGAAGACGAGCCTTCTGGCTGCATTGAGTATTTTGGCTGTCCTGCAGAATAAGGATGGGGCTTTGAAGATCGGGAATTGAGACCGGCTTTTAGTTTTGAATAATGAATTTCTCCAATGTGAAAGTGGTCGTGCGTTGAAAACTTTATCACTTAAGGATTTGTCAGATCGCAATCGGTGTATTGGCATTTGATGGGAGTAGAAGTATGGGCTTTCGGCCGATTTGTAAAACCAAATGAATGAGTGGGGAGGTAATTCAAGGTGGAAGTGAACAATGAACGGTTACTGGCAATGCTGGAGGAAGTGAACCAAATCACTTCGGAAGGTGAAGGGATCACACGCCTGGCTTATACGGAGCAGGAACAAGCGGCATTGGACTGGTTCGTCGAAAAATGTCAGCAGTATTCGATTCGAACGCACCGCGATGCCATCGGCAATGTATTCGGAACTGTGGGTCCCGAAAGTGATAACGGCATTCTGATCGGATCGCATCTGGATACGGTCAAACACGGCGGGAAATATGACGGCGCGCTTGGTGTCGTTGCGGGATTGGAGTTGTTGATTACGCTTGCTGAAAATAGCACGCCGTTAAAGAGACCTGTGACAGCCGCTTCATTCCGCGGTGAAGAATCGAATATTTTGGGCGGTACGTTCGGCAGCCGCACGTTTTGCGGAACTATCCAGATTGACGATGATTTTAACGAACGGTTGAAAAGTACGCCTTTCAGCGTTCAGCAAATCGAAGAGTCGTACGGGGCAGAACGCTACAGCGATTATTTGGAACTCCACATCGAGCAGGGGAGAAATTTGGAGACTGAAGATGCGCCTATCGGAATTGTCCATGCGATTGCCGGCATCAAGCGGCTGGACGTCACGGTCCACGGAGAAGCTGCGCATGCCGGGACTACCGGGATGAGAGATCGAAAAGACGCATTGATCAGTACGGCGAAAATCCTGCTGGAATTTGAGCATATCGTCAAGTCGTTTGACGAACCGAATGTCGGGACTGTCGGTGAACTGTATGTCCATCCGAATTTAGCGAACGTCGTACCGGGACGAGTGGACTTCACCCTTGAAATCAGGGGGACGAATATAAAATTCATGCGCGAAATAGCGGACCGGTTTACGGCTTATGCAACGACTCACCACAGAGTGAGCATCAAGCCGAATATCGAAAAGTATCCATCCGATTTATCGGAAAAGATAGTTGCGACTGTAAAGCGGGTATGCAAGGAAGCTGGACTGGAATACCGGGTCATGATGAGTGGCGCGAACCACGACGCCAATTCACTGGCTGCCGTCATGGATTCTGGGCTTATCTTTATTCCTTGCCTGCATGGTGTCAGCCACAACCCGAAAGAATTCGCTGAACCAGCTGACATCAAGACTGGTGCGAATGTGCTATTAGCGAGTGTTTTGAAGTTGGCTGAACTGGACTAAGAAGATCTTCTGAATAAAAAAAGCTGCTATTCCTTTTTGGAATGGCAACTTTTTTCGCTAACAGAAATTCAAGTATCTGCTATCACTTCGCCATCCCAGGCGTTAAAAATACTCACATCAACGAAACGAAAATTAGAAAAGCTACACTGATTTAAAATTAAAAATAAGCTTTTTTGTAGGAAATAGACCACACGCAGAGAACATATATAAGAATATGCTTTTGCTGCTTTTTAAAAAAAGTGAAAGGGTGTCATTTATGAAACCAGGAACTCGCACAGAGATGATGGAACGGCTTGGCTTTTTCATCGGCACGTGGACAGTGGAAGTGACCCATCCGCATCTTCAGCCGAATCCGATTGTCGGTGAAACAAAATTTGAATGGCTGGATGAAACGTATATCATCCAGCGCACGCACATAGATAAAGCAGAATTTCCGAGCAGTACGGTCATCTATGACTGGGATTCGGCTTCGGGCAATTACGTGCAGCATTATTTTGACACGCGTGGCGTAACGCGTTTGTATCAGATGAGTTTTGAGGGGGGCGTTTGGAAGCTGTGGAGAGAGGCGGCTGACTTTTCGCCACTCGATTTTCTTCAGCGTTTTATCGGAGAAATTGATGAAAGCGGAAATGTGATAGAGAGTGTGTGGGAACAGTCTGAAGATGGGGTCGACTGGAAACCTGATTTCAAGCTTCTGTTCAAAAGAAAAGAGCGGGCGCTATAGGCCAAGAACGGTCAACTATTGTAAAAGTCTTTCCACTAAAAAAAGCCGGTCGCCAGACCTTTTTGGAATGGCGGCTGGCTTCATAATTGGTCCTTTTGAAAAGGTCAATCAATTATGATTGCCTTGCCCTGCTCGCGCAAAGCCTTTAAGGATGTAAGCATATGATTGATTTCTTCTTCGGAATGTCTTTCCCAAGCACCTAATTCGGCGATGACTTTGAGAGGCGACTTAGATCTGTAAGAGCGTGTTGGATTTCCGGGAAACCGCTTGTCGGTCAAATTCGGGTCATTCTCAAAATCACCCAACGGCTCTACGAGATAAATTCTTTCTTTGGAATTGGAGGCTGCTAATTCTGCTCCCCATTTAGCAGCCTCCAAGGTGGCCGTGAAATAGATGTAATTGGATTTCCTATCCTGGTAGTTGGATGCGTGCTGCGCCTCCAATAACTCCCCAATCTCCAATTCCGCTTTTGTTCCGTGAAAGAAAGGGCCAAGGTCTAAGATACCTTTTTTTTCATCCATACGGATCTGCCTCCTGTTCTGTAGCTTTGTCTACTAGTATAAGGCAGAGATTAGAGCAAGAATAGTCTGTAAATAAGGTGTTGTTAGCGGTATAATAGAAGTAGAGAGACTGATGCCGAACAATGATTGTCTATTGCATATAATTTTTATAATCAAAACCTACTTTCTCAAAGTTGATAGTGAGAAGTAGGTTATTTTTATAGCTTCATGAAATAGAAGGAATTGAGTTTTCGCTATTGCAGAACTGAAAGGGGGATTCGCATTGAAAGTAACGCGCAAAATGGTCAATAAGCAATTGAGGTTCAGGGGGATGCTGCTGGACCGGCTGGTGACGAAATCGTCGGAAGAAAAATTTATCCAGTCGATGCACAACTCGAAAGAGCAGATGGACAAGCGCTTTAAAGGAAAAGATGTGGAGGGCTTGGATTGCAGTGAAGAATGGGTGAGCCGCGGGGACGGGTCTTCAATTCGTGTACGGATCTACAAACCGCGTGCCACTGTAAAAGAGTTGCCGGGAGTGCTGTGGATGCATGGCGGCGGCTATGCACAGGGCGTTCCGGAGATGAGCGGGGATATGTATAAACGTTTGATCGATACGAGCGATTGCGTCATTGTGGCACCGGATTATCGCCTGTCGATCGACGCACCTTACCCGGCGGCGCTGGACGATTGCTACAAGGTCTTGGTGTGGATGAAAAACCATACAGAGGAATTAGGCATCTGCGAAGATCAGTTGATGGCGGGAGGTGAAAGTGCTGGTGGTGGATTGACGGTGGCAGTGGCGTTGCTTGCGCGTGATAGAGGAGATGTTCACTTGGCGTTTCACATGCCGCTTTATCCAATGCTTGATGACCGGATGCTATCGGAATCTGCCAGAGAAAATAACGCTTATGTCTGGAATTCAGCTACCAATCGCTGGGGCTGGAAACTGTATCTTGGTGATCTATATGGACGGAATGTGCCGAGTTATGCAGCTCCAGGACGCGCGGTCGATTGCCGAAATTTGCCGCCGGCTGTCACGTTCGTCGGAGACCTTGAACCGTTCCGGGATGAGACGATCCGCTATGTGGAGAATTTAAGAGCTATAGGCATTCCGGTCGACTTCAGGATCTATAAAGGCGCTTACCACGGCTTTGACATCACCAACCCGAACGCGGACATCAGCAAAGCGGCGAGGGACTTTTTGATGGAATCGTTTAACTATGCGACTGTGCATTATTTTGCGCCGCAGCCATCATCTCTGAATCGTCACCATACCTAATTGCGGCTAATTATTGTAGTTCGCAGGGAATTGAAGTTGCTTCACCAGTCGGAAACCATCTTTCTTCGGAAAGGTGGTTTTATTTGTGTAAGGTATTTGGTGGGTCGAAATATACAGGTCAATACATGTCTATTGGTATAAGAAATTCTAACGAAATTAAGGGCGTCTGTTACTAAAGAATTGAATATTCTAAATATATTTACTATTTTTTATTTTATTGCTAAGCTGTTTTTGAGCAAAGTAAAAGACTTGAAAAAAGGAGAATCGAAAGGCCCTCAAAAGAGCGTGTTAGCTACAAGTAAAAAAACAGAAGGAGTGGGGATTTTTGAAAAGAAAATGGGCGGGTACAGTTGGGGTATTAAGTTTGTGTACAGCATTGGCAATGCCGGTATATGCGGTGGAAAATGAAACGAAACCAGCGCAGCATCATCATGATAATGGCATTTCCGGATTTATCGATTACCAGGAGCTGCAAAAAAGTCTGAAGCAAATTGCAGCCACCAGCAAAGGAACAGTTCAATTGGATGTGGCCGGGCAGTCTCATGAAGGTTTGGATAACTATACTGCACGGGTCGGTACGGGAGACAAGGTGCTTCTTGTCCAAAGTGAAATCCATGGCAACGAAAAAACAGGAACGGTCGCGATTCTCAATCTATTGAAAACCTTATCCAATAATTCAAAGGAATCACGTGCTATCCGTGAAGAAGTGACGGTCGTTTTCATGCCGATGATGAATCCCGATGCTTCGGAAGCGGATAAGCGCCGCAACAGCCTAACGTGGAGTGAGACGCTGGAAAGCTTCCCTCAATTGGCAGGCGCAACGCCTTCGTGGAACTACTTGGACCGCGGCATCAGCCAAAACTATGATTACGGCGCCAATCCCGGGTTTGACGTGAACCGCGATTTCAATCCGGATCTTGAGTATGTGCCGCAAGCACAGGACTTCCCAGGAGCTTCAAACCAGCCGGGATGGTTCATCACACCGGAAGCGCAGACTTCCCGTGACGTCTACACCTCACTGCAGGAAGAGTTCGGCAATGTGGACGTCTTTGTCGACTTGCACCACCAGGGCCTTTACTATGTCGATGGCACAGCTGATCCTGTAACGCTTTCCCTGTCGGCACAATTTGTTCCGGATCCATCCACTCCTGAAGGCGCGAAGTATGCCGAGTATGCCGACAACTACGATTACGATTTCTCGAGACAATTGAACTTGTTGGCATACAACGAACTTCAGTCCTACGGCGAGTCGAAATTCACCAACATCTCACTCTATTCGCAAGGGCTTGACCTTCCCGGAACAGCACTCGGAAGCTACGCTTTGAATGGCAGCGGCACCGTCTTGTTTGAAGTAAGAGGGCAGACACAGAGCCTGGGGCAAAAAGAAAAAGGGCAATTGGTCAAATCGGTTGAACGCGGCCTTTCCGGAATCATTGAAGGGGTCGCAGACGGTTCCGTCGAACAGTTGGATCCGGAAGCTTACGAAGAGATTCCGCTTACGGCTTATCGTCCAGCATTTTAATCGGGGATGCTGCAATCATCCATCACTCCAAGCAATCCAAGCACTATCAGCGCACTGCTAGGTGGAAGTTGACTGCAGCAGCACAACCCAATACAAAGATAACCGCCATTCCTTTTCCGGAATGGCGGTTGTTTTCATTCTCCGTATTGGGTTGTTACCAACTCCAGCAAATCGGTTTTCTTCAAATACTGCTCAGGCGCCAGGAAAGTGACGGTGACGACGCCCGGGTGGCGGCCGATTTCAATGGCGCCGGTGATGGTCGAGCGGTTCATGATTTCGGGTACGGTCACACCGAAGAAATCTGCGGCACGTTCCAGACCGTTTTCCGTGGCATCGTTCAAATTCGGTCCGGAGCCGATAAAGGAAACGGGATAGGACTTCTCGATTTTCGTGACGTTCCACGTGTCGGCGATCTGCTGTGCGGATTGTTTTTCTTCCGCAGTGAAAGGTTTCGCTGTATAAGGCAGGTCATCCACATTCGGCAACAGGATCGGCCCTTGGATATTCAAGCCTTTCAAAACGTGGACCTGAAGATGAGCAATGCCGGAAACGTCGGCTGTGTGCCCAGCGATTTCCCCATCGCCTTGCATGGCGTGCATATCGCCGAGGTAAACGCCGCCCCCGGCAACTTTCACGGGACAAATCAGCACAGCACCGGCACGCACCCGGTTGACGTCCAGATGTCCGTCTGTCCGGTGGGTCTCCAATTCTTCCTGCGTGCTCTTGAAATCATGGGGGGCACCGACCAGGAACGAACCAAAGTCACCCGCATTATGGGAATCCGGTGTCGGACGTGATGGCGTCGTCCCCAATTGGCCGAGGAACGGACGCATGCGGGCCATTGTGCCGACCAGGTCGTGCGGCGCAAATGTGACCACTGGATTCTGTACAGAAGCTTCTGGTGTTTTCATAAATGTACGTCCGTCACGAGCAATGGTTTCGGCAGATTCCTGCGGCAAGGTCAAGCCGACATCGCCTTTTTCTCCAAAGAAGATGGTATAGCCGTTGGTGAAGACAAACGGAGTAGCGTCCGCTCCGCAATTCGCACAGCGTATGGCTTCCATGCCGATGCCTTTAATGACGGTTTCGGGATTCTTTGTGCCGCATTCGGGACATTTGGCTGCTACGTAGCCGTCACCGTCTGCGCGGTCTTCAATCATTTTATCATTGCCGGAAGCGGTGGCCTGTGAAGTCACGGTAACGGATTGGATTCGGATGGCGATAGCATCTCCAGGTTCCGCCCCCTCCACATAAACCGGTTTCGTCACTTCATGGCCGCCTTTGATGCTTGGGGTGATCATGGGTCCCCAGCAACCCGGAGCCGTATTGGCGATAATCGTTCCGCCGTCTTTCACGGGTCCCAGCATTTCTTTTCCGGGATCTAAAATGCCGTCTACAAAATGATTAACGAATAATGTCTCAACCGCTGTTTTGTCCACAAATATCCTCCTCATTTTCTGTAATTGTCTGACTACTTGAATTATAGTCCGTTGAAAACATCTTTAATAGTTTTTAGCTCCGGGTGGATGAATCGGTATGAGGGGAGTTCGGCGACCACAACTTCCCAAGATATCCGGAACTAATAATTTTTTTTAATGATTTATTTGGTTCGGTGAGGAAGGAACGGAAACCCAAAGGCACAAGGGGTTCTACCTTCTTTTTTTGTCAGAACCATTCGGTGCATGAAGCTTCACTTTTCTAGTTCAGCTGAAATTTTGATGAAAATCGTGTATAATTGATTGTTGACTCAGAAAAAAAAGTGACACGGAAGCGGAAAAGGACGGTTTTGGCTGACAAAATACCGCTCGTTCCCAGCATGAATAAGCTTAGGAATAGGCCGGTTCGACAAGGTTTTAAAACAACTAGTTAAGTGGAAGACGGTACAGGTCAGTTAGCAGACCTGAACAGTTTAATGGGTTAAATGCGATTGCTTCATAAAAAATAAGTTGTATTGGTTTTGCATGATACATATGTGTAGTCCAATAGAAGTAAACCCGCCGCAAATAATTTTAGACGGGAGCTATACATTAAGATGAAAAAAGTTTCAGGAGTATTTTTTAGTTCAGTGGCGATCATGCTGGTGCTTGTCTTGTTCGGCATCACCATGCCAGATACGCTGGAAAAAATGACCGGCAATATGCAGGCGTTCATCACCACGCATTTTGGCTGGTATTATTTATTGGTTGTTACGTTTTTTGTAGCAGTTTGTGCGTATTTCTTATTCAGCCCGGTTGGTAAGATTAGACTTGGAAAACAGGATGAAAAGCCTGAGTTTTCACGCCCGACCTGGGTTGCGATGATTTTCAGTGCCGGTGTCGGCATTGGCTTGATTTTTTACGGAACCGCTGAACCACTTAGCCATTTTGCAATCAGTTCACCAACTGGGATCACGGGAACCGACGAGGCAGCAAAAGACGCCATGCGGTACACGTTTTTCCATTGGGGGATCCACGCATGGGCTATTTATGGAATTGTCGGACTGACCGTCGCTTACTTTACGTTCAGAAAAGGGGAGCTCGGATTAATCAGCAAGACATTGCGCCCGCTATTGGGCGACCGCGTTGACGGATTCATCGGAAAAGCAATCGATATCATAGCGGTTGTTTCAACAGTTATTGGAGTAGCGACTACCCTTGGATTCGGTACTGCCCAAATCAACGGCGGCTTGACCTACCTGTTTGGCGTTCCAGCAAGTTTCTTGATGCAGCTTGTCATCGTTCTTGTGCTGACGGTTTTGTTTTTAGTTTCAGCATCAACCGGCCTGAGCAAAGGGATCAAGATTTTAAGCAACGCCAATATGGGATTGACGGCTGTCCTGTTCATTTGTGTACTGATCTTCGGGCCGACTTTGTTGATCATGAATTTGTTCACGGACACTCTTGGCGCTTATGTCCAGACATTCGTCAATATGAGTTTCCGCTTGGCTCCATTTAATGAGCAAGGCCGCGAATGGATCAATGGCTGGACCATCTTTTACTGGTCTTGGTGGATTGCCTGGTCGCCGTTTGTCGGCATTTTCATTGCCCGGGTTTCAAGAGGCAGAACCATCCGGGAATTTGTCGTTTACGTCTTGTTGATTCCTTCGCTTATCGGATTCATTTGGTTCTCGACATTCGGGACTGCGGCGATTTCAGGAGAAAACACAGGTGCTGTGGCACTTTCCTCATTACCGACAGAAGCTTCGCTCTTTGGCTTGCTGGAGCAGTATCCATTCAGTCTGGCTTTGTCGATTTTGACCATTATGATCATCGTCACTTTCTTTGTTACATCTGCTGATTCAGGTACGTACGTTCTTGGAATGATGACATCGAATGGATCACTTTTCCCGAGCGTTCGGATTAAAATGATTTGGGGCTTTTTCCTATCTACTACAGCGCTTGTCCTTCTCTATTCAGGTGGTCTGCAGGCATTGCAGAATACCATGATTATCGTGGCATTTCCGTTTTCCATGGTTATTGTTTTGATGACTTTCAGTTTGATCAAAGCGGTCAACCTGGAAGCGAGAGAAATGGGAATGGGTCTGATTAAAAAGAAAGAAACCAAAAAAGAAGTAAGAGTTCGATAAGAGAGAGGAGATTGTAATACTGGATCTGCCAACAGGCAAGTGTTCGAGTTAAACGGTTTGTCTGTTGTCTCTTTTCGGCCATTAATTCTTCAGTAATAAATAGAAAAGGCGGTGCCAGCGACTCAGTGAGTTGTTGGCACCGCCTTTTTTGTTGGGAGCGTCAACTTAAGCCTCGTTCCCTCTTCCTTATGACTTGTCCTGATAGATTGCCCTTGTACCGGATGGAAGCGTGAGCAGTTCGAGCAATTGGTCCAGTACTCTTTTCCTCGTTTCAAAATCGAACGGTTCACCGCACGGACGGCCCATTTTGAAAGGCACCTCAAGTGTTCGCGGAGCACCGACTTTGTCCGTGATTTCCGGAAACAAGGTGATCATGGCTGTTGGGATATGTGAAGCTTCTAAAGCCCGGGCATACAGCCCAAGCACGTTATGGCAGGATCCTCAGCCAGGCACCAGGAGCGCTGCATCAATGCCTTGGTTATCGAAGAGTTCCACGACTTTCGGGATAAAGTCTTTTTCCGCAATAGTCGTGTCGAGGATTCCGCCGTTCAGTCCGATATTGATTTCGGAAACCGTTCCAACCTTCCCGTCCGCTGCTGCCTTTTTCAGCTGCTGGAGCGGGAAGACGATGGACGGATCGATTTTGGCGAACTTGGTATCGAAATAGATATGTGTGACTGTCAGCTCCTGTTCTGTAATATCTGATGGGATGATCCGAAACGAAGGATCTCCGGCAGGATTGTCCACATCAAACGGTTTGTCCGATTTCAAGTGAACACCGGCTGTCGAAATCAGGGCCACTTTACATTTGGACAAGGGATGTTGCAAAAAGGCCTCGGGCAAGTTTTTGTTTTCTTCCATATGGCTCATGGTGAATTTCTGGTAGGCCTTCGTGAAATTGCTGGAAAACGTCCGCGACAGTTTCGATTTCAGCTTTGTCTTCATTTTCATGATCCGCCATTCCTCCAGTTCGATTAGTCTACTGGATAGTATTCGCTGGCAGGTTGAAAATTCCTGTATGGAATTTTTCTTTAGGCTTATTTTATTGAAATGCATGCTGATTGCCGGAAGGGTGGTTTTTATTTTAAAAAGTACTATCAACATTGCCTAATCAAGTCTTTCAATGTGGACATTCAGACAATTCTGCTTCTATAATAAAGTATGTATAAAAATTATACAAAAACTATATAAAAAAAGTTTTTAAAGCGGTTGGCTAGGGAATTATAAATGGGATGCAGATCTTTTGGTGCTTTTTGAATACATCATGAAAAATCACTTTGGAGAAGAAAGGCGGTACATACATGGTGAATCCTAAAAAATCCGTAATCGTGATCGGGGGAGGACTCGGTGGGTTATCCGCGGCTATTTCCCTTGCGCAAAAAGGGTACGCGGTTTCTTTATATGAAAAGAATGGTCACATCGGCGGAAAAGTGAATCGTCTCGAGCAAGATGGTTTCGGTTTCGACTTGGGCCCGTCGATTTTAACGATGCCGCATATTTTCGATAAATTGTTCCAGGGAAGCGGCAAGCGGATGGCGGATTACGTTACACTTAAGCGGCTCGATCTGGAATGGCGTTCGTTCTTTCCAGATGGTACGGTGTTGGATCTGTACCATGACCTCTATTTGATGGAGCGGGCGAATCCTGCGTTGTCCCACGGGGATATGAAAGAGTATTTCTCTTTATTGAAATACGCACAGCGGATTTACAAGACGACTGAACGAAGCTATTTGAAAGAAGGCTTTGAGTCGCCGAAAGAAGCGGTTGCGCAAAATGGGATCCTTGCGACCTTGATCGGATTCGATTTGACTTCGACGATGTACAGCGCGATTTCAAAACGCATCAGCAATCCGCATCTGCGGGATATGCTGTCTTATTACGTCAAATACGTCGGTTCTTCTCCTTATAGCGCCCCTGCCGTCCTCAACATGATGATCTACATGCAGCATGCGCAAGGCTGTTGGTACGTGCAGGGCGGAACGCATAAACTGGCGGAAGGCTTAGAGAAGCTGGCGCGCGAAGAAGGCGTTCAAATCCATACCGGCATGGGCGTGGTCCGGGCGCATACCAATCAGGACAAGCAGATCGCGGGCATCGAACTGGAAGATGGGTCGTTCAAGACCGCCGACTATTATGTATCGAATATGGAAGTTATTCCGTTCTACAAGAAAATGGTGGACGCGGATGAGAAGTTTGTCACGAAACTCGTGGAGAAGTATGAGCCTTCAAGTTCCGGCCTCGTTCTCCATCTGGGCGTCAAGAAAACCTATCCGATGCTGAATCACCATAACTTCTTCTTTTCGGAGAACTTGCGTGAACAGATGGACAAAGTGTTCGAAAAGCACGAGCTGCCGGACGATCCGACGATTTATCTGGTCAATGTCAATAAAACCGATCCGACCCAGGCGCCGCCTGGACATGAGAATATCAAGATTTTGCCGCATATCCCTTATATACAGGACAAGCCGTTTACACCCGAAGAATACCGGGAGTTTGAAGAAGTCGTGCTCGACAAGCTGGAACGCATGGGCTTGCATGGATTGCGCGAAAATATCGTGACACGCGACGTCTGGACGCCGCATGATATTGAACGCACCTATGGCTCGGACCGCGGAGCCATCTACGGAACCGTTTCCGATAAAAAGAGGAACGGCGGCTTCAAGCATAAAAAACAAAGCGAACTCTACGACAATCTTTATTTCGTCGGAGGGACCGTCAATCCTGGCGGCGGCATGCCGATGGTGACGCTCAGCGGCCAGCAGGTGAGCGATAAGATCGTGAAGCGCGATCAGGCGAGCAAAGGATAACTAAAAAAGGCTCTCTTTGAAATCAATGGATTTCAAAGAGAGCCTTTTTGTGTTGAACAAACACATATAAACAAGCAGTCTGGTTTTCAACGGAGCGCCGGGTACTTCAACCGGATGAGGCGGTATAGATTCTGTACGATGGCTTTGCCGACCGCATAGACAGGAATGACGAGGATCATCCCGATGATTCCGGCAAAACTTCCTCCGATATAGAGAAGGAAAATGATGGTGACGGGATGCACTTCAAGTTTATGACCCATGACATTCGGAGATATGAGATTGCTCTCCAATTGCTGGATGACCAAGATGGCGACGGCCGTCCAGAAGGCGAGCAGCGGCTCCTGGAAAAAAGCCACGATCAATACCGGTATCGCACCGATGAACGGTCCGAGAAACGGGATCAGGTTAGTGAACATGGAAACAAGGGCAAGGATGACGGCATATTCCAAGCCGAGCAGCATATAAGCGATCAAACTAAGCACACCGACAAACAAGCTGACAATCGCTTGTCCCTGAATATAGGCGCTTAAGTTTTCGTCCATATCCTGGAGAATTTTCCGCCCTTCGTCACGTGAATCCTGAGGAAGGATCTTGAGGAAACGGTCTGGCAGACGCTCACCGTCTTTCAACAGGAAAAACAAGATGAAGGGGACGATGACCAGTTTGGCTAATATGCTGATAAAGCTGGCGAGAAAGCTAAGGATTCCAGATCCGAGATCAGAAAAGGTAGTAGAGAAATTCTCGGTCAATGTGGATGGCTGAAGCGCCGGCATGACGCTTTGTTCTTCAATATATTGCCACCAGTCACTTTGCAGCGCCCAATTGATCCAGCTTTGTACACGCCCGACAATGAAGGGGAAATTATCGACTAAAGTCATGACTTGGCTTAACAATAAAGGGCCAAGCCAACTGCCAAGAAGGAAGACGGCAAGGGTGAAGAAAAAGAAAATCGACAGGATAGCCGTTACACGGCCCATCCGCTTTTCCAGCAACCCGACGAGCGGACGGAAAATATAATAGAGGATGCCCCCAACGATGACAGTTGGAGCGATAGTCGAAAAAATGACACGGAACGGATAAAGAAGAAACGGCATACGGGCAGCCAGATACAGAATGATCAGAATAAGAACAACGCTGTACAGGAACAAAAACCATTTTGTTTTCGGCATGCGAAGCCCCCCAGCTTCCGGCTGCCCTGTTTCGCAGAAACAGCCTTTGTTTCCCTATTACCTGTAAGCATCCGCGTTAAACTAGGAGCTTCATGATCAGTTGCGGATATTACATCGCTGACATAAAAGCTGTAAAAACTGAGCGGGCTAACGAGATCTCAGAAACATTTATTCCAAAATAATAAAAATTTAAAGAAAACTTAGTTTAATCATTGCACTAAGTATTGGAGTATTGCTACAATACTGATAACGCTTACAGATTGAGAGGAGGAGAGAGCAGGAAGTGATGCTGCTCTTGCTAGCCAAATGAATAATTCTAAGCTTTTGTACATCGTTGGTATTACCTTAGTAGCAACACTGGGAGGTCTTTTGTTCGGTTATGACACGGCCGTTATCTCTGGTGCAGAAAGCTCGCTGCAGGCCTATTTCACCGATAGCCTGGGGCTCAGTTCCTTTATCCACGGGTTGACGGTATCCAGTGCATTGATTGGCTGTATCATCGGGGGAGTTTTATCAGGATATTTTTCTGCAGGCATTGGCCGGAAATACACATTGATTGTGGCCGCATTTTTATTTTTGGTTTCCGCGCTTGGCTCTGCGTATCCTGAGTTTTTGTTCTTCACACCAGGTGAGCCGTCTATCGCTTTGCTGGCAACGTTCAACTTTTACCGGATCATCGGTGGAATCGGCGTCGGCCTGGCTTCGGCAGTCGCTCCCATGTACATCGGGGAAATCGCTCCTCCGAAATTGAGGGGCCGCCTTGTTTCTTTAAACCAATTCGCCATCATTTTCGGCATGCTGGTTGTCTACTTCGTCAACTGGGGAATCGCTCGAGGCCAGACCTTGGAATGGATCAATGATCTCGGCTGGAGATACATGTTCGCTTCTGAAACGATTCCCGCGTTTCTGTTTCTCCTGTTGTTGTTTTTCGTTCCGGAAACACCGAGATATCTCGTGTCTCAGCACAAAGACGACAAAGCAATGGGTGTTTTACTGAAAACGTACGATACCACTATGGCAAAAGCCACTTTATATGAAATAAAAAATTCCTTCGACGACAAGAAGGAAAAACTCTTTGCCTACGGTAGAGGAATTATCGTCATCGGCATCCTGCTTTCGGTGTTCCAGCAGTTTGTCGGCATCAACGTAGCGCTGTATTATGCACCGCGCATCTTTGAAAGCATGGGCGCTGGGCGCGATGCTTCACTCTTCCAAACCATCGTCATGGGCTTGGTCAATGTCATCTTCACGATCATCGCGATTGTCACTGTAGACAAAGTCGGCCGCAAGCCGCTATTGATCATCGGTTCCATCGGGATGACCATCGGGATGTTCGGTGTGGCAGGTCTTGCATACTTTGAGCAGATTGGCACCGCCACTTTGGTCTTCATCATCATCTACACGGCTTCGTTCATGATGTCGTGGGGTCCGGTCGTCTGGGTCTTGCTGTCTGAAATCTTCCCGAACAAAATCAGAGGGCAGGCATTGGCGATTGCCGTTGCATTCCAGTGGGCCGCTAATTATTTCGTTTCATCAACTTATCCACCGATGATGGAAGTAAGCGGCGCGATGACTTACGGAATCTATGGCGTGATGAGCATCCTTTCCGCTTTATTTGTTTGGAAGTTCATTCCTGAAACAAAAGGCAAGTCACTGGAAGAACTTGAAATCATTTTAAAAAAGTCACAAGACGCAAAAGCAGTAGTCGATCAATAAAAGGGACCGAGCCGCTCTATCCAGGATGATCTGGGTGGGGCGGCTCGGTTTTTTAAAAAAGATAAAGAAAACAAAAATGATTCTTATGGTTTCATTTGTCTTCATTAGAGAAGCAGAGTTTGCCCAGTCTATATCTCAATAAACTGGGCAAGGTTTTCAAGTGTGGAAGCTAAACCATCGTCATGATCTTCTTTCCGGATCCCTTCAGGAACATGTTCACAAACGATGGTGACCTTTGTTCCTTCCAACACAGCTTCCAAATACCAGGTTTGGATCATCTCGCCGGCAAATGCTGGATCTTCAGAATCAAACTGGCCGGCCAACACGATTTTCGCGTCGGGAACCAGTTCAAGAAATCTCCCTTGGGAGACGTCGGTATGGTCCGAGGTTTTGCCGGGATTTGAATGATCGGTTTCGTACGTCAGCGTCAGCTTATGAGTTCCGCCTTCACGAGGATCGAACACATCGAGATGAGCGGACATTCCTTTAGGTGGGAGCCAGGAACGCAAAGCTTCAGGATCCATAAATGCCTGATAGATGGCTTTCGGTGTTGCTGCAATCACTCTTGAAGCAGAATCGATTCTGTTGCTGGGTGGATGCGCCATGTTCAACAACCTCCTGAATTTCGTTTGGTATAGTATACCCAATCCGGGTTAGAAATTATGCCGGATACTTGGGCTTAATCAGCCTATTCCATGCTATAAAAAAAGCCGCTAGTCAGCAGCGACTTCTTCACCATTCAGCATGAGCCGGTAGCGGACATCCGCTTTGAGTGAGTGGGCGACAGGACAATATTTTTCTCCACTCACTTCAATGGCATGCAGCACTTTTTCTGCGGCAATATCACCTTCAATATGTAAGGTCACTACAATGGACAGAAACTCTTTAGGTGGGTTGCGCCGTTTTTCTCCTTCGGTGATGATCTCGAGAGAACGAATCTCTTCCATCTTCGACCGCAAAATCATGACGACGTCCATACCGACACATCCTGCAAGTGAGCCAAGCAATGCCTGCATCGGCAAAAGGCCTTGTTCGTTGCCGACTCCTTTATGCGCATCCATCGTCAGCGTATGGCCGCCTTGCCCGACTGCCGAGAAAACAAAATCCCCTTGCCATTTCGTGGTGAGCATCAATTGATCTGTCTCCATTTGGCATACTCCTCGTAGTTTTCTTTCAGTTTATCATTAATTATCTGAATAGATATTCAAATTGGATTTCTTCACTAAAACTTTAGAAAAAATCCTTCTCTTCTGTAATTCGCTAATGGGAAAAATCAACGAATGTTCCTACTTAGTTTAAAACTTCTGACCTTATTTCCACCAATAGATAATATGATGAGATGAAAACATCTAATCACTCAGAGCACATTACTGAGTGATTAGATGTCTAAGAGCAGCTACTCATATTCAGTAGGAACACCTAGAATTTTTCCTGCGGGCGCCAAGGCCAAGTATAGGATTTTTTGCATCAACCATGGTGGTTTGACAAGACGGATGTCATTTTGATGCTTCAATCCGAGACGGGCTACCACCAACAGAGGGGGTAATCCGTTTTTGTTCAGCTTTCCGGCTTTGGCTAATGCAAAATAGGACTTCAAAAAACGATCCATCGTTCCTGCAGGATAAAAGTACTGAATGGAATGAGCTTCGAGGGGACCTTCATTCCAAAAGAAATGTCTCACGCCTGCTGGAATTGTTATTTTTTCACCTGGACCGACGATCTGGATTTTGCCATCAATCGAAAAGTGCAAGAACCCGGAAAGTACTTCTGCGGAACTTTCTTGTTTCGGGTGAATGTGTTCCGGTTCTTTTTCGTCGGACGGCGGGTTAAAGCCTTCAATTTCAAGAAAAGCTCCGTTCGTGTCTTCTGCAGTTTTTCGGAAAATCATCCTTTGGCCACTTCGAGGATTGGTGATGGTTTGTGGTGACGCCATTTGTATAACCTCCTTTATAGTTAATTGATTAGCATAAACGTGTTGGAGTCCAATCAATGAAACAGAAAGAAAATGGTCTATTTACAAATGAAGACAGGGCACCAAAGAATCGGAAAGCTATTGAATGATAGGAGCTCATCTGGAGCACTAAAAAGATAAAACTAATTTATACCGCTATTATATTCCAATTTATAGTAATATTCCATTAGGCATAATAAATATTTTCGATTAATTTATCCCTGTTAAAATAACAATATCCACTAGTGAATTTCACCTGAATAGAATAAAGTAGAATGCCCTCTTTGAGATCGGTTAATTTCTAAAAGGGCATTCTTATAAAAAATCCTGTCATTCACTATGGATAAGTGTTCTATTTATTCGCTGGGTCACACGAGCTGGTAATATAACCCGAACTGCGTGTCATACCACAGCAACTTCCCATGTTTGCGTTTCGGGATGCGGGTTTGAATGCCCTATTCAGGAAACTGTTTGAACAGCTGGACCTGATAGCCCGTCGCAAAAGAGAGGAACGAGATATAATGGTCTTTTGTCATCGGATGGTCGCTTGAGATGAACCATTTCTGATCGCTTTCAGTCAAGGTCAGTTTTCCTCGGTTGTTGCTTTCTTCGCTTCCAGCGCCTCCAGATTTCTGCTGCAGCACAACAGCGTAACATCTCCGGTTGTAAGGACAATATTGGTGCATGATGGACAGACGAAATAATTTGTTTTTTTCATATTTCCTCCTATAAATTCATTCGATGGCAATTCACCATCGAGAATATTTCGATATTGACTCTGAATACCGCGCTGGACAGTAGGGCGACGTCCGAACAGCTATGCCCGCGTTCCCATTTTGAAATTGTTCGATCCGACAGATTCAGCTGAACCGCTATTTGTTTCTACGTCAGTTCTTTTCCTTTCTGCAAATGATATATTAATTCTCCCACTTTACGAGTATCCATTGTTTCCCCTCCGCAGACTTCTCATCTTATGGAGTTAAAACGCGAATCGCAACAAACGCTCTGTAGAGTCACCGATTTATGATTTGGGGAACTAATCGGAAGATAGTAGTTGAACATCACTTGTCCGAAGAAAGCCGAGAAGCAAGTGAAGATTTAATGGAATACTTTCAAAACCAGTAGGCTTATATACACTCAAGCATCCATTAAGATTTTTCTTTCAATGAAATCCGTTGATTCCATCGAATTATAGTAGTTAGTGATTAGGAGTCCATACGAAATCTTTCGGAACTTTAACAAATAATAAAGAGAAGTTTACTTCATTGCTGGAAGTATCCCAAAATCATTATATATCTCGTTATTATCAATCATGAAAAATCTTTTTGGATATCTGTGATAGCAACGCGAAGGAAGCGGCAGAAGCCGGGCCCGCGGAAAGCGAGCGCCGAAACGGAAAGCAGCCATTGGTTCTTCTGTCCTCACGAAAGGTCGATGAAAAAGATTCTTGACTACTGATAAGCAAGCGTCCATCTGCAACGATTTCTTAAAACCGATGCTCGTCAATTCACTTTATTAAAAACGAACATATATTCGCAGAAAATCACAACTTTTAAAGCTAATTCCCACCAATAGATGATATGATTAGATGAAAACAGATCAGGCGGAATGAGCCGGTTTGAAAATTCTTCAGCTTTAAAAGAACAGGTGATTAGATGGTTAAAGCACAAACAGCAACAATCAGAACTTCAATACGGTTGACCAAGACGGCTATGGAAAAAATGGGAGGGTTCGGAATCAGCGAACGCTCGTTTTTTGTTGCGGACAAAGCATTCAAGGTGTTTATCGAACGTTACCCGTCAAACGCGGATGGCGAACTTTCGGTCGCGTTGATCTTGGACAGCACAGAAAACGTCCGGCTGGCCGGAAAAGACCTGCAAGGGGCGATTGTTCTGCACGGCGTCTTCACGAATCACAATTTGCTGATCACCAATCTAACACTGCGGAAATCCTATCAGGCGCTCGGAACCAATTGGCAGCGCGAGGAATACATGGTGTTCGACCGCTCGCGTGATCCCGCTCCAGTTTCGTTGATCAACCTCGTCAACCGGATGACGCCAGCCAAGGACAGTTCGGATTATATCAAAAAGCGGATCGGCAGCTGGGAAGGCTATTTGAAGATCCAGGAACGCGGGATGGACATCCCGGATATCAAAACGGGTTATTCCAATCTGTCGTTCAGCCATGATTTCAGCCGCATCACGTTGAAGGGCTGCCAACTGAAAGACACAGAATGGAAGTCATTGAAAAACCTGACCGTCCGGCTCACTGGCATCCAAGGCGACATCGGCACAGTCATCAAAGCGGCGAACCGAACGGTGGAAGTGGAACTGCAAAGTTATATCATCAAACAGCTCCGTGAAAAAGGGTTGTCGCTCGATAAAAAAGAAGTGGTTTTCAGCAATTTTGCGGCTTTGAGCCAAATCAGGCGGCTGCGCAAGGGCTTCGCCAATCTGGAAAAAGGGCTTGCGGTCAATCCGAACCTGGACCGGATCCTGTTCGAGGAAAAACCACCGGTCAAGCCGCTCCAGCCTTTAGAAAAATTATCCTTCCATAACCGGTTGAACGAATTCCAGCAAAAAGCGGTTTCAGGGGCAATGGCCGCTGAGGATCTGTATGTCATCCAGGGACCGCCGGGAACAGGGAAAACCACGGTCATCTCCGAAATTTGCCTGCAGAATGCCCGGAAAGGCTTACGGACGCTGGTTGCGTCACAATCGAATCTGGCAGTCGATAACGCACTCGGCCGTCTGCTTGCCAATAAAGACATTCGGATTTTGCGTGTCGGACGGACTGAAAGCATCGAAGAAGAAGGCAAGAAATTCATCGAAGAAAATGTTGGGCAGTACTGGAAAGACCATACGCTGGCAGAAATCACCGAGCAATACGAAATGCGTGAAAAACGCGAACCGGAATTGAAGAACGAAATCTTAGCCAATGAACAGGCTACTTTAAAACTGCAGCCGGTCTATGAACGCTTAGAAACAGCCGTTGAAGAGAAAAAAGCAGCGCAGAGCAAGCAGCAAGCCATTCAAAAGCTGCTTGAAAAAGAGCAGATGAAATTGGCGACATGCGAACTCCAGAAAGATAAGGCTAGAACTGAAAGCCAGGAAACGAAACAGCAGCTGCAGAAACTTGCAAATCGGATCGACCAGGTTTCCATCTTTATTGACAGCAAAGGAACCGGTGATTGGTTCCAGCAACAGCAGCAAGCTATCCAGCAGCGACTCAACGTGCTTCAGCGCGCGCTCGGTTTGAACCGGCTTCAGCAGGACCTGTCGGTAAAAAGACAGGAACTCGCTGTGATTACGGAAAGACGCGATCAAATGGCGGACATCATTGAACAGAAAGAAAAGGCCGTCCAAAACATGGACAGCATCAAGAAAATCGACGGCTTGCTTCAAGTGATCAAAGAGCAGCGGGTCGAGGAAGTTCCTTCTTTGACTTATTTGATCAACCGGCTGGAAGCGAACCGCGAAAACATGGAGGAATGGGGCAAGCTCAATCAATACAACGAACTCGTCACGGCTGCGATTTCCTATCTTGAGAAATTATTGGCGCCCACCGGCATTTCCTTCGCCGATTTCAAGCAGCAGGCGCTAACACAGAATGGTGCCTATACCTCTGCAGAAATCGACGAGTATTTGGAGAAGCTCCGCACGCTGTTGAAAAGCGCCCAGCGGACGGATGCGGCAGTGCTGAAAAAAGCGCTTGCCGGTTTGTACAGACGGCAAAACAATCTGTGGAGCAGAGGCGCCAAGCTTAAATCCTTGGATGTCTATGCAGCAGAATCGAAGCGGGCTTTCCAGGATTTGAAGCGGGTTTTGTGTGAACAGCTCGTCAAGCAGCAGAAGCAATACCGGTTGTGGGACGAAAAATGGCTCGAAAAGCAGGAGAAACACGAAGAAGAGATGGCTCCGCTTGAACAGCGCTACCGGGAAATGCCCGGTGCGGCAGAGCTTCCGGACGATATCGAAGCGGCGATCCGCGGGCTTAAAACAGAGCTTGCCGAACTGGAAAAACAGAAAGCTTCTTTTGATGAGGCACAACAGCGGATAGCAGAACATCAAGCTGAACACATCCAAAAGACTGCAGATCTTGAACAAACGGAAGCGAGAATCGCTGCTATCGACAATGAAATCAAGAAAGTGGAAGCGGCGATCGCGGACCGCGAACAAGAGCTGATTGCCTTACGCGGCATCCTATCTTCCGACGTGGAGCGGCAATTTGAACAGGCAGCAAAAGAACTCGCCGGTTTGTCCTTCACCAAAGAATCGCTCAAGCAGGAAATGAAGAACCTGCCGTTGCTGCAGTCGGTACAGAAGAAATGGCTGGATTTATTGGCAGGGGCAAACGAACACGATCTGGACGAGATCCGGAAACTGTATATCAAGCACGCCAATGTCATCGGAACGACGTGTGTCGCTTCGGCGCGCAAGGATTTCATCGACAACTACCCGGAATTTGATGTGGTCATCATCGATGAAGTATCAAAAGCCACGCCGCCGGAACTGTTGCTGCCGATGCTGAAGGGCAAGAAAATCATTTTGGTCGGGGACCATCATCAATTGCCGCCGCTTCTCGGCAACGATACATTGGAAGAAACACTGCAGGAAATGATCGATGAAGACAATGGTTTCGAAGAAAAGAAAGAGCTCGAGAAGCTGTTGGAAGAGTCGTTGTTTGAGAGGCTCTACAAAAATCTGCCGGCTGCCAATAAGACGATGCTTGCCATCCAATACCGGATGCACGAAGACATCATGGAAACCATTGCGCCATTCTATAGAATGGAAAAGGATCAGCTGCAATGCGGCATCGCGGATTCCGACCGGGAGCGCGACCATCTGTTGGAGTCGAGCACTGTGAAACGCAGCAATCACCTCATGTGGCTGGACCTGCCGAATGAATCCGCTTATTTTGAAGAGCGGATGAGCGGCGGGAAAAGTTTGTATAATGCAGGGGAACTTCAGGAAATCCGTTCGTTATTGGTGGACTTGAATGAAGCGGCTGGAGAAGCGAAGCAAGCTGGAAGAATCCATCCGGACCAGCAGAAGAGCATCGGGGTCATCAGCTTTTACGGTGAACAGGTCAAGCGTCTTCAGCGCATGATCGACCAGGAACTGCGCCTGCCGCATCTGACTGTCCGGACTGGGACGGTCGACCGTTTCCAGGGAAGTGAGCGAGACATCATCGTACTCAGCATGGTGCGCAATAACCAAAACAAGCATGGCGATATCGGCTTTGCGAAAGATTACCGGCGGTTGAACGTAGCGTTGTCGCGTGCCAAGGAATTGCTGGTGCTTGTGGGCAGTTCCAAGATGTTCACAGAACGCGCCAAACAGCCGGAAACGAGAAAAATGTACCGGCACGTGTTAGAAGTCGTGAAAAAGAAAAATGGGTTGAAGACCTTAGAGAACAGCAGGGGGTGAGGAGTTGGACAAGCAGATGGAAGAGCTGCGGGCGACTGTAGCGGGAGATCCGGATGTGGCAATTATCAACGAAGAACGATGGAAGCTGCCGGCCGTTTTATACGACGTCAGTTTTGACCGGGTCAAACGGCTGAAGATGGATATTTTGATGAAGATGCTGCTGCTGGCTTTTCAGGAGGCCGATATCCGCCGCGCTGCCACTCTATCCGATATGCTGTTCGTGGAGGAACTGTTCATCAGTGACTTGATCGGCAAGATGCAGCGTACGGGTTTGATTGGGCTGGAAAAGCAGGGCTATAAGCTGACAGCCAAAGGCTATGACTACCTAGGCAAAGGGATTTTCGAAGAAGAGATGCCGGGAAGTGAAACGGTCATTGCTTACAGCGCCGTCCATGACGACTACCGGTTGGCGGCAGATGACGTGTTTCCAGAGGCAGAAGACACGCTTCCGATTTACCGCTATCCCGTCAAAGGCAGCTTGAACAAGGACCGCATGTATCAGCTTCTTTCCAAGGAAGGATCGAATCTCGGGGAAGAAAGCTTTCAAACGCTCATCACCGGCATTACGGGATGCATCGAGCAGGACACGGTCCATATTCCATGCATCGAATTTCAACTCTACGACCAAAAGCAGGACATTTTCTATGCCCGTGTTTGGAATACGCTGAACAGCAGCTGGGATGAAACGCTGGAGAAACAGATCGAAGCGCGCGAAGTTGTGAAATGGCGGAAGGTGATGGAAGAGCGGGAAGCGGCTTTGATTTGATCATGAAGGAATGTTTAAGGAATCCGACTGGCTTAAGGGCCGGAGGGTTCCTTTTGTGTTTTATCGATATTGAACTAGTGCTCAAAAGCAGAAACGTGATAAAAAACCGTTTAATGATCAGAAAATTTAGAATTGACATTTATTTTATGCATTCTATCATTAAAAGAGAGGGATAAAAGAAAGGGTGAATGTGGTGAAGAAGACTATTTTCGTACATGATATATCTTCGATTAAACACAACCATTTTTCGTTTAAGAATAAAAAGAAGGAGATTATAAAGGATTTCCCGTTTGTTATTAAAAAAGTTGGTAAAGACAGCTACCACTTCGATGAAGAGGATTTGGTGAAACTGAGCAAATACGAGAAAGATCTTGCACCGCACGATGACAGCGACAAGCTCAGCAGAAATGAATATATTAAAGAAATGAAAAAGGAATTCTACCATCAAATCCGTTCTGGGAATATGGATGAGTTATTAACGCATTTATATAAGATGGAAAGCGAGAACATCGAGCTGAAATGGGGAGGACCTGTGGATCGTGAATTTAAATAAGGGAAGAATCGTATAGTTCTTTCATGTTTTATTGTGAAAAACTAGGTGGACTGCTACGCTATTCGGTAATGGAAGGAAACCTTTTTTGTACTTCGGTATAATTCAACTCTAATGGCCACAGTCCTGTTTTAAAATTCCTTCCATGAATCCTCCTGCCCATAAGCAGGAGGATTTTTAGTGATAGTCGAAATTACCGTGCTTCGTTTTTTATTATGATAGAAGAAAAAAATTTTGTGCTCTTAAAACCGGCATACGAAATTAAGGATGAAAGGAGGAGAAATACGATGGAGTCCGTACCCGCTGCCGTTCAACTGGAATCAATAAAATCTTTCCAATCGACCATCCGGAAATCCGAAAAAGCATTGGCACAGATGAAGGAAAAAGGCGCTAGTACAAGACTGATCGAAAAACGGCTCCAAGCATTTGACATCGGATTGGCCGTTTTGGAAACGGTTTGGCATGAAAAGCCTAATTCCTATAGCAAGGAAGAAATGACGGAAGCCCGGGATGTGCTGGCAGGATTATTGCCTTCTATAGAAAGCATGCACACCAAAGCTGAGCCTGGCAGTCCTCAGCGGACACTTCTGGAGAGGCGGATTAAGTCGATGGAATTGGCTATTGAAGCGATGGATGACTTTTTAAGGGATTAACCAGGGAACTTAAAGGGGTACTCATGTCGTCCTATACGATATGGACCCTGCATTGCCGCAACCCTAAGTGGAGTGTGGCTTTTTTCTATGCTGTATGAGCCTGCTCTTGTTCGCTGAAATCAACCCAGCCAATATTCTGAAAATACCTTAAACTGTCATTTTCTAGGTTATTGGAGTAGAATAGACTTTGTTGTGCTATTATTTACGTAAAATTTACTTGAGCTTAACAGTTTCAAGTCTTTAAAATTCAATGTTCCCAAATCCTCGTGAATACCCATTATGAGAAGGTGCACTATAAAAATGAAAAATTTGATGACTAATGAAAAGTTGAATAAATTTATCCCGATTTTCCTGCTGGCAGTTTTTATGCTGTGGATGAAGACCTATGTATCCCAAAAAACGCAGTTTAAATTGGATGTCGAAGGACCATTGCAGGAATTCCTGCTGTTGCTTAATCCCCTTGGTTCCGCATTGTTGCTGTTAAGCCTGTCACTGTTCTTTAAAGGAACCCGGAAATACATATCACTTTTGCTGATCTATGTCGGGATGTCTGTCCTGTTGTATGCGAACGTGGTGTACTACCGCTTTTTCAGTGATTTCATCACGTTGCCGACCCTGTTTCAAACGCAGAATTTCGGTGATTTAGGCGGCAGTGTAGCAACTTTGATCCAGCCGACAGATGCCCTTTTCTTTGTGGATGTGCTGTTGCTGATAGCTTTGGTGGTTTCAAAACGCTTCAAAAAAGATCAGCGGAATTTCAAGACCAAAGCTGCGATTCCGGTAGTGACGATTGCCTTGGCCATATCTTTCTTTAACCTGGCATTAGCGGAAGCGGATCGTCCGGAACTGCTGACCCGCGGATTTGACCGGAATTACATCGTCAAATATTTAGGTATGTACAATTACGCGCTTTATGACACAGTTGAGACCGTGAAATCTTCTTCTCAGCGAGTGCTCGCTGACAGCGATGACGGTACAGAGGTGTTGAACTACACCAAGTCCAACTATGCGAGTCCCAATGAAGCCTATTTCGGCGCAGCAGAAGGCATGAATGTTGTTTACCTGCATCTGGAATCGTTCCAGACATTCCTGATGGATTACGAATTGAATGGAGAAGAAGTTACGCCGTTCCTGAATTCATTGATCGATGATCAGGACACCTTGTATTTCGATAATTTCTTCCATCAAACGGCTCAAGGAAAAACCTCCGATGCAGAGTTCATGCTGGAGAATTCCTTGTTCGGCTTGCCGAAAGGTTCTGCATTCATCACCAAAGGACAGAACACCTATCAGGCTGCGCCTGCCATTTTGAAGGATAAGGGCTATACGTCTGCCGTGTTCCACGGCAATAACGGAACGTTCTGGAACCGCTCTGAAATCTATAAATCCTTTGGTTTTGATCATTTCTTCGATATTGAATCGTACACGGATCTGACAGAAGAGGATATGGCCGAATATGGCGTTATGGATAAGCCGTTCTTCGAGCAGTCAGCTCCTCTCCTGGAGTCGCTGCCGGAACCTTTCTATACGAAGTTCATCACGGTTTCACATCATTTCCCTTATAACATCGATCAGAGTCTGACGACGATTGAAAAAGGTACGACGGGCGATGCCAGTGTCGATAACTATTTCCAAACTGCCCGCTATGCGGATGAAGCGATCGAGCAGTTCTTTACGCAACTGGAAGAGTCCGGTTTAGCCGACAACACCATGATCGTCATGTACGGCGATCATTATGGAATTTCCGACAACCACAACCAGGCAATGGAACAAGTGCTTTCCAAAGAAATCACACCGGTTGAAAATGCCAAACTGCAGCGTGTGCCATTGTTCATCCATGTACCGGGTGTAGAAGGCGGCACCAATCATACTTACGGAGGCCAGATTGATCTGTTGCCGACGGTGATGCATTTGCTGGGCGTTGAAACGCAGAATAATATTCAGTTCGGTACCGATCTATTGTCTGAAGAACACGAGGAACTGGTCACTTTCCGAAACGGGAATTATGTCAGTCCAGAAATCTACTCGATCGGCGAATCTTTCTATGATCCAGAAACCGGATTGCCGATAGATGAAAGCCTGATGGAGCAAGCGGAGAAGTTCCAACAGCACGGAAGCTACGAATTGCAGCTTTCCGATCAGCTGGTCAACGGAGATTTGTTGAGATTCTATACACCAAGCGGATTTACCCCTATCGATCCAGCGGATTACAGCTATCAGGGAATTTTGGATGAAGCAGCTGAATAAGCGATAAAAGCAAAAGTTATCCTGAGAGGCGGTTCTGCCTTCTCACAGGATAGCTTTTTTTTAAATATTTTATTTATAAAACGAAAGTCTTCGAAGGAGATGCCAGAAAAATATCTATCGGAAAGAAGGTGGTTTTTGATTGATGGAGAATACTACCAGTAGGAAATAGAGCTACTCGAATGGAGGATGTTTGATGAGCGAAGAGAAGATGATTCGGTCTTTCGATGGAACCCAGCTGTTCACCCGCAAAGATACGGCTGAAGAGCAGAAAGCGGCAGTAGTGATTGCCCACGGTTTAGCAGAACACTTAGGGCGTTACGATGCTTTGGCAGAAACCCTGCTGCGCCACAACTTTACCGTGTATCGCTACGAACAGCGCGGCCATGCCCGTTCGGAAGGAGAGCGGACTTTCTTCAAGGATTTCAACGAAATGCCGGATGACCTGAAAGCGATTATGGATTTGGCGAAAGAAGAGAATAGGGAGCAACGGGTCTTTTTGATCGGCCATAGTATGGGCGGCTTTACGGCTGCAGCATTCGGCACAAAATACCCGGAAGAAGCGGCTGGCATCGTGTTATCGGGTGCGTTGACCCGCTACACTAATGAACTTTTCGGTCCGCTGCCAATGGATTTGCCGGCAGACACGTATTTGGACAATCAGCTGGGAGAAGGAGTCTGCAGTGATCCGGAAGTTGTCAAAGCCTATGCGGAAGATCCCCTTGTGGAAAAAAAGATTTCTGTAGGCCTCATCAATGAATTTGCTCCAGGAATCGCTTGGCTGAAAGAAAACGCAGAAAGCTTCATCGACCCGGTGGTGGTGCTCCATGGCAATGAAGATGGCTTGGTTGCCGAACAAGACTCGCGGGATTTTTATGGGGAGATTGGCTCGAAAGATAAAACCTTAAAGATATATGCTGGGTTAATGCATGAAATCTTCAATGAACCATCCAAATACAAAATCTACGATGAAGTGATTGAGTGGATGGAGGATCGGCTATAGGATGCTCTATCAAAAAATCTATATTTAAGTGCGTGATGACAAAAGCATTGCCGAAACCCTTTGAAGGGCATCGACAATGCTTTTCTTTTTGAATAATATAGACGGCCAAACGGATTACGGTGCTTAAACCCTCAACAATCCACGGAATCCTCTTGCTGCGTAATAGGAATCTGCGCCGTTGTGGTAAAGGAAGACGTGTCCATAGCGGGAATCGCAGAACAGGGCGCCGCCGCGATCTCTGATGTCTTCGGGCGTCTGAACCCAGCTGGATGTTTTGACGTCGAATGTGCCGTGCTGCTGCAAGACGCGGTAATGATCTTCCGACAATAGTTCAATGCCCATGTCATTCGCCATCGTCATCGCGCTGTTTTCAGGTTTGTTTTTCTTCCGTGAATCAAGCGCCTTCTGGTCAAAGCAAACGCTTCTGCGGCCACTCGGGCTTTCCGCTGCGCAATCGTAGAAGACGTACTCGTTTTTCGCTTCGTCGAACTCAAGGACATCCGGCTCGCCTCCGGTCCGTTCCATTTCATGGAGGGACCACAGCTTGTCGGGATTCGCCTCCAGCTTTTCCTGGATTTTATCCCAGTTCATCCATTCGTGCCGTTCGATATGTTCCTCGAACCGGGCTTTCAAGGTGCCAAGCAATTCTTCACGCTGATCAGCTGTCAGCTTGTTTTTCGGGCTCATGCGATTTCCTCCTTTTTGAAATGAATGTTACTTGTTATGGCTTAAGTATAGTAAAAAAACGGAGTGAATACGATCCCTTAGCTGTTGAATAGTCTTCAAGTCTTCATTTTGCTACAGACAGAGACTTTTATCTGTCTTCAGTGGCGCATACCCGGTAGATTTATGGGCGTTTAACTGAATTTATGGGCGCTCGACGGGATTTATGGGCGCTCAACGGGATTTATGGGCGTTCAACTAGATTTATGGTCGTTCAATCCAATTTGCGTTCGCTCAGCTGGATTTGCAATCGTTCAGAGAGATTTGCAATCGTTCAGCTAAAATTCCTATAAGGAACAGGTGGAATTATGAGTAAACAAGAAAAAAACCGGACGATGGCTCGTCCGGATTTTCTGATCAGTTGAAGAAGATATTCGATACCCCTTACTTGATGCGCAGCTCCGAGTCGATATCGAAGAAATGGGCTTTATTCATATCAAAAGCCATATCGATGGTTTGTCCGGCTTCTACATTAAAGCGGGCATCCACACGGGCAACAAAATCCTGCTCGTTCACTTTTGAATACAGCACGATTTCTGATCCCATCAGCTCCGCTACTTCTACATAGGCTTTCAGCTTCGTATGCGGGGAATGCTCAAGGAACAACGGCTCATCGTGGATGTCTTCCGGACGGATGCCAAGCATAATTTCCTTGCCTTCATATCCTTGATCACGCAGCATCTTGAGCTTACTGTCAGGCACGAGAACTTTGAATTCTTCCATTACGAATGAATCTCCGACAATTTTTCCTCGCAGGAAGTTCATGGAAGGCGAACCGATAAATCCACCAACGAACATATTATCCGGCTGGTCGTACACTTCTTTCGGCGAACCGACCTGCTGGATAAAGCCATCCTTCATGACAACCAGGCGTGTCGCCATCGTCATCGCTTCAGTTTGGTCATGTGTTACATAGACAGTGGTTGTCTGCAGGCGACGGTGCAACTTTTGGATTTCTGTACGCATCTGTACACGCAGTTTGGCATCCAAGTTGGACAAAGGCTCATCCATCAAGAATACTTCAGCATCACGGACGATGGCACGGCCCAACGCGACACGCTGGCGTTGGCCACCGGATAGCGCTTTCGGTTTGCGGTTCAAATATTCATCAAGTCCGAGGATTTTAGAAGCATTCGCTACACGTACCTTGATGTCTTCTTTTTTCATCTTGCGCAATTTCAAACTGAAAGCCATATTGTCATAGACACTCATGTGAGGATAAAGCGCATAGTTTTGGAACACCATGGCAATATCGCGGTCTTTCGGTGAGACATCATTTACTCGGCGGTCTCCGATGTACAGGTCGCCTTCTGTGATATCTTCCAGACCTGCGATCATCCGTAAAGTTGTAGATTTCCCGCAACCCGAAGGTCCGACCAATACGAGAAACTCTTTGTCGCGGATTTCCAGATTGAAATCCTGTACCGATACAACACCTTTATCGTACTCTTTTCTGATATTCACTAAGTTCAAGCCTGCCATTTGAATCCCTCCAGTTTATGTAAGTGCTTTCATTGACTGATAAAAGCATACCGTTTAGTGGGAAATTTAGAAATGGCAAGTATGCACAAAATTAATGGAAGTCTTCGTGCATATTGCCAATTCTCAATTTACACTGAAAAATTACTTGCCCTCATCTATTCAAGGTATCTATAAATCGTTTAAATGCTTCTTGTTTTTTCAAGACACCTGCATCTTCAAGAACTCTTACGAATTTTTTTCCGAGTTCTTTTTGCAGGAGCGCTTCCGCATCTTCCGGCAACGAAATCTTTCCGTACTGAGCTCTCAATTGTTCAGCCCATTGGAGGTGGAAGGGGGCTACCTTATGTGCATTTCCGAGCAGAAACTCCTGGATTTCAGCAAGTTCTTCTTTCAAGCGCGGCGGTAAAACTGCAAGCCCCATCACTTCAATCAAGCCGATATTTTCTTTTTTGATGTGGTGAACGTCCGCGTGCGGATGAAAAATTCCGGACGGATGTTCCTCCGTTGTCCGGTTGTTCCGCAACACCAAGTCGATTTCAAAGAGCCCATTTCGCTTTCTCGCAATCGGGGTGACGGTGTTATGCGGTGTATCGCCAGTGAAGGCCAACACATCTGCCGATTCATCGGAGTAATTTCGCCACGTCTGCAAAATGTCATCCGCTGCGTTCACCAGGCTGTGGACTTCTTTCCCTTTCAACCGGATTACGGACATCGGCCATTTGACGACGGATGCAACAATATCAGGATAGGCCTTCAAGCTGAATCCATACGCATCTTCCGCTTTGGTCATCGCAAATTCATAACGTCCCGCCTGATAATGGTCATGGCTTAAAATCGATCCACCCACAATCGGCAAATCGGCATTGGACCCGATAAAGTAGTGGGGGAACAAGTCTGTAAAAGCGAGCAGCCGCTCAAAAGAATGGCGGTCAATCTTCATGTCACGATGTTCTTCAGAAAGCAAAATGCTATGCTCGTTGTAATAGACATAGGGGGAATACTGCAAATACCAGTTTTCTCCGGTCAGTGGAATATTGACGACACGGTGGTTTGCCCGTGCCGGATAGCCAATCCGTCCAGTATAGCCTTCGTTTTCTTTGCATAACAGGCATTTCGGATAGCTGAGAGTTTGCTTCATCTCGCGTTCTCTTCTGATTTGTTCGGGATCTTTTTCCGGTTTTGACAGATTGATGGTAATGTCCATCTGGCCATAGGGAGTATCCGCTTTATAGGAAATATTTTTTTGAATCCGGTTCATTTGGATATAGTTGCTGTTTTTGCTTAATTCATAAAAAAAATCGGTTGCGGCGATCGGCGACTGGGCATATTTTTCATTGAATGCGGCATTGATGGCAGAAGGGCGGGCGACAAAGCAATTCATGATAGAGGCCGATAATATTTCCTTGTCATCAAAAATATCCATGATGACCCCTCGTTCCACCGCATAGGCAATCAGGTTTTCCAGCAAGTTTGGAATGGTGTCATCTGCGGGTTCGATCCGTTCTTCAGGGAAGGATTCCAGGCTTAACAGATTCAGCACCTGGTTGCGGACGTAATCTGTATCTGCTGCTTCTATCAAGTCCGATTCGAGCGCCTTGTCAAGGAGTCCTTCAAGAGTTTCATAGACCATTTTCACACGTCCTTTTCGTAGCCGTTTGGATGCGAAGAATGCCAGTTCCATGCATCTTCGATAATTTTTTCAATAGAAGTATGGGTGGGGACCCAGCCCAGTACTTGTCTTGCTTTATCCGAACTGGCGATTAAAGTACTTGGATCACCTGCTCTGCGTGGGCCCACTTTTACCGGTATTCTTTTTCCGGATACAGAGCGGGCAGCAGAAATCATTTCAGTCACGGAAAATCCTTGGCTGCTTCCGAGGTTGAAGACGTCGCTTTCGCCGTCTTTTCTCAAATAATCCAGTGCCAGGAGATGGGCACGGATCAGGTCTTCGACATGGACATAGTCGCGGATGCACGTTCCATCGGGTGTGTCGTAATCATCGCCGAACACGGTGATTTCCTTCCGCTGTCCAAGTGCTGTCTGCAGGATGAGCGGCACGAGATGGGATTCGGGTTGGTGATCTTCGCCGATCTCTGCCGTTTCCCTTGCCCCGGCTACATTAAAATAGCGCAAGGAAACGAATTTTAAGCCATGGGCCAATCCTGTCCACTTCATCAGCTTTTCCATGGTCAGCTTAGTTTCACCGTAAGTGCTCGCCGGGTTGGTTGGCATCGTTTCGGTAATCGGAACGGATTCCGGTTCGCCATACGTGGCGGCGGTAGAAGAAAAGACAATTTTTTTTACATCATGATCAACCATGGCCTTCAGCAAGACTTGGGTGCCGTATACATTATTATCGAAATATTTAAGAGGATTTTCCATCGATTCCCCAACCAGTGAGTTGGCCGCAAAATGAAGCACTTCGTCAATCGATTCCTTTTCGAATACCGAGTTCAGAAAATCAGCATCCCGAATATCGCCTTCATAAAAAACAGCTTGGGGGTGCACGGCTTTCCTGTGCCCAGTCTCCAAATTATCGACAACAAAGACGTCTGCTCCCTGATCAATCAATTGATGAACAGCATGTGATCCAATATAGCCAGCTCCACCCAACACTAAGACACTCATGGTCAAAACTCCTCTGTTAGTTCTTTGGCGCCATCCGAAATTTTGGCTTCATAAAAAGAAGGGGAGAAACCAAATTCTTTGGTATAGCTGTCGATCAGGTTTTCTTTGAAACTTTCAATTTGCGCCCGGTGGACAATCGCGATGGCGCATCCGCCGAACCCGGCACCGGTCATCCGGGCGCCGACGACACCTGGATGCCTCCAAGCCATTGCCGCAATGTGGTCGAGCTCTGCGCCAGTCACTGCGTAATCGTCACGGAGAGAAACATGGGACGCATTCATCAATTGGCCAAACGCTTCAATATTGCCTTGTTCGAGTTCTTTGAGCGCAAGCAATGTCCGTTCGTTTTCATAGACGGCATGCTTGGCCCGTTTGCGATTTGTGTCATTTTTGATCAAGTGTTTAAACTGCTCGAAATTTTCAGCTGTCAGTTCGCCAAGGCTGTTGACATGCAGCTCGTTCCGTAAGTCCGAAAGTGCTTCTTCACATTGAGCGCGGCGCTCATTGTATTTTGAACCCGCCAATGTCCGCTGTTTGTTCGAGTTGATGATGACGATTTCATGATCCACTAATTCGACAGGCGCGTAGCTATACGCCAAGGTTTGGCAATCAAGTAAAATCGCAAAATCTTTTTTGCCTTTGCCGATAGCAAATTGATCCATGATGCCGCTATTGACGCCGATGTATTGATTTTCAACGTTTTGTCCCAGCTGAATCATACGCAGGCGATCGATTTCCAAATCGAACAGGTTTTCAAGAACGACGCCTGTAACCATTTCGATGGAAGCAGAAGAAGAGAGGCCGGCTCCGTTCGGAATATTTCCGTAGAACAGGATATCCATTCCATGAGAGATTGAAAATCCGTTTTTGACAAAATAATGGATCATGCCTTTTGGAAAGTTCGCCCAGTCATGGTCCGGGTTAAAGGACAAGTCGGCAAGGTCGCATTCAATTATCCCTTTTTCCTGAAAGTTCATGGAGTGGAAGCGCAGTTTCTGATCCGAACGCTTACGGGCTGCGGCATACGTGCCGAAGGAAATAGCAGCAGGAAAAACATGGCCACCATTGTAATCTGTATGTTCACCAATCAGGTTAATGCGTCCAGGGGCAAAAAAGAACCGTGGGTTTTCATCGTTCTGAAAGAGATCCTTGAAAGCTTGGGACAGTTCGGTCTGTTTCATCTTATTCCTCCAATACTTTGTAAATTAATTTAATTAACATGAGTATAGAGTATTTTGTTAAACTATTCAATCATGATATTGAAGGCAATTATAAACGTATTTCAGACAGAGTTGCATCATAGAAAGCATTTTATCAATTAAATAATAACTAATGAGTGTACCCTACTAATTTCTTCTGCTTGACTTCATCTTTAGAATGTTATAATTTTATTACAATAAAAAATAGAGTAAAAGTAGGATATGCCCATGAGAACATTAGAGCTAAGTTTCGAAGAATCAATTGAAGTATGTAAAGCCTTGGCCAATAAACATAGAATGGCAATACTGCGTCTTTTAAGTGAGCGACCGCATAATGTCAACGAACTGTCTGAGCGACTTGGCTTACCTTTTTCTACAACGGCTGTAAATGTGAAAAAGCTGGAAGATGTTAACCTCATTACCACAGAATTGTTGCCTGGGAGAGGGACGCAAAAAATTAATACAAAAAAATACGATCAAATTATTATTGATATTGCGCCGCAAGAAAGCAAAGAAAGTGAAGAAACGATTATTTATGATATGCCAATCGGCCACTTTACCGACAGCAGCGTTGAACCGAGTTGTGGTTTGGTCGGAGAATCTGACTATATTAACGGACATGACGATCCGCGTGCTTTCTATGAAACAGGCAGGGACCAAGCGCAGTTAATTTTCTTCAGAACAGGTTATTTGGAGTATCGGTTTCCCAATCGTCTGCCGCGCGGTGAGAATGCGGACCAAATCAAATTCAGTGCAGAAGTTTGTTCGGAAGCGCCATTATTCAAGTTGGATTGGCCTTCAGATATAACCGTATGGATTAACGGGCATGAAATTGCAACATGGACGTCACCAAGTGATTTTGGAGGAGAGCGGGGGTTTCTTACGCCAAAATGGTGGATGACGAACCATACCCAGTATGGTTTGCTGAAAAACTGGCGAGTGACTAAAGAAGGCTGTTACCTGGATGACAAACTAGTGAGCAGGGAGTGTACAATAGACACATTAAAAATTGCTGAAACTCCTTATATCTCTTTTAAAATTGGTGTTAAAGAAGATGCACTCAATGTAGGTGGAATAAATTTATTCGGCCACAAATTCGGGAATTACAGGCAGGGAATTGTGATGCGTTTGCTGACAGAGCTTAAATAATAGAATCCGTTTTCAAAGCAAGATTTACAGAAAGCTACTGTGAATCTTGCTTTTTTGTATGCAAAAGATAGAATAAAAAAATTTTTCTGTTTTTTTATTACGAATATACTTGTAATGAAACAAACTTATGAATTACAATGGCTTTATGAAAGTGCTTACACCGATTAAAGTGAAGGAGTTGATTCCACAATTTATAAGTTTCTGGTTTTGGGCGTCTTTTTACTACCAATTAGTTTGGCAGGCTGTTCTTCGGAAGAAGAGCGGACTACAGAAGCAAAAACTTTTAACAACCCTGTGTACGAACCCGTATTGGCAGATCCTTCGATTATCAAAGCGGAGGATGGTAGTTACTACGCTTATGGTACAGAAGATGCTTGGGGGGATGATTCTGAAACAAAATTGGTTCCAATTTCTCGATCCTCAAATTTAATTGATTGGGAGTTTGTGGGAGAAGCCTTTGAAGAAAAGCCCGACTGGAAAGCAGCAGGAGATCTTTGGGCGCCAGATATACAATTCTACAATGATCAATATATCCTTTATTACTCTTTATCCTTATGGGGAGATACAAATCCTGGCATCGGCGTAGCAGTTGCTGACAGCCCAGCTGGTCCTTTTGAAGATAAAGGGAAAATGTTCACAAGCGAGGAAATTGGTGTAGATAACTCAATTGATCCATTTTTCTATGTTGAAGATGAAGTGCCCTATCTCGCTTGGGGAAGTTTCCATGGCATTTATGGAATTGAACTGTCACAAGATGGAATGACGACGATTGGTGAAAAGTTTCAGCTTGCTGGAGAGGATTATGAAGCACCTTATATTATCGAACGGGATGGATTTTATTATTTTTTTGGTTCCAAAGGTTCTTGTTGTGACGGAGAAGACAGTACTTATCATGTAGCAGTTGGACGGTCAGAAAGTTTCAAGGGTCCATACGTTGACCACGAAGGAAAGAAATTACTCGACAATGGCGGGACAACGATCTTATCTTCCGATGAAAACAGCAAGTTTGCCGGTCCTGGACATAATTCAATTATTACAGACGAGGCAGGAGAAGACTGGCTTGTCTATCATGCAATTGAAAAAGTCGACCCCTTATTATGGACGGGTGCTTCAAGAAGGCCATTGTTGATCGATCCTATTATCTGGGAAGACAGCTGGCCGGTAATCGAAGGCGGACAGCCAAGTGAAGAAGAAGTACAAGTTCCAGTGATAGATTAAAAGTGATTCTATAACTGTGCTTTAACTAAGAAAAGGGAGTGGGGAAATGAAGAAGATGAATAAACGATGGAGTGCTTTAGCAGTAACTTGTTCGGCAGTTTTGTTGACAGCGTGCAGCGGCAATAGTGGTGTAGTTGAAGAAGGTGGCGGAGAGTCTGTAGGCTCTGGAGACAGCTCTGAAATTACACTATGGGCCCCATTTTCAGGCCCTGACGGCCCCTATATGAAAGAGATTGTTGATAGCTATAATGAATCACAGGATGATTATACAGTCAACTTCCAAATTGTTCCACAAAGCGAATATTACAAAACGGTTGATTTAGCTGTTAATGGAGAATCGAATATGCCGGATGTAATGGTTATGCACGGGGATCAAATATTTACCTATGCTGAAAAAGACATCATAAGAGATCTTGGCGATTTAATGGGTGATGAGATTTCGGCCGATGAGTATCATCCGAATGGGATTGAAGGTGCTTCAGTGGATGGAACACTGTACGGAGTACCTTTAGACATACATCCGCTTCTTTTCTATTGGAACAAAGATATGTTCGAAGCAGCTGGATTAGATCCAGAAAAGCCGCCGACTAATCGTGAAGAATTTATCGAATATGCGCAGGCATTGACAAATGAGGACGAAAATCAATTCGGGTATGTTGTCCCAACTCTATGGCCGCAAGAATTTATTTTTCCGACAATAGTTTTCCAAAATGGCGGTGAATTGTATGCCGATGGAGAAGTTCAGTTTACTTCTGATGCAGTTGTGGAAGCTTTGGAATTCGAAAGGTCTTTAATCGAAGAATATAAAGTCTCCCCTGGAGATGTACAACAAGATGGGGAAGTAACCATGTTCCTGCAAGGAAGAAGCGGTATGCACATGAACGGTCCGTGGATGATGAAACAGTGGGATGACTCAGGACTTAATTACGGCGTTGCACCAGTACCGCAATTAGGAACAGAACAAGAAGGCGTCTATGCAAACTCGCATAACTTTGTTGTTCCGGAAAGTGTGGATGAAGAGAAGCTTGATGCAATTACCAATTTCTTTGGCTATGTAGGAGACAATGCGTTGGCTTGGGCAGAATCCGGCCAGGCACCAGCTTCAAAAGCTGTATACGAAAGCGACGAGTTCCAGGAAGTAAATGCACAATCTCCAGAAGTAGCCAAACAATTTGATTATGTTAAATTTGGTCCAGATGTTGAAAACTGGGGGCAGGCAACAAGTCCGTTGATGGAAGCAGTCAATGAAGTGCTCTTAGGACAAAAAGATGCAACAGAGGCATTGGAAGAAGCTCAGCAAAAAGCTACGAATGCGTTAGAATAAAAAATTAAAAAGTAAGCAGGTGGAGTATGCACTGCTTACTTTTTCTTTTTATCAGCTGTATGAAGTTATACAGAATGAGGTGAGAAAGCGATGAAAGAAGCAAGATTGCCTGCGAGCAAAGCAAAAAGAGAAAGACTTTCTAAATTCACATCCTTCCTGTTTGTGTTGCCTTATTTACTGATGTTTTTAGCTTTTCTTTTTATTCCACTTGTTTATGGAATATACATTAGCATGCACGATTACAATTTATTATCGAGTGTGCAGCCTTTTATTGGCCTTGAAAACTATGCAACTATTTTCAATCCGGATTCAGCGATGAATTCGTTGTTCTTCGAAGGGCTGGGAAACACCGTTAAGTTTGTCATTTTTTCAGTGCCTTTACTGGTAGCCATCGGATTGGGATTGGCGTTGCTATTAAATAGCATTCCTGGAAAACTAAGAACATTTTTCCGTACAATCTACTTTATCCCTTATGCCATATCAGTTTCAGTAGTCTCCATTATTTTCCTATGGATACTTGATACGAATTCCGGATTGCTGAATATGTATTTAATGGACTTGGGTTTTGATGCAATTCCATGGTTGACAAAGCAGCCATTTGCGTGGATTTCTCTTATAGGAGCCACGATTTGGTGGACACTTGGCTTTAATATGATTATTTTCATCAATGCTTTGAATGAAGTGCCAGAAGAGTTGTATGAAGCTGGTGCCATTGACGGCGCAAGTGCTTGGCAGAAATTTATTCATATCACCTTACCGACGATTCGGCCCATTATGTTATTTGTCATAATTACTTCAACCATCGCTTCGTTCAACGTCTTTGGACAGCCTTACTTAATGACACGAGGCGGTCCTGGAGACTCAACTGAAGTGTTGCTGATGGGAATTGTCAATCTTGCTTTTGAGGAACGTGAATTAGGAGTGGCATCAGCAATGGCATTGCTCATGTCTTTGATCATGATTGTTATTTCTGTGATTCAATTTAAAATTGCCAATTACAAACAAGGAGGGGAAAGCTGATGAAAAAGAATGGTAAGCAGATCGGGCTGATCGTATTAGCTTCGGTTATAGGGCTTTTGTTTCTCATTCCTCTTATTTGGATGATTTCCACTTCCTTTAAAAATGATTTCGAAGCCATCGCTGGAGGGCTGAACTGGATACCGGAAAACTTCACTTTTGAAAACTATTTATATACGTTGACGGGTGAAGGCGTGGATGTTCCCATATTCAGATGGATGTTCAACTCGCTATTTGCGGGACTGACTGGAACAGCAATCATCGTTGCAATTGATGCACTGGCTGCTTATGGCTTGGCACGGTTGGATGTTCCTTTAAAAAAATTCTTGTTTCCAATGTTTATTAGTACATTAATGATTCCTTTTGTTATCACCTTTCTTCCCATGTATATGCAATTCAGCAACTTTGGGTTATTAAACACTTATGCAGTGCTGATTTTCCCTTATACAGCGAATGCATTCGGTGTATTTTTGCTTTACCAATTCTTTAAGTCGTTCCCTAAAGAATTGGAAGAAGCAGCCAAATTAGACGGAGCAAACAAATGGCAGATTTTCATTAAAATTGTCATTCCTTCTGCGAAACCAATTATATGGACATTGGCTATTTTCTCTTTCATGGGGATCTACAATGATTTCTTATGGCCGTTAGTGGCTACAAACTCGCCGGACATGAGAACAATCACGACCGGTATCGCCATCATGCAGCAAGGAAGTTTTACGTCTTCTTATGGGAAACTAATGGCATTAACGACGATAGCCACCATTCCAATTTTGATTGTCTTCTTAATTGGACAGAAACAGCTGATCAAAGGCATTACACAGTCAGGCATCAAATAAGTGATGGAGGTAGCGCAAATATATGGCAAATTTACAAACGGAATATCCGAGACCGCAATTTCAACGAGATAACTGGTTGAACCTTAACGGAGAATGGAATTTTTCTTTCGACGATCAAGAAGTTGGATTAAAGGAAAAGTGGTACCAGAACTTTCCTGTAGGACAGACCATAAAAGTCCCATTTGCTTACCAAACCGAAAATAGCGGCATCGGAGATCCTTCTTTTCATGAAGTGGTTTGGTACAACCGAACTTTTTTAGTGCCGGAAGACTGGCAAGATAAAGGAATTCAGTTAAACTTTGGCGCCGTTGACTACCGGGCGTGGGTATATGTAAATGGAGAAAAAGCAATCTATCATCAAGGTGGAAATGTTCCGTTTTCTGCTGATATTACCGACTTGCTTATTTCGGGAAAGAACAATCTAACAGTAAGAGTGGAAGATCCTTCCGAAGATACGACTATACCACGCGGCAAACAGTATTGGCATGAAGAATCAGCTTCAATTTTTTATACGCGGACCACTGGAATTTGGCAGACGGTTTGGCTGGAGCCAGTGGCGGAAACTTCGATTAAAAGTTTACGTTGGACACCGGAAATAGATCGCGGCGACATTGAATTAGAAACAGAGCTTGCAGGAAAGTTTCTGGAGAATACGAAGCTGCGAATAACTGTTTCGTTCCAGGAAGAACCCGTTTTTAGCGAGGAAATTACTGTTTTTCAGCCGCATATTAAACGAAGCATCAACATCCGCGGACGTTTTCCGGATAGAAGCAATATTCACGGGCCGGGATGGTATTGGAGCCCGGAGCATCCAAATTTATTTGATGCTCAAGTAGAACTGATTGCAGATGGAAAAACTGTCGACACCATAACAAGCTACTTTGGGATGCGGAAAGTATCCATTGAAAATGGCACGTTTATGCTAAACAACAAACCTTATTACCAAAAGCTTGTTCTGGATCAAGGTTATTTCCCAGGCGGTCTGTTGACTGCAGAATCGGACAACGCGTTAAAGCAGGATATTGTGCTTGCCAAGGAAATGGGCTTTAATGGGGCGCGCAAGCATCAGAAAGTGGAAGACCCGAGATTTTTATATTGGGCAGATCATTTGGGATACCTTGTATGGGGGGAAATGGCAAACTGCTCGGAATATAGCGAAGAAGCTGTAGAGCGAATTTCAGCAGAGTGGGCAGAAGCAGTGAAGCGCGACTACAGCCATCCAAGCTTGATTGTATGGGTGCCATTGAACGAAAGCTGGGGGATTTCCCGAGTTGCCAGGGAGAAACAGCAGCAGCACCATTCACTTGCTATGTATTATTTAACAAAATCCCTTGATCCAACCCGGCCCGTTTGTTCAAATGAAGGCTGGGAACATACGGTTTCTGATTTGTGCGGGATCCATAATTACCAGTCTCCTGAGAAGATGGCGGAAGCCTACCAAACTGTCGAAAGTGCGATTGCGACCACCCCTGCAGACCGTCCGATTTATGCGGAAGGCTTTGGATACAGAGGAGAGCCCATTTTGATCACTGAATATGGTGGGATCGCCTATGACAAAAAAGAAATCGACCAGAAAAATGGATGGGGCTATTCAGCAGTTCAGGGAGGTGAAGAATTAATTGAAGCTTATCGTGCAAATACCTTAGCTTTGCTTGATTCTTCAGTGGTCCAAGGTTTTTGCTATACGCAGCTGACCGATGTTGAACAAGAAATCAATGGACTTTTGACTTATCATCGCAAGCCGAAATGTGAGTTATCTGAGATTAAAAAAATCAATGATGGTGAGTAGGACTTTTAATCAAAGAGTGGACAAAATATAATAAACTGAAAAACATCTTGCGCTGCAGAGGAAGTATGAAAATACCTCTATCAGCAAAAAGGTGTTTTTCTATGACAGTGAAAATTCGATATTCACTTAATATCTCCTCTAAAAAACTAATAAGTTAATTTAATTAACAAAGAGATATAAGATTTTGTTAAACTGTTAACTAATAGAGTTCCAGGCAGTTACAAACTGCAGGAGTTTGGAAAACGGAGGAGTTCATATGCGTCAAGGTACCTTTCAATGGATGAAATCGGTGAATAAATCGATTATCCTCAATAAAATAAGAAAAGAAGGACCGATATCGAGAGCGCAGATTGCAAGGGAGACAAGTTTGACGCCGCCGACTGTCAGCAGCAGCGTCAAAGAATTGATCGAACAGAAAATAGTCGAAGAAAGTGATTTCGGACAGTCGCAGGGCGGCCGGAAACCGACGATGCTGGTCATCAACAATCAGGCGTTCTCCATTATTGGCGTGGATGCAGGACCCGAAAGCATTGAATGCATTGTGGCGGACCTTGCCGGAAAGGTGCTGAAAAGGTCGGCAACCAAATTGCATTTGCCGATCGACGATCAGGAATTTATTGCCGTATTAAAGAAATGTATTGAAGAGGTTCTGGAAACAAAAGATCCGGTCATCGGCATCGGGGTTGCCATGCATGGTGTGGTGGATGTTGCTACCGGTACTTCTTTGTATGCGCCTAATCTCGGCTTAAGCAATATCCCGATCAAAGAAGAGCTGGAGAAGGCATTTGGTCTGGAAGTGAAAGTGGAGAACGATGCACGTGCCATGGCGCTGGGAGAATACTGGTTCGGCAATCACGGTGAACTGGAGAGCATGTTGGCTGTGAACATAGGCAGTGGTGTAGGAGCAGGCCTGATCATCGAAGGAAAACTCTATCACGGTTCTTCTGACATTGCGGGGGAAATTGGCCATATGACCATCGATTTGCACGGGGAGATATGTGAATGCGGAAACAAGGGATGCCTGCAGACATTTGTCACCGGTCCAGCCATTGCGAGAAAAGTGGCTGGCAACTCTGCGGCAAATCCACTGACGGCTGAAAAGATATTCGAAGGGGCCTTGGGCGGCAACGAAGAATTTGCTGCGATACTAAAAGAGGCTGGAAGAGCGATGGGCGTCGGCCTGACAAATCTCATCCACATTGTGAATCCGGAAAAAATCATCCTCGGAGGCGGAGTTTCGAAAGCAGAAAGGTTCATTTTGCCCGCCATCCGTGAAACGATCGAAGCCTCCGCCCTAACCCCTGCAGCAAGCCGGACGAAGGTGGAAGTCTCCAAGTTAGGGGACGACGCGACATTGATCGGCGCGATCACGCTTTTGCTGGTGGACGTTTTTGAATAAAGAAATGAGTTGAAAAGTTTTGAGATGAGCCAAAATAAAGTTAGAGAATGAAAGGATGAAGAAAATATGAACATCACTGAAAAGGTTTTTGGACACAAAAATAATCAGCCAGTCAAAATGTATACATTGAAGAATGACCAAGGTTTTCAAGTATCCTGCATCGAGTATGGCTGCATCATCACCGAGATGATTGCTCCGGACCGCACCGGTAAAACGGAGAATCTTGTACTCGGCTTTGAGACGTTTGAAGAATACGAAAGCAATCCGCATTTTTTCGGGGCAGTGGTCGGACGTTTTGCCGGACGGATAAAAGAAGGCGCGTTTACAATTGAAGGAACCGACTATCAACTGGCTAAAAACTCCAATGGCCATAACCTGCATGGAGGACCCCAAGGATTCCACTCGGTGCTTTGGGATTCGAAAGTGATCGAAAGCGAAGGTGAAGCCATAGTCGAATTTACGTATTCAAGTCCTGATGGGGAGGAAGGTTTCCCAGGCAATCTATCCATGACTGTCTGCTACATTCTCAAGAACGACAGCAACCAACTTGTCATTTCCTATTCCGGAAAATCGGATCAGACCACTTTGCTGAATGTGACCAATCATTCGTATTTCAATTTAAGCGGAAATTTCAAACGGACAATCCTGGATCACGAATTGACGATGAAAAGCGGTCAATACTTGGAGTTGGATGAGGAATTACTGCCGACAGGGAAGCTGGTTTCAGTTGGAGAGGATCCGCTTTTCGATTTCCGAAGCGGCCGAAGCATAAGAGAAGCTTCAGCTGCTGAACATCCACAGACGAAGCTTGCTGGCAATGGCTACGATCATCCGTTTATGTTGAATGCAGGCGAACAGCCAAGCATTGAATTAACTGATGGGGAAAGTGGACGGAAGCTCAGAGTCGAAACTACCGAACCTGCAGTGGTATTATACACAGGAAACGGAGTAGGCGGCCCTTATTCCATTAGAGGCATCGAAGCGCAGAACTATTTGGGGCTTTGCCTTGAAACACAGAGCCCACCTGATTCCGTGCGCCATCCACATTTGCCGGCCTCCATCTTGAAAGCCGACGAGGAATTCAAGTCTCAAACAACGTATACTTTTGCTCTAGTGTAAAGGCGACTCGATCAATTATTTATGGAACAGTGGGCAGTGAATCTTTTTGGAGAAAGAAGTGTTTTTATGATTGATCATCTGAAAAAAATATATTCTTCATTAATCTTATTTGAGGAAGGCATACATGACCTGGACTTCAGCTATAAATGGTTTATGACACAGAACAATGAAATCATCGGCATCCATAAAACCCAACTGAAACAGAAAGAAGAGGCTGTTTTGACTGCTTTCATGACTCCCTATCATATCGAATTTCCTGTTTTGACCAGAGAAGAACAGAAATGGAGAAGGGCGATTGACGCAGATGGTCCTGCCGAAATGGAAAGTATGGAAGCAATCAGTCCTTATCGGTTTGTCTACTTTTCTATTAAAAAAAATCAAATCAGTCCCGGCTTATTCAAAGACGCGATACATGAATTATTTCCGGGGGAAGTTCCGATTCTCTGGGAAAATGGACATGAAGGTGTTCTGATCGAATATACGGCTTTAGAGAAAGACATTATTCGGTATGAAGAAATTATCGATATCTTGATGAGTGATCTTTACATAAAGATCCATTTTCTTGTAGGGCCTTTCAGAAAAGAGATGGGACATGCCGCGCGTTATCATTCATTTATGATAGCCGCGGCAAAATCGGTTTTTGCCTATTCCAATAAGACCGTGGCGAATTTCAGCGATGCAGTGCCATACTTGCTGATCGACCAAACCGGAAAAGACCAGTACCAGGGGATTCGTGAAATGATCCTCCAGGATTATGCTGATGACAAGGAAACCTTGAGAATGATAGAAGTGTTTACGCAATGCAATTTGAACATCTCGGAGACAGCGAAAGCGCTCCATCTTCATCGCAATAGCCTTCAGTATCGATTAGATCGTTTTGCAGAAAATACAGGAATCGATATTCGAAAATTCCACAATGCGATGGCGGTCTATCTTTCGTTGCTTGTGAAACCGCCAGTTTAATCTATTGACTGATGGCAAAAAACAGATCACAGGAAAAATTGATGAAGCTGTTAAAAGGGGTTCGCCGCTTTTAACAGCTTTTTTGTTGCGGATTCAGGCATAGAAAAACTGCAGCGCTGTGAGTGCTGCAGTTCAAAGTTTGAAGATTAATATTTATAGGATTGGCCACCGTCGATCGGGATAACGGAAGCGTTGATGAATTTTGCTGCATCCGACAGCAGGAACGCAACAAGGTTGCCGACTTCTTCCGGCTTGCCGAAGCGTTTCATCGGATTGACGCTGACGAATTCTTTGCCGGCTGCTTCCCAGTCATCGCCTGCCATTTGTTTTAAAGAACCTTCGACCATCGGTGTCATGATGGCACCCGGTGCAATGGCATTGATGCTGACACCGAATTCGCCGTATTCGATGCCGGAATTGCGTGTCAGGCCGACGACGCCGTGTTTGCTGGCTGCGTAGCCGGACTGGTTGCCGACACCACGGATACCGCCGACGGATGCAGTGTTGACGATTGAACCGTACCCTTGTTGTTTCATGACTTTCAGTACATACTTCATGCCGTAGAAAACACCGTTCAAGTTGACGCTGATCACTTTTTCGAATTCGTCAGAACCGTATTCTTCTGTCAGGTTCTGTTTGCCTTCAATTCCGGCGTTATTGAAGAAACCGTCGATTCGACCGAAGGTGTCCATGGTGATCTGGACATAATTTCTAACGTCTTCTTCATTCGTCACGTTGGCTTCAATAAGCTCTATTTCAGCTTCCGGAGCGGCTTCTAGAATCTGTTTTTTTGTTTCCTCGAGCGAGTCTTTATTCATATCGACAAGCACCAATTTACCACCCAGTTCGGCGATGGATAGTGCAGCAGCGCGTCCTAGCCCGGAGCCGCCGCCTGTAATGATGACCACTTTGTCTGTGTAGCTGATCATGAATAATCTCTCCTTTTTTGTTGTGGATGATTTCACTGATTGTATACCCGGGTGGGGTGGATTTAATCTATAAGGACTACACCAAAAATAGAGGAGTGATGAGAGTTGGGAAATTAGTACAAAAGGTAGATGCTAATACTATAAGCGTGGTATCCTGACTTCCTTCCAAAAAATAAAGAAGGAGATTTAGAAAAGCAGGATACCAGGTAAATCTTGGCGAAAGATACCCAATAGGAACAAACTTAAGGAGGAATCATATGTTCACTGAGGTGCGGGACGTGCTCAACAACTACAGGGACGCCGTTTACGAAAAGGATGTAGAGAAATTTCTTTCAGGGTATGCGCCGGACGTTCATATTTTCGATTGTTGGCAGGAATGGCAATTCAACGGCATTGAGCAGTGGAAGGATGTCGTGGATGAATGGTTTGGCGGGTTGGTGGAAGAAGGCGTGCTGCTTCAGGCAGAACTATATGACGAGTCGTTAAAAGAAAGTGAAGACCTTGCGCATGTTCATGGATCCGTCAGTTTCACGGCTTTTGACAAGACCGGAAAGGAATTGAGAAAGATGAAGAACCGTTTCACTTTTGTGCTGGGAAAAGCAGAAGGTTCCTGGCGTATTATTCATGAGCACTCATCGCTTCCGATCAGTACGGAAGATGGGAAAGGGATCTTCGGTTAATGAAAAAAATCCACTGGAGGAAAAGCATCGCTCTCCCTTTGTGGATTTTTTGCTTTCTATTCTTTTTCCGTCAAGAATGTAATGATCAAAAACAGCAGGAATGCCAGCAGCAATAAGCTGCCGCCCACGATGAACAAGATCATGACCAAGGTTTCGTTCCAATTGAACGGGTTCAGGTTATACAGCCACATGCCGCCGGTCAGCGTAAAGGCACCGACCATTCCAAGCACACTGTGTATGGCCACAAGCTTTTTGTATTTGATCGTATAGACCCGGTAGAAAATTCCCCAGGCAAAGACCGACAGCCAGCCGACAAGCAGGATATGGGCGTGGATCGGACGCAGGCTGTAATCCATTTCTCCAGCCATCTGTGAACCAAGAAATGTACCGAACAAGCCGAAAATGGCTGAAAAGCGTATTAAACGAAGACTCCAAGTTTTTTCCATGAGTAAACCTCCAACTTATTAGTGTTTAGGGATGAGGGAAGTGCAGGATAAATTCACTGCCCTCATCTTCTTTGCTATTGACTCGGATGGTGCCATGATGCAAGCTGACGATTTGGTGGACGATGGACAGCCCGAGCCCGGTGCTGTCTTTTTTGCGTGCTGCATCGACGCGGTAGAAACGGTCGAACAATTGCGGCAAGGCGTCTTTCGGAATGCCCAGGCCGCTGTCTTTGAATGTTACGGTGATGCCGGTTTCGTCCGACTGTAAGGTGATTTCAATGCTGCCGCGGGATTTATTGTACTTGATGGCATTGGTCAGCAGGTTATCCCATACATTGTCGAGCAGCTCGGGATCGCCATGGAACCGGGTGGGTGCGAGTTGATAAGACAAATTGATGTCCTCTTCCTCGAGGCGCCAGCGGTATTTCCGGACAGCGCTTCTCAATTGCTCATCCAACTGGAATTCTTTCACTTTCATCGGATAAGCGCCTTGGTCGAGCGATGTCAACAGCAGCAATTGGCGTGTCAGGCTGGACAGCCGCTTCGCTTCCTCATCAATGATGGCCGTATATGCCAAGCGGTCTTGCTCGGCAAGGTTCGGCGATTTCAACAAGTCGGCATAGCCTTGGATGTTCATCAGCGGCGACTGGAAATCATGCGACACATTGCTGATGAAGGATTTGCGCGCCAGGTCGTTATGCTGGAGCTGTTTCTGCATCAAGTTGAAGCTTTCGGACAGCTGGCCGATTTCATCATTGCGCCGAATATCAAGCGGATAGCTGTAGTTTTCGCGCGCAATGTGTTTGGTCGCTTCCGTCAACTGGACAATCGGCCGCGTCAATTGCCGCGCCATAAAAATCATGCCGATGATGCTGACAAGCGCAATCGCTGCCACAAAGCCGATCAGCACAGAATGGATATCGGTCGACACGAGCTTGGTATCGGGACGGATGAACAGACCATACCGTTCGCCGTCCCGTTCAAACGGAACGCCGACTGTGTTATGCAGTTCATTGGTGAAGTGGCCGATCATGAAGATTTTGTCTGTAAGATTGTCCACTCCGGTATAGGTTTCATTTTCCGTCAGGACCCGGTTGGCGGGTTCCGGAAATGTGATGTCATCGAACGGTTCGCCGAAAAATTGCATATTTCCCGAACTGTCGGCGAGTGCAATCTGATAGCCGAGCTTCGCGACGGCCTGCATATAGCTGTTGAAACTTTCCTCGGAATACGGGATGCTTTCCACAGTACTGACGATTTCTTCTGCGATGGCTACGTTCTGCCTGATGGTTTCTTCTTTTGTGATGGACACATAGAAGATATTGGCGATGGTGAAACCAATCAGGATGCTGATGGCCAGAATGAACAGCGTTGCCACAGTGAATTGCCGGTACAAGGTTTTCATTTTGGTGCCTCAAGCTTATAACCGATGCCGCGCAAAGTATGGATTTCAACATCAGCGCCATAGCGTTTCAGGCGGTCGCGAATCCGGTTGATGTGGGTGTTCAAGGTCATTTCATTGCCTTCATGTTCTTCGCCCCAGACGTAGTCCATCAGCAGTCCGCGGGGAGTGGCCAGATTGACACGCGATACCAGCAGCGACAACAGTTCGAATTCTTTCAGCGGCAAGATGACGGTTTCATTGCCGATGGTCACTTCGAAGTTCCGCCGGTTGATCGCCAGGTTGCCGGCCTGCAAATTTTCCTGGACAGAGCGTTCGGATCGGCGGAGCACCACCGCAACACGAAACAGCAATTCCTTCGGCTCAAAAGGTTTGACCATGTAATCTTCGGTACCGGAAAGAAAGCCTTTCTCCTTGTCCTCCAGCTGGCCTTTCGCCGTCAGCAGAATCACCGGAATGTCCAAGTCCTGCGTCAAGATGCGGGTCAGTTGAAAACCATCCATGCCGGGCATCATGACATCCACGATGGCCAAATCAACGAGCTGGTCCTCGAGCAGCAGCAACGCCTGTTCCGCATCGTTTGCTTTGAACACGGTATAGCCTTCCTTACCGAGATGGATTGCCACGAGTTGCTGAATATAGATATCATCGTCCACGACGAGTATTTTCATGTGGATTCCTCCCATTCACTCAGAAAGCCCGGCATAAGGAAGACCGGGCTTTCAACTCTCTATATTATGCAGGGTTTACTTGTCTTTTTCAAAAAACAGTATCAAAGCAGGGAGCAGCAGGCCGCGCACAAGGAAGGTATCAATCAGAATACCAATCGAAACCATAAAGCCGAAGACAAATAAATCAGCAATCGGCATCGTCGTCAATGCCGCAAATGTCGCTGCCAGAATGATGCCGGCAGAAGAAATGACGCCACCTGTATGGCTGATTGCGACTTCAAGCGCGTCTTTGACTTTCCGTGCTTTCCGTTCTTCGATAAAGCGTGAAACCAGGATGATGTTATAGTCGATTCCAAGCGCTACCAGGAAGATGAACGCATACACCGGTACACGGGTACTGATGGCTTCATAGCCGAACAGCACGTCAACAAGGAAAATCCCCAGTCCCAGCGCCGACAGATAAGAAAGTAAAATCGTCACCATCATATAGATCGGCATTTTCCATGACCGTGTCAATACGAACAGCAACACCAGGATCAACAAGGTTTCAAGTATGACAATTTTGTAGATATCGCTATTGTTGACGTCCCGCTCATCGACAAGTTTCGGCGTAATGCCACCGAAATGCGTTTCGCCATCAATGGAAGCCTGGTCCAGCAAAGTGCTGCCGTCGTTCCGCAGCCGTTCCATAAATTCCAGTGCTTCTGTTGAATACGGATTCATTGATAAGGCAATATTGTATTTCACTGCTTCGCCGTCGTCCGTTTGACCGGATAAACGAGCAGAGGCGATTTCCTCATAAGCCGTCAGTTCTTCAGAAAGAAGAGCTGCGGCTTCTTCTGTAATCGGCTCCTCCCCAACAACCAAAAGGGTGGAAGGCGCGATTTCGCCTTTGTCGAATTTCTGTTCAACAATCTCATAGCCAACACGGGAGGGCATATCTTCCGGGAATGATTTGACTGTATCGAATTCAAACTCCAGGTTCACGATATTCAATGCCGAAATGATCATCAGAACGGCGACAAGTCCGCCGGAAAACAACGGTTTGTTGACGACGAATTTCGCAACGGGTCCCCAAATGCCATGCTTCACTTCTGACGATTGACCATATTTCGGCACTTTCGGCCAAAATGCTTTACGGCCGAATAACGTGAATAAAGCCGGAATCAGCGTGATTGAAGCAATCATGATGACGAAAACAGCCGTACCAAAAATCGGCGCAAAGTTTGCGTAGTCACGGAAGTCTGCAAAGAACAGCACCAGCATGGCTGCCAGAACAGTACCGCCGGCGAAGAACACCGGTTCTCCCGTTGCCCGCATCGCGTATTTCATGGCTTCGTGTTTGCTTTCATAATGGTTCAATTCTTCGCGGAAGCGTGAGAACACGAATAGCGAGTAATCGATTACAGCCGCAAACAGCAAGATGCTCATGATCGAAGTCGTTTGGCTGGTCAGTTCCAATCCGCCAGAACCCATAAAGGCGAGTGTCTGATTGACCACCTGATAGACGATTACTGTCGCCAAAAGCGGGATGAATGCTAAAAGTGGCGAGCGGTAAATGGCGATCAACAGTACAAGGATGATCAGTACAGTCGCAATCAATAAGACAAAATCCGCTTCTTCAAACAACTTCACGGTATCCCCTGCAATGCCGGCTGGGCCGGTGACGTAAAATTCCATCGATCCGGAATCAGCTGCGATGCCGCTGCCGATTTCAGAAGCTTCGTCATTGATTTCCGCAAAATCGGCACTGCCGAGCCCTGCCTCAAGTGACATCGGAATAATCATTGTCGTATTGTCTTCAGAATAAAAACCTTCTAAAGCAGGAGGAGGCAATTGGCTGATGTCGACAATCGAGTCGATGCCTTCAATGTTTGCCTCTGTAATGCCTGTCAGAATTTCTTGTACAGTTACGGGATTGACATCGCCTTCGCTGTTATGGAAAACGAGAATGCCAGGTGTCCCTTGGTCGTTCGGGAAATATTCCTTCAGTTTCTGGTCCGCAATGATCGATTGTGCATCATCGGGCAGCGACTGGAAATTAGCGACTTTGTAGTCGTTGAGCCTCGGCCCCATGCTGAGTGCAATCATCAGGACAAGCCAGACAATGAGGGTAATCCACATGCCTTTTTTTGTTGATACCCAATCCGTGATCGGGTTCAGGAATTTGTTCATTACGTTATTTCTCCTCTCTATCAAAAAAACATTTCTGACCCATCATAAGGGGCGAATATAAATTGAATATCAATTTTGGGTGGCAGAGGTTTGAACAATGATGAAAAGCCTTAGCCGAATATTAAGGGGGAATGGGAAGTCAGGCGATAAAGATTTCAAGAGAGGATTAGGATCGAAACAGGAGGGTAAACTATCATTAAAACGTACAAACAGGAGGAATCAGCAATGACAAGAAAAGGTACAGCAGGACGATCACCAGGAGAACAAGCAAGCGGTGCTCCGGATTCGGGAATCGACAAAGCCGTCAAGAAAACTAAAGAAGCTTTTGACAAAGATAACGAAGCCACTGATTATGAAGATGGTAAAGACGAAATGCAGGATGCGAAAGAATATTCTAAGGATGTATCCGATAAACGGACAGGAGACGCAAGAAGAAACGATTGAAATTGTATGCGTGCCTGGCACCCGCATAATGTAAAAACCGGACCACTTGGAAACAAGTGGTCCGGTTTTTCTATTTTTCTACTCTTTTCGCTTAAGATCTGCAATTGAATCGATGTCCATCTAGACAGGTACGGCGATTCCGTCTTGACCGCCAGTCAGTCACATCAATTGTATTGTTGTATAAAGAAATGGATAGTGGATGGCTGCCTACTACATAGATTTTCCATATTGTAAAATCAGCTTCAATCTATTCAAATCGTGAATGGAATAAAACTGAATAAACTAAAACGCTATTTCCTCTAAGGTTTCGAGGGATGTGGAGTAAAAGGTCTAAAGGGAGGAATAATCAGTAGAATCCTTTGGCTAACGCCATGAATAAAATTGAATAAAAGACCATTCCATTACGTTTCCTGGAGTGAAAAAGTTTGCTGGGATACGGAGGAACAAATAATGAATACCCATTATGAATTATTTTGAGATAAAGTTTTGTAAGTAGAGAGAAACTTACTATCTGTGAATAGTTAAAATGAGAATTTTAAAAACTTGATTAAATTCAGAATATTGGATAAGTTTAATTTTAATCATCTGATGACCTGTTGTATTGGTAGTCAGCATCTTTGAAGCGTTCCACTATATTCTCTCTGTTTCTTTTTAAAGGGGAGCCAGGAATATATCAGTCAGGAGAGAAAGTTTATGGAGATTAAACCAATTCGCACAAGAAAGATATACGAAGAAGTCACAGATTCCATTTTGGAAATGATCAAGAGCGGCCAATTTAAGACAGGTGACAAACTGGATTCTGTTGAGCAATTAGCAAAAAACTTCAATGTTGGACGCTCGGCGATACGAGAAGCTTTGAGTGGTTTGCGTGCTATGGGGTTAGTCGAAATGCGCCAAGGCGAAGGAACGTATATTACCTCATTCGATGCTTCAAAGTTTTCCCTCCCTTTGTCTTCTGCACTTCTCATGAAGCGGGAAGATATTAAAGAACTTTCAGAAGTTCGTAAAATTTTGGAGGTCGGAGCGGTAGCGTCTGCTTCAGTCAACCATGACGATGAAGATCTATTGCTGATGGAAGAAGCTTTAAACGCGATGAAAGAAGCCAAAGGGCAAGGGGAAATAGGCGAGAAGGCAGACTTGGATTTCCATTTGGCCATCGCTCATGCAACACACAATAAGATGTTGATCAATTTAATGTCCAGTGTGTCTGAAATTATGGTTGAATCGATGCGGGAAACACGGCAGCTTCTTTTGTATTCAGAAGAAATGATGGCTTCTTTAGTCGAAGAGCATCAATTGATCTATCGAGCGATAAAAGCTCGAAATATAGAAGAAGCTCAAAAAAACATGCTCAATCATTTAATTGGAGTAGAAAAAGTTCTTTCGCACTATATCGAGTAACGCACTTCATTTTCCAAAGGACGCACTTCTGCGCTCTAGTCATATGATGACCTGTTCTATTTATGGGCAGGGATCATATTCTCCTCTTAGAATGAAAAAACTATGGAAAGAGTGGATGAACATGAAAGTATCCTTATTTGTTACTTGCCTCTCAGAGATGTTTTATCAAAATGTCGCAAAAGATGTTGTGGAAGTTTTGGAGCGGCTCGGGTGCGATATCGATTTTCCCAAAGGGCAGATCTGTTGCGGGCAGCCGGCCTACAATAGCGGATACCGGGAAGATGCACAAAAAGCGGCAAAGCAGATGATCGCCAGTTTCGAAAACTCGGAGTTTATCGTGACTCCATCCGGTTCTTGTGCTGCGATGTTCAAAGAATATCCGGAGTTGCTCCAGGATGACGAAAAATGGCATGAGCGGGCAAAAACGGTAGCGGATAAAACGTATGAGTTCACCCAATTCATCGTCAATGTGTTGAAGATTGAAGATGTAGGAGCAGTGTATCCAGCGCGCGCAACGTACCATACCTCCTGCCATATGATGCGATTATTGAAAGAAACAGAAGCTCCGTTTAAGCTGTTGGCGAATGTTGAAGGACTTGAAATGCTGCCGCTCGCGAATAATTACGATTGCTGTGGATTCGGGGGAACGTTCGCCGTTAAGATGGCGCCGATTTCAGAGCAGATGGTGGATGAAAAAGTCCGGCATGTAGAGGAAACAACAGCAACTCTTTTGATCGCGGCGGATAATGGCTGCATGATGAATATCAAAGGCCGGATTGATCGAAAAGGCAAAGCGATTGAAGTGAAGCATATTGCACAAATCCTTAATTCGCGTGTAGAAGGGAGTGTCTAACAATGGCGATGAAAATTGGAAGCAAACCATTTTTGGATCGGGTTGATGAAGCTCTGCAAGATGACTTTATGAGAAAGGCCATGAGTTCTGCCCAAGATCGGCTGCGTGGAAGGAAAATGCTGGCGACCGTTGAAGATGAACTGGTAGGGGATTGGGAAGAGTGGCGAAGCGCCGGTGAAGAGATCCGCCGCCATACGCTGGAAAATTTGGATTTCTATTTGGACCAATTGAGTGAAAACTTTTCGAAAAGGGGCGGCCATGTGTATTTTGCCGCGACAGCGGAAGACGCCACCCGCTATATCCAGGAAGTTGCCAAACAGAAAAACGCCAAAAAAGTGACGAAAGCAAAATCCATGGTGACAGAAGAAATCGGGCTCAACGAAGCGTTGGAAGAAGTCGGCTGTGAAGTGTATGAAACAGACTTGGCAGAATACATCCTGCAGATCGACAACCATGATCGGCCATCCCATATTGTGGTTCCTTCTCTGCATAAAAACAAGGAACAAATCCGGGATACATTTCGGGATAAAGCCAACTATACGGGTACTGAAGAACCCAAGCAGTTGGCTGCCTTTGCACGGAGCCAATTGCGTGAAACCTTTATGCAAGCGGACATTGGAGTTACAGGCTGCAACTTTGCGGTAGCAGAATCAGGAACGATTTCTCTCGTGACCAATGAAGGAAACGCCAATATGGTCACTACATTCCCGGAGACACAGATCAGCATTATGGGAATGGAGCGGCTGGTGCCGACCTGGGAAGAACTCGATGTCATGACCAATCTGCTGAGCAGAAGTGCAGTCGGGCAAAAAATAACGACGTATGTCACCAACCTGACTCCCCAATTGGAGGAAGACAGTGTGGATGCACCCAAGGAATTTCATTTGGTGATTTTGGATGCAGGGCGTTCGAAGGCGCTGGGCACTGAGTTTCAATCAGCGCTCCATTGTATTCGGTGTGCGGCTTGTGTCAATGTATGTCCGGTTTACCGCCATATAGGTGGCCATGCGTATGGCTCCATTTATCAAGGGCCGATCGGAGCTGTATTGTCCCCTATTCTCGGCGGTTATGAAGAGTATGGTGAACTTCCTTTCGCTTCCAGCCTTTGTGCAGCCTGCAGTGAAGCTTGTCCGGTGAAAATTCCCCTTCACGAGCAATTGATCCGGCACCGGGAGATTTATGTGAAGGAAAAAGCGAAGACCAGTGAAAAATTGGCAATGAAAACATTCGGCATCGGTGCAAGTTCCCCTTCGCTATTCCGCCTGGCAGTAAAAGGGATGCCGGCCATGATGAAACCTTTTGTCAAAGACGATAGCATCTCGGGTGGTCCGGGGCCGATTAAGCTTTGGACAGCTGTACGGGATTTCCCAGCACCTGCAAACAGCAACTTCCGGAAATGGTTCGACAATCACAAGAGAGGGGGAGGAACAGATGGCTGAAGGGATGATTCACAATAAAACGGATTTTTTGGCGACAATTTCAACCAAGCTTGGACGAGAGCAAAGCAAACAGGTGACTAGACCCGATTGGAAGCATCGTCCTCAGCTGGAAATTTTGAAAAAGACATCTTCTGAAGAATTGGCCGCTGTGTTCACTAAGAACAGTATCGAAAAAACAACCAATGTGATTCAAACAGATAGCGCGCAGCTTGGGGAAGTCCTGCTGGAAACTTTCAGGAAGTATGAAGGTGGGCGGATTGTGGCCACAAAAGATGGACGATTCAGCGACTACGGACTGGATGTCGTATTGGCTGACAGCGGCGCCCATGTCTGGAATTCGGAATTGGGAGAAGAGAATATCGAAATAGCAAAACAAGCTGCCATCGGAGTGTTTTTCAGTGATGTCAGTTTAGCCGAGTCGGGTACGGTTGTGCAATTCAATGATAAGGATATTGCCCGTTCGGTCAGCTTGCTGCCCTTGGCTTATGTTGCCATTGTCCCGAAATCGACGATTGTGCCTCGCATGACGCAGGTTTCCCAGACAATCCATAAATCGATTAGCGAAGGGAAAGAACTTTCGACATGCATCAATTTCATTTCAGGACCAAGCAATAGTGCGGATATTGAGATGAATATCGTCATTGGTGTGCATGGACCGATTGAAGCGGTGCATATCGTGGTGGCTGATCGATGATTAATTGTTTGCGTGTCTTCCGCCGCTGCGAGTCACCTAAACAACTTAAAGGATTGTTCGCCGGTGCTGCAGAATAATTAACAGGTGACCGAAAATCGCAGCAGGCTAAATACTTGAAGAGAAGTTAGAGAGAAAGAAGGAACAAGATGAAGGGGTATGTATTAACTGCGGTGGCTATGTTAGCCAGTATCGGACTGATTTACGGGGAAGAACTGTCCGGTACAGACGACACCGATTGGCTCTTCGCTGTATCAACGTTGATTATATTTGCTTTGTATCTGCAGGTTTGGAAGCGCTGGAATCCTGGTGGTACAGGCATTATTGCAGTAACCGCATTCATGCTGTTCACCATCGGTTCCATTTTTCTTTTGGATGAGGTTTCAGTTCGGATCTACAGTTTTTTATTGGGGCTTTTACTGATCCCCTTTTGCAAGAAGTATCGGGACGCAGCGTTAACGTCGCTGGCTTTTGTAGCGGAGCAATTGGTGGTCTATACGGAAATGGGAAATGACGCTATAGTTTAGGTGCTGTTTACCATGAACGGCCTCTTGGCGTTCGGCGGTGCATACTTTGGGTTGAAATGGCTGAGACGTTGTTTTACTGTCTTCTTTTCAATGTCTGCCTTGCTATTGGTGTTCCTAAACAGTTTTAATGAAGGCAAGCTGCTTCTTATTTTAGTTCTTGCAGCCATTGTTTTGGTTGTTTGTGGGATCTATAAATTTTCAAGGTCCGCAGTAGAACTAAAAGAGCGAGGGGGAAAGTCAAACAAGCCGGACTTTCCATGGTATAGGTAAAGACGGTTTTTTATTATGAAATTATACAGCATGAAAGATGAAAAGCATTGTTTTTCCAAGAAAGTGTAGAATCTAGGAAGGGAGTGATTGCCATGCTTACTGCAGAATTGATGAAACGATTAGATGCCAAAGAACAGCGCATCATTGAGATAAGGCGGCATCTTCACGAGCATCCGGAGCTGTCGTTTGAAGAAGAACAGACTGCCGCATATATCGAGGATTTCTATAAAGACGTGCCAGTGGATACTGTGGAAACCGATGTCGGTGGCCATCGGGGCATCGTTGTAACGATTAAGGGAGAAAAGCCCGGAAAGACCATTGCGATCCGCGCAGATTTTGATGCCTTGCCGATCCAGGAGGAAACGGGACTGCCGTTCGCCTCCAAAACGGAAGGCATCATGCATGCCTGTGGGCATGATGGACATACAGCTTATATGCTGGTGCTTGCTGAAACCTTGGCCGAGATGAAAGGTCAATTGACAGGGACGATCAAAGTCATTCACCAGCCGGCCGAGGAAATGCCGCCGGGAGGCGCAATCGGAATGGTCAAAGCTGGAGTTCTCGATGGCGTGGAGGCGGTTTTCGGAATCCATGTCATGTCGACGATGGAAACCGGCAAAATTTTTTACCGAAGCGGCAATACGCAAACCGGGAGAGCCCGCTTCAAGCTGCATATCCAAGGGAAAGGCGGCCATGGCTCTTCACCGCATATGGCAAATGACGCGATTGTGGCAGCCAGTTCCTTTGTGATGAACTGCCAGACCATCATCAGCAGGCGGATGGATCCATTCGATACCGCTGTGGTGACGATCGGTTCTTTCGACGGCAAGGGCCAGTTCAATGTCATCAAGGATTCTGTCGCGCTCGAAGGCGATGTAAGGACCATGTCGCATGAATCCCGGGAGTTGGTGGAAAAACAGGTTCGCCAATTTGCGGAAGGGTTGGAAACTTCTTTTGGTGTAGAGACCACTTTAGAATACGCCAATGATTACCCCGTTCTCTATAATGATCCGGGAGTCACCGAACAGGTTCGCCAAGCGCTCGAAGAGGCAGCTATCCCCGAAGTGTCGGCTGTCACAGAAGTTGCACCGCAGCCGCCCTCGGAGGATTTCGCTTATTATCTGCAGGAAAAGCCGGGCTGCTTTTTCTATGTCGGTGCAAAGCCTGAAGGAAAAGAATCGTATCCGCATCATCATCCGAAATTCGAAATCGATGAAAAGAGCCTGTTGATCAGTGCGAAAGCCATGGCTGCAGTGGTAGGGGCTTATTGTGGAAGGGGAGAGTGACGATTGCTTCCAGCAAATCTTAAGTTTTGACGAACAAAGTTTCAGAGAAATGCCGAGGAGGAAAAAATCATGAATACTGTTTTTATTGCGGGCCACGCCAGGCTGCCGGCGGGTATGGCGGCGCAGAATATGTATGAGACCTTGACCATCACCGCAGAAATCGACAAGAAATACAGCGTGATTGTAGCGGCCAGCTGCACTTTGGCGACTGTTCACGGACAGGAATTTGTCCATCAATTATTGAGGGGGCACAGCCTGCAGGATGGCATTGAAAAACCGTTGGCGGCCATCAAAACCCATTACCTTGGAAAAGCTGGAAATGCCTTAGCGTCTGCTTTGAAGGATTTACATAAGCATTACGAAGCCCACAAAGAAAAATAATTAGTTTACAGAAAATTAAAAATAAATAGGCTTTTGTTATTTACAAAACATGTCTTCTGTATTAAAGTGGCAATAAGAATCGTACCAGAACGCGATAGCGCTCTTTCCGTACGATCAAGCTGAGCACGGAAAAGAAGAAATACCCATACTGCCTAGTCTGCCGAAATTTCTTTCCGGAAGTTTCATACGTAGATAAAAGCCAGTTCATTCAGACAAGCAGTTTTGCTGTTGTCTTTTTGGACTGGCTTTTTTGTATGGGAACAGCATTGAAAGGAGCCGTGAAAAATGACCGGGGCATTGGAAGGTATAAAAGTACTCGATTTATCGCGTGTTCTTGCAGGTCCTTACTGCACGATGATTCTTGGGGATCTGGGAGCGGAAGTCATAAAAGTGGAATCTCCCGGTGGCAGTGATGAGACACGGAAATGGGGTCCGCCTTTCCGGAATGACGTGAGTGCTTATTATTTGAGTGCCAACCGCAATAAAAAAGCAATTACTGTCGATTTGAAAACAGCGGAAGGCGTGGCAATCATCAAAAAGCTTGCTGCAGAAAGTGATGTGGTCGTCAGCAATTTTAAGACGGGCACCATGGAACGCTTCGGATTGGGCTACGAGACCTTGTCGCAAGTCAATCCTGGAATCGTCTTCTGTTCCATCACCGGTTTCGGTGAAACAGGACCGGATCGCGATGTGCCGGGCTATGATTTTATTATCCAGGCGATGAGCGGCTTGATGAGCATCACGGGAACTAAGGAATCAGGACCTCAGAAGTCGGGGGTTGCGATTGTGGATGTGTTGACGGGATTATATGCCTGCATCGGCATTCAGGCGGCATTGCTGGAACGGGTGAGTTCCGGCAAAGGGCAGAAGCTGGATATTTCCTTATACGATACAGCGGTCAGTGCGTTGATCAATGTAGGCAGCAATTATTTGATGAATGAAAATATACCGACGGCTTTAGGCAACGCCCATGCCAATATCGTACCTTACCAAACATTTCGGACTGCTGATGGGGAAATGGTGCTCGCTGTCGGCAATGATCATCAATTCAAAGCATTGTGCGCGGTGTTAGCAACACCGGAATACGCAGAGGATGAGCGCTACCGGACCAATCCGAAACGGGTGGAGAACCGGGAAACGCTGGTGCCTTTGCTGCAGAAGGTTTTACTGACAGAAAAGACGGCTCATTGGCAGGCTCTATGCAGGGAACACAAGATTCCGGCCGGGCCGATTCAGACCATGCAGGACGTGGTCAATGATCCGCAGCTGCAGTCGCGCAATATGTTCATCGAGCACGATCATCCGACAGCCGGAAAAATCAAGATGATTGGCAGTCCGCTGAAATTGTCGCGAACACCCGTCAAAGTGAAACGGCATCCGCCGAATCCGGGAGAACATAACAATGAAATTTTAGGACGATATACCACACGGCAAACCAATACTTTATAAAGGGGAAATTTATTATGAATTTTTCATTCACAGAAGAACAGGAAATGCTGCGCCGCACGACACGAGGGTTCGTCGACAAAGAAATCATGCCATACATCGAGGAATGGGACCGCGAAGGCAAATCGGATCCGGCGATTTATGGCAAGCTGGCTGACCTCGGGCTGATGGGTGTCTGCATACCGGAGGCATACGGCGGCAGCGGCATGGATTATAATTCGCTGGCAATTGTCTGTGAGGAGTTGGAACGGGGCGATACGGCTTTCCGCACCGCCGTTTCTGTCCATACGGGCCTCAACAGCCTGACGATTCTCCAATGGGGGACGGAAGAGCAAAAGCAAAAATATTTAGTGCCACAAGCCAAAGGTGAAAAGATCGGCGCTTTCGGATTGACGGAACCAAGTGCCGGGTCGGATGTAGCAGCGATGAAGACGACCGCCGTGAAACAAGGCGACCATTATGTATTGAATGGACAGAAGACCTGGATTTCTCTAAGCGATGTGGCAGACCATTTCCTGGTTTTCGCCTATACGGGCGAGCAGTCGAAAAAGCATGGAGCGATTTCCGCTTTTATCGTGGAGCGTACATGGCCAGGATTCTCTTCCAAAGCCATCAAAGGCAAGCATGGCATCCGGGCAGGCAACACGGGCGAATTGTTTTTTGAAGACGTCAAGGTTCCGCAAGAGAATTTACTGGGCGAAGAAGGCGAAGGCTTTAAGATTGCCATGGCGGCACTGGATAATGGCCGTTTCACGGTGGCAGCGGGTGCAGTCGGTCAAATCATGGCGTGTCTGGAAGCGAGCGTCAGCTATTGCCATGAACGCCAGACATTCGGTAAGGAAATCGGGCGGCACCAATTGGTCCAGCAGATGATTGCGAAAATGGAAGCAGGTTTTCAGATGAGCCGTCTGCTTGTCTATCGCGCCGGCGAATTGAAGAACCAAGGGAAACGCAACACCCGGGAAACGTCATTGGCGAAATGGCAGGCCTGTGATTTTGCCAACCAGGCTGCAGACGATGCGTTCCAAATCCACGGCGCCTATGGCTACTCGGACGAATACCCGGTCAGCCGCTATCTGCGAAATTCAAAAGCGCCTGTCATTTACGAAGGAACACGTGAAATCCACACGATCATGCAGGCGGAATACGTGCTGGGCTATAAGGAAGACAAAGCCTTGTCGAAAACATTGCCGGCATGGGAACAGCAAAACGACCCCACAGCCATCCGTTAAGAAATAGAATGCAGAAGAAATGACAGCCGAAAGTACCCCGATGAACTGAAGCTAGGTTCAGGAGGTGCTGATCGGCTTTTTTTGATTTTAGTTGACTGAATTTTCCCCCTATAAAGATCACCTGGACGCGGCAATACGATATACTGATAGGGAGAATTCTTTTCATCTTGTACATGCATCAGCAAATGGATCGCGCTGTTGGCAGGCTTAATCTTTACAGGTAGAGGGTAATCTTTCAAGTAAGAAAGAGACTGCTCGGCAGTCCCAAAAAACCATACAAAGAGGAGAATGATGATGGAAATTCTAAGACGGTTCAAAGACATTATGACAAGCAATATCAACGCGCTATTGGATAAGGCAGAGGATCCGGAAAAGATGATCGATCAGTATTTGCGTGATTTGAACAGCGATCTTGGAAAAGTGAAATCAGAGACGGCAGCAATCATGGCGGCTGAAAAGCGCGAACGGCGTGAACTTGAAGAGCTGGAAAAAGAAATCGGCGACATGCAGCGCTATGCCGTAAAAGCATTGGAAGCCGGCAATGAAGACGACGCGCGGAAATTCCTGCAGCGCAAGGCAGAGCTTTCCGAAAAAGTGACAGACAAACAGACGGCTGTAGAGCTTGCTGCTGCGAACACGCAGCAGATGCGCCAAATGCATGACAAGCTGGAATCGGATATCGGCGAACTGGAGTCCCGCCGCTCTGAACTGAAAGGAAAGGCATCGGTCGCGAAGACGCAAAAACGCATGAACGATTTTGCTTCTTCCGTGGACGGAGCAGGCGAACGGATTTCCGCCTTCGACAAGATGGAACAGAAAATCAACCAGGAGCTTGACGAGGCCATCGCCATGTCGGAATTGAACAAAGGTTCGGAGACAGACATCAAGGATCTTGCTTCGAAATACGACAGCGATACTTCGGTTGATGACGAACTGGAATCATTGAAAGCCGGCATCAATGTGGACGATGAACTGGAAGCGTTGAAGAGCCAGTTGGGCAAAAATGAATGATGGCTGCTGTACGGACAGTTTCCTTTAAGCTGAAAGGAGGCGGACAGAATGGTCATTCAGTATAAATGTCCGAACTGCGGCTCGGATATGGCGTTCGACAGCGAATCGGGCCACCTGTCGTGCCCGAGCTGCGGCCGGCAGGATGACATCGAGACATTTCCGGAAACCAACATCCTGCGGAAATTCGATCCGGAGGAAGCGAAGGAATATCACTGCGAAAACTGCGGAGCGGTCATCCTGACTGAAGCGGAAACCACCGCGACCCATTGCAGCTTCTGCGGGGCGCCGGTGCTGTTGGCAGACCGGTTGACGGGTGACTTGGCCCCTGCCAAAGTGATCCCTTTCACCATCAGCAAAGACGAGGCCGTCGCCGCTTTCCGAAAATGGACGAAGAACGGGCGATTGACGCCGCCAGGCTTTGCGAGCGGCGACCGGATCAAAAAGATGACGGGCATGTATGTGCCGTTTTGGCTGTACGATATCGATGGCAAAGCGGACGTAGCGGCACTGGCGACCAGAGTCCGCAATTATACGCGGGGCGATACCATCTATACGGAGACGGATTTCTATGATGTCCGCCGGGAAATGGACCTCAGCTACCTGAAAGTGCCTGCGGATGCGTCGGAGAAAATGGACGATGAATTGATGGACAAACTGGAGCCGTATGATTACGGGGAACTTAAGGATTTCAGAATGCCCTACCTGGCAGGGTACCTGGCCGAGAAGTACGATTACGATGATGAAGCGCTGTTTTCACGGGTCGAATCGAAGATTGTTCCTTATATCGACTCGTACATAAGCAGCACCATTGCCGGCTATTCAACCGTCAGCTATACCAATAAACAAATTCAGGCACATAAAAAGAATGTCTACTATACATTGTTTCCGGTATGGATGGTTTATTATGATTTCGAAAATAAGGAACATACGTTTGCGATGAACGGCCAAACCGGTAAAGTGGTCGGCAAGCCGCCGATCAGTGCGTTCAAAGTCGCTGCCTGGTTCACCGGCATTGCAGCTTCCGCTTTCGCCGTCTTGAAAGTGATTTCATTCGCTGTGGGAGGTGTTCTTTGGTGAGGGATTTTCAATCCAAATGGCTGATGACTCTGTATTTCCTGCTGATTTTCATAGGCATCGGCGGAGTGTCGGCGTCTGCTGCAGTGGATCAGCGTGTATACGATAACGCCAATCTGTTGAGTGACTCGGAGATCGCGGAATTGGAAGCTGTCGCAGCGGAACATAGCGGCAGGCATGGAACGGATTTCCTGTTCCTGACCTCTGAAGACCCGGAAGCGTTTGATGTCGTAGATTATATGGGTGATTTCTTTGACGCATGGGCTGCAGAAAATGGCCAGGAAAATGCTGTACTGCTGACGATGAATATTGCGACACGCGATGTGTATCTGGCTGGTTTTGGAACAGCTGAAACGACGCTGGACAACCAGCGCGTCAACCTGGTGCTGGACCGGATCCTTCCGGAAATGCAAAGAGGTGATTATGCAGGTGCATTCCGTGAAACGGTGACGACTGCGAGCCGTTACATGGAATTCCGCCCCGGCGTCAATCCGGAAAGCATCTTCTTTAAAAACTGGTTCCAGCTGGCTGTTGCGCTGTTGCTAGGCGGTGGCATCGTCGGTTTTATGGTCTACAATTCGGGTGGACGTGTGACGACGACGGCAAGCACCTATTTTGATGGGGACAATTCACGGGTGACCGGCAAGCTCGACCAGTTCCGCAACAAGACCATCTCACGCCGCAAAGTTCCGAAGAAAAGTGGCGGGGGCGGCGGCTTTGGCGGCGGAAGTACAGGGGGCGGACGCTCCTTCAGTGGAGGCGGACGTAAGTTTTAAAGCGGATCGAACCAGAGGAGGAGATGAACAGAATGGGTTTTTTTAGCAATCAATTTTCAGATGTAGTGGAATGGGAAGAATTCAGGGACGATATGATTTTCTGGAAATGGAACAATAACGAAGTCAAAAAAGGCAGCCGGCTCATTATTCGGCCTGGGCAGGATGCTATTTTCCTCAATAACGGCAAAATCGAAGGAATCTTCGAAGACGAAGGCGAGTACGATATCGAATCGGAAATCGTGCCATTTCTATCGACTTTAAAAGGTTTCCGTTTCGGTTTCAACAGCGGCATGCGTGTCGAAGTGCTGTTCGTGAACACCAAGGAGTTCACGGTCAAATGGGGGACGCAAAACCCGATCAATATCCCGGCGCCTCAGCTGCCCGGCGGCATGCCAATCCGGGCGAACGGCGCCTTTCAGTTCAAGGTCAGCGATTATGTGGGCTTGATCGATAAGATTGCAGGTGTCCGCAACAGCTATCTGGTGGACGATGTGAAAATCCGTATCACGGCAATCCTGGATCAGCTCTTGATGAGATGGATTACAAAAGAGGGCAAGGACATGTTCAATCTGCAGGCCAATGCGCATGAAATCGGCCAGGGCATCCAGGACGACCTGAATATGCAGCTGATGGACGACGGCATGAAAGTCACCGGCTTCCAGGTCATGAGCTTCAATTATCCGAAGGAAATCCAGGACATGATCAACAAAAGCGCGTCACACGGCATGGTCGGCGACGTGGGCAAATACCAGCAGATCTCAGTGGCCGATGCCATGGGCAAATCATCGGGATCCAACGCGGCATCGGACATGGCCGGCATGATGATGGGCATGAACATCGCCAAAGAAATGATGGACGGCCAAAAAGAGTCGGATTCCAGCAAGCAGCAGAACACTGCTGATGCTGGCTCGAGCGATTCGGCCGCACAGCCAGAAACAAGCGGGCAAGCGGCACCGAAGTTCTGTCCGAACTGCGGCCAGAAAAATGAAGGCTCCAAATTCTGCCCGAATTGCGGGCAGAAGCTGGGATAATGCATGAAAGCTGAAAACCGCTGCCCGGATGAAAATCCGGGCAGCGGTTTTTTGGTTGCGATATTTCAAACCGTCAAATCATTTTCTTCTTTTAACCGGATTGCTTGAACGGTGAGTTTTTCAAGAAGTGCTGCAAACGCGCAGACAGCCGTTGAAGCCACTATACAGATCATACAAAGCATGAACAGTCCGGCGATATCGCCGCCGATAACGAAAATGAGGAATGCTAATCCGGCAATGAAGCAGAAGGCGATTGCGAGAGCGCAATACTTGATCGTCTTTAATGCATGAATCGATTCCTTGGAAAATGGTTGGTTCCGCCCGATAAAAGCCAGCAGTTTGAACGTTTTGTACAAGGCAATAAAAAACAGGCTGAATAACAGATAGGCAGATAACAGGAAAGGGTATTGCAGATAAGCTGTTTCCGGATGGGCCGCTGCGTCTCTGCTGGCCATTCCAGGAATGGCAAACAGGCAGAAGGCAAGCGCCAAAAGGGCAAGCAGTACGAGTACTGCCTTCAGAAAAAGCAGTGCAGCCGAATTTGTTTTCATCATGCACACCTCGCTTGTCGGTCATTAGCTGAAGCGAAAAAACCAGTTAAGATGAGGGCTCCTCTTCTTCAGGGCGGTATTCCAGGACATCTCCCGGCTGACAATCCAATGCTTTGCAGATTGCCTCCAAGGTTGATAAGCGGACAGCTTTCGCCTTGCCGTTCTTCAGGATGGACAGGTTGGCCATCGTGATGCCGACCTTCTCCGAAAGCTCGGTTACACTCATTTTCCGTTTGGCCAGCATCACGTCAATATTGATTATAATTGCCATATTATTCACCTCAGACCGTCAGATCATTTTCTGATTTTATTTCAATTGCATTTTCCAGGAGTTTTTGAAGAACTGCTGCAAAGACAGCTATTACAATGGAACCGAATGTAATGACCATACCGAGACCACCAAGTCCCGGTGCATCATCGACCTGCGCCACGTACAGGATGATCGGCAAGCACAATAGATACAGAATGGTGATGGTGAAGGCACAGTATTTGATGTTCTTCAGTGCCTTAACGGATCTTTCAGAGAAAGCGATGTTCCGGTCAATATAACCCAACAGTTTCATCGCTTGATACAAGGCCACAAAATACGCAATGGCGGTACCGTACAGGGCAATCAGGAAGAAGTATTGCAAAAATGGCCATTCCGGTATGAGTTCCCCGACAAAACTTGAAAGTGGAGGTACGACAAAGATGCACACGGCCACGACCGGCAGGGCCATCAGGAAAAGAACGATTTTCAGGAACAGTGTTTCCCGTTTCATATTAAAGCACCTCGTTTGGTTAAGATTAAGTTTAGTATAAATTATTATTTATCGAATTACAATATATAAATATTGATTTACGAATTAAATTTTATTTTTAATTACTGTAAAAGGCGCAAGAAAGCATTATAATCGATGAACCAACCATGCAGACGATGAAGGCCAGATGGTAGAAGTTGTAGCTGAAGAATTCTTACAACAGGCTGGATTGATCGAGTGACCGATAAAATCGAAGAAAGGGAGAGAGGAGGCTGTTTACAGCATATCTTCTCTCTTTTTTTCTATAAAAATGTACTGTTATGAAGGAGATTAAAGTGCTTATTGATTTTCCGAAAAACATTTTCAAGTTTTCTAATTATTGGTAATATGATAGCATACATAAAATTAATGTAGGTTACATTTACAGAAACGGAGGTAGCGTTTTGTTGATGCTCTTTGAAGTGCTTACAGTTTTACTTATGATCACAACGGCTCTTTTCATACATGAAATGGGCCATGCAATTGCAACAATTGCACAGAACAAAAAAGCCAAGGCAGAGATTTTTTTGGGTTCATCAAGTAAAGAGAAAAAACTGAAGTTGAATCTTGGCAGAATTACCTGCTATCTCACCATAGCGCTTTCAGGCTTCTGCCAGCCTTCGAACCGGGAAGAATTGCCGCCACCTACATTTAAACAAAGACTGGTTTTCCTTGTGGGCGGACCGATTGCTTCATTGTTTGGGTTTGCGGCACTATACTTTGCTTCGCATTTCTTTTCCGGAGTAACAGGCACTATCTTGATCAATCTGGCAGGCGCAAACTTTTTTATATGTGCAACGTCATTGATTCCCTTCACCTATCCACCATTTTTAGGCGGTGGTCCAAGTGATGGATTACAGGTTTTAAACCTGATAAAAGAAAATAGAAAACAAAGTAAAGCCGTTTCATAAGAATAGATATCATTAGTTTATCGATAGCTGATCTAAAGAAAACGACCAGAATACGAAACCCTGCAAGCTTTTCATACAACCGGCTAGGGCATACTTTAAATCCTACAAAAATGTTGTAAGTTATTACTTGAAGTGAGAGTCAGCGAGAATAATTGCCACTGCCGGAAGACTAAAATACGTATTCTCCTCAAATGAATTTTAGCATCAGCGATTTTAGTGGGAATGCAAACTCCGTATTTTTAAATAACTGAATAATCAATCTTTTTATTTTAAATTTTTGATGAAGCGGAGTATGATAAGGGTAAAAGGAGGAGGAGTTTAAATGGAACCTACTTTTGGTCTTGTGCCCATGCTCATCCTTTCGGTCATTGTCATCGTGCTCATCGCGTTCTATTTCTTCTTCCATCACTGGGCAAAATGAGCGCACCACAGGAAGCCGCATACTGATATGCGGCTTCCTGTGTAATTGTCTTTGGTTATTGCTTTTGTGAAGTCTCTTGAAAACCAAACCAATCTCTTTTATCGGAAAACTCTATATTTTCTGTGGTTGATATGCTATAGTTGTCAGAATTACATAACGTGTAAGAGTTGGTGCCAAGCTGCGGCTTGGCTTAAAAGGGAAGAACGGTGAAAATCCGTCGCTGTCCCGCAACTGTAAATCGGAGCGATTCACAAAAACCACTGTCTCAGACGGGAAGGTGTGATGAGCGTTGAAGATGAGCCAGGAGACCTGCCAATTTCTAGTGCGCGCCAAATACCTACGTGGAAATAGGTGGTGACATTCATTTTGCGACAACAAGTTTTTGCATGCTTTTTAAGCGTCTATTGAACTTGAATGTTAAGCCATTTCCCATAAGCGGAGATGGCTTTTTTGTATTTGGCATCTTGTAAATCCTAAAGGAGGAATAGCGGATGAAAACAGTGAGTACAGTCGTAGGCTACCCGTATATCGGAGAAAATCGGGAATGGAAGCGCAGTTTGGAATCGTTTTGGAAAGGTGGATTATCACAGGAGCAGTTCCTCGCAGAAATGAAAGAGATTCGCCTGAACAATCTGAAACGGCAGCAATCGCTTGGATTAGAGTTGTTGACTGTCGGGGATTTCACTCTTTATGACCGTATGCTTGATCACGCGGTCATGTTCGGCTTAGTGCCGGCCCGCTACAAATGGTCAGAGGACAAGGTCGATCTGGGCACTTATTTTGCGATGGCCCGTGGAGCGGATGAAGTAGTGGCTTGTGAAATGACTAAATGGTTCAATACAAATTACCATTACATTGTTCCTGAATACGAAGGACAGCTTTTGCAGTTGACGCATAATCATCTGGTTTCCTATTTCAATGAGGCGAAAGAAGAGTTAGGAATCATAACAAAACCTACACTGATTGGACCGTTCACATTTCTGCAGCTCGCGAAAGGATATGATGCCAAGTCGAAGGCACTGTTCCTGTTGCAGCTTTTGCCGCTTTATGCGAAAGTCCTTCAGCAACTCGTCGATGCGGGAGCGGAATGGATTCAAGTGGAAGAGCCTGCATTAACGTTGTCATTGAACGAAGAAGACGTCAAACTGGTCAAGGAAATCTACACACAACTAGCGGATGAAGTCCCGGCTGCAAAAATTATGCTGCAAACCTATTTTGAAGCCCTTTCGGCATATGAAGAACTGTCGCAATTGCCTGTTGCAGGTATCGGCCTTGATTTTGTTAAGGGGGCAGAAGAAAATATGGCTGCAATCCGCAAATACGGTTTTCCAAAAGACCGGGTATTGGGAATCGGGACTGTGAACGGACGGGATATTTGGCGTGCTAACCTAGCGGAAAAAGCAGTGAATCTTCAAGCCGTCTTAGCCGTATGTGATGTGGCAGAAGCATGGATTCAATCTTCCTGCAGCCTGCAGCATGTGCCGGTGACCACAAAAAAAGAGAAAGCCCTGCCGCATGTCCTGTTGGATGTCCTATCGTTTGCGGATGAAAAAATTGGAGAACTGACACAGCTGACTGCCTATGTACGGGAAGGGTCATGGTCCGGCAATCGAAACGTATCCGAAAGCATACGCGCGATTGAAGCGTTGACACAGCATGAAGTTAGAGAAAACATTCAGGTGAAAGAGCTTGTCTCGCAAGTGAAGCCGGAACATTTTACGCGTCCGCTGGTTTTCAAAGAACGCCAGAAACAGCAGCAGCAAGCTCTCAGGCTGCCGATTTTTCCGACTACGACCATTGGCAGTTTTCCACAATCCGGTGAAGTAAAGCGTACACGGAGTGCTTGGCGCAAAAAGGAGATCACGGATTCGGCGTATGCGGAATTTGTGAAGAATGAAACCGCACGCTGGATTGAGCTTCAAGATGAAATTGGATTGGATGTGTTGGTCCATGGGGAATTTGAGCGGACAGACATGGTGGAGTATTTCGGCGAGAAATTGACGGGCTTTGCCTTTACCCAAAAAGCTTGGGTGGTATCTTACGGTTCCCGCTGTGTGAAACCGCCGATCATTTATGGGGACGTTGAATGGACTGCACCGATGACAGTCAAGGAAGTCGTGGAGGCGCAGCAATTGACTTCGAACTACGTGAAAGGAATGCTGACAGGGCCGGTGACGATCTTGAACTGGTCATTTGTCCGGGACGACATTTCGCATGAACAAACAGCCAACCAGCTTGCACTGGCATTGAGGAAAGAGATAGACGCCCTTGAAAAAGCCGGCATCCAAATTATTCAAGTTGATGAGCCGGCATTGCGTGAAGGTTTGCCGCTTCGCAAAGAAAATTGGCATGAATATTTGGATTGGGCGGTAAATGCCTTTAAACTGGCGACATCGGGTGTGGCGAATGAAACGCAGATCCATACCCATATGTGCTATTGCGAATTCAATGATTTCATTGAGCCAATACGCGCCCTTGATGCAGACGTCATTTCAATTGAGACGTCAAGAAGCCATGGAGAACTGATTGAGTCACTCAAAAAGAATCCATATGAACTGGGTGTTGGACTGGGCGTCTATGACATTCATAGCCCGCGTGTCCCAAGCGTAGAGGAAATGGAGGCGATTTTAACAGACAGTTTAGCGGTGATTTCCAAAGAGCAATTTTGGATCAATCCGGATTGCGGCTTGAAAACCAGGCAGGAAGCAGAAACCGTCGCTTCGCTGAAAAACATGGTGACAGCGGCACAAAAATTACGGAAGCTCCAGCATCAGCCTATTTAACACAGTTTTATGCACATCCAGGAATTCACTTCTCCTGGACGTGCATTTTCTATTGGGACACCAATTTTGTTTAATAGGAGCGTATCTCAAGGACATTAAATGAAAAAAATCCACTTCCTCATCGGAAGTGGATTTTACGCTTCTATACGAATAGATGGCCGAACAACACAAGAATCGGCAAAGTGATGATGGTACGCAATACAAAGATTACAGCCAGTTCCCAGAATTTCACCGGGATATTCGAGCGCAGGATCAGGATGCCGATTTCAGACATATAAATGATTTGCGTCAACGATACACCAGCAAGAACAAAGCGGGTCAATTCGCTTTCGATGCCGCTTCCAAGTACAGCCGGCAGGAACATATCCGCGAATCCGACAAGGAAAGTAGGGGCTGCTTCAGCCGCTTCCGGTAATCCCATCAAGGTCAGTACAGGAATAAGCGGGTAGGAAATGATTCTGAAGAGCGGTGTGTATTCCGCTACGATCAGAGCGACTGTTCCAAGAGCCATAACCAATGGGATCAACGCCAGCCAGATATCAAGCACGGTCTCGATGCCGATTTGTGCCAGTTTTTTCGGGCTTGCGGCACCGCCTGCTTTGCGGCGGGCTTCATCATATCCCCATTTGACCAATGAGGTGCCTTCGGGAATGGCGTCATCGATCTGCTTGCCGACCGGCGCGTAATAGTCATCCTTTTTACGGGACAGCGGCGGAATGCGCGGCATGATGACAGCGGCTACCAGACAGGCAACCGATACAGCCAGGTAGAACGGTAAGAACAAGTGGCCGATGCCGACGACATTCGCGACAACCAAACTGAAAGCGACGGAAGCGATGGAAAAGGTCGTCGCAATGACGGAAGCTTCACGCTCCGTGTAATTGCCTTCATCGTATTGCTTCATGGTCACCAGGACACCAACCGGCGCGGCGCCCATCCAAGATGCCATTGCATCAATCGATGAACGGCCAGGCAAGGTAAAGACAGGTCGCATGAATTTATTGAGTAAAGTACCGACAAATTCCATCAAGCCGAATTCCACCAATAACGGCAGCAGGATTCCGGCGAACAGGAACCAGGTCAACAGGACCGGCGCCAGGTCGTAGAGAACAACGCCGCCCGTATTCCGTGAAGCGATCGCTTCAGGCCCGATTTCATAATAGGCCATGATGCCGAATGCAAAAGCCAGCACACGGACGATGAGGCCGAATGGTCCGTTTATGAAGGTGGCGCGTAAAAAAGGTGAATCCCGGACGAACGCGGGTTTCACGGCAGTAGCCGTTAGGCTGGCGATTGCTGAGAAGCCGAGCAGGATGACGATGAATGGCGGAATCACTTCACCGAATGTCGTCAGCAGGAAAGAGGCCAGAATGCCGACGCCGATGGTCACTTCGCCGTTATAAGATATCGGACAGAGGAATAAGAGTGCGCCGATGATGGAAGGAATCAGGAATTTCCAGGTATCAGCCGGTTCGATCGTCTTTTTTTCGCTTTGAAGCATAGTCATGTCATTTTCCCCCCAGGTGGTGTGCTTGTATATTTTTTCAGTTTGCGGACAACGGACGGTTGGCTGATACCGAGGATATTTGCCATCTCGGTAGTTGTCCGATAGCGCTTCTGTGCGTTCAGCAGGACGTTCTTTTCGACGGATTCCAGAATGTGCGGGAGTGTTTTGCCGTCGAGCTCAAGGCCGATGCGTTCATCTGAGTCTGGCTGATAAGTGATGGGCAAATCATCGAGTCTGATCAGAGGCGACTCACTTTCGATAAAACTGCGTTCCAAGACATTGCGCAACTCACGGAAATTGCCTTTCCAGGATAGCTGCAGCAAATGGAAGTACAGGTCATCTGAAATTGCTTTTTGCTGATTGTACGTATGGTTCAGTTCCTCCAGAAAACGGCTGATGCCCTGATCCAGGTCATCCGGCCGCTCTCTCAGCGGTTTCAGTTCAATTGAAGCCAGGTGCAGTGAATAGAACAGGTCTTCACGGAAATGCCCGGCAGTGACAGTTTCTTCAATGGAAGTGTGGCTGATGGCGATGATACGGGCAGTGTGGGGCTGCTGCAAGAGTTTGAACAGCGCTGCCTGAGAAGAAAGGGAAAGCTGGTCAATTTCATTGAGCACCAAGGTGCCTCCGGCCGCCAGTCCGATATAGCCTTCTCGATCCAATCCTGTAAAACTGATGTCAAACACCGATTCCGGGATTGCGCTGCAATTGACTTCGATAAATGCGGCATTGCGCCGGCTGCTTTGTGAATGAATGAATTTCGCGAGAGCGGTTTTCCCGGTGCCGGGCTCGCCATGGATAACGACCGGGACTTCCAGTTGCGCAATTTTGATGGCTGTCTGGAGTGCCCGGCTGGAAGAAGGACTTTCCATAACACAGCCTTCAATATGAAGCTGCTGGCTGCGCAGGTGGGCAAGTTCGCCTTTTACTTTGGACATCTCTGATTCCAGGTTCTCCAGGTACTCCTTCATGACCATCAGCTGTGACATGTCATAGGAATAGCTGACCACAAACTCAACGTCACCACGATCGTTGAATAAGGGAATGCCGGTGATCAGGACTTTTCTTCCGGAAGGTGTATCCTGCCGCAGCACCACTTTTTTCTTTTTCTCCAGCACCAACGGAGTGATGGCAGGAGAGAAGATTCCTGCTGCTTCCAGGTCATAGACAGATTTTCCAAGCAGCTCTTCAGGCGCTACGCCATAAGCTTCACCGCTTAATGTAGAAGCTTTAATGATGCGGCCTTCTTTGGTGGTGACAATAATATCCTCGTCATATGTATCAATGATTTCTTCATCAGTATTGGGAAGCAAAAACAAAGTATTCATCATTGGCCTCCGTTATTCATTCTTGTATAGACTATACATGATTGAATAATCACTTTACAAGAGCGAATTAAATTATTTTCAAATAACATTAATGAAATGCTGATTTTATTAGGGGAGATTTTATATTGTGCGAAAAGCTGATTGTGTAATTCTTATAAGGGATTGAGTATTTTTATGAATTATTTTCTTGGGAATGGATCGGGAAAGGGAGATTTAAAACAGAAACAAAAAAGACAAACCCCGAAATGGAGTTTGCCTGAAAACTTTGGATGGTTCTATGCTTATTTGGTATTGGTGAATCCGCCATCGATGCGGATGACTTCTCCATTAATATAGTTGGCTTTAGAGGTCAACAGAAAAGTGACCAGTTCTGCGACTTCCTCCGGCGTACCGAGCCGTTTTTGCGGAATACCGGATGTGGCGTTTTCCTTCATTTCCGGATTGTCGCGGTAGAAGGCTTCGACCATCGGTGTTTCGGTCGGTCCTGGCGCAATGGAATTGACGCGCAAACCGTCTTTTGCGTATTCCGCCACCATGCTTTTCGTCATGCCGACAATGCCGTGTTTTGTAGCGGAATAAGTCACTACAGAATCCTGTCCGATGACGCCTGCACTGGAAGCGGTGTTAACGATGGATCCGCCGCCATTTTTCAGCATCGCTTCAGCTACATACCGCATGCCATATAAAGCGCCAAGTAGATTTATCCCGACGATGCTTTCGATTTCACTGATATCGGTGTCCAGAAAGTACTTTCCGCTGCCGGAAATCCCCGCATTATTGAAGAAATATTCAATGGTGCCGAAATGTTCCATCGTCTGATCGACGTAGTTCTTTACTTCTTCCGATTTGGAGACGTCCGCTTTAATAAAAATTGCGTCAGGCCCAAGCTGTTTGACCATCTCAACGGTTTCGTTTCCACCTTTTTCACTGATATCGACTACGGCGATATTGACGCCTTCTTCCGCTAATCGGACCGCTGTAGACTGTCCCAGTCCGCTTCCTCCACCTGTGATGATTGCTGTTTTAGCCATAAAAAATCGACCTCCGATTTGATGATTGGTTTTGTATCTACCCTATTTATTTACCCTAAACGAAGGGAAGGTAATCGATTATAAGAAAGGAAGGACGTTTAATGAGGCGGAATCAGGGAATTCTATCAACCATAGGCATCTTACTTAAACCAACTTATCTAGGAGGAAAAAATAGTATGGTAAACAATACAACAAACAACCAGGAAGCAATCAAGACCGTCAATGACCTCATCAAGGACATCAAAGTAGCGATGTTCACAACCATCTCGACAGACAATAAAATCATTTCACGTCCAATGCAGACACAGGAAGTGGAGTTTGATGGAGAGCTATGGTTCCTGACGATGAAAAATACGGAGAAGTACCACGAAATCGCCAGCAATCCGAATGTCAATTTGGCATATGCAGGGAAATCCTATGTATCGGTCAGCGGAACCGCTGAATTCATTGAAGATACTGCGAAGAAAAAGGAATACTGGAATCCGGTTTTCGATAAAATGCTGGACACAAGCTATGACGATCCAAATGTTGTGCTGATTAAAGTCGATGCAGATTCAGCAGAATACTGGGATTCAGGAGATACTTTGAAATCAGTAAAAACTTTTGTCAAAAAGCTGACGAACAAAGAAACGGAAAAAGATAAAAAAGAAATAAACGATACCGTGGACTTTAATTAATAAGGGTCCTAATATAAAAAAGCTCACAGACAAAACATGTCTGTGAGCTTTTTCGATTTTTAAAGAACTTCTGCTTCTGGAGTAATTCCTGCTTTTCGGTCCTGCGCTTCATGGAGCTTGACCATAGCGAAACGTGCGATCGGCTGGATAACCAGGCTTTCAGCGATCAAGACAATGACGAAATTGCGTGGCCAGTTCGCAATCCAGTTGCTGAACAGTTCGGAGTGGAGACCGTTGCCGACAACATCGCCGATCAAAGTCATGGCTGCTGACATACCGAGTACGGTGAATAGGATGCGGAAGAGAATCTTCGAATTGAAGCTGTCCGATGGGTGGGTGAAACTGGCGGTTAAAGCTTCGGCGAGCCGCCCGAAAATAACGGGTTCAATGATCATCACGATGATCCACATAAGGGGCAGCATTTTAACGATGCTCCAAGCGATGTCGCCATTAAATTCACCGGCAAAGTAAATGGCGCTGAACGAAGTCATAAATAGGACAGTCATAGTAGAAATGAGTCCGCCGTATAGAAGACCTTCCTTTCCATTATGTGGCAATCTTTTTTCTTGGTGCATGTTCTTCTTCCTTTCAACTTGCTGTTATTTGACCTTTATTCCGTGGAGTAATCGAGCAGATAAGACGGTGACTCCATGATGGCGAGTGTACTCATACGAAATACGGCAAGCTTTCAGTCTGTTTGTAACTATATCAAGCCATCCATTTTGGGTGTAAGTGCCGATTTTGTGTCTCTTTTTTTGAGTGTCTCATTCCATCATATGAGAAATTCTCTATCGTACTATTTTATAGAAGAAATACCCCGCAAATGAAATAAATAGAAAGTGAAACCGCAGAAAAGTAGAGCTTTTCCACAAAAACACATTATTATTTTTTAAAGAAATTAATTTGTCACAAAAAAATGAAAACACTGAATAGAAGGCAATGATAGCGTTTACTTTTTTATGGAAACCAGGTTATGAAAGATTGGAAGGGTGCTATGTAGCAAATATTAGTTTGCACCGTGTTGCACCAGTTTGTATAATGAGAGATAAATATTAAATGATATGAATAATTATTCAAATATACTGCATATTTTCAAGAGGGGATTGAACGCAATTGACATCTGTACAGCAGGAAAATTCGATTAAGAAGCAATCATCTTATGAATATATACAATCCATCCATAAAAAGGTCAGAGACCGGAATCCTGGAGAAGCAGAGTTTTTGCAGGCAACCTGGGAAGTCTTTGATTCTTTGCAGCCAGTATTTGAACAGCATCCGGAATACGTGGAACAAGGCATTTTGGAACGCATTTCTGAGCCGGAACGATTTATCGCGTTTCGTGTGACTTGGGAAGACGATGCCGGCAACGTGCATGTCAATCGGGGTTACCGTGTGCAGTTCAACAGTACGCTTGGACCATTCAAAGGCGGTCTGCGTTTCCATCCGTCCCTGACAGCGAGTGTCGTGAAATTCCTTGGTTTCGAACAAATTTTCAAGAATGCCTTGACCGGGTTGCCGATCGGCGGTGGAAAAGGCGGATCTGATTTTGATCCGAAAGGAAAGTCAGACCGTGAAATCATGCGTTTCTGCCAAAGCTTCATGACAGAACTGACCCGCCATATTGGTCCAGACATCGATGTTCCAGCAGGAGATATCGGCGTCGGAAAACGGGAAATCGGTTATATGTTCGGCCAATACAAACGTCTCCGGAATGCTTCTGAAGCAGGTGTCTTCACGGGGAAAAATCCGGATAATGGCGGCAGTCTGATCCGTAAGGAAGCAACAGGGTATGGAACTGTCTATTTTGTCGAAGAAATGCTGAAAGAACAAGGGCATTCATTCAAAGGCAGCAAAGTCATTGTTTCCGGATCTGGAAACGTGTCGATCTATGCAATGGAAAAAGCCATTGAATTCGGTGCAACCGTCGTTGCCTGCAGCGATTCGGAAGGCTACATCTACGATCCGGACGGCATTGATGTTGAAACCGTCAAACAACTGAAAGAAGTCGATAGAAAACGGATTTACCATTACCTTGAAAGTCATCCGAATGCGCAATACGGCAAAGAAAAATCGGAAATCTGGAAAATTCCATGTGATATCGCCCTGCCTTGCGCTACACAGAACGAAATCGACAGAGAAAGTGCACAAGCCATGGTCGAGAATTTGGTGAAGGCTGTAGGAGAAGGCGCAAATATGCCTTGTACGGAAGAAGCGGTCCGCGTACTGACGCATAATAAAGTGCTATTCGCTCCGGCGAAAGCAGCCAATGCAGGCGGCGTTGCAGTTTCTGCAATGGAAATGTCCCAGAACAGCATGCGCTATTCCTGGACAGCAGAAGAAGTGGACGAAAAACTTCTGCAAGTCATGAAAACCATTTACAAGACCTGCACAGAAACTGCGGCACAATACGGTTCACCGGGCAACCTAATTATCGGTGCCAACATCGCCGGCTTCAAAAAAGTCGCCGACGCAATGGTCAGCCACGGCTTGAACTGATTGGGTCATCGGATATAGATTAAAAGCTGTCTGAAGAAATCACTCCAGACAGACGCTTTCAAAGAGATGGGCCAAAGGAATTTGGTCCATCTCTTTGCGACCAGGCAAAAGGAGCCGAGTTGAGAAATCTTTACCATTGAAGAAACGAAGAACAAGGCTTTATTTTGCGAAGAGCAGTACTGATCACGCGACCTATACCAGCTATGGAAAGAGGGACATGACATTGACGAACTCGACAACGCAAACAAATCCGGCTTTAGCTCCTTTTAGAGGAGACCATGTAGGCAGCTTCCTACGCCCGGAGCGATTGAAAAAAGCACGCCTCCAACATGAAAATGGTGAGATTAGGGACAATGAGCTCCGTCTGATTGAAGATGAGGAAATCACTAAGCTCGTCGAACAGCAAAAATCGGCGGGATTGAAATCTGTGACGGACGGGGAATTGCGCCGGAAATGGTGGCACTTTGATTTTCTTGGCGGCTTTGATGGAGTGGAGTTCTACGAAACGGATAAAGGCCTTCAATTCAAAGGCGTGGAAACGAGAGCACACGGCATCAAAGTGACCGGCAAGATCAAGTTCAATGGCCATTACATGATTGAGCATTTCAAATTTCTTCTAAGCATTGCTGGGGAGGCGGTAGCCAAGTTCACGATTCCCAGCCCGAATATGCTGCTTTTCCGTGCGTCATTTGAAGATGGCGTCTACGATACGGACGAAGAGCTGTTTGCAGATTTGATCAAAGCCTATCAGGATATCATTGCGGTCCTTTACGATGAAGGCTGCCGTTATCTGCAGATCGACGACACGTCTTGGGCGACGTTCTTTTCTGAAGAGGGAAGGGAATCTCTTCGTGCCAAAGGCCAGGATCCGGATAAAATGGCTGTACAATGTGCACGCGCCATCAATGAAGCGATTGCCGGCAAGCCAGCAGACTTGCTTGTCACCATGCACATCTGCCGCGGTAATTTCAAATCCACGTATACCGCAAGCGGAGGATACGAAGCTTTGTCTGAAACGATTTTTGGCGGACTGGATGTCGATGGTCTATTCTTGGAATTCGATGATGAACGTTCAGGCGGCTTTGAACCATTGCGCCATGTCAACCGAACGAATTTGACGGTTGTCCTTGGATTGATCACTTCGAAGTTCAGTGAGTTGGAAGATCCGGAGCAAGTCAAAAAACGCATTGGCGAAGCCGCTGCCTATGTGCCATTGGAACAGTTATGCCTGAGTCCTCAATGCGGATTTTCTTCGACAGAAGAAGGGAATCTGCTGACAGCGGAACAGCAATGGGAAAAAGTCCGCCATGTCGTGAAGATCGCGGATGATGTCTGGACTGCGTAAAAACACTCCTGCCAATTAAACAGCTTCAGCCTGCCGTCCCCGGCAACAGTATATGCCGGGGACGGCTTTTTTATTTTGGTGGGCAAGTGGTTTATTAATACAGCCGTTTCGCTTACAGTTGAAGATAAGAAGAATGTGTAAAGGATGAGACATGTGAAGGATTTTGCCTCCCACGCGGAACAACTGGAGATACTCGAGGAGCGGGGCTTGGATGTGCCTGATAAAGCGGCAGCAAAACGGATTTTGTCACGCGAGAATTATTACGCTTTGATCGATGGCTATAAGGAGCCATTCCTTTTGGATGATGAACGGCTCAATCCCTATGGCCTTGAACATTATCAGGAAGGCACGGAGTTCGGACATATCTATGCGTTGCACAGCTTTGACCGGAAGCTGCGGCTGCTTTTGCTGAACGAGCTGCTGAAATTCGAAAAAAATATCAAGTCGAAAGTGGCATACCGCTTTTCCGAAAAGTTCAGGGAGACAGCCAGCTTTTTGGAACCGGACAATTACAGTCGAGACAGCCGGCACCACCATGAGCGCGACCGCATCATTTCAACACTCGCCAACCTGATCAAAAGCCATAAGAAACGCGACAAAGTGAGGTATCCGGCCATCCGCGATTTTTACGATAAGCATAAGAACGTACCGCTTTGGGTGCTGGTCAATTTTCTATCGCTTGGCCAGATCACGCATTTCTATACGGTCATCGATGAAGAGCTGAGGGAGCGCATTGCCCGGGACTTTGCGGAGGAGTACAGCGAAGAGTACGGGGAGATCCATTTGAAGCCGGTGGACTTGGATGCCATTTTGCGCATTGTGTTCCCGTACCGCAATAAATCTGCGCACGAAGAAGTGCTGTATCGCTATCATCTTCCGCATCCAGTGGAGCTCGGTACGCTGGAGGGGATGCTGGACATGGGAAAAGGAAGCTTGAGTGGTGCGACCGTGTTTTCCGTGCTGAGCCTGCTGAAGCTGGTGTTATCAAAAGATGATTACGACTGGTTTTCTATGGAACTGGAGAAGATGGTCCAAGAGCTGGAGGAATCGATCCCGGCGCGGGCATTCGAAAAGATTATGAAGGATGTTGGTTTTGTGGAATAAATCCATCAGTTAACGAAGGAGAGGATTTTCATGAAGTATGTGGCATTGCTGAGGGGAATTAATGTAGGCGGCAAGAACAAAGTGGACATGAAGAAATTGAAACTGGCATTCGAAGAAGCTGGAATGTCTTCAGTCACCACTTATATCAATTCGGGAAATATCATTTTTGCTGACGAGAACAACCGAAAAGAACAATTGGCAGCGATTTTGGAAAGAGCAATCGATAGCCATTTTAATCTGAAAATCAATGTACTGGTCTATGATGAAGACGAATTTCAGAAAATCGCGGAGGCCATTCCGGAAAATTGGTCAAACGATCAGCAGATGAAAAGCGATGTATTATTTTTATGGCAGGATGTCGATGAAGAAACAGTACTGGACGGATTGGCCATCAAGCCGGACATCGACCAGGTCATTTACGTGCCAGGTGCGATCCTTTGGGCGGTCGGCAGAGACATGGTCACCAAAAGCGGCATGTTGAAAATCGTTGGATCTGCCCTTTATCAGCGCGTCACCATCCGAAATGTCAACACGGTCCGGAAGATTCAGGGATTGCTGCATAAAATATGAAACAAAAATACCAAGCTCTGAACAACAGAGCTTGGTATTTCCTATTTGTACTCGTTCAACCCGCTGTAAATCTCCACAATGTCATCCAGCTTCATGCGCACCAGTCCGCTCGAGGATGGAGCGACATATTCAACAATTCCCGGGATGACCGGTTCTTGCTGGACGCCCCAGGAAACGGTTTTTTGTTTGCTGAATTGCTGGTAGACGCCTTTGCCGACAAAACAGACAGCTTTCGGATTCACCTGTCTGATTTTCTGTTCCAGCAGCTTGGCGCCTTCGGCATATTCCTCTTTGGAAATTTCCGCGGCTTCCTTGGTCGGACGCGCAACGATATTCGTCAGTCCATATCCAAGCGCAAGCAACTCACTGTTTTCCTCAGGCCGGTATTTTCGAGGCGTCAATCCAGCTTGGTGGAGAATTTTCCAGAACCGGTTGTTCGGATTGGCGTAATGAAAGCCGGTTTCCGAAGAGCGGATGCTCGGATTGAACCCGACAAATAAAATCTTCAAGTCTTTCTGCAGGTGGTCGGAAATCGGTTCAAGCTGCAAAATTCATTGCCTCCTTAAAACTGTAGAAATAATCCAGTGGATCAGCCTCTGCCATGTTTTCTCTGAAAGTCTTCTTCAGACTGCAATAGGTAGAGGATTCCTTCAATTATACCAATAACTGCAGGGATGCCTGTCCAAAAGAACAACAGATACAGAATCCCCATGCCCGGTTTGCCTAAGTAAAATTTATGCGCGCCGAAGTCGCCGAGGAAAATCGCGAGCAGCGCGGCTGCCAATTTATTTTTCATAATCGATCATCCTTTCCGTTTCTCTAATAGTGTATTCCCGAATTTCATAAAGTTAATGATTATCAAGAACAACAGTGAAATTTTTTTTGCCAAGTCGACTGCAGGTTCCGGTTACCTCGAAATCTACTTTTTAGGATAGAGAGGAAGCATGATTTTGTCCGGAACTCCATAAACAAAATTATTCAAATATCGCTCTTGATTTAAAGGGTAAAGGCTGTAAGGACAAAATAAGCCATAGATCAGACATGTGTCTAAATGAAAACGGTAACATAAAATTAATGTCAGAAAACTTCACAAAATAGGTTTTTTTATTGGTATAGCGGTTATATAAAAAGATATTCACAAAGGGGAAGGTGATGAATCCAACTAAAATCCATAAAATAGTCGGTCTGCTGCCTTGGTAATTTTTTGCGAATTCTGCTACACTATCAACTTGTAATTAGTTTTTCTAAAAAAATGTTGCTGGATAATGGAAACGAATAAAAGTTGAAATAGGCGTTCGGACATCTTCGGAACAAATCAGGGGTTAAGGCCGATTGATTGATAGGGAGACGGGCCAAGGTCTTTGTGAGGGATCAGTTATGAACAAGAAATGGTGGAAAGAAGCAGTTGCATATCAGGTGTATCCGAGAAGTTTTAAGGATTCGAACAGTGACGGCGTTGGGGACATCAACGGCGTGACGAGTAAGTTGGATTATTTGAAAGACCTTGGGATTGATGTGATTTGGATTTGTCCAATGTATAAGTCACCCAATGATGACAATGGTTATGACATAAGCGACTATCAGGATATTATGGAAGAGTTCGGAACGATGGCGGATTTTGACCGCTTGCTCCAAGAAGTGCATGCGCGGGATATGAAGCTGATCATCGATTTGGTCATCAATCATACGAGTGATGAGCATCCATGGTTCATGGAATCACGCGCTTCACTTGATAACGCTAAACGTGATTGGTACATCTGGAGCGATGAGCCGACGAATTGGGAAAGTATTTTCGGCGGAACCGCCTGGGAATACGATCAGGAAACCAAACAATATTATCTGCATTTATTCTCTAAGAAACAGCCGGACTTGAACTGGGAAAACCCGGAAGTACGGCAGTCTTTGTATGACATGGTCAATTGGTGGCTCGACAAAGGAATCGATGGATTCCGGGTAGATGCCATCAGCCATATCAAAAAAGAGTTGAGCGACATCGAGGACCCGGAACAGAATCTGTATGTGCCGGCATGGGAAAAAATGATGAATGTCAAAGGCATCCAGCCCCTGCTTGCGGAATTGCGTGATGAGACATTTGCGAAACACGACATCATGACGGTCGGCGAAGCGAATGGCGTTCAGGCAGGAGACATCAAGGAATGGATTTCCGAGGATGACGGGAAATTCGATATGGTGTTCCAATTCGAAAGCATGGGCCTTTGGGATACCGATTCGACAACGGGAATTGACGTGCCGAAATTGAAGGAAGTGCTGACCAAATGGCAGAAAGCTGTGGAAGGGCATGGGTGGAACGCGTTATTCGTGGAAAATCACGACAAGCCGCGCATTGTCTCTTCCTGGGGCGATGACCAGCAGTACTGGCGGGAAAGTGCCACAGCGATCGCCTGCATGTATTTCTTCATGCAGGGCACGCCGTTCATCTACCAGGGACAGGAAATCGGCATGACCAATGCGCCGTTTGAAGAACTGGCGCATTACAACGATATCCAAACGCATAACCTGTACCATTTCAACCGTTCGGAAGGTATGGAGCACGACGCTGTGATGACGATCATCAAGGCGCAAAGCCGTGACCATTCTCGTACGCCGATGCAATGGGATGCCAGCCCGAATGCCGGATTTTCAACCGGCGAGCCATGGCTCCGCGTCAATCCGAACTACGAAGAGATCAATGTGGCAGCACAGCTGCGGGACCCGCATTCCGTTCTTTGGTTTTACCGGAAAATGATCTGGCTGCGCAAGCAACAGAATGTCCTGGTCTATGGAAACTACGAGCTGCAGGATGTCGGCCACGAATCGATTTATGCCTACACCCGTTCGAATGAAGAAAAGACCCTATTGGTCATCACCAATTTGACGGAATACGCCTGCTATTGGGACGAGCCGGAATCGGCACGCTGCTTGTTGAACAATTACCAGCAGCCGGATCCAAAGCAATTGAAGCCTTTTGAAGCACGCGTCTACGAATTGTAAAATCGAAAGCCCCTGCCCTCGAGTGATTTGCTTGAGGACAGGGGCTTTTGTGTTGGGGACAGCGGATGAGCGGGGAATTTGCTGTAGCGCAAACAAAGTCTGCTATTCCGCAAACAAACCGGATATTGCGCAAACAAACATCGGTATTCCGCAAACAACGGTGTCGATTCCGCAAACAAAGCCGATTATCCCGCAAACAAAGCCTCCACAAGCCATATAGTATAAGAAGTACACCGGTTTTATTCACCTGAATAAGAATAAAATCTGCCAGCCAGATGAAATAATGGATTTTCGTCTACTAATAGGTCCAATTAGCCTGTATATTCTTCATTAAGCAGGCGTCTGAAATTTTGACCATAAAACAGAAAAAAACACCTTGCCCGAGGGCAAGATGTTTTCGATAGTTTGCGGCGTATCAAGCCACGCTCCACAACGTGTTTCCAAAAAGGAGTGCTTGTCCGTCTTACGCAAACGAGCTCATCGCGTAGTTAACAATAGAGCATGTGCATGAGTCTGTCAATGTTTTCGCCGAAATGGGATCTTAGCGCGGAGACATTCGTCAACTAAAGACCAAGAATCGCTACGCAATTTTGGGGATGAGGGAGAGTTGTTATGGAGAAATCATGGCAAGAGATTGCGGAATTGCTATCAGCAATTAAGATCGTAGCCAATCCGGATAATGAACCGGTTAGCATAGAGGGTATTGCAGAGGGATTCCGCTGCATCGGAGTCGGGACTGATGCAGCAGTGTTTCAATTTTTGGAAACACCAAAATATGCTTTCAAGATATATGCAGAAAACAAAAAGGATAAGCTGGAAGCCGAGGTGAAGGTTTATGCACAGATCGATTCGTCCTACTACTTCTCCAGCTGTTATGGTCTAACGGACCGATTGCTGGTGATCAAATACGAAGAAGGCCTAACTCTGTTCGATTGTCTGCTGCAGGGAGTTCATGTTTCGAAACGAGTGATGGAGGATGTAGAAGAGGCCAGGAATTATATCCGGCAAATCGGGTTAAATCCACGGGATATCCATTTGAAAAATATTTTATTGCAGAACGGGCGGGCGAAGCTTCTGGATGTTTCCGAGTATATAAAACCCGGCAATGATTTTAGGTGGGAGCATTTGAAAAAAGCCTATGAGGAATATTATCCGCTCATCGATGGCAAGCCGATGCCTTACTGGTTATTGGACACCATCAGGAAGTGGTACCATCATTGGAACCGATACTCGTCTTCTTTTGATGAGTTTATGAAAATCGTCTCGAAGCAGATGAGTTACTGGAAATAGTAAGGTCCCCAATAAGTTTCCGGCTGAGAAGACGATGCGTGAACAACAATGAAGCGACCGTTTCCGTACAGAAAAAGTCGGATGCGCTGGTTTTATTCCCATTAGAATAGAAAGGGAAAGGAGGGGTGTGCGTGGATATGCTGAAGCATATGAATGAAGCGCTGCGCTATATCGAGGACCATCTGGATGGAGACATCGATTTCACTAAAGTAGCAACAATTGCCGGGGTGTCAGAATTCCATTTCCGGAAAATGTTTTCGTATTTGTCGGGCATAGGATTGAGCAGCTATATCCGCAGCCGTCGATTGTCGGAGGCCGCCATCGATCTGCAGCGGGAACAAAGGGTTTTGGATGTAGCCGTCAAATATGGCTATGACTCGGCAGACGGCTTCAGCCGGGCATTCCGTGAATGGTCTGGCATGAGTCCATCGGAAGTGAAGAACAGCGGTCGCTTCAAAGCATTTCCACGCCTGACTTTCCAATTGACGATTCAAGGAGGAATGGATATGGAATGCCGCATCGCAGAAAAAGACGCTTTTAAGTTAGTAGGAATCAAAAAACGCGTGCCCATCGTTTTCGAAGGGCCCAATCCGGAAATCATGAAGATGGGGAAGTCCATTACTGGCGAACAGCGCGGACAGCTGCAACAATGGCACAATACGGATGTCCAGACCGTCGTTAACGCATCGCTTAACTTTGATGATGGGCGCTTGGAGGAAAAAGGCCAGCTGGATCATCTGGTGGGATCGATTACGACCTTAGAAAGCGATTTTGAAGGCTTTGATATCGTGGAAGTGCCTGCGGGAAGTTGGGCGATTTTCAGTCTGGAAGGCCCGTTTCCGCAAAAGCTGCAGGACACCTGGGGCAAAATCTTTTCGGACTGGCTGCCATCTTCAAACTATGAATTGGTCGACGGACCGGAAATTTCCTTCAACGGGGATATGTCGGATCTGCAGAATGTCTATAGTGAAATCTGGATTCCGGTGAAGAAACGCCAGGAATGACAGTTGCTCTCCAGCGCATCAACGGCTTCAGTGGCCGGCCGATGCGCTGGAGAGTTTTTTGATGTGAATAAAACGGCGTTCTTGTAAACATGAAAAAAATTGATTTCCCACTATCATTTCTTGAAAGCTATGGTTTTGGCCGGCACAAGTGGCTTTCTTTTACAATGTTCTAAAAGGATAATAAGATGAACCTACATAACGAAAACGGAAATTGAGTGCATTAACTGCAAAACAGTGAATATGTCCAAAAAGGTGAAAATCAGTATACGAAGGAGGAGAAAAGCATGTGGACGATTCGAAAAAGTATTGTGATCGATCGGTCGGTTGAGGAAGTTTTCAACTATGCGTCAAATCCTGTTTATTGGCACCAATGGTATACAGGTCTTTCGGAGCTTGAGAATTTAAAAGGGGACGGCGAAGTAGGGACAACCATGGACATGAAATATACGTTGCTGGGAATGAACCTGCCGATATCACTTGAAGTGATAGAAAAATCACGTGCAGGCAATAGCCGTTTTTGGAACGGCCAAATCAGTGGAGCCATCAATTCAAAGCAGTCCTGGACTTATCATACGGAAGGAACCGGAACAGAGGTCAAGTTTGAAATGGGATATGAATTGCCGGGCAGTGTGCTTGGGAAAGTCGCCAATAAGCTGATCGTGAAAAAGCTGATGGACAATTCGGCAGAACAGACCCTGAAAAATCTGAAAGATATTTGTGAAACTGACTGACGCCATAAAGCCGAAAAGTCATACCCCTCCATTGAACTGGATGGAAGGTATGGCTTTTCGTTTATTCCAAATAACTGTGGAAAACGAAACTTCTTTATGAACAAAGCCGTAAACTATGAAAGAAAGACGAATGGAGTGAAACGTTTTATGAAGAAGTTCAACGGATTGATGGTGGCTGGCTTTTTATCCACCGTAATACTTACGGGATGTTCGGATAATGAAGATGATGCATCCAAGGTGCCGGCTGCCGGGCAAGAGCAAACAGCTGAAGAAGAAACGGTGGTAGAAAAAAAGGTGGCAGAAACCGAAACCGCGGAAGCGGCTGTACATAATGTAGAAGAGATTGTGAAAGAGAAAGGCAAGTACAATATCCAGCAGATGACGGATCAGCAAAAGGAAGAGCTGCAAGCAGAACTGGAAGCGGCACCTGAAGGAATGTCAGGAGAGGAAGCTTACTCCTTTGCAGTCTCACTGGTGGCGGTGGACATTGAGGAAGCCGCAGAGAAGTTTGAAGCCATTGATCCCGTGATTACCATGGATTCCTCTACTCCGGAAGACAGCATTACATTGCCTCAAGAGGAAACGGTCAATGTCGCAATTCTGCTCGATGCAAGTGGAAGCATGGCAGGACAGGTATCGGGCGGTGAAAAGATGAAACTGGCTAAAGAAGCAGTGCAGACATATGCAGCAGACTTGCCGGAAGGATCCAACGTCATGCTTCGGGTTTATGGACATGAAGGGACCGGCACCAATGCGGACAAGGATATGTCCTGTAACAGCAATGAAGTGGTCTATGATCTGGGTGTCTATGATGAGCAGGCATTCAGCAAATCCTTGGATCAGTTCGCTCCGACAGGTTGGACACCTTTAGCAGGGGCGATTGAAGCTGCCGAGGAAGATCTCAAAGAACAAAAAGGTGAAAATGTCCGTAATGTAGTTTATGTGGTCAGTGATGGCATTGAAACTTGTGGCGGCGATCCAGTGTCTGCTGCTGCTTCATTGACTGGATCCGCTATTCAGGCAGAAGTGAACATCATCGGCTTTGATGTTGACAACGAAGGCCAGGCCCAGCTGGAAGCTGTAGCGAAAGCAGGGAATGGACAATATAAATCCGTCTATTCGGAAAGCGATTTGAATGAGTACCTCAAACAGGAACACAGTCGCCTATACTGGGAATGGTTGGCCTGGGGAAATGACCGGTATTTGGAAATTCTCCAGCAAAGCAACGATATTGCCGGAGACTTATTGAGCTACAATAATGAAATCTACGGGAAATCCCTGGCTGAAAACAATAAAATGAATCGTCTGCAAGATGAGCTGGAGGAGTTTGGCAAATTCAAAGACAAGGAAGCGGCCGATCAATACAATAAATTGGCAACTACTAGACATGAAACCCTTACTCAATACTTCAGACAGGAAAAAGAGAGGAAAGACGCGATCCGCAAAGATATATATGAACAATTGGAAAAGAAGGTGAAAGAAACAAGTGAGGAAAAAGAAGGGGATTATGCTTCTTAAAGAGTAGAACCCATCATTATATCCTATTTTAACGAACATTAAATCGTTACTTATGGTTTAATGTTCGTTATTTTGTTGACCAGTTGTTTTGTGTTTGCTATAGTTGCCAAGTAACAGACAAACAATATATCGCTCGTATAAACTCGGTAATACGGTCCGAGTGTTTCTACCAGGTTCCCCTTAAAGAACCGGACTACGAGCCGAAGTATCTGGTTAGCCGAGTTTTCGGCCAATCACTTTTTGAATGCTTGGCGTGTGGATCAGCTCTCCTTATTCAATTTAAACTTTGGCTCCCAAATGTCCGAAAGGTAGTGTTTTTCAGACCGTTTCAGGGCCTTTTTTCTTTGGCCGCATTGCCGTTGAGCAGACATCAAGGAGGAAATTCACATGAAAAAGATTCAATCGAAGACAGGACTAAGCAATCGCATTTTATTGGGAATCATAGCCATGATCTTATTGGCGGTGCTTGCTGGGTGCAGTTCAGCGGATGAAGCTGAAGCAACAGAAGACAAAGAAGAAACCAAACGACCGATCCTGATTCAGGGACCGATGCCGATCGAAGCTGAAACCTTCGCGGAGCGCCTTGAAAACGTAAAGGTGGAAGAATCAGGTTCGACGTATGAATTTTATATCGGTACGGTTGATGGCTATCCAGTCATCGTATCAAAAACAGGCAAAGGCATGGAAAACGCGGCTGCCTCTACGGCAATCGCTATTGAAAAATACAATCCAGCCGCCATCATCAACCAGGGAACGTCAGGTGGGCACGATCCGGAACTGAATGTGTTCGATATCGTTCTTGGAGAACGTACGGTCAACATCGGCTCGATGAAGACGGGAGACCGTGCAGCAGGTGAAGGCATTGAACCGACCGAATGGAAGCCGATGGACGTCATGGCTTCTGAAGGAAGTGCAGGAGAAGATCCGAATGCAGAAAAAGCCCGTTATTATGAAGGGGATGCTGATCTATTGGCTGCAGCGAACGCCGTGAAGGACAGCTACACGAAAGGCAAGATCGTCGAAGGGACAATCGGCTCGGCTGACTTGTGGAATAACGAAGTGGACCGCATCAACTGGTTCCATGAAAACTATGGCACGTCAGTTGAAGAAATGGAATCGGCATCTGTTGCGATGATTTCGAAAGCCTATGATGTACCTTTCCTCGCAATCCGAATTCTGTCGAACAATAAAACCAACGACGGCGCTTATAATGCAGATACTGCAATAGCGAACCAGGAATATGTCTATGAGGTTGTTAAAGAGTATATTGCTTCTTTAGAAAGTGAATAAAGAACAACTTCAATTATTGAAGCTTGCACGAACTTTTGTGAAAAACAAAAGTTCGTGCTTTTTTGTGGAATGACTGAATGGTCCTATTTTCAGCTTTTAATCAAGTGACTATCAAACTATAGTTGACAGAATAAATAGATTGAAAAACTGGAAGAAAGTACTGACTTTGAAAAACAATTGATTTAGCTTTTCGGAATACGAAATATTCTGTTATATTGATGGATGTAAGAATCAAAACAAATTGGAAGGGATGGGTGAATGGATGAAAAAGATGTTTTCGAGTGTGGCAGCAGCCGCTTTGATGTTGTCGTTGTTTGTGCCGTCAATGGCCGCTGTTGAGACAGATCGGGCCACGGAATTGGCACTCAGCCAATCGGTATTTTCAATGACAGAAGCGCGTACTGTAGAACTCAGCGCTGATTTAGGAGAAGGCGTGGATCTGCAGAATCTGGCGTTTCAATTTGGAGGGAAACCATTATCCGAATGGCAGACGTGGACCTCAGGAACAAATTACGACGGCGCACCATTCATTACCGTTGTCGAAGGACCAAGCTTCGTGGAAGGCACCACTGAAATCACAGCAACATTGGAGTTCGGCTTGCCCTACGGGACGGAAGATTTATCAAACCGTACAATCCGTACGCAATATCAGCAGTTCATCGGTGACTATGAATTGGCCATGATCGATTCAGCAAGCGGCGCTAAAGCGGCTGCAACTGTCGAGTGGAATGTCTATGACGAATTCAAAGTCTACGACGAATTGAAACCAGCGATCGATGAAATTTTCGAAGCTGCTGAAGAAGACGGAGACAATGACCGGTATCTTGAGTATCAAAAAGTAGGGGAAACCTCTCAAGGGCGCGACATTCATTTCGTCATTCTTGCGAGAGATGAAGAGGCAGTGGATACATATCTTCATGAAACACTGCCGACAGCTTTGGAAGATCCGGCAAGCCTGATCGAAAAGCTAGAGAATGGCTCGATGGAAGATTACCAGGTTCCAATCTGGTTCAATAATATCCACCCGGATGAAGTGGAAGGTGTGGATGTTCAAGTTGAATTGCTGGAGAAGTTTGCACTCGAAGAAGAAATCACCTTCAATAATACAGAAGGTACAACAGAAATTAGCGAGACCTTGAATGTGGACGATGTTTTGGATGATGCAATTTTCCTGTACATGTTCACGAGCAACCCGGATGGCAGAGCGGCCAATACACGGGCAAACGGTGAGGGCTTTGACTTGAACCGGGATAATGCTTATCAAACGCAGTTAGAAACACAGCAGGTGAATGAAGTGGTGTCACAGTGGACCCCTTTATCTTTCGTCGATTTTCATGGCTATGTCGATGGATTCTTGATTGAGCCGGCGACACCGCCGCATAACCCGAATTTTGAATATGACTTGTTGATCGGCAATATGATGGAACAAGCACATGCTTTAGGCAATGCGGGAATCGCCAATTCAGATCTGACCTCTTATTTTATAGCCAAAGAAGGCTACGGATCTGGTTGGGATGATATGACACCGGCGTACACTGCGATGTATGGCATGCTCCATGGGGCGCTAAGCCACACGATCGAAGTCCCGACGCTCAGCCAGGATTCTTACAACGCCTTGGTGGGCAGCGGCCTGGGTGCCGCAAAATATGTGCACGACAATAAAGATGAATTGTACAAAGAACAGTTGGAAATTTTCAAGCGTGGAGTCAATGGAGAAGACAACCGGGCTGTTGATGAACATCTGGTCAACGCAGCGGGTGAGTCGATCGGCCGGATCCGTGACGGCAATGAAAACTTCTTCCCGGATTATTACGTCATTCCGGCAGATTCCAAAACGCAAAAAAATGTATTGGAAGCTTATAATATGGCGGAGTATTTGATCCGCAACGGTGTGGAAGTCGAGAAGACGACCAAGCCGACAGCCATTGGCGGCATAACGTATCCGAAAGGAACATTCATCGTGCCGATGCATCAGGCGAAACGCGGATTGGCAAACGCCATGCTGTATGAAGGAGACGATGTATCCGATTGGGACGCGATGTATGACCCGATCGTCGTCAACTTCTCGGATTTGAGAGGGTTCGATCTTGTGGAAGTTCGCGAGGAAGGCTTGTTTGATGACAAGACCAAGGAAGTAACGGAGGTGGTCATTCCAACAAGTGCTATTCAAGGAAATCCACCAAAACAAATTCTTGAAAACTCGACCAATGACGCAGTTCGTGTCGTTAATGCCTTGCTTGCTGAAGGCAAGACGGTGGAAGTGCTGACAGAAAGCATCGGACAAGCGGAAGCAGGCGATTATGTAGTAGCTGCGAATGATCTGCGTCCGTATGCAGATGATTATTATTTTGAAGCGCAGTCTTTTGGCAACGGTAAAAATGCCGCTGTTGAAGTTCTGGAGCAGCCGCGTGTTGCAACAACCGGTTCTGCGCAATTGAACTTCTCCTTGCGCCAGCTCGGCTTCGAGTTGGTGGAACCAGCGAATGCGGATGTCATTGTCAGTGATGCCAGCGCATTTGATGCTCAACAAGTAAGCGGGAAAACCTATGTCGGCATCGGTGCACCGGCATTGAAGGCAGTCAGTGATAGCGGATTGCTTCCAGGGTTTGCGTTCGGCAACACAGGAGCCAGACATGAAGGGCTTGTGAAAGCGACAGTAGCTCCGCACCCGTTGACTGCGGGTTATGAGCAGCAGGAAAACTTGTATGTAACGACGGGTTCTTGGATTTCCAGTGTTCCAGAAAGTGCAGCAGTATTGGCCAGCTTCCAGGACAGCGATGATTTCTACATTGCCGGCTGGTGGCCGGAACATGAAAAAGCTCGCGGCCAAACGATGGCGTTTACAGCAGATAGCGGTGAGACGACGTACACGCTGTTTGCCAATGACTTGGCTTTCCGTGCCCATACTGAACACTCTTACCGTTTGTTGGCCAACTCGATCTACGATGCAGTACGCGTAGAGGTACCGGTTGAAACCAGCAAAGCTAAAAAACCATGAGCACTGGCAGTAAGTTTCATTGACGAATAAAAACAAGCGAAAAGCATTCCCGCCAATCTGACAAGGATGGTGGGGATGTTTTTCTGTTTTAAGGGAATTTAATGGGGACTAACAACAATTAAGTTTTCATAAACAATATTTATTTATTGTAATACGATAAATTATAAGTTATTATAAATTCAAGAACAAATAAGCGAGGTGTTTTTCATGAGCCGAGGATCCACCCTTTTTCTGAAGACTGTTATTATTCTTATGGGAGTGCCGGTGCTGGCTGTATGCATATACGGCTTGTCCAGGTTCAATCCAAATTCCCCCTATTGGGCGCTGCCTGAGCTGGAAAAGTTGCAGTATCCATTATTGGTCGGCATGTATTTGGCTATGATTCCCTTCTTTATCGCCTTGTATCAGACATTAAAACTATTGAGTTATATTGACCGGAACGAGGCATTCTCGAAGCTGTCGGTTAAAGCTTTAAAAACCATCAAGTATTGTGCAGTCACCATCAGCATCCTCTATGTTTTGGAGCTTCCATTTTTGTACCTGTTGACAAAAGCTGACGATGCGCCGGGCATCCTGATTGGCATCGTTGTTATTTTTGCTTCAATGGTGGTGGCCGTTTTTGCGGCTGTTCTTCAACGGCTGCTGCAGGACGCCATCGATATAAAAGCGGAAAACGATTTGATCGTCTAAGCTGAAGTGAATGTAATGGCGACCATCATTATTGTTGGTGTGACTGGCTCTGGCTAAGTGGAAAATAGGTGTCACCGAGCTTTCGGTAGTTGAAAACGAAAAAAAGACCATCCACTCGATGGTCTTTTTTCAGTTCTTCATTTTTTATGATCCCGCTGGCAGTAGAGGATGAAGAAAATCCGCTTGGAATAGAGGTTTCGCTTTATTCCACAATGTGCTCGGTCGTCACTTCATAGGTCTCGCCTTGCCGAGGTGTCAGCCAGGCGGTCAGTTCATAGGTGCCCGGTTCCAGTTCAAGCGGCGGGATTTCAAACTCATAACTCAATTCATCCCCCTGATCGACGGTTTCTTCACCCAATGCCTGCAAGTAGCTGCTGACGGATGAAAAAAGGAAAACTTCTTCACCGTTTTCATTAGCCAGTGAAAAGTCGTAGCGCTGGCTGCTGGTGAATTCAAATGTATGCGCTTCGTCTGTCTGGTTCACTAAACTGTAGCGATAGGTATCCTCGTTGAGTTGTTCGATAGTGGGTTCCATTTCACCTTCTGTGCTCCCTCCAGTCGTTTCATCATTTGTATCGGGTTCTTCGGTCGTTGGGTTGTCTGAAGGATTTTCATTTCCCTGTCCGCTGCCGCAAGCTGCCAAAAGTAAGGCGGTTATCAGAATCAAAAAGGCTCCCAGCCAAAATTTATTTTTCATGGATATGCCTCCTCGTATGCTAAGAAATAAGTGAATCACTTTAGCATAAGAACGTTAAAGCGCCAAAAAAGTTACAGGGCTCTTTTGAAAGCGTGGGAATGCGGCAGGTATTTTTATGACAGCCTACACATTGCAGGCCGCACCCTGTAGAATAAGAAATAAGAGATTTCACATTATTCCATCAGCCAGACGAAAGGGGAACGACCTACGTGAAAACAGACTTCCATTTTTCAAAAGATATTGAAATGGCTTTTAAAAATGACCCGCCTGGCCAGTGGCTCTCGGCGTTGCCGCCGGGCTGCCTGCGCCTCAGTTCAGGTTATCCTGCACCCGCATTAGTTCCTTCTGAAGAAATCAAATTAGCAGTGGCCCGCTTGCTTGATGAAGAGCACGACTTGCCGCTCCATTACCTGGGCAGTCCACGGGTTCCGCAGCTGAAGGAATTCCTTCGGGAACGCATGGCACACCGAGGAGTTGAAACAGCGGATGAAGAGCTTCTCGTGACTTCCGGTGCCTGCCAGGCCATTGATTTGATTGCCCGTGTTTTATTGGACGACGAAGCTGTAGTGGCAGTCGAATCGCCGACCTATATGGAAGCCCTGGAAATTTTCCAGAACTACACAGAGCATTACATGACGGTCCCAATTGATGAAAACGGACTTCAGACAAAACAGCTTGCGGAAATGCTGGCCGACCGTAAAGAAAAAGGACAGCCATTGCCAAGACTGCTGTATACCATCCCGACTTACCAGAATCCGACAGGCACGACGCTGTCGCCGGAACGCAGACAGCATGTGCTGGAGCTTGCGGAGCAATACGATTTCATCATTTTGGAAGATGACGCGTATGGAGAGCTGGGCTTTCATGAAGGCCCGCAGCTGCTGAAGGCCATGGACACCAATAACCGGGTGCTCTACGTGGGTTCATTATCAAAAGTGGTGGCTCCAGGCATGCGGATTGGCTGGGTTGTCGCGGATAGCCGTATCATCGATCCTTTGAACTGGTTCAAAAAAGACCTCAACCATCCATTCGATCAGGCGACGATGGCTTCGTTCCTGGAAGCCACCGATTTTGATGGACACCTGAAATTTTTGACGGATGCCTACGAGTCAAAATGTGCCAGCATGCTGGCGGCTTTAGAAGAATTTTTGCCTCCGGCGGTTTCCTGGTTCGTTCCGAAAGGCGGATATTTTGTATGGGTCAAAATTCCGGGTGTCGATACTTCAGAATTGCTTCCGGAAGCATTAGCTGCAGGGGTTTCCTTCGTCCCGGGCAAATACTTTTTCCTCAATCAGCAGGAAGGGCTCGAGTATCTTCGGTTGTCGTTCAGCTATGCCAATGAAGAAGACATCGTTAAAGGCGTAGAATTGCTTGGACAGGTGGCTGGAGTGAATATTCCCCAGCCAAAAAATAGCATCGATCAGCAGTAAAGTGAAACTTTACTCAGCAGGTGTTCCATCCCACTGCGGCAATTCCTTTCCATATAATAGTTTTTTCGTTACGCGCTCATTGCCCTGGCAATAGAGCGCGTTTTTTGATCTTCCGGCTGTTCTTAGGAAGCGGCCACGGAAAACTTGAATTGACTATATTTTCTGAATACGGTAAAGTTAAATATACTATTTAAGGAAATATGGAAATTTCTAACGGAATCCGAAACATCGGAAATTTCTAAGACGGGAGAAGTGGGGGGACAGGCAGGTTAGACCAATTGACCAAGAAGGAGGAGATAAAATGAACATCACGGCATCACTCACACAAAACGCTAAACGTTTTCCGGATAAGATGGCAATCACCTATGAAGGGCGAACGTATTCTTATCAGGAGCTGAACGAAGAAGTAAATCGTCTGGCGAATGGACTGATCGATACGGGGCTGCAAAAAGGAGATAAAGTTTCCTTGTTCATGAAAAACTCCGATTATTACGTTCTGGCTTTTTTTGCAGTATTGAAGGCTGGAGGCGTTGCTGTACCGGTCAACTATAGGCTGAGTCCCGATGAAAGCGGCTATATTTTCGGCCAATCCGAAAGCCGGTTCATCTTTTGCGATGCGGAGTTTGAGCGCGTGATTACAGAAGGCAAGCAGCAGGCTGCTTCTCTTCAACAGGTCATTGTCCAGCCTGCGCCTGACAATGCCGACTATATCAGCTGGGAAAGCGTACTGAGTGAAAATGCGTTGGAGCCTACGGTTGAGCTGTTGAGTACTGATGACGCTGAAATCCTTTACACTTCAGGTACTACAGGAAAACCGAAAGGTGCATTATTCGATCATCAGCGTCTGGCGAATGTCAGTGCTTCATTTGTTTTCGGGGTCGAACTTGGCGCCCGGGACCGCCTCCTTCATGCGGTGCCACTTTTCCACTCAGCTCAATTGAATTTATTTCTTGTGACGGGCATCCTGCTCGGAACATCCAATATCATCATGCGTGACTTCCATCCTAAAAAAGCCATTGAGCTCATCAATGAGTTCCAAATCACTGTGTTCTTTGGCTTGCCGGATATGTACAGCGGTTTGCTTCAGCTTCCGGATACGGAAGGAGTGGACTTGTCTCCTGTTGCCAAGTGCATGTACGGTTCCGATCCGATCGACCCTGACCTCGTTAAAAAAGCGATGGACTTTTTCGGACACCAGCAATTCTATAATCTGTGCCTGTTGACTGAAGGTGGACCGGGTGGTGTCTTCCTATTGCCCGAACAGCATGAAAACAAGGTGGGATCAGGAGGCAAACCGATGTATTTCACCGAGGTACGGGTAGTGGACGATGAGTTTCTGGATGTTGAACCTGGCACAATCGGTGAGTTTGTCCTAAAAGGGGCAACAGTCATGAAGGAATATTACAATAAGCCAGAGGAAACGGAAGAAGCTTTCCAAAACGGATGGCTGCTGACGGGGGATTTGGCGACTATCGATGAAGACGGGTTTATCTCGCTGGTGGATCGAAAAGCAGACCGCATCATCTCGGCTGGAGAAAACATCTATTCGATCGAGGTGGAGCAGGTGATCAATAGCCACCCTCAAGTTGCGGAAGCTGCGACTGTCGGCTTGCCGGAAGAGGAATGGGGCGAGATTGTCGGTGTCATCATCGTGCCGAAACAAGGGGAAACCATCGACGAAGACCAATTGATGGATTACTTCCTTGAGCAATTGCCGGGATATAAGATTCCGCGTAAATATATGATAGCCGAATCATTGCCGCGGAATGCCTCCGGGAAAATCATGAAATACCAATTGCGCGAGCTGCACATCAGTGAGTTCGAGTGGTTCCGGAAAATCCCGGAGAGCCGCTACTAAGCTCCTTTATAAAAATATGCCCCGCAGCCTTAATTGGCGGCGGGGCATATTTTTTTACGTAATGGAAGCTTCATAAATGCCTTTGATGGAATTTTCCAGCATGTTGTTGAATTCCTCATCCGACTGGCTGGCGCTGACGCCTTCGGATAATGCACGTGAGAAGCTGGCGATGAGCCCCTCATTGGCCGCCAATTTCTGGTTGGCGTCGTCCCGTTTGTATCCGCCGGAAAGTGCGACTACCCGAAGTACACGCGGATGGTCGATCAATTCTTTGTAGTAATTATCGACTGTTGGAATAGTGATTTTGATCATGACGTTCTGATCGTCACTCAACTGATCCAGGTGCTTCAGCATTTCCTCTTTGAGGATTTTTTCAGATTGTTCTTTGTCTTTGCTGTTGATGTCAACTTCAGGTTCAAGAATTGGAACCAAGCCGGTTGCGAGAATCTGTTTGCCGATTTCAAATTGCTGCTCGACCACTTTCTTGATGCCGTCAGGATTGGCTTCCTTAATCACGGAACGCATTTTGGTTCCGAAGACATTTCGTTCATTGGCGCGCTTCAGCACGTCATCCAAATCTGAAATCAGCTTCATGACCTGAACGCCGTTTTCTTCATCGGCAAGCCCTTTATCGACTTTCAGAAAAGGTACGACGCCTTTTTGCTGCCATAAGTAGTCAGGCGTATACTGGTCTTCCACTTTGCGGTCCATCGTCTGTTCGAACAGAATTGCGCCAATTATCGAATCGGAATTGAAGGAAGGTGCCGTCATGACGCGTGTCCGCATTTCGTGAATCAAGTCATACATTTCCTCTTCAGTCGAATATTGGTCTTCCGATACGCCATAAAGCGCCAATGCTTTCGGTGTGCTGCCGCCACTTTGGTCAAGCGCAGCAATAAAGCCTTTTCCGTTTTTTACAAATTCCAATTGTTCTTGATTCATCATCCCAGCTCCTTAGATAAATTTTTTGGTAAGTAATCACTTCGTTTTAAAAAATTTAATGCAAAGAACCTCTTTCACTGAATATTGTAACAATATAAAGACGAAACTACAAAAAGAAATTTTTAACTGATTGAGATGCCTTTATATCGATAAATCATGTCCCGCAAAACGTCTGGTAAGGGCCGCTTGTCGGCTCGGGTGGTTCAGCGTATGCCTCTTGTTCTGGAGAGTGGGCATATGGGTCGGCGAGAACCGCAAGCAACCGGTGCAGCACGCTGTAATCACCCTGGAATTCAGCTGCTGCCAAAGCTTCCTCTACCCGATGGTTGCGGGGGATGAGTGCCGGATTGCTGCGGCGCATCAATTGATGGCTCTCTTCCGGCGATTCTTCCTGGCGATCCAGCCGTGCTTGCCAGGAGCGGTGCCATTCCTTAAATTCCTGTGCATCGAACAGTTCGCCGCCCTGGAGCTTATCGAATGTCAAAGCACGAAATGTGTTGGTGTAATCGGCATCGTGTGCGTGCATCAGATTGAGCAGCTCTTCCACCAGCGTAGAGTCTTCAGCTTCTTCATTGAAGAGCCCGAGTTTTCCACGCATGCCCGCAAGCCAGTGGCTCTGGAATTGCTCAATGTAATTGGTGAGTTCGTCTTGTGCCATGCTGACGGCTTCTTCCGGAGTCTCGTGCAGCAAAGGTAACAAACTTTCTGCAAAACGGGCCAGGTTCCATCCGGCAATCATCGGTTGGTTGCCGTAAGCATAGCGTCCCTGAGCATCAATTGAACTGAAGACCGTCTTCGGATCAAAGCTGTCCATGAATGCGCAAGGCCCGTAGTCTATCGTTTCGCCGCTTATGGCCATATTGTCGGTATTCATGACCCCGTGAATAAATCCAGCCAGCTGCCATTTGGCAAGCAATGAGGCCTGTCGCTTGATGACTTCCTGAAACAGTGCCAGATAAGGAGTTGAATTGTTCTGGACATGGGGGAAATGGCGTTCCAATGCGTAGTCAGCCAAGGCTTTCAACTCTTCTTTTGTACCAAATCGTGCAGCGTACTGGAACGTGCCGACGCGCAGGTGGCTGTCGGCGACGCGAGTCATGACAGCCCCCGGAAGCGCAGTTTCGCGGCGGACCGTCTCCCCTGTTTCGACAACGGCAAGGCTGCGGGTAGTCGGGATGCCGAGACCATGCATCGCTTCACTGATCAGGTATTCGCGGAGCATGGGACGAAGCGCTGCCCGGCCATCGCCGCCGCGGGAATAGGGCGTTCTCCCGGAACCCTTCAATTGGATATCCAAGCGCTTGCCATCAGGCGTCAGTTGTTCGCCCACCAATAAGGCCCGGCCGTCGCCCAGCATCGTGAAATTGCCGAATTGATGTCCAGCGTAAGCCTGGGCAAGGGGGAAGCTGCCTTCTGGAACCTGGTTGCCGGCAAGAATAGCAACGCCGTCTTCTTCCGTCAATTCAGAAGGGTCCAGCCCGAGCGTTTCCGCCAATGCTTCATTTAATACAACCAGTTTAGGTGAACGCACCGGGTTGAGCGTAATTTTGCTGTGGAAAATATCTGGCAGGCGTGAATAGCTGTTATCCAACTGCCATCCGGTATGGGTTAGTTCTTTTTTATGCATGATCGAATTCTCCTTTTTTCAGTAGGATGTACTCTTATTATACCCTCTCTGTCGGGCAATCATGTCACAGCTGTTCGAGTGATTTGCCTATGATATAATCCAGTTAACAGAAAAGTAAGTATTCAAACGGGAGGAGGAAAAAAGATGAGCAATCAAAAAGTTTTGTTCGTGCTTTTGGATGAGTATGCGGACTGGGAAGCGGCTTCCCTGGCTGCGGCGCTGAACGAAGAACCGGAAGGAGAAGGGCAAAGGTTCGATGTCAAGACCGTGTCGTTGACGAAGGATCCGGTCAAATCGATCGGCGGCTTTACGGTACTGCCCGATTATGGCGTGGATGATGTACCTGATGAGTACGCTGGACTGATTCTGATTGGTGGAAATTCCTGGCGAAAAGAAGACAGCAAACGGATCATGGAACTTGTCGGAAAAGCCATCGAAAAAGAAGTTGTAGTCGGAGCGATTTGTGACGCGACGGTATTCCTCGGAAGAAATGGCCTGTTAAACGAAATCCCGCATACCAGCAACTACTTGGAAGATCTGAAGGAAACAGCAGGTGATCAGTACAGCAACGAAGTTGGCTATCTTCACCAGCAAGCTGTCCGGAGTGGACAACTCATCACCGCCAACGGCTCGGCATTTTTGGAATTTGGAAAACATGTATTGGAAGCGCTGAATGCCGCGCCGCAGGAAGAAATCGACGAGTGGTATGGCTTCTTCAAACAAGGCTATCACGAATACATGAAAACCAAGCAATAGCCCTTTACTGAGCGAACCACCTTCCATTGTGAGACTGCATCCACAATCCAGGGTGGTTTGTTTTTGATGGTGGCCAGGAAGAAACTTCGCTAAACTGGGAAGAGGGATAGACGGAATCGATTATTCTATGCAGATTAAAAGATTGGAATGATAAGATGTTCAAAATCATGATTGTGGAAGACGATTTGACGATCGCCGGCATACTGAAAGAAGAGCTGGAAAAATGGAATTATGAAGCTGTTCTGGTCGATGATTTCAGCCGTGTGCTGGAAGAATTCAAGGCCCACGCCCCTCAGCTTGTGTTATTGGATATCCAGCTGCCGTCTTTCAACGGCTATTACTGGTGCCAGGAAATCCGGAAAGTGTCGCAGGTGCCGATCATTTTCATTTCTTCGCGCAATGAAAATATGGACATCGTCATGGCCATCCAAATGGGGGCGGACGATTTTATTTCCAAGCCTTTCGATTTGACGGTCGCGGTCGCCAAAACGCAGGCGCTCCTCAGACGGACCTACGATTTCAAGGAATCGGATAATTTCTTGAACTTTAACCAGACACTTCTGAAGCCAGGTGAATCAAAGTTGTTCGCCGGGGAGCAGGAAGTGGATTTGACCCGAACAGAACTGAAGATCATGGAGCTCTTGTTCCTGCAAAAAGGCGACTATGTGACTCGGGAAGAAATCATGGTCAAGCTGTGGGAAGACGAGTCATTCATCGATGACAATACATTGGCCGTCAATATTGCGCGGCTGCGGAAAAAACTGGCGAAGGCAGGGCTTGTGGATTTTATCCTGACCAAAAAGAATATCGGCTATGCACTCAATAAGGAGGCGGCCCATGCATAAAGGTTCAAGAGGCGCTTTGTATCAGAGCTTTCTGCTGTCGATCCGGCCACAGCTGTTTTTGTTCATCGGCATGAGCGTCATTTTTGGAGTAGTCTATGTCTTAGGAAGACTCCCGCTGACTTTGTTTTTCTACAGCCTGCAGGTGGCAGCATTTCTGCTGCTGATTTATTTGGTTGTCGATTACTTCACGTATGCCAAACGCTACAAGCTGATCCGCGATCTGGAGCTGGTGAATGCCTCACGCCTCGAAGAGATTCAAACAAGTTCCGGTTCCTTAGACCAGCTCTACATAGAAAAAATAGAGTCTTTGCTTGGACAGCTGCGGGAATCCGATAATCTGCATGCAGAACGGCAGACCGACCAGCTGGATTATTTCACATTGTGGCTCCATCAGATCAAGACGCCGATTTCTGCCATCAGCCTCCTGACGCAAAGCTCGCGGGCAAAAGAAGCAAAGCAGATTTCACAGGAACTGGTGAGACTCGAAGATTATACGCATATGGCGCTCAATTACATCAAGCTGGAAGAACCCGGTGCGGCAATGGAATTATCCCTTGTCGATCTGGATGAAGTCGTTAAAAAAGCGATCAAGAAATATTCCATTCTGTTCATCTACAAAGGCATTCGGCTTGATTACCAGCCACTCGAAATGAACGTGCTGTCCGATGGCCAATGGCTGCAGAATTTGCTGGAGCAGATTTTGTCGAATAGCTTGAAGTATACACCGGAAGGTTCAATCTCCATTTACTGCGATCCGGACAGCGCAGAAACATTGATCATCGAAGACACGGGCTTGGGCATCCATTCAGAGGACCTTCCGAAGATCTTCAATAAAGGCTATTCCGGCATGAACGGCCGGCTTCATGAAAAATCGACAGGTCTCGGCCTGTTTCTCAGTAAAAAAATCTGCCAGCGCCTCGGACACCGGTTGGCGATCGACTCAAAGCCTGGCAAAGGGACACGTGTCGCCATTGACATGTCGCGTGACGAATTGCAGTTGTTCGATTGAATAGAGGACCTGATAGCGTCTGGCTAGAATGATTTCTCCACCACCTCTCGGATATAAAAGTGGCTTTTCCCAAGCAATCTTACGAAACCGTAAGATTGCCTTTCTGTTTGTAAGGATAGGTACAGGCAGCCGGTTCGATCCTGCCGTATGATTAAAAGCAAGGAGGGGTTGGCAATGACCTTATTAGAAATCAAGAACTTGAAGAAAGTATATACGGCGAAATTTTCAAATCAGCAGACAGAAGCACTGACAACCGTCAATTTTTCAATAGAGGAAGGCGAGTTCGTTTCCATCATGGGGGAATCAGGGTCAGGCAAGACCACGCTGCTGAACATCATATCCACTTTGGACGATGCGACATCGGGAGAAGTTTTCCTGGATGGCAAACCGTTATCGAAAATCAAAGATAAGGAGATTTCCGCATTCCGCAGAAATACACTTGGCTTTGTCTTTCAGGATTTCAATCTTTTGGACAACTTTTCGATTCGCGACAATATCCTGCTGCCGCTGGTGCTGTCGAAAACGCCGGTTGCAGAGATGGAAGCACGGCTGCTGCCGATTGTGAAGAATCTTGGGATTGAAGCCCACATCGATAAATTCCCTTATGAAGTATCGGGTGGGCAGAAGCAGCGGGTCGCTGTGGCGCGCGCCTTGATCACTCAGCCGAAAATCATTTTGGCCGATGAACCGACGGGAGCGCTCGATTCAAAAGCTTCACAGAACCTGATGGAAATCCTGACAGGCATCAACGAAAGCGGACAAACCATTTTAATGGTGACACATAGTGCCCGTGCGGCAAGTTTTTCCAACCGCATTCTGTTTATCCGCGATGGAGCGGTTTACCATGAGATCTACCGGGGCGATGCACCTGCTGATCAGTTCATGGATCGCATTTCGAAGTCCTTGAAGGTCTTGTCCAGTCGGGGTGAGCAGGATGAATAACCGTTTTTTCTCTTCGTTGGCGCTACGCAATATCAAATCGAACAAACAATTATACATTCCGTATCTATTGTCTTCGAGCACCATCATCATGATGTTTTACTTGATGGCTTCACTTTTGACCAATGAATTCGTCCAGGATCGCTCAAGTTCCCTGTCCCCACTGTTTATGCTCGGTACGGTGGTGATCGGAATCTTTTCGGTTATTTTCATTCTTTATACAAACAGTTTCCTGATTAAACGCAGAAAAAAGGAAATCGGCCTATACGGCATTTTAGGGCTGGAAAAAAAGCATATAGCGAAACTTCTGTTTTTTGAAACGCTCTTTACAAGTTTTTTGAGTATTGCAGCAGGGCTGGTTGGTGGACTGATCTTCGGAAGGCTGTTCTTCATGCTGCTGAATTATTTGGTCAGGTTGCCTGTGGACATCGCGTATTCGACGTCAGGCTTGATCGTTTTGGCGACAACGGGGTTATTCCTGCTGATTTTCGGCATGACGTTTCTTTATAATGTCAGCCAATTCACTTTTGCCAATCCGATCAAATTGCTGAAAGGCAAGCAGGAAGGTGAAAAGGAACCGAAAGGCTCAATCATCCTGTTTATCTTGTCACTTGGTTTTTTGGCCTGGGGCTATGGGATTTCCGTGACGATTCCGGATCCGCTTGAAGCCATGACGAAGTTTTTTCTGGCAGTGCTGCTGGTCATCATCGGTACCTACCTATTCTTCATCTCCGGATCGATTTTCATCCTGAAATCCTTAAAGCGGAACCAGCAGGTTTACTACCGTCCCGGCGCTTTCATCTCCATCTCGGGAATGCTGTACCGCATGAAGCAGAATGCCGTAGGGCTTGCAAATATCTGTATCCTGGCGACCATGGTCATCATTTCGGTTTCAACGACGGTGACGATTTTTGTTGGGTCAGAAGAAGCTCTGGAGAACCGCTACCCTTATGAAAATAATATGACCCTTTTTGGTAAAGTCGACGATATTGATGAAATGAATGCACGTTTTTTTGAGCTTCAGGATGAGATTAGGAAAATAGAGAAATCAATGAATTTGGAAACGACGGAAATCAAGAGCTACCGTTATGAAGCTTTATTTGGTGCTTTAAACGGAAGCGAAATGATTCTTGATGAAAAACTGTCTGAACCGGATGAAGTCATTCAATTGAATATACTGCCGCTGGAGGATTTCAATCAGATGACCGGCAACTCCTATTCTTTGGCCGATGATCAGGCATTGTATTACCATTCGGGAGCTTATGAGGAAAGGGAGCTGACGATTGGTGACAAGACGTACCGGCTTGCTGAAATCGAAAATGAATTTAGTGAGGACATGGATTTAAGCGAATCGATGGCCATTGTAGTACCGGATATCTCACACCTTGCGGATATCCATGCAAACTTTACAGAGCAGTTCCCGGAAAGAAGCTACTTGACTATTGATGCAGTACTCGGCTGGAATACCAAAGGCACGGAAGATCAGAAAAAAGTGTTCGCAGAACAGTTAAATGAAGAATATGGCCTTAAGAGTGGCAGCCAAAACCTTTATGAATCCCGTCTGCTCCAACGTGAGGAATGGTATGGCATGAACGGTGGTTTCCTGTTCCTAGGAATCTTTCTGGGTTTCTTGTTTACCATCGGCACTGTACTGATCACGTATTTCAAACAGGTTTCTGAAGGATTTGACGACCGGGAAAAATTCCAGATTATGCAAAAGGTCGGACTGGACAAGGAAATGATCCAGGATTCCACACGTTCCCAGATTGTCTGGATGTTCTTCTTGCCGATTGGCATCGCCACAATCCATGTCATTTTCGCTTATCCGATTGTCCAAAAGCTGCTGCTGATTTTCGGCGTGACAAACGAAGTCACGTGGCTGTTGTCATTCGTCGGCGTGGTCGTCGCATTTGCGGCCATTTACTGGTTAATTTATCGTCTTACCTCACGTGTCTATTACAGCATCGTTAAATGAATAAAAGATACGTAGCCGTCAGGACAGACATTCAGTCGCCGGACGGCTTTTACCTATCAGCCAAAAGACTGAACTTCTGTTGCTGCCAAGCAGATGCGTCTCCTTTTGCCTGGCTATCGGTTACGATGATAGTAATGGAGACGTCAGGCTTGCCGGCGCCTTCTGATGGGTAAAGAGATAGTCAAGGAGGAATTTATATGACCCTTACAACACAAAATATATTTGAACCGTTCACATTCACATCTGGCCTGACTTTGAAAAATCGGGTTTTGATGGCCCCGATGACGACTTCGTCTTCAGATCCGAATGGCGATGTTACAGAGGATGAATTGACTTATTACAAGCGACGTGCCGAAAGCGGACTGGGTGCTGTCATTACAGCCTGTGCACATGTCGAACCGCTTGGTGTCGGATTTTCTGATCCTTTAGGTGCTGACAGCGATGAACGGATCGGCAGCCTGACCCGTTTGGCTGCATCCATTCAAGAAGGCGGCGCTAAAGCGATTCTGCAGCTCTACCATGCAGGCCGCATGTCGAATGAAGAGCTGCTGAAAGGCGAGCAGCCGGTTGCACCGAGCGCTGTGCCGGCACCGCGCCCCAATGCAGCAATTCCACGTGAAATGACGGAAGAAGAAATCGAAGCAACGATTGCGGCATTCGGAGAAGCGACAAGACGTGCGATCGAGGCCGGTTTTGATGGCATCGAAATCCATGGTGCCAATACCTATTTGATCCAGCAATTCTTCTCGCCGCATTCCAATGTCCGCACTGATAAATGGGGAGGCGATGTCACCGCGCGCATGGCGTTTCCGCTTGCGGTCATTCGATCAATCCAGGAAGCGGTTGCTGAACATGCCGATAAACCATTTGTGGTCGGCTACCGCATCAGCCCGGAAGAACGCGAAGAGCCAGGGATCACGATGGATGATACATTAGAGTTCCTGAACGCCATCGCTGACCAGGGCATCGACTATATCCATGCATCCGTCGGCAGATTTTTTGGAGGATCGATCCGCGAAGAAGACAACCGGTCACGCGTGGAAATGATTCAGCAGCATATCGGCAATCGTGTGCCGGTCATTGGAGTCGGCGGTCTGCAGACGCTGAAGCAAGTGAAGGAAGCATTGGAAATCACACCGCTGGTATCGCTTGGCCATGCATTGATCATGGATCCGGATTGGCTGGCGAAAGTTAAACAGAGCCGGGACGAAGAAATCTTCCAGGCGATCCACTTGAGCAAAAAAGAACAGTTGGATATTCCAGAGAACTTGTGGAATATGGTGACCAATGCACCGGGCTGGTTCCGAGTAGAGGAATAATGCTGCAATGGGTAGAACTTTTTCAAAAAAAAAACAGCGCCACCTGAAGTAATTTCAGGTGACGCTGTTTTTTATAAGGACGATTCTGCAGTTTTTCCGGAAAGTACACGATGTTTTCTGCCTAGAACATTGACGATCATAACCCCGGCGATGGCGATGACACCACCAATGAGCGACAAGGGAGTCGGCAGTTCATGCAGCCACATCCAGGCAACGACAATTGCCACAGCCGGCTCCAGATAAATCAGGCTCGAGACAGAGCTGGCGTTGGCGAGCGACAAGGCGGTTGCCCATGTCACATAGGCAATTGCGGCCGGAAATACGCCAACATACAGTGTCGCCAGATGGGCTTCCAAGGTCGCAGACTGCATCGCGCTGAACAGACCAGGAGAAAAGAGGAGGAACGGCAAAGTACCGGCCCATGTAAAGTAGGCGGTCAGTTCGATTGCGGAGTAATGCGTCAACAGCGGCTTTTGGAAAACAAAGAAAAGAGCTGAAGCAAATGCAGCGACCAACACCAGCAAAGCCCCGTTTGTCAGTGTCAGCGAAGCGCCAGCCGATCCGAAGGCGATAAAGAGAATGCCGATAAAACCGATGCCAAGACCCATCCAGCCAAGGCTGCTCAAGCGTTCCTTCAAGAAAAATGCAGCGATCAACGCTGTAAAGATCGGACCGGAACCGACGAGCATACCGGCTGTACCAGCAGAAATGGTCTCCATTCCAAAGGTGACGAAGATATGGTAGACACTGATGCCGATCCATCCCAGTATCAGGATCCGGAGAATGTCGCCTTTACGGGGCATGCGGAATTTCGTTCCCGGCCATAGTGCATATATGAGGAACAGAGCCGAAGCAATCAGGAAGCGGACCAGTACGTTTTGTCCCGCATCATAGCCGCCCTGCAGCCCGACCCGAATGGCTGCGAAGGAAGACCCCCATATTAAAACAGAAAATAACGCGAGTGAAAAAGCTTTTGCGTTCAAGTGATCTCCTCCATTAACCATTGAGCGAAACAATGGCTATCCTATCCATGCTAATAAAACAGACAGGAATTAGTATATTCTTTTTTGGAGGAAATGTCTCTCAGAAGAAGCGCTATTTCGCTGGAACCCGGGCCGATGTTTCAGACAATCTTCCGTCCGCTTCGGCCGAGCGCATAATAGATTCCGTGCTGCAGGCTCTGCAAGGATTCAAAAGTCTTCAGGCTGTTTTGGGATTGCGCAATGATGATTGCCAGTTCAGGTGAAATGCCGACAAGGATGACTTCTGTTCCAAGAAGCCTGGCGGAAGCGCCCAGCTTATCGATCAGGGAAGCGGTATGCTCGGTAATGTGCTGGTTTAACCCGGTCAGATCAATCAGCAGGAAATTGGCTTTATGTTTTGGCAATTCGCTCAGGGTTTTAAAAATCAAATCCTCTGTCCGCTGTTCATCATAGCTGCCGATCATCGGTACTACGATAATGCCTTCGAGTACTGGGATGATTGGAGAGGAGAGTTCCTTCACTAAACTCTGCAAAGATTTTGTGTGTTCATCGACTAAAGCTTCCAACTTACGGATTTGGTCACCTTCCTGCTTCCGGGACAATTCATGGATATTTTGCTGGACTGTCACGTCGGAAGGGAAATACTCGACGATGCTGTAAGGAGTATCTTCTTTTTGGTACTGGATGATTTTATACCAGAAATTGATGCCGAACAAACCCGTCAATACCCCTGCATAATGCGAAGGGACGAAGATGCCTTCTGTGTCCTTGTTTTTCAGCAGGTTCATTTTATATTCCCAATCGTTCTGTATATGCAGCGTAAAGGTGTTTTTTTCAGCATCCATGTCAATGATCTCGACTTTTCCCCATCCGGCAGGAGCGTATGTATTGGAAATCCACTCAACAACATTTGATGTATCAATCTGCTTCATGTCTTTGAAGCCTTCACCTACGATAACCCCTTGGCGAAATCCGGTTGTTTCCAACACAAGTTGCGTCGCTTCTATACCTGAAATATCTTTGATTGTGTCAAAGAAGGTTTCCATGGCGGTCGTCCAAAAAAGGACAACATCTCCACCTTCAAAAAGAGCTTCTCCTGTTTCCAAATCCCACTTGAGTTCTATTCCGCCAACATTAACGCTTTTTTTACTCATGCTAAAAATTCCTCCATTGATGAAAAGTGATGTAACGTGTGATATTCATACTTGTCCCTTAAGTATTCCCTTAGGAATAAACAATATGTCTTGGTGCGAAAATTTTTTGGACGGCAAAAATCCCAGGCAGTTGCCTGTGAATAAACAGCTGAGATTGGTTGGATCATTCCTGTAAAGAAGATTCGAAGGGATAAAGGACAGTCGTCAAGCTTTCCGATACTTCCCAAAGCTGTCGGGAGATATTCTGGTCTGTCGCATTGGCGTGTGGGGTGCCAAGTGCCGGAAAGCCTTTTCGCTGGAACTGGCCGTGAGGACCGATATATTCGCTACCTGTCAAATCCGGTTCGGTCGCAGCGTATAATGTCGACAACGCACCCATATCGGGTGGCTGAAGGAAAAGGTTGGCAAGGCGTTTAAATGGAGCCGGGATTTCCCACTTGCCCAGTTTGAATATATTGGTGGCAGAAACGCCGGGATGGCAGGCGATGCTGATCGTCTCAAGGCCATGCTCTTTCAACCGCTTGTCAAGTTCCAGCGCAAAGTAGAGATTGGCAAGCTTGCTTTGGTTATAGAATTTCTTTGCCTGATAACCTTTTGACCCATCGAGATTAGTGAAGTTGATGGAACCGCGGCTATGTGCCCGGCTGCTGATGGTCACAACACGTGAATTCGGCGTTTTTGCCAATACCGGCAGAAGCAGACCGGTCAATGCAAAATGGCCAAGATGATTACTGCCGAACTGCATTTCAAAACCGTCTTTTGTTTTAGCATAGGGAGGTGCCATGAGGCCTGCATTATTAATCAAGAGATGAAGTTTGTCATAGGAATTTTTGAATTCTTCTGCGAAATATCTAATACTCTCAAGATCCGCTAAATCCAGCTGCATGACGCCAATCTGAGATGAGGGATAGAGGTTGAGCAATGCGGCACGTGCGGCTTCACCTTTTACCGTATTGCGCACAGCCAGGATGATGTTTGTGTCCATCTGCAGCAAACCCTTTGCTGTTTCAAAGCCGATCCCGCTGTTGCCGCCCGTGATGATGGCTGTTTTTCCTGTAAGCAAAAAATCACTCCCTCCATTTCCATTATGCCAGTCAGTCTGGAATCTGTAAGGCTTATTTTATCGTTTCTTTGGCTCGATTGGAATTTTGACAGATAAAAAAGCGGACTTTCCATCAATTGCTTGATGGAAAGTCTGCTTTTGATTTTAATGGTGTTTTTCCCACTCGCCGTAAGTCACTTTGACGTCAATGACTTTTTTAGTTGTGGAAGTTTTGACATTTTCTTTGGAAACCTGTTTTTTGGTCGTCACTTTCACTTCCGGCTTACCGTATTTTTTCTCAGTATCAACCTTGGTTTCATCGCTGATCACTTTGCCATTGCTACCTGGCGCTCCTCTGTGTTTGAGTGTATGGACAGTGGTTTTGATGATTTTGACAGGAGTGGTGATTGTTTTGATTTTTGTTGTTTTTGTCACTTCATCCCATGTGGTGACTTTAATGATCTTATAAGTGGTTTCGGTTTTGACATCCCGGTACAATTTATGATTTTTTGGATGTTGTTCTTTGGTTATTACCACGTCGACTTTTTCAGAAACATCTTTCTTGGATTTCTTGACTGTTGAAGTATCGGTGGATTTTTTTACCTCTACCTCTTTATCATGGCTCACATCAACTGTTGTCGTTACAATGGTGGTGATGCCTTTTTCAAACGTCACCGTTTTCGTTACATGGCTGTCGTCTTTGCCGCCAGCCAATGAGCTGGAGGCAAAACCAAATACGAGTACAACTGCAAATAAGATCATAAACAGCTTCTTCATCTTCTTTTTCTCCTTTTGATTGATAGATTTGTGTACGTCCCAACAATTTTAAAAACAGCACAGACAAATCCAGCAAAGCTATAAATGAACATATTCTATGCGGCCGCATGAAATTTCAGTTCATTGTTTATGATTAAATTATATTACTAATAACAAAAAAATACCACAAATTTTCAACGGTTTTATAAATATTTTATTCGCTTTAACATATCTGTACGATGGCTTGTTGCTTTATTATCCATCAGCTTCAAATGGCGTTAGAATGGAGAAAAGGAGGCGTTGGAGGATTCATGGAAATAGCGATTAAAGAATTGACCAAAACATTCAAAGATCGGGTTGCCGTAGATCATCTATCGCTGACAATCGGACAAGGGGAGTTTTTTGCGCTCTTGGGTGAAAACGGAGCGGGGAAAACCACAACCATCAAATTACTGAGCTGTCTGATGGAGCCGACGAGTGGAGATGCCATCATGCTGGGGGATAGCATTTCCGAAAATCCGCAGGCAGTGAAAAAGAAATTGAATATCTCACCGCAGGAAACAGCAGTAGCGCGTAACCTTTCCGTCAAGGAAAACCTCGAGTTCATTGCCAGGATCTATGGCAGCGACAAAAAGGAAGCAGAACAGAAAGCGGAACAGCTGATGGACAAGTTTGATCTGAAGGATCGGGCCAAAAGCAAAGGCAGGACGTTGTCAGGCGGATTGGAGCGCCGCTTAAGCATTGCGATGGCAATGATTTCAGAGCCGGAAATCATTTTTCTGGATGAGCCTACAGTTGGCCTGGATGTCCGTGCACGATTGGATTTGTGGCAGATTCTGCTGGATTTGAAAGGGCAGATCACCATCATTCTGACGACGCATTATTTGGAGGAAGTGGAGGCGCTGGCGGATCGCATCGGCATTATGCATAAAGGCAGGCTGCGCGCCCTCGGTACCTTGGACGAATTACGGAAACAGACCGGACAAGCCAAACTCCAGGATGTCTTTCTTCAGCTTACCGCAGAGGAGGGAACCGGATGAGGGCTCTGACATTTGCACAGCGCAACCGCAAAGAGATTTTACGGGATCCGATGACATTGCTGTTCGGCATGATTCTGCCGCTGTTGATGCTGTGGCTGTTTTCGATGATGGCTGAGAATATGCCTTTTGATCTCTTTACGCTGCGCAAGCTTGCTCCTGCAATCATCGTGTTCAGTTTTTCGTTCATTACGCTGTTTACTGGCATGCTGATTGGCCGCGATAAAAGCAGTTCCTTTTTGATGAGGATTTTTTCTTCTCCGATGACTGCAATCGATTATCTGATCGGCTACGCGCTGCCGCTGCTGCCGGTAGCGTTCATCCAGATGGCTGCCTGTTATGGAACGGCACTGCTGCTGGGCATGCCAATCACATATGATGCAATCCCAGCTTTCGGCGTACTGGTGATCATTTCACTTCTCTATATCGCATTCGGCCTGTTCTTCGGAACCTTTTTCACCGACCGCCAAGTGGGGGCGATGTTTGCAATTTTTGTCAATATCACGACCTGGCTGAGCGGAACTTGGTTTGAGCTAGACATGATTGGCGGCATTTTCGAAACAGTCGCTTATCTGCTGCCGTTTGCCCATGCCGTGGACGCTTCAAGAGCTGTCTTTGCCGGAGACTACCGCGCGGTTCTTACGCCGTTGGTATGGGTAATCGCCTATACAGCGGTTATCTTCGGAACTGCCGTGTGGGGATTCCGAAAGAGGATGCGCGGTTAAAGTTTTACTTTACAATAAACGTTAAAAGATAAGGGGTTATGGCAAAATGGGTTATATAGAAGAGTTGCGGGCAATTGTCGGTCATCGTCCGCTGATACTTGTCGGGGCGGTAGTAGTGATTGTCGATGAAGATGGCCGCTTGCTGCTTGAAGAGCGGAAATTCCCAAAGGATTTGTGGGGTCTTCCGGGCGGACTGATGGAACTTGGGGAATCCACAGAGGACACAGCAAAACGGGAAGTTATGGAAGAGACAGGATTGACGATTGAAGAACTCAAACTGATCAATGTCTATTCTGGCCCACAGCATTTTGTGGTAGCCGAAAACGGCGATGAGTTCTATGTGGTGACGCTCGCTTATTATTCCACTGAATACCGAGGTGAATTGACCGTCGACAAAAAAGAATCATTGAGCTTCAAGTTCTTTGCTTCAGAAGAACTGCCGGAAAAAATGGTCGGAAGCCATCGCACAGTGATTGAGGAGTTTCTCAATAAGCATTATCCAATTGTGCTGCCGGAGTAATCGCTCTCTGATGAATAGGAAAAGCCGCTTTCATGGATGAACATGAAAGCGGCTTGTTTATTGGGCTGTGGCATTGGCAAAATCAAACTTTACACTGGTCAATTGTTCCGATACTTCCCAGAGTTTTTTGGATACTTCTTCATCACCCGCAGAAGCGTGAGGCGTGTCCAGCGTCGGATAGCCCTTGCGTTGGCCTTTGCCGTCCGGGCCGATATATTCGCCGCCTTGCAATTGCGGCTCTGTTGCCGCATAGATGGTCGGCAAAGCACCCATATCAGGTGGCTGCAGGAAATTATGCATCACTGTCTTGAGCAATCGTGGGGCATCGCGTTTACCGAACTTAAAGAGGTTGGTCGCGGAAATTCCAGGATGGCAGGCAAGACTCAGTGTCTGAAGGCCATTTTGCTTAAAGCGCTTGTCCAACTCCTGGGCAAACAGCAGATTGGCCAGTTTGCTTTGGCTGTAGAACTTCATCGGCTTATAGCCTTTTGTGCCATCGAGATTATCAAAATCGATGGATGCTCCTTTATGGGCCAGGCTGCTGAGGGAGACGACACGCGAACCGGGTGTTTTTTTCAGCAGGGGCAACAACAGGCCGGTCAACGCAAAATGGCCGAGATGATTGCTGCCGAACTGCAATTCAAATCCATCCTTCGTCTTTGAATAAGGCGGGGTCATGACACCGGCATTGTTGATCAGCAAATCGAGTGAATCGTATTGGCTCTTAACGTTATCCGCGAATGTCCGGACGCTTTCAAGGTCTGCCAAATCCAGTTTCATCACATTTATCGCTGCCTTGTTATACGTAGTAAGGATTAAATCACGGGCTGCCTCGCCTTTTGCTGTATCGCGTACGGCCATGATGATCTGTGCGCCGCGATCGGCGAACACTTTAGCAGCTTCCAGGCCGATCCCACTGTTGGCACCGGTAATGATGGCTATCTTTCCAGTTAGTTGTTCCAAAAAAATCAGCTCCTGAGTTATTTACTTTTCTTCTAGTAAAAATACCACGGTGCCGCGTGTCTAACAAATTATTGGTTCCACATAATTGGTTTTTTTACATAATCTTTGAAAGAGAAGGGTAAAGAGAACATATCTGCAGTAGGTAGGTGGGAGCGATAGGATGGAGAAAAATGAAAAAATAGCTGGCCTGGCATTTTTGCTATTGCTTGGCGGGCTGGGCGTTGCGGCACTTTTTATTGTGTTATTTGCCGAATTGGCGGAAGAAGTGATGGAAAAGGAATTCGGTCTGTTTGATCGTTTCATCATCAGCCTACTTGAAGCGGGAGCTGGAGAGACGATGGATACGGTGATGTTCATCTTCACCGAGATGGGTTCAGCCTGGTTTTTGACGGGCTTATCGATTATTGTTCTGGCAGTATTGGGAGTTAAATTGAAAGATAAATGGGGGATTCTCTTTTTCATTATTGCAGTAGGGGGCGGCTCGCTCTTAACATTGCTGTTGAAGAATCTGTACGTAAGGGAGCGTCCAAGCATCAATGCTGAAATTGATGCAATCGGCTACAGTTTTCCGAGCGGCCATTCAATGGGCTCCTTGATTTTCTATGGTTTTGTGATGTACCTTGTTATCCGGACGCATCAGAAGGCATGGGTTCAAGGGCTGACTTTGACTGTTCTGAGCCTCCTCATCTTTTTGATCGGCAGCAGCCGGATCTACTTGGGAGCCCATTTTCCGAGCGACGTCCTTGCCGGTTATATTGCTGGTTCCATCTGGCTGATTTTGAGCCTGATTGCATTGGAATGGATTCAGTGGCACAGCAGAAGTCCGCTGCCGCCAGTCCATGCACTGCGGAAATTACTTGGGCCGTTGTATAGAACAGTGCGGACAAGAATCCCTTTTTTCAATAAGTAAGGCGCACAGTTCCTTGACTGGGTTTTAGCGGAAGCTATTGTCAAAGCATGAAACGAATCGGATATAAAGGAGAATGATGATGGATTACAAGAAAATAACGGTTGCGGGCAGTGGTGTATTAGGGAGCCAGATTGCCTACCAAACAGCATATAAAGGATTTGATGTAACGATATACGATCTCAACGAAGAAGCGATTGAGAGCTCGAAAAAACGATTGGCCAAGTTGAAGAAAAACTACCGCAATGACTTTGGCGTGAGTGAAACGGAAGTGGACGCCGCTTATGGCCGTCTGTCTTTCCATACCGATCTGGCCGAAGCGGTTGCTGATGCAGATTTAGTGATTGAAGCGATTCCTGAAGTAGCGGACATTAAAACGGCTTTCTATACAGAACTGGGCAAATCAGCTCCTGAGAAGACAGTATTTGCGACTAATTCCTCGACGCTGCTGCCAAGCCAGTTTGCAGAAGCGACAGGGCGTTCGGAAAAATTCCTGGCTTTGCATTTTGCCAATACAATCCGCATCAACAATACTGCTGAAATTATGAAACATCCGGGAACAGCTGATCAAGTTTTTGAGGACATGATCAAATTTGCCGAAGCGATTGGCATGGTAGCATTGCCTCTTTATAAGGAACAGCCTGGCTATATCTTGAATTCACTGTTGGTGCCTTTCCTGGAAGCCGCTGAACTGCTGCTGGTCAAAAAGGTCGCGGACGTTGAGACCGTCGATAAGACCTGGATGATCGCAACAGGGGCGCCGCTTGGCCCTTTCGCTATTTTGGATGTGGTCGGCATCAATACAGCCCACAATATTGTCCAGGCGAAGGCGGCAGCCACCGGCAATCCAAAGTTTGTGGAATTGGCTCACATGCTGAAATCGGAATACTTGGACAAAGGGAAGCTTGGAAGAGAAACCGGTGAAGGCTTCTACCGCTATCCGAACCCTTCTTTCATGAAAGAAGGATTCCTAAAAAATTGATTTGAAACACGTCCAGCCATTGAGTGGTGGGGCGTGTTTTTTGTCATGTTAAGAAATTAAAAAAACTGGGTATCCATTATTATCAAAATGAAAAGAAGGGATTTTATGAATCGGGTATTTGGCATTTTAGTGGCAGTCGGTGTGCCTTTGACGGTGATCGGTTCTTTTATGGATTGGCCAAGCATTGCCATGTTCTTCATTTGTTCCGTAAGCGTAGTTGCATTATCCAGTTTTATGGGAAGAGCGACAGAAAGCCTGGCAATCGTCAGCGGTCCGCGCATCGGTGGACTGCTCAATGCAACCTTCGGGAACGCAGTGGAATTGATCATCTCTATTTTTGCTCTGCAGGCAGGGTTGATTGGAGTGGTATTGGCTTCCTTGACCGGTTCGGTATTGGGGAATTTGCTTCTGGTTGGAGGATTGTCGTTTTTCCTCGGCGGCATCAAATTCAAGCGGCAAATGTTCAATGTCCATGACGCCACCCATAATTCCGGCTTGCTGATTTTTGCAGTTGTCGTGGCATTTGTAATCCCGGAAATTTTTTCGATGACCATGAATGAAACGGAGACCATCCAATTGAGTGTCGGCATCTCAATTATCCTGATTCTTTTGTATTTGGCGGGCTTGTTCTTCAAGCTGGTTACACACCGGGGCGTTTACAGCCATGCAGACGCAGCACAGGAAACTGAACACGAAGAACCGGAATGGCCGAAGAAGAAAGCACTCATCATCCTGCTCCTTGCCACATTGATCGTAGCGTATGTCTCTGAAAATCTGGTCCATACATTTGAAGAAGTGGGGGAAGAGTTCGGCTGGTCTGAACTGTTCATTGGAGTCATTATTGTCGCAATCGTCGGGAATGCCGCTGAGCATGCTTCGGCACTTATCATGGCGATGAAGAACAAGATGGATGTGGCGGTGGAAATCGCCATCGGCTCGACTTTGCAGATCGCCATGTTCGTTGCGCCCATTCTGGTGCTGATTTCCCTTTTCATGCCACAGCAGATGCCGCTGGTCTTCACGATTTCTGAACTGGTGGCGATGATTACGGCTGTGTTTCTGGCAATCAATGTCATGAATGACGGCGAGTCGAACTGGTTTGAAGGTCTAACCCTCCTGGCTGCTTACCTCATTATGGGAATAGGATTTTATTTATTGTGATGGGTTTGATTGTCTGAAATGAATTCTTATAACAAAACGTGTTTTCCTGTGCCAAAAGGCGAAGGAAAACACGTTTTGTTATTTTATCGTCTCGAAGCTTGCTTTGATTTCTTCATTGCTGAAATGGCCAGTCTGACTTTTGACGAGTGTTCCATCTGAACCGATATAGACGGAAGTTGGATAGCCGATGATGCCGTATTTTTCGAAGAAAATGCCGCCTTCATCCAATAGCACAGCTATGTTTTCGGCATTTGGAAACCCTTCGAACCATTTCGTGAATGATTCTGTACTCTTTTCAGCATTCGAATCGGGAGATACAATGGTCAGGACTGCAAAATCCGTTTCTTCACCGGCTAATGTATTCAACTCTTCCATTCCTGACAAGCAGATTGAACACCAGGAAGCCCAAAACTTCACATAGACTTTTTGGCCGGCATAATCCGCGAGATTCTGCTCATTGCCTTCCAGATCCATCAATTCGAAAGCAGGCGCGGGTTCACCATCGTTCAGTTGGCCGGCGGCAGCGCCGCTTTCCTGTGAATTGCCGGAACAGGCACTCAAAGCGACGAGAAGGACAAGGAGCAGTATGTTTTTTGTCAGCGCTCTCATGGCCATCATCCTTTCCAGTAAAAGTGTGCTCAACTCTTAATAACTCCATCATATAGTGGGAATCTGAGAAAAGACATTGAAGCACCTCGGTTTTCCGCAAAAAACCATCTCCGTTTTTACGCAAAGATGGTTTTTTGTCACTTTTTGTTTTTATTGATTTGCTGCAGCGCATTTTTCTGGATGATCGTATCCGATATACGGAGTTGATCGGCTGCAGTTTCGATATGTTCTCGGCATTGGCCGATTTCAACTTCCGCGCCTGAAGTGGTATCGTAGCACGTTCCGCTTCCACCGGGAGCAGTCAAATCAGGTTGGAAATAAAACTCCTCGTAACGGAAAGCTCCGTCACGGAAAACGGTCAGGTTGCTGTCGTCATCCAGAAGGGATTGGCCAAGCATATAGGGTGGGTTGATGTCCAACAGATCGAGAATGGTCGGAGCGATATCAATTTGGCCGCCAGGATTATTGACAGTGCTGCCTTCTTCCATCTTCGGTTCTTTAATGAAAAGTGGTACCTGCTGATCGAGTTCAACTAACTCGACTTCGGTTTCAGCACCCAATTCCTTTGCCATTTCGTTGTCGGGCTGTGTCAATCCGCTATCATGGTCGCCGTAGAAGATGATAAGGGAATCATCCCACATATCCTTCTGTTTCAGCTTTTCAATCATCACACCGACAGCCCCATCTACATAATGAATGGTTTCGTAATAGCCTTTCAACAGAGGATCTTCATAACCGGTCAAATCCAGCTGCTCCAGCTCCTTAGGTATTTCATAAGGCGTATGGCTTGAAAGTGCAACCAGAAAAGCAAAATAAGGCTCTTTCAGCTGCTCAGTAAGCTTGATGGAAGTCGTAAAGAAATCTTCATCATTCAAAGCCATGCCGATGTCCTGATTGTCCGGAAAATCTGTTTTACTGAAGAAATGATTAAAGCCTATATTTTTGTAGAAATCATCGCGATTCCAGAAATCCTTTTCGAAAGCATGCATGGCTGCCGTGTCGTAGCCAGCGTTTTTCAGCAGTTCCGGCAACGCATCAAATTCATTATCAGCGTATTGTGTATATACGGAACCGGATTTCAAAGGATGCAGGGAAGTCAGTGTGATAAACTCGGCATCAGAGGTACGGCCTTCATGTGTTTGATGATAGAATGACGGGAAAAAATTCGACTCTTCTTTCAATGCATTTAAATGGGGGGTTAGCTCCTGCCCATTGACCTGCTGGCCAATCACAGAGGTTTGGAAAGACTCTAATTGAACGACAATGATATTGGGTTTTTCCGAGTCGGAAACAGCTGAAGGCGTTTCAGGATTCAACTCCAGGATCCGCGCTTCTTCTTCTGCTGTTACGCTGTCGTTTTTAAAGAGAGCACCTACACCCTGGACAAAATCCAAGCCGTGATAGCCCCAAAATCCAAGCTGGTAGTATTCACGCATATTTGAAATCGGCTCATCGACGAGCCATTGTTCTTCATTTGTATAGCTGATTGCGATAGGAATGATAACCAATGCCAGGCCAAGGACAAAACCTGATCCGGCCATCATTCTTTTTTTCTTTTGATTGACCGGCTCCTGATTCTTACGAGTGGCAAAGAGGGTGAGGGAAAAAATCAGCAGATCTGCGAAAAAGAAAAAGTCTATCGCTTCGATCAAGGTCATGAATCCACCGCCCACGTCACTCATCTGGGTAACGTCCGAAAGCAGGGCTATGGACAGTAAATCATTAAAGTAGCGGTAATACCAAAGGTCGGAAATGAGCAGGGTGCTATGCAAAAACAGCAAGGTCAACAAAATCCATCGGCGTTTCTTGTAGCTCAATAACAATGTCCAGCTCGACAAGACGACGATGGAGGCAAGGTTAAGAACAAAGAAGCTGGCCTGAAATTCAGTGCCGGCATACATGCTGAACAGAAATATTTTGAAAATCGATAATGACAGGTAGACCCAATACTCCAGAAACTTCATAGCGCACCTCCGAACAAGTTATGGCGCTTTGCGGATCAATATAAATGAAGCACTTGTCAGTGAACCATTTTTTCTTGCTGCAAAACGTAGTTGTTCTTTTAAATACCACTTATCAGACAACAGGAAACCTGCGGTCATGTCTGTATTGTGTCAATGTGAGTTGGCAGATCAGGAGTTTGAATCTGTCCGGGGGGTGGGTATTTAAGAGAGGAAGAGGCTGGCAGCAATGGACCCGGAATTCCAAAGGGGGATAGCCTTATAAAGGAGTGTTAAGTGTGGAAAGATTCAAGAAGGCTCCAGACAAAACGACATCAGCCAAAGTGGAATGCAAATACCCGGTATTGCCTGTAGGTCAAAATTTCCTTGTGGATTTTGGCAGTCAACAGGCTCTTCATGGCAAATGGCAGGTCGTGGAAAACACGGAAGCTCCATTTTATCTATGCAGCCGGGTGTTTGATAATGGAGAATTGTCCAGAAGAAAATCGGCTGATCACCGCCGTAAGTTTTTCGAAGCAGAAATTTATCGTGCATTGGATGGGAATCCTGAAGAAAGTCTATTGAGATGATGGAGCGGCTGCTCCTTCGAGAAAGGCGGCTATTTTTTATTGTCTGCTGTTTTATTCTCAAAAAGAGCGGAGAAACGAAGAAAGCGCTCCAGGCGGATGCTTTCCGCGGACGACGCGCTGAGCCTCCTCGTCGCAAGCTCCTGCGGGGTCTCATCACTCCGTTCTTCCGCAGGAGTCACCGCCTTGCGGTCTTTCTTCTAATCGTCTTCACTAACTGATCAACAGGATATGGAGCAAACCAGCGGAGACTCCCGCGGGCAAGCGAAGTGTCGAAATCCACTCGGGCGTTTAGCCCGAGTTAGTTCGGCGCAAGCCCGTAGGAAAGCGGAGTTGGTTTGTGGAATATCCGTAATTGAAACTCCGTAATTGAAACGTTTTCAATTATAGATTATTAGTTCAACTTATATAGATAGACTATTTTAAATTTTGCTGTAATATAAAAGTAATACATAAAAGTAAGGGGTTACATAGGATGAAAACAAAACAACAAGAGATCGAAATACCTTTTATACTGGCACTGATTCCACTGGTCACGATGATTGCCGCAATGGCGATCACGATTATCGTTTTTGAAGGCAGCCCGCACGTACCACTTGCTTTAGGTGCTATAGTGGCTGGGTTTATCGCCTGGCGACTCGGCTATAAATGGGAAACAATCGAAGAAGGGGCCTATAAAGGAATCCGCTTGGCTCTGCCTGCTGTTCTGATTATTATTGTGGTCGGCATGATCATTGCCTCATGGATTGGCGGCGGCATTATAGCGACCATGATTTACTATGGCCTGCAGATCATTACGCCGTCACTATTTTTGATGACGATCTGCCTCATTTGCGGAATCGTTGCACTCGCAATCGGCAGTTCCTGGTCGACGATGGGGACAATCGGGGTAGCGGGCATGGGAATCGGCATGAGTATGGGAATTCCCGCTGCAATGGTGGCAGGTGCGGTGATATCGGGTTCTTATTTTGGTGATAAGATGTCTCCGCTGTCCGACACTACCAACCTCGCGGCAGGCGTTACCGACACAAATCTATTTGAACACATCAGGCATATGCTGTATACAACTGTTCCAGGCCTGGTCATTGCTTTGGTTGTCTACTTTTTCCTTGGCCGCCAATTTGGCGGATCAGCAATTGATGAAGGGAATATCCAAAGCATTTTAGCAGCATTAGACAGCAATTTTGTCATTTCTGCTTGGCTTCTGCTGGTGCCTGCTGCCATCGTCGTACTTGTGGCATTGAAAGTGCCGGCTTTGCCCGCCCTGGTAGTTGGGGTGTTCCTCGGCTTTATCTGCCAGATTTTTGTCCAAGGCGGCAATGTAGGGGATGCAGTCAATACGCTCCATGATGGTTTTGCAATTGTCTCAAATAATGAAATGGTCGATGAATTATTTAACCGGGGAGGCATCGCTTCCATGATGTTCACGGTCTCACTGACCATTTTTGCGATGGTGTTCGGCGGTGTACTGGAACATACCGGCATGCTGAAAGCCATCGTCACACAAATTTTGAAAGTGGCGAAATCAGCCGGCAGCTTGATTGCCGCTACAATCGTCTCCGCTTTCTTCACAAACGCGACAGCTTCAGAGCAGTACATATCCATTCTGCTGCCCGGCAGAATGTACGCCACGGCCTATCAGGAGAAAGGCTTGCATTCCAAAAACCTGTCACGTGCGCTTGAAGATGGAGGAACTCTGACTTCTCCTTTCATTCCATGGAATACCTGCGGTGTCTTCATCCTGGCAACTTTAGCCGTCCATCCGTTTGCCTACGCGCCTTATGCGGTGCTCAATTACGCAGTTCCGATCATCGGGATCATCATGGCATTGGTTGGCTACAAGGTTCAATTTTTGACAGAAGCTGAAATGGAGCAATTAAAAGTGAAGCAGCTGAGAATCGATCGTGAAAACGAATTGACGGAAAGCGTTTAAGTTCTCGATGTGTTGTGGTTAAAAATGAAAAGCGAGCCTTCCTTTTTGAATTTCAAAAAGGAAGGCTCGCTTTTTGATTTTGGAATGAACCAGAGAAAGCAGGAAGCTGCTTTCAGTTGTGGCGGTCAATACCATACAACAGCCATGGAGAAGGCAGCTCAAAAGGGTGAAGGGCAGGTAATGTATGGACTTGGTCAGGGCTTAAGTCCATCCAGAGCAAGGCCTGTGTTTTTACTTTTTTGCTCAATTGATTTTGCGCCATTGAGACGGTTTCCCAGAAACCCGGCTGCTCCATAAGGTCGTCCCATGGATAAATGGCATGCAGGTAATAATCCCGTTTGTAATCTTTTTTAGCGATCAGCACCCGATCCTTGCGTGGATTTTCAAAGAAAGACCACTGTGCGAGCTCGGCATCCTCAAACAATGCCTCAGAAGCTGGAAATGTGTAGTAGCATTCGTAAGGAAAGACAGCTCCAGTTTGGATATACAAGCGGTCGATCCATGCCTGCTTATGGGGAATCTCCGTGATTTCCGGCCAGACAGGGCTGCCAGCTCCAAGCGAAGAAATATCAGATGAAATGGCACTGTAAAGTGTGGATATTTCTGCAAGTCCCAGTTTATCCATGACGCGCCGAGCAGATATATTCTCCTCTTGCGTGTTTGCACCAATCCATTGAATGGCGGGAAGCTTAAAGGCCTGTTCCATAATATGGGCCATCAATTGCGTCGATAAATTTTTTCCGCGATAGCGAAGGTCGCTGCGCATTCTGCCGAGCATGATGTATTGCTTGGCGAAAATCGTATAACCACCGATGCTTGCCAGTCGGCCATCCAGGAAAAGGCCGTATAAACGGCTGGAACCGTTGGATATCCGCTTATAAACCCGAAGAATGTAGTCATCCTCTATGCCGGTGTCCATTTCTTCCAAATGATGAAGGTCCTCAAGATTCAATTGACGAATAATTTTTTCCATAACCGGACACCCCTTGTTGATGATTAACTGACTACTTGTATTATATGCAGGAAAGGCCTCGATTTGCATGCCTGCTCTTTCCCAACCTCGATAGCTGCTGGTTGTAAAAGAAGGCAGATCCGGAAAATGTTTAGTGGGCGAAAGCAAGAGGGAAAAGAGGGAGCATATTCTAAAGGAGGCTGCGGCATGACTATTTTTTCAACTGAAGCATTAGCTCATAAGCATGTATTGATCACTGGAGCCACTGGGGGCATCGGTATGGAGACAGCAAAGTTACTTGCTGGGATGGGTGCACGGATCACCATCACCGGACGCAACAAAAAAAAGCTGGAAAAATTGAAATGCGAACTGCTTGAACAGATGCCGGAAGACAGACTCTGTATGCAGGAAGCCGATCTGACCAAATCCGAAGATCGAACGCTTCTTATTAAGCGAGCTGAAAATGAATTGGGCTTTATTAACGGGTTGGTGAATTCAGCCGGTATTTCAGGAGGGAAGCTGGTCGAGGAGCTTGATGAACCGTTCATCGAAGAGATGATGAACTTGAATTTTACTTCGACATTCCTGTTGACGCAGGAACTATATCGCAAGATGCTGGAGAAAAAACAAGGGGACATCGTCAACCTGGCTTCTTTGTCGGGGTTGCGTGGAACCTATGGCAACACGGCTTACTCGGCCAGCAAGTTCGCTGTTGTCGGTTGGACCCAATCGATGGCGGTTGAGGCAATCGAACACGGCATACGTGTCAATGCTGTCTGCCCGGGCTATGTAGACACCGAAATGGCAAGAACCAGCCTCCGCAGAAAAGCGCAGAAAAACCAAAGCAGTTTTGAAGATGAACTGGCAAATGCAAAGAAAGACATCCCGTCCGGACGTTTGTCGACGGCTTCTGAAGTGGCGAATACCATTGCTTTTCTACTGACGGAAGCTGCCGGGAACATTGTTGGGGAATCGCTTAAGATTTCAGGAGGCAGTGTTATGAGATGAGGCGGCAATTTGTCTGCTTGACGGGGAAAGGGGCTTTGTATTATCTTTTAGCCTATTTGTTGTGTATAGTAGATAGAGTGAAAAAGACGATTTGCCTATTTTGTAACTTGCCGGATAAAAGGGGAACGACCATTTGGAAAAAGAGATTACAGAGATTCAAGATATTTTACAGACTTCTGAAGGGGCCCATGTTTTTTATTATGTGGAGGAGCTCGAGCGTTATATTGTCAATGCAGCCTCTTATATTATTGCAGGCATCGAGAATGGGGATCAAATCCTCTTCGTTGAGAGCGAGCGCCTTTATCCAAAGATCTTAAAGCGTGTAGAAGAACTTGTTACCCAAGAACAGCTGAAGAACATTCATTACGTCAATAATTTCACGTTTTACTGGCGGAACGGAAATTTCCATCCTCCGACAATCCTTGCCTATTTCTCTGATTTGATCAGTCCATTTATGGAAGAGGAACAGAGCTTCCGCACGTGGGGACATATTGAATGGCGGGACGAAGTGGAAATCATAAAAGATATCAAAGAATATGAATGCGAAATCGAACAGCTTATGCCTCATATCAAAGCTCTTTCGGTATGTGCCTATGATGCAGCCCGTCTTTCCACTGAATTTAAGGAAGTGCTGATGAACTGCCACGGCTTCCTGATGACAGACGAAGAAATTGCACCGATTTCCAAGCAGGATAATTAAATGGCAATACAACTAAAAGAATTTCTTCTCGGTCTCCGTGAAGAAATTCTTTTTTTTATGCGTTACTCGGAAGTTAGCGTAGAGAGCACGAAAAAAGTTAAGGATACTCCCATCTTTTATTGACAGAATATTGACAATTTTTGAAAAGGGCATACTATATTAAGTAACGAGTCCTTGAGGTAAAGCCGGAATTTCCAACAAGAAACCGGGTTTTTGTAACTGAAGAAGGAGGAGAACCTGTAATGATTGAAATCGGAAAATACCATTTCGGTTCCATTATTGATGGTAAGGAATTGCCGAAAGATGGTCGGGATGAAATTGAAGTGATTAATCCTTATAACAATGAAGTAATCGGGAAGATTTCGTGTGCGACTGCTGAAGATGCGGCTGATGCAGTTGCCAGTGCCCATCGTGTTTATACCAAAACCATGAAGAGAATGCCAGCGCATAAGCGTGCAGCGATTTTACGGAAAACGGCTGATCTGCTGGAAATCGATGCCGATGAATTTGCCCATCTACTGTCTTTGGAAGCAGGGAAACCCATCAAGGAAAGCCGTGTAGAAGTAGCGCGTGCGGTGCAGGTGCTGCGTTTTGCTTCGGAGGGTGCCAAATCGATTTATGGAGAAATGATTCCACTGGACAGTGCAATCGGTGGAGAAAATCAAATCGGCATGTCAAAACGTGTTTCTTTGGGCGTAGTGGCAGCCATTACGCCTTTCAACTTTCCACTGAATCTGGTGCTCCATAAAGTCGCCCCGGCGATTGCGGCAGGCAATACGGTGGTTTTAAAGCCTGCAGAGAAAACACCGCTGTCCCCGGTTCTTCTTTACCGGCTGTTCGAAAAAGCCGGACTGCCTAAAGGGGTGATCAATATTGTCATGGGTCCTGGGCAGGAGCTGGCGGAAACTTTGGTGACCCATCCGAAAGTCAAACGGGTGACATTCACCGGCAGCAGTGCTGTCGGCTGGAAAATACATGAAATGGCCAAACGGAAAAAAGTTACCTTGGAACTGGGGTCGAATGCTCCAAATATCATTTTTGAGGATGCGGATCTGGACGTTGCCGTCAATGCCATTGTAATCGGCGGCTTCACATATGCCGGTCAAGCCTGCGTTTCTGCCCAGCGGATTTATGTGCAGGAAGCTGTTTATCAGGCTTTTCTCGAAAAGCTGACAAAGAAAGTGAAAGCGCTTCAAACTGGCGATCCATTGGATGAGTCGACCGATATGGGTCCGATGATCACAGAGGAAGCGGCTGAAAAGGCAGAATCGTGGGTCACGGAAGCTGTCGAACAAGGTGCGACTTTATCGGCAGGCGGCAAACGCCGAGGTACATTGATGGAGCCGACCATTGTCAGTGACGTAACCCCTGACATGAAAGTGGTCTGTACAGAAGTATTTGCGCCGATTGTCAGTGTCATGCCGTTCACTACAGAAGAAGACGCGGTGCACCACGCCAATGATTCGGATTTCGGCCTGCAGGCGGCTGTTTTCACTGCTGATATCAACCGTGCCATGCGGATGGCGGATGCACTTGATACAGGAGGCGTCTGGATCAATGAAGTATCAGTTCGGCGCTATGACCATATTCCATACGGCGGAGTGAAAAACAGCGGCACTGGAAAAGAAGGAGTCAAATATGCCATCGAAGAAATGACGGACGTAAAGTTCATCGGCATCAAACTGTATTGAGTCTTGAAAATTTGATTGAGGAGAGGGTGGGAATATGCAAGTGAGATCAGCGGTATTACGGGAAATTGGGGCTTCAACTCCTTACGAGGAAAGCCAGCCTATACAAATTGAAACATTGGAATTGGATTCTCCGGAAAAAGGGGAAGTGCTGATCCAGATAAAAGCGGCGAGCTTATGCCATTCTGATTTATCGGTGATGAACGGAAGCCGGCCGCGGCCGCTGCCGATGGCTTTGGGCCATGAAGCAGCAGGTGTAATCGTTGAAGTGGGAGAAGGCGTAACCGACTTGGAGCCAGGGGATCACATCGCTTGCGTATTCGTTCCAAGTTGTGGCCAATGCGGCCCGTGCCGGGAAGGGCGTCCTGCCTTATGCGAACCTGGAGCAGCTTCCAATACGGCGGGCACCTTGCTCGGTGGAGGAAATCGTCTCAGCACGGAAACGGAAACCGTCCATCATCATGTTGGTGTATCGGCTTTTTCGGAATATGCGGTGGTCTCAAGAAATTCAGTCGTCAAAGTAAGTAAAGATATTCCATTTGAAAAAGCGGCACTGTTCGGCTGCGCAGTCATCACGGGAGTCGGTGCAGTGGTTAATACAGCTGGGATCAAACTCGGCAGCACCGTGGCCGTCGTGGGCCTCGGTGGAGTAGGACTCAGCGCTTTGCTTGGCGCAATTGCGGCAGGCGCCAGTCGAGTTGTTGCAGTGGACATCAATGAAACCAAATTGAAACAGGCGAAGGAACTAGGGGCAACCGATGTGTTTAATTCCAAAGATCCGGATGTCGTTGAACAAGTACGGAAAGCGACAGGAGGTGGCTTGGATTATGCTTTTGAAACCGCGGGCGTCGTACCGGCGATGGAGGTCGCCTACGCCGTCACCAAGCGTGGCGGAACTACAGTCACAACAGGGCTGCCGCATCCGGAACATCAGTTTTCGTTTCCTTATTTATCGCTGACAGCCGAAGAACGGACCATTAAGGGATCTTATCTGGGCAGTTGCGTACCAAGCCGTGACATACCGCGTTACATGAATCTGTTCCAGGAAGACCGCTTGCCTGTCGATAAATTGATTACGGATTTCATCACATTGGATGAGGTCAATAAAGGGTTCGATATTTTGGCCAAAGGTGAATCATCACGGATCATCATCAAATTTTAACTGTAAAAACTAAATGGGTATAGAGGACTTAAATTGATCAGTCTCTGTATTGACCTAAAAAAAAGGAAGGAGGAAAACTGCCTACGTTTATCAGGCAGCAGAGCTGATTGCTTCAAATATTACGATAAGGAGGATTTAGCATGTCTGCAAACAAGGTCTCTTCAAAAGTCGAGGGATTGGAACTGATCTTGGAAAGGTCTTTTGAAGCACCAAGAGAGCGGGTATTTTCAATGTTTACGGAAGCGGATCATATTGCGCGCTGGTGGGGTCCGACTGGTTGGGACACGACGGTCTACAAAATGGAGGTGGAGCCTGGAGGCGTCTGGCATTACTGCATGCGCTCGCCGGAAGGACAGGAAGCCTGGGGAAAAGCCGTTTATCGTGAAATTGAGCCGCCAAACCGACTCGTTTACGTGGATACATTTTCCGATGAACAGGAAAATGAAGTCGAAGGGCTGCCGACCATGCTGATTACAACGGATTTTTTTGCGGAAGGCACTGGATGTAAAGTTGTTTCTGCTACGAAGTTCGATTCAGAAAAAGAGCTTGAGAGTGTAATCGAAATGGGTGCTGTTGAAGGGATGACCCAAACCTACGACCGTCTGGAGGAATATTTGAAGGAACTGCAGCAGGAAAAATAAATGGGGTTTTCAGAAAGAAGGGGCAATGATGATCACGAAATTGTTTCCTTATTTGAATTTTGATGGGGATGGCCAGGAAGCGGCACATTTTTATACCGAGGTACTAGGTGGAGAATTAGTTGGCGTTATGACTTACGGTGAAGCGCAGGATGCGGAAGACATGCCTGAACAAGTAAAGGATATGGTGATGAACGCACAAATCAATTTGAAAAACGGTGACACGTTAATGATTTCTGACGTTCCTCCGGGAATGGGAATGCCGAATTTTCAAAGAGGCAATAATGTGTCTGTAACTCTATTGTTCGATGAGATCGAAGAAGCACGAAGCGTTTTCAACAAGCTATTGGAAGGTGGAAAAGTCGGCATGGAGTTGCAGGAAACTTTCTGGAGCCCTTTGTATGGCAGTGTGACTGATCGCTTTGGAATCGAATGGCAGGTTTCAGTTGAAGGTGAGATGCAATAGGCGATGTAGAGAAAAACCGTGACCCGAGATGAGGATTGCGGTTTTTTTGCGGTTACTTCTATTCCGATGGAGGGTATGGAAGAAGTAGGCAGTAGGCCACTCAACCCGACTCGTTGAAGTTTATAAAGGAGGAGAATTATGAATATTGACGATTACTTAGTCAAAAAAGATGAAAAGATAAAACTCTCCCATTATCCTGCGAACGTTAATGGTAAATACAATGAACAAGAACTCAAAGAAAAACTGATTCCGGAAAGTGTCAAAAAGCTGAAAGAACTTCATATGAAATTGCATGCCCAAGAAGAGAAAGGAATCATCGTCGTATTACAGGCGATGGACGCAGCTGGAAAAGATGAAGCGATTACATATATCTTTTCGAATTTAACGGCACAGGGACTCAAAGTGACTTCATTTAAAAAACCATCTGAAACAGAGCTGGCCCATGACTATTTATGGCGATTTCAGGAAGGCATGCCTGCCAGAGGGCAAATTGGAATTTTGAATCGGTCCTATTATGAGGAAGTGATTGCTCCGAGAGTCCACGATCTACTTGGGGGTACACCGCTTCCGGATGAATTGATCGATGAAGATATCTGGAACGTCCGTTATCGGCAAATTAATGATTATGAACGGTATATGGTGGAAAATGGATTTCCTGTGGTGAAATTCTTTTTCAATATGTCTTTTGATGAACAGCGTTGCCGATTGCTTGAACGCATGAAAAACCCCGAAAAAAACTGGGAGTTTTCATTTAATGACGTCAAAGAAAGGCAGCATTGGAATGGGTACCAGGAAATCTTTGAAGACATATTGAACAACACATCGACAGAATATGCTCCTTGGTACGCACTGCCTGCAGACGATGAATGGTATTCGCGTTATATCGTTTCAGAGGTCATGGTCAAAGTGTTGCAGCAGCTGAATCCGCAATATCCGGAGATTAAGGGAGAAGAAAAGGAAGAGCTGGAAAAAGCAATTCACCAATTAGAAAAGGAATGAAAATAGAGGGATTCGGAATGTGGATATTCCGTATCTCTTTTCTATTTGTGAACAGCGTGTAAAAAAAAGAAGAAACACTTGCTTTTCCTGCCCCTAAGCTACTATAATATGAAACATTGGTTAACTATAAAAAAGAACAATTTATTCACTTTCCCGTAGTTTTTATTGAAAAGTAAAAGATTACATTATGATAATTGCTCTTCAGGTGACGTGCAGCCGCACGGCCTTTTTTTGTGGTTTGAACAAAATAGAGCAACTAAGGTTTGCCTTAAGAATGGAGTTTGGTTATGAATAAATGGACGAGATTATTGATTATTTTTGTTGCCTCGATTGTCCTTGGCGTTGCATTTAATATGTTTTTATTGCCCCATGAAGTATTGGCGGGCGGCGTTACCGGTATTGCGATGATGCTGGGATTGGTGACCCCTTTGAATGCGGGGATCTGGATGATTGTCCTGAACATTCCTATCCTCGTCGTCGGTTGGATGAAGCTGGGTAAGACCTTCATTGTCAATAGCCTGTTTTCAGTTGTTGTGACATCCGTTTCGATGTTATACATTCCTGTCGTTAAACTGACAGAAGATGCGTTGCTTTCTTCGGTGTTCGGCGGAGTGATTTCCGGAGTGGCCATGGGAATCATCATCCGTTTCTACAGTTCAACCGGTGGCTTTGATGTTATTGGCCTCTTGATGTCGATGAAGCGGGATATTCCGCTTGGAGCCCTTGTTTTTGTACTTAACAGTGCGGTGGTCTTCGTAGCTGGATTTGTATTCTCTTGGGAGCTGGCGATGTATACGATGGCATCCATCTATATTACCGGTCTGGTGATTGACCGGGTCCATACGCGCCACATTAAGCTGAGCTTGATGGTGGTAACGAACCAAGGCGATGCAGTCAAAAATGAATTACTTGATAAACTATACCGGGGCATCACTGTCGTGGACGGCGAAGGTGCATACTCTGCAGCAAAAGTGAAAGTCCTGTATAGCGTGATCAGCCGCCACGAGCTGGCATTTGTGCGGCCATTGATCAAAAACATCGACCCCAATGCGTTCGTCAGCATCAGCGAAACAATGGAAGTCATGGGGAATTTCAGAAAAGACGATAACTTCATGAAGAATCCAGTTTAATAAAAAACCTCTCCAGTTTGTGGAGAGGTTTTTTGCTGCTTAAACAACTAAGTATTCTTTTAAGGCTTGTTGCAGCGTGCCGAATGTCTTTGTTTTTTCATCAAACTTCAAATGTGAATGGATCATTTTGCGGACAACTTCTGCGCGCAGGCCAGTAATGACTGTACTGCAGCCCATCAAGGCTGTGCCATCCATAATTTTCATCAAATGGTGGATGACCTCGGTTTCCATATGGGCGATTCCTGATAAGTCGATGATCAGCGTTTGAATATGCGCGTCACCGATTTCCGTCAGTACTTTTTCTTCAATAATGGATGTCCGCTTCGTATCGACGGCACCGATCAATGGCAAAATGCAGACGGAACTATTGATGGGGATGATCGGAACTGAAAGATTTTCAACCAGTTGACGGTGTGCTTTAAGCAAAGAATCCTTATATGTAGAATAACTGAGGAAAAACGCATTCAAAAACGAATCGACTCGTGTGTTTACTTCTTTCTCCATACGGAAAAAGTCCATGGCTTTCTCTGGTGGAACGGAATGATTGAATTGTTCGATGAAATTCCAGAATGTACGGCGAATAGCCTGCACCCATTCCAGTTTGAAGGAAAGTTCGATGGAATGGGTCGCCCAAGCGATTCCTTCCTGCTGGGCGAATAACTCCAACTCTCTTTCTTGGCCATCGATAATGAAAATAACCAATTTATGGGCATTTGTCACGAGGTCAATATTGCCGATCGATAAAATTTCATCAATTTTATCCTTAACGTTGACTGCTTCATTTAAGAGACTATCTTCAAACTCGATACTATGGGTATCAAAAAAAATTTGCAGTTCCAAAGAGTTTTGCAGGGACTGTGCCATTTCTTTTCTCCTTCTTTCTTCAAATGTATTAACCGGTTAAAGATTTTTATATAGTCTTGATTCCAGCAGAACAAAGCCCGATTTATCGACTACTGAAACAGAAGGTAATCTCTTTCGGAAATAAACTCATGGCTGATATCAATGAACAAATAGCAGTCCTCTGATAAGGGATAGCTGAATGTACGAATCAGTTCACCTGTTTCGATATCCGAATAGATATCTGATAAAATCCCTTTATTCCATGTTTTCATGCGCATCGTATTTTCAAGGAAAAACGGACGGAATGCCCAATGTGAACCGATTTGATCCGGTTCTATTTCCCATTGGCTGCCATGTTTTCTATAATTGGATGACACTTGTAGGCCGTCGCTGTTGCAAATATATAAGCGGAAACTTTCTTCAGTGAATGACTCAGCCACAGCTTCGATAAAATGGTCTGCTGTTTCTGGACCATGCCATTTTGAAATCAACTTCTTCACTTTCTCTTCCCGTCTGGCCGTAAAAGCGTAACGTCCTTCTACCATCGATTTTTCCCGTTGAACAAAAGCCTTGATCTTTTCTCCCACATCACTCGGAATGCAGCCATTCAGCGGCAGTTCGAAATCCGGCTCTGCCAAATAATATCCCTGGTAATAATGGCCGCCGTGTTTCCAAGCGAAATACAATTGGTAATTATCTTCGATATTTTCATAAGAAAGTTTGGCGCCAATACGGCGTGCAAGCCCAGACAAGGTTTGGATGACGTCCTGGAAGACGTCAGGATTGGCATTCCGGACGAAGCTGGTATCAATTTTTAGGATATGAGGCCTGAGTTGGCGGATTCGATCGATATTGGAGCTTTTTGCCCCCACATGATCGACGGCGATTTGGATGCCATAAGTCTTATAGTAAATCAGCAAATGTTCCAGCACATCGAAATCCTGATCAAAATCATGTTCAGTAATTTCGAGCACAATCCGGTTCATGGAGAAGCCTTGTTCTGCGTATACCAGCAAAGTCTCCAGAAAATCTTCACCGCTGTTAATCAGCAATTGCCGGGCATTCCGGTTGATGAACAGCAGACCATCATTGCCGGAGTCGAGCATTTGGCTGATTGCCAGTTTTAGGAGGTGCTGGTCGACTTCAACTTTGTATTCATCCGGCACATCTTCATCATGAAAGAAATCCCCCAAACTGATCCAGGCGCCTTCAAACTGGAAGCGGCCTAAAACTTCGTAGCCGATGACGGTATGTTTGACGGCGCTGATAATTGGTTGAAAAGCGGGTTTAACGTTATGTAAGTTCTCAAGTATATCCAATGGATCCATAATGTGTGCTCCTTTGCTGTAAATCTGTAGGGACAGAGACAGCTTACATAATCATGAAAAAGTAAATGATGACCATGATGATCATGATAGCCAACATAGAAGAAATCAAGGTGATATGCATATTCGAAGGTGTGAAAGTTTCATTGATGATTTGCTGGCGTTTCTTTTTATAGTTTTGAGTTGCTGAAAAAATAACAGTTAAACCGAATATACAGGCAAAGATACCAAGTGCAATAGTAAAGACATCAACTAATGGATTGCGTGTAACGCCCATAGTGAAATGCAGACTGGTCGCCAGAAAGCCAACGCCAACTATTGAAATGACGGTACGGATCCATGCCAGGTAGGTACGTTCGTTAGCAAGATGCTGCTGTGTGTAGATCAGCTGATTTTTTTCTTTTCGATAAGACTGACGCGACATAATTTAATCTCTCCTCCCAGCAGTAATCAGGTCTGGAATTTTCACAATCTGGAATCGAGAAAAGCCTATTGTATTTCCAGTATAAATGAATCAGGAAAAAAAAGAAATTTCGAATAATTTTATAGGTCATTTGCTTCAAGTATAGAAAGAGAGAATATAGGAAGTTAAACTCAAGGGGATGCTGTAGTTCGCGTTATTGATCAAAATCAAAAATGCATGAAAAGCGAACAGATAAATAAGGGAATCGGAAATTAGCAACTTAATAGAAAACCTTTCGTGAAATCATCACTGATTTTACGAAAGGCCTTTTGGGGATCAAACACAACAAAGCCCTACTGAAGCGAGTGAATCGTATCCAAAACAGAAATGTAAAGTTTTCATTCGTGTAACGCAAATTTATTCCACAAGGATATCACCGTTTACGGCCTCTACTTTTAAGAGGGGAAACGTCCCGTCGAATGTGATTCTTTCAGAATCATCTCCAAAAATATCGATAGTTCCATTTGATGCTGTGGCTTCAATAGAACCCTGCATCGGCTTGTTGTCGGTTTGGATGGTAATGTCACCGTTGCTTGCCTTAAATTCGATGGGATAGATCAGGTCGCTAACCTGCAGATCGATACTGCCATTTGAGGAAGTGGCAAGTAAATCATTAAAAGCATAAACATTCTCCAAATGGATATTTCCATTCGCGGAGCTCAATTTCACCATTTGGGCATCACTTTCTTTCACACTGATATCGCCATTCCCTGTGTCAGCAATGAAGTATTTAGCAGAGACAGTGTGTATTTCGATTTTCCCGTTTCCAGTATAAACGGAGACTTCGTAAGGCTCGATTTCTGAGATTCTGAGATTTCCATTGCCACTTTGAATATCCAGGGTCCTGGAATTCACCAGTGGTACATGGACAGTCAATACGGAAGTATCCAGCAATCCTGAATTTAGGAAACTGGAAGTTTCGCTGACCTTTACTGTGAGTTCTGTGCCTTCGAGGCTAGTCGATAAATTGAAATCATCACTGCTTGCGGATAATTCAATAGCGGTGCTTTCGTTTTCGGAAGAGAGTACCGTCACATCCGCATTTTCTGCAGAAATGAAGATGTCCCGGATTTCTTCTTCAAAAAGCATAGTTTCTGAACGCTTGTTCCCTGCGGTAAAGGCGTTGACGAATAAGGCGATTAATCCAACGGCTAAGAGTAAAAAGAAAACGATCAACAAGATGATTCTTCCAGGTTTCCTCATAAGCGATCTCTCCCTTATTATAATTCGACAGGCGGGAACTGGGGTGATTATGATTTAAAACGCATGCCTTGCGCAGCAAGTGTCTCACGCAGAATGCCCAATGCTTTTGGCCCGAAGCCATGCAAGTTGAGCAACTCCTGTTCAGTGACTGAAGTCAAATCCTGAAGTCGATGATAGCCGGCTGCCAGCAACGCTCGTTGTGCCGGCTTTCCGATGCTTCTTGGAAACCCATGCTCCATGTCGGTGTTGTCCGTCATTGAATTCACCCCCTGTCTATAACGTTACGATATCTTTAGATACCTGTAGTTTATCAGCATCGGAGCAGAAAGGGTATGTTTGAAAAACGAAATAACGGAGAAATAGTAAATGAAAATAACTTTAGCGGCAAACTGCTTTTGGCTTCGGGATGAACTAAAAGGAGGCGGTTGCAATGGCGCAGCAAATTTTATTCATTCACAGTGCCGGCCCTCAAGGAGAACAACAGGGAAGCGCGGGGTTGGTGCAGTATTTGCAAGATGAATTGGGATCAGCTTATGAGGTGCATGCTCCAAAAATGCCGAACCCGGAAGATCCACAGTACGCGCCGTGGAAGGACGTATTAAAAAAAGAGATTGCAGCTTTGGATGATGGAGCGGTATTGGTGGGACATTCCATAGGGGGCTCGGCTCTATTGAAGTTTTTATCGGAAGAGGAGCTTGGAAAGTCATTTGCCAAAGTCATTACGATTGCAGCACCTTTTTGGGGAATCGATGCGGATTGGCAACTGGAGGACTTTACGCTGGCAGAGGATTTTGTGTCCCGAAATTCACTTTTACCTGATGTTGTTCTTTTCCACAGCACCGATGACGAAATTGTACCTTTCAAACATCTTGAAAAGTATAAAGAAAATTTGCCGAGTGCAACAGTAAAGGAACTGTCAGGAAGCGATCACGTATTTCAGAATGGATTGAAAGAATTAAAGGAAGAGATTCTGAAGGACTAAGAAGACACACGCGCTATTATTGTTCGATAGCGCGTGTATTGTGATCTCTAGAAAAACAGCAGATTCAGCAGAATCGTCAAGATAATTGAAAGTATGATTGAAATGAGCAGACTGCCCATACAGGAAATTCGCATAACCATCCCACCTTTTTGAAGATAATATCAATTACCCGAATCGCAAAGAAGTTTAAACCCTTTGGTGCAGGATGGGGATGCCTATATATATTAATGAGCCTTAGGAATTCTGTTTGCTGACTGGATGCATAAGACATGAAAAAGCCTCTCCAACAAAAAAAGCTTTGATGAAGAGGTTCGTTATTCTACTTCTGCTGCTTACGGCGTTGATCGTCTTTGAATACGAGGTATTTGATCATGAGGAAACTGGCTGAAAATGAAGCGAACATTGCCAATCCTTTTGCCAGGTTATGACGAATCCAAGCAGGCATGCCAATGAATTGAAACAGCAAATTGAACCCCAGGAAAACGCCATTATTAATGAACAGGCTAAACAGGGCTTGCAGAAAAAAACCGAAACGCTGTTTGGTGGTGCCTCTAGCCGTATGGCGAAAAGTAATCATCGAATTCCATATATAACTATTGGCCACTGCCAGGCTATAGGCAATGGTATTGAATAGAGTCAATGTAACGCTGTGATCAGTCGGATGCAGCAGCAACAGTAAATTGAGCGAACCAATATCGACAGCTGCATTGGAGATGCCGATCACTGTAAATTGCAGGGTTTGAACAGGAGTCCGCCGTTTTTCGCTGTTCTCCATAGCATCCCTCTGTTCTCCGGACAATCCGGATTTTCTTATTCAGCAGCCTGAAAAGATTCCGCCGCTTTTGCTTCGGCTATCTGGCTGTATAAATCCCGAATTTGTTCCGCGGCAGCCGCCCATCCCAGGTCGGATACGTCTGCGGCTGCCTGCTGTGCGAGTTGTTGCCGGAAGCTGGAATCCTCAAGCAGACGGACGGTGTCTTTGAAACTTTTGGGATCTTTTGAATCATAGAGCAGACCGTTTCTTCGATCTGTAAGCTGTTCTTTTGTGGGGCCGCTTTCTGCCGCCACTACCGGCAGACCTGAAGCCATGGCCTCCATAATGACCAAACCCAGCGTTTCAGTTGTGGAAGGAAAGACAAAGGCATCTGCTGAAGCAAAAGCTGAAGCCAGTTCATCCCCGTGTATAAAGCCGGTAAACACTGTCCGTGTATCCTTGAAATGTTTTTCGAGTTCTTTTCGGTGAGGGCCATCTCCTACTATTGCCAAACAAAATCGATTCGATTCCGTTAAAACATCTCGGATTTTTTCGATTTCCTTTTCAGCGGCCAAACGCCCCACATAAAGAAGAAGGATTTTATCTTTTTGTCCACCACTTAAACGGGTACGCATTTCAGCTGTGTAATGTCTTGGATGAAATTGCTCCGTATCAACACCGCGCTTCCATACCTGCATCCGTTCAAACCCTTTTTCTGTCAATTCCTTTAAAACAGTCTGCGAAGTGCATAAGTTGAGATCTGCTTTATTATGCATTTTTTTCATGAACCACCACATCAGCCAATTCAACTTGCCAAGCTTGTAATAGGACATATATTGAGGGATATTCGTGTGGTAAGAAGCAATCAACGGTATGCCAAGGTTTTTAGCATAATTCACGCCTGAATAGCCGACAACCGCAGGGTTGACGACATGAACGATATCCGGCTCGAAGTCGGCCATATATTTCTTCACCAGGCGGTTCGGAAAAGCGAATTTTTTGGAGCGGTAAAAAGGAAAAGCGTATGCAGGAACACCTTGGACAATGGCTCCGTCATATTCTTTCACACCCAATTCCGGGGCAATAATCCGTACTTCATGTCCATCCCGATGAAGCCAGCGGATACAAGCTGTCAGTCTAGTAACGATGCCGTCGGTAGAGGGCAAGAAAGTCTCAGTGACGATCATGATCTTCATCGAAACAACTCCCTACGTAAAAGTTCAATGGATCAACCGCTACTTATTTCCACGTCACGGTTGGCAGGACGTTTTCTTTGATGACACGATCTTTATGTTTAATAACGGTTTTTAAAATTTCACGTATGACATTCTCGGTCAATAAATGAGGTTTTAATCCCAAATCCAATAAATTGGTGTTAACAGCCTCGTAGAAATGCTCTTCTTTTTCCACCCTGGGATTTTCCAAGTGGGAAAGTCCGATAGTCAAGCCCTCGTCTGCTGCTACTTTCTGGACCATCTGCGCCAGTTCCATTACTGAAAACTCTTCCGTGAACTGATTGAATACACGGAATTCACCTGAGTCAGCTGGATTTTCAACCGCAATTTCTATACAGCGAACCGTGTCTTCGATATTCAGGAAGCCGCGTGTCTGGCCGCCTTTTCCGTAGACGGTTAAATCAAACCCGATGGCTGACTGGATGATAAATCGGTTCAATGCAGTTCCGAACACGGAATCGTAATCCAGCCGATTGGCCAAAATTGGATCCAGCTCGGTTTCTTTTGTCGATAGCCCGTAAACGATTCCCTGGTTCAAATCGGTTGCGCGAATCCCCCAAACCCTGCAGGCAAACATGATGTTGTGGCTGTCATGGACTTTGGAAAGATGATAATAGGACCCGGGTTGCTTAGGAAATGGCAGCCGATCTTTGCGGCCTTTATGTTCAATATCCAAATAGCCTTCTTCGATTGGAATATTGGGTGTCCCGTATTCGCCCATGGTTCCGAGCTTAATCAAATGGCAATCGGGAACAATATCCTTTATGCCATAAAGAACGTTCAATGTTCCGACCACATTATTAACCTGTGTATAGACCGTATGCTCACGGTCGATCATGGAATACGGAGCAGATCGCTGCTCTGCAAAATGGACGAACGCGTCAGGCTGTTCTTTTTCAAGGACGCTTTTCAGGAAATCAAAATCCTGAAGATCGCCTTCATATGTACGTATTTCTTTGGCAGTCAGTTCATGCCATTTAGCCACCCGTTCTTCAAGGCTGGCGATGGGTGTGAGTGAGTTTGATCTCAGTTCTTCGTCAATCTGTCTTCTGACCATGCTGTCGATGATGGACACGTCATGTCCTTTTTGAGATAAATGCAAGGCAGTGGGCCAACCACAAAATCCGTCTCCACCTGCTACAATAATCTTCATCAGATATTCCCCCATTCCAGCGATTTGTTTCACTTTGCCTATTTTTCTGTCAAAACAACTCATACTATTCATTAATAACAGACTTTTTAGAATATTGCATATATCTTTTGTACCACTTTAACATATAAAATAAACCTGCCCCCGATAGCACAGCCATTAGTCAGTAATGGCAAGAGCCAGCTTTTTACAAAATGAGCTGCAGCAGGATAGTAATGAAGGCAAGGCCCGCAAGGAAAGAGGGATAACTGCTGTTTTTTTCAACCGGCAGTTCATCATTTAAAATATTCAGGATGACGCCTCCTGTGAGAAATGCGGAAAAGAAAGCGATATTCAGCTCGGTAGTTTCAGTGTAATTGTAAAACAACCAGCCCACCAGCACTGCAGCTGCCAATATCCAACGGCCGATATTGGTATATAAATCTTCATGGGTCAAGTGTAGTACACGATTGTTGGCGATAAAATGAAATGAAAAGACAATAAAATAGATGAAGTAATCGGCGAGCTTTTCACCGCTTAAATCCACCAGCAAGTAGCCAATGAGCATATTGTATAAAGAGAAGGAAACAATCTCAAGTGCAAATACCGGCTTGCTAGGCCGGGTGATGTCTTTTTCCTTTTCATTTTTCTCTTGGGATTTATCGTTTAGTTGGCTGATCCCATAGAAAAATGCAATGCCGGCCAGCGTCACTAAATAGGTGACGAAATCGAGGCTTTCCAGCCAAGAAGCCAATTGAGCTTCTTCAGCCACTTCCTGGTAATGCGTCAATTCGGGAACCAGATGCAGAAAGACATAAGCGATTGAACCTCCCGAGACGAATGACATTAGCCGGTTCTTAGGCTTCCGGTCCAAAAATTTGATGTAATTCGTAAATATATGAATAATCATAAATCCGATGATAAATGCCAGACTGAGATAGAACATGACGGCACCTCCTGATGTCAGTTAAAAAGAGTATACCCGAATCTTTTGATCCAACCTCTTTTTCTTACAGAAAAAAAGAGGTGGAATGCAGCATATCCAAGCAGGGTTTTAAATGAAATAAATCAGAAAAAGCATACTCAGAAGATGATTTTGGGTATACATGAATTACTCATATGGAAAGAATTCGCGCCAGGAGCAGAATGGAGAACAGCCATGGACTTATTGCTTACGATTTTTCTTTTGTTGATTTGCCTATTGATATCCAATGTTGTGAGCCATTACATCCCTTTTATCCCGACTGCTTTAATCCAGATTGCCCTCGGTATTGTCTTGGTGTTGCTTTATCAGGACATTTCTTTTGATATCGAAACGGAATGGTTCTTGCTGCTGTTCATCGCACCGCTGCTATTCAATGACGGCAGCCACTTTCCAAGGGAAGAACTGTGGCGGATGAAAGGACCCATTTTGGGCAATGCCATCATTTTGGTGCTGCTGACGACTGTTGTGGGAGGATACTTTATCCACTGGCTGATAGAGGAAATTCCTCTCGCGGCTGCATTTGCTTTAGCGGCTATCCTGTCTCCGACAGATCCTGTGGCGGTCAATGGCATCGCGCAGCGCATCCGGATTCCCCAGAAGGTGTTGAGTCTGGTACGGGGAGAGTCCCTGATTAATGATGCGTCAGGTCTTGTGGCGTTCAATTATGCTGTAGCCGCTGTGGTCACCGGTTACTTTTCCTTATCAGAAGCCGTATTGGATTTTTCATATAAATTTGTGGCGGGCGGACTGTTGGGGCTGACTTTGGGCTTATTGATCATCGGGATTCGTCTGGTCTTGCGAAAGCAGGGAATAAATGATGTTACCTTCCACACCTTACTGCAGATCATGACACCATTTTTGATTTTCATTGTTACAGAAGACATTCTGCACGCCTCCGGAGTTATTGCAGTAGTGGTCGCCGGAATCGTCCACGCGCTGGTAAGGGAGCAGACAGAGACTTTAATTGCCGAAGAACAGGTTGTAACAGAAAATCTTTGGACAATCATCATCTTTATATTGAATGGGATCGTCTTTTTATTGTTGGGTCTGAATATCCCGACTTCGATGAGCGGAGTTTTGGAAAATCCAAACACCAGCCTGTGGCTAATTTTTTCCTATGTTGCCGCTATTGGCATCATGATTCTGGGAATCCGGTTTATTTGGGCATATCTGTTCTCTGTGTATGAATTCCGCTTCGGCAAAATGGAAGAAGCGGCAAAGCCGAGCCTGAAATTGACTTTGTACGTCAGCTTGACAGGGGTACGCGGAACAGTAACGATGGTAGGTGTATTGTCGCTGCCGTTTCTCATGGACAATGGAGAAGCTTTTCCGAACCGATCACTTATTCTTTTTCTGGCAGCCGGAACGATTCTCTTTACATTGATTGTGGCGACGATTTTCCTCCCAATGCTCAGTAAAGGACAATTGGCCGACGGTGAAGATACGTTGAAGATGGATTTGGAGGAGGCACGGAGGCGGATACTGCTGGCCTCAATTAAAAAAATAAAATCCGAAATTACGGAAGAGAATGAAGCCGCCGCTTATGAGTTGATGGAAGAATACAAATTACGTTTCCAACAAATTCAGCCGGAAGAAGATACGGCCGCCCAGGCAAATAAAAAATATCAGCGCAAGATGCGGGAAGTCCGGTTAAAGGCGTTAAGGCTTGAACGCAAATACATCCAGGAGCTTTATCGCAAAAAAGAAATGAAGCAAGAAATATACGAAGCATTCGAGAAATCTCTGGACCGCCGTGAAGAAGTACTTGCCAATAATACGCGTTCTACCATGCTGTATCTGCAAGGGAAACTGATCAGGGCATGGAGACGTTTCAGAGGACAAAACCTAAAAGAAGAAGAAACACGTCTGATTGAATTTCAAGAAGGGCGTGAAATCCAGTTGGAGGCTTTGCAGTCAGCTCTGCTGGGGCTCGAAAACTATGCAAAGAAATACGAGCCGAAAGAAATTGTGGAAGCCGTCGTTTCGGATTATAAGCAGATGGTCAGCCGATTAAAAACACCGGAAGCCTTGTATGATGAAAAATACGAATTACAGAAAGAGGAATTGCGGGTCATTGTGATGGATATGGGACGATCTGAAATTTATAAGATGTATGTAGCCGGAGATGTTACGAGAGAGCAGTCGAAAGAACTTAGACGCTACATCCATTATATTGAAAGTGTGACTTTGCACGAGACCAGTGAGTAGTGAGGCCATCTGAACTTCTGTTTCCAGTACTGAAAACATACAAAAACAGAGAAGGAAAGAAAAGGGTTTTTATGATTTTTGGGGAATTAAACAATTAATAAGGTGAGGAGGAATCGATGATGATCAATCGTTATTTACAGAATGGACTTCAGGGAAAGTATGCTCACTATCAGACAGATCTGCTGTTTAATGGCCTAAGTTGGGAAATGGCTGGAGAAAAGCCGGAAGGGAGCCCCCATTCCGTATGGGAACTTTTGTTTCACATGAATTACTGGCAGGAATTCATTTTAGCGGAGCTTCGTGAAGAGGAGCCGGAAAGCCCTCAGGACTTGTCAGAGTCTTGGCCAGGTTCTCCATTCCCTTCAAACGAACAACAATATACAGAGGCAGTGACTCAGTTTTTAAAAGGCCTAGGGCAAGCGACGCAGCAAGCATCAAAAGATTCTTTGGAAGAAGGTCTCGGCGGCAGAAAAAGAACAGCAGCAGATTTGCTGATGGTGCTGATCAATCACAACAGCTATCATGCGGGACAAGTTGTCTATGCACGCCGTTTGATTAGCGCATGGCCACCGCCTGATGGGGATGATAGATCAGAGTGAATGGAAGCTATTATTTTTAAACTAAATTAAACGATAATGAAGGCTTAGATAATTCAATTATCTAAGCCTTCATTATCGTTTGGAATCATTGTCATATTTTTTTCAAATAAATCCTCTCAGAAAAGAATGATGATAAAAAAATCAGATTATTTTATCAAACCTATTGTAAAGCGCTTACATCTTCTTTATACTAAGGTACATCGGTTTAGTAAACCGGTATACCTTCCTTAAATAAGTTTGGAGAAGATTCAAATGAAATCAATTACGATGGCGACAGTTGCTCAACATGCACAAGTTTCAAAAAGCACCGTTTCCCACTTTTTAAATGGCCGGTATGGGCATATGAGTGAGGAAACGAAACAAAGAGTTGAAAACGCGATTAAAGAATTGGATTACCGGCCGAATATCTTAGCAAGAAGCTTAAAGCAAAAAACTACAACGACAATTGGAGTTATTGTAGCGAATAGCCTGCACACTTTTTCGGCACAAGTAATCAGATCGATTGAAGATATTTGCAATCAGACAGATTTTCATCTGATTGTCTGCAATGCAGATAACGATTGCATCAAAGAAAGAAAATACATTGACATGCTGCGTGCCAAGCAAGTTGATGGCATGGTCATTATCCCCACCGGCCATAATGAAGACATTTATAATGATATGGTCCAAAGCAATTATCCGGTAGTCTTTGTGGATCGCATATTACCCAATGTTTCCATTCCGTCAGTCATGGTGAACAATGAGATGGCTTCGAGATTAGCAGTCCAACATTTTATCGATATGGGTTATCAGAGAATCAGTATTATCACAAATGAAATTGATGCTGTGATCCCCCGAATTGAGAGGATTGTAGGACATCGAAAAACCTTGGAAAGCAATGGAATAACTATAGAAGAAGATTATATTAAGGCATTAGAAATCAAGCAGGTTCAACAAGGTGTCAAAGAATTATTGGCGCTTGACGATCCACCTCAAGCGATTTTAGCCGGAAACGATCTAACCTTGATTGAAATTCTAAAGTATTTAAAAAGCCAAAATTTGCAAATTCCAAAAGATATAGCGGTAATTGGAATTGATGACGTTTCGTTTGCCTCTTTTTTTGAACCAGCATTGACCATCGTAGAGCAGCCCGCAGCTGAAATTGGAAAAAAAGCTGCAGAACTCTTAATGGAAAAAATTCAAAAGGCAGATAAAGTAGATCAGGAGAAAATTCATCGTTTTGAGCCTAAATTAGTCATCAGAAACTCCTGTTGAGATCTAACTTATTCTGAAGAAAGGATGATTAGATGAAATTCCAGTTGGCTCTAGATCGCTTAACAAGAGAAGAATCCTTTGCGATTCTGCATGAAACAGCTCCTTATATTGACTGGATTGAAGTAGGGACAGGTGTTATTAAGCAATATGGAATGGCAATTGTCCGAGAGATTAAAGAAGCCTATCCCGATAAGATTTTGGTGGCAGACATGAAAACATGCGATGCCGGTAAACACGAAGCACTCCAAGCTTTTGAGGCAGGAGCGGATATTACAACGGTTATGGCTTTTTCAGCTAACAAGACAATTTCGGATGCCTTGGGAGTAGCAAAAGAATTAAATAAACGCGTCATGATCGATTTATTGGGAGTGACTGATCCGGACCGCCTTAAGGAATTGCAAAGTATGGGAGTCGAGCTTGTCGGTTTGCATCATGGAAAGGATATGCAGCTCGAAAAGGAAATGAGTGGAGACCTGTTAAAGCTGGCGCAAGGATTAACGGGTATGGAAATAGCAATAGCAGGAGGAATCAAAAAAGAATCACTCTCTTCTTTATTGGATAAAAAGCTTACTGCTGTAATTATCGGGAGTGCCATTACAAAGGCTGCAAATCCGGCACAGGAAGCAAAAGAGATGAAGGAGGCGGCAGAGCATTTTGAAATCAATCATACAAAAAGTAGCTGATGAAATTTCAATGGTTTTATCGAATGTCAAAGAAGAAGAAGCGGTCCAACTTTCGACTCAGCTAAAAGAGGCAAAGCGGATTTTCGTTTATGGAGAAGGGCGATCAGGCTTGATGGGCAAAGCCTTCGCAATGCGGCTGATGCACGGTGGGTTCCAGGTTTTTGTAGTTGGCGAGACGATCACTCCAAGTATTGAAGAGGGAGATTTGCTGGTCGCTATTTCGGGATCGGGATCGACAGAAGCTATCCTTCAATTTGCTTCAAAGGCTAAAGAGTCAGGAGCAAAGGTTTCCCTGGTGACAACCAACAAAGAATCCAAAATCGCAGCGATTTGTGACTGCGTATTGAATATTCCAGCCGCCACTAAACATCGTCGGCCGGAAGAGCCTGCAACAATCCAACCACTCGGAAATCAATTTGATCAATCTGTCCATCTTGTACTGGATGCCATTATAATCGGAACATTAGAGGGGAATGGAAATAAAGATATGCATGAGGAAATGACCAGACGGCATACAAACTTTGAATAACAGGTAATCTATGGCTATGTAACAGGACATGGGAGATTTAAGGACTTCAAAATAAGGGGGAAAAGATATGAACAAGAAGATGAAAAAGTTTCTAGTTTTGCCATTGGTTTTAGCAGCAGCATTAACAGGATGCGGAAGTGAAGAATCAGCAGGTGGAGACGGTGGGGCACCAGAGAAAATTAAACTGATTGCAGCGCATAACCAAACATCACCGGATAATCCATATCAGGTCGGGTTATTAAAATTCAAAGAAGTGGTGGAAAGCGAATCTGATGGAAATATTGAAGTGGAAGTACATGCCGGGACAATCGGGACAGAAGAATCCGAATTAGTGGAAAAACTGAAATTAGGGGCAGCAGATGTTGTTTTGGTATCTCCAGGATTTATGACTCAAACAGGTATTAAAGAGGTCGATCTATTCGCTCTTCCTTATCTATTTGACAGCTACGAGCATTGGGAACAAGTGGTTGATGGTGAAGTTGGAGAAGAAATGGCGACTATCGTCAATGAAAAATCGAACAATGATTTTAAAATCGTAGGATATTGGTCTGCCGGTGTAAGACATTTCTATGGCAAAAAACCGCTTGAATCCATGGATGAATTAAACGGAATGACAATCAGAACTCAGACTTCTGGTGTGGTTTCTGATTACTGGAAACAAGCAGGAGCAGTACCTACTTCTGTGGCTTGGGGCGAATTGTATCAGGCTCTGCAACAAAACGTAGTTGATTCATCAGAAAACTCGTATCCTTATTTCGTTCAGCAAAACCACCATAAAACGGACAATGGGAAATACGTGACAGAAACAGCGCATGATTACACAACAAGATTTTTATTGGTAAACGGAAATGAATTTGATTCTTATACGCCTGAACAGCAAGAAATTATTACAAAAGCAGCTGAAGAGTCGGTTCAAGCTGAACGGGAAGCTTTGCTTGCACAAGAAGATGAATACAAAGAAATCGCAATCACTGATGGTGCCGAAATCGGAGAAATTGATACAGCACCATTTGCTGAATTAGCGAAGCCGCTTCAGGAACAGGCAGCCAAAGACATCGGGGCAGAAGAAATGTATCAAAAGATTGTAGAGCAAAAATAATTCTATGATTGTTAAAAGGGAGAAACAGCTTGTCTATTCTCCCTTTTAATTTTTATGAAAGGATGGTTCCATGATAAAGGTCTTAGAGAAGGCGCAAATGACGTTTGGAGTAATAACCTTATCGATATTTTTTATTGCTATCATCATTCAAATTGTATCCAGACACATGGGTGTTGCCATTATATGGACTGAAGAAGTGGCGAACTATTCATTTATTTGGTCTATCTTTATGGGAGCAGCCGTCATGGTCAACCAACGAGAACATTTCAGCTTTGATTTTTTAACGATTAAGTTGAAAGGCAGAAAAAAGACGGTATTGGTATTGGTGATTGACACAATCATTTTACTTTTTGCGCTGGCTATTTTATATTTCGGGATTGAAGCGGCACAAACTTTTTGGGATTATAATTGGGTCGCCCTGCCCGAAATGAAAATGGGCTATGTTTGGATTTCGTTGCCGATTATGGGCTTCACCATGGCCGTTTATACGCTTGGCCATCTCTTCAACGGCTTTAAAGACCTCAGAAATCTGAAAAGGGGGGCTGATGCATGATTGGCATTTTACTTGTTCTGATCTTTCTGGTCCTTATGTTCATCGGTGTCCCCATCGCTTTTGTTATTGGAATTGTTTCATTTATCGGTGTCTTGAGTATTGAAACCCTCCCTGAAGTAACCGTGCCGATAAGAATGCTGAACGGCATCGATTCTTTTGTGCTGTTGGCTGTACCGTTATTTATCCTAGCCGCAAATTTAATGAATCACGGGAAAATTTCACAAAAACTGATTGATTTATCTCTTTCAGTAGTTGGCCATATAAGAGGGGGATTGGCTCATTCCAATATTCTGGTATCCATGATTTTTGCTGGAGTCTCTGGTGCAGCACAAGCCGATACAGCAGGAGTCGGAAAAATACTGATTCCGAATATGAAAAAGCAGGGCTATGACACAGAAACTGCAGTGGCGGTTACAGCAGCCTCTTCTACAATCGGTGTCATCATCCCTCCGAGTATTCCGATGATCATCTTTGCGGGATTAACAAATGCTTCGATTGGTGCATTGTTCTTGGGCGGTATTGTCCCGGGTATCTTGATTGGTGTTGGGATGATGACATTCATTTACATCATGGCTCTGAAAAGAGGCTATCCACGATCTGAAAGAGCGTCTATGGGAACATTCTTAAAACTGGTTTTCGAAACACTGCCAGCCTTGTTGACGCCGGTAATCATTATCGGCGGTATTATTACAGGTTTCTTTACTGCAACAGAAGCTGCAGCAGTAGCCTCTCTTTATACATTGGTAATCAGTATGTTTTATTATAAAACCTTGAAGGTAGCTGATTTACCGGGAATCTTGAAAGACACTTTGGCGTTGAGTTCGCTATCGCTATTTGCCCTAGCGGCAGCAAGTGCTCTTGGTGAATTAATGAGCTATTACCAATTATCAGTTGTAGCTCAGCAATTCTTTGTCGATCATATAGGAACTAAATGGCTGTTCATTTTGATCATCATTGCTTTTTTCCTGTTTATCGGCACCTTCATGGATGCCATCCCAGCGATGATTTTGTTTGTTCCCATCATTTTACCGACAGCTACCTTATTCGAAATGGATCCAGTCCATTTAGGGTTAATCGTCGTTATGACTTTAGCGATCGGTTTAATCACCCCACCCTATGGGTTATGTCTGTTGCTAGCTGCAAAAATTGGTGGTTTGAGCATAGAGCGATCTTTAGTGGCGGTATTGCCTTACATCTTGATTGTTATCGTGGTACTGCTATTCGTGGCTTTCTTCCCGGATATTGCATTTTTTATACCGAAAATGATTAACCCGGGTCTATTCTTATAAAATACACTCAATAAAGAAAGGACGATTTTATGGTTTCAAGAGAAGTATTATCGAGCACTGGTTCACTTATGCTTGTAAGAGTGCACCTGGCAGAAGGTTTTAGAGGAGACGTGGATCAGCACCCGCAAGAGCAGATCAGTTATATCGAAAAAGGTATTGTAGAGTTTGGAGTAGGCGGTAAGAAAAAAATCCTGCACAAAGGGGATACCCAATATATTCCGTCTAATGTAAAACATCAAGTAAACGTGATTGAGGAATGTGTCATCTTGGATGTTTTTACTCCTGTGCGTCAAGATATTCTTGACCAGCAGAACTAAGTATAAAAAAGGAGAGAGCAGTCTCTCCTTTTTTTCAATTTAGGCCAATTACGAACAAAATCTCCAGCTGAAGAATCTGCTATTGGATCCGTATTTCGATAATTATCGATCAGCTAATATACCAGCAGTTCTATGGCAGATACAAAGAGATTACTTTGGTGCTGATACTTACAGAAAAACTGATTAGGAAGGTTCTTTCCATACAAATCAGTCTAAAGCGGATCAATAGCAAATTCAAAAGAGGAGTGGAAATCATGGCAGACATGATAGATGAAAAGAAAAAAGAAGTCGGAGAAAAAGCGGTTGAATACATTAAAGACGGCATGGTATTGGGATTAGGATCTGGCTCCACCGTTTATTGGATGTTGAAGAAACTGGGGGAACGTGTAAAGGAAGGGATGACTGTCAAAGGGGTGTCGTCCTCTTTAAGAACTGAAGAATGGGCGAAAGAATTCGGCATTCCCTTAACTACGCTTTCAAAAGCTCGTCGCCTGAATTTGGCTATTGATGGAGCAGATGAGGTGGATCCTTCCTTTCATTTAACTAAGGGAGGAGGAGGGTCATTGCTTCGGGAAAAATTGGTGAATGATGCAGCTGAACAATTGATCATCGTTGTGGATGACAGCAAATTGGTTAATCAACTTGGAGCATTTCCATTGCCAGTTGAAATCGTTCCATTTGGTTGGGAAAATACTGCAGAAAAAATAGCCGGCTTGCACTGTCAGCCGAAGCTTAGAAGAGAAAACGATGAAATCTTTATCACTGATAACGGCAATTATATTGTGGACTGCCAATTCAATGAAATAGTTGATCCAACTGCACTTCATCAAAAGTTAAAACTGATTTTAGGAGTGGTTGAAACGGGCTTATTCATCAACATGACGGATATCGTCCTGGTAGGTGGAGAGAGTGGAGTGCGAATACTCGAAAAGAAGGAACAGCGTGAGTGAGATAGATGTATTTACTTTAGAGGGAAAGAAGGCTGTCTATCAAGCTGAACTAACGTAATCGTTTGAATACGTACAATTTCCGAAGCATATTGGTGAGCAGAAAGTATGTAGCGATTGGCTTAAGTCGTTTAAGTTATAAAGTCGGTTGGATCAGTAAATAAATAGAAGACGAAAAAAAGTTGATTACCTACAAGCATTGTTCCTAAAAAAATCAGCACCAGTTTTTTACCGGTGCTGATTTTTTATTTGTTTTCAGAAGGCAACAGCGAAAAGCTGTAGCCTTGTTCTTTGATGGTTTTAATCAATTGAGGCAGTACGGCAACGGTCTGCTCTAATTCATGAAGCAGAATGATGGCCCCATCCTCCAGGTTTTCTGTAGCATACCGAATGATTTGGCCGGGATCGTCTTTCAGTTCCCAGTCCATTGAAGCAATGCGCCACATGACAGTCGTTAAGCCCAGCGCCTGTGCTGCCTTTAAAGTGTGGCTGTTGAAACGCCCATAAGGAGGACGGAAATGGACAACCGGTGTGCCGGTTGTCTTTTCAATACGCTGAACGCTGTTGCGGATATCCTGATACTGCTCTTCGTAGGAAAGTTGCACCAGGTTTCGATGTTTCATGGAATGTGTTCCGATGATATGGCCTTCATCGAGCACGCGCTGCCACGGTCTAGCGGGGTAGAGCAGACGCGATTGCCAAAAGAACATGGCTTGCACATTTTCCTGTTTCAGGATATCCAGAATTTGCGGCAGTACTTTGCTTGGGCCGTCATCAAAACTGAGAACGACGGATTTGTTGCTGTGCAGTCGATTGGATGTAATGATTTGCGGATGAGTAGAGTCGTACACGACCCTGGATTGATCAACTGCTCATGGACTTTTAATCATGCAGAACATCTCCTTTCGCTTCGCTGTTAAATGCCAGGATCGAAAAAAGCGGGTTGCGGATCAGCTGTATAGGTTTGACGGTATTCCGCATCGGAGAATTTTTCAGGTGGACCATCAAAAATAAGTTTTCCGTCTTTCAAGGCCAGAATGCGGGTAGCATAGCGCTTTGCCAATTCAATATCGTGAACATTGATGATTGTCAGCAAGTCCAAACGTTCATGCATTTCCGTCAGTAAAGTAAAGATATGGTTGGAAGTGCCGGGATCGAGGCTGGCGACCGGTTCATCCCCAAGCAGGACTTTGGGCTGTTGGGCAAGCGCACGGGCAATGCCGACACGCTGTTTTTGGCCGCCGCTCAGCTGTTCCACTTTCCGGTAAGCCATTTCCGTAAGGCCGACATCTGCAATGACACGCTTAGCCAAGGCCAACTCGTCTGCAGTGAACCAACCGATCAAATTTTTAAAAGAAGAACGGTAGCCGAACATGCCGGTCAGCACATTCTGCATGACGCTCAAACGCGGAATCAGGCTGAAATGCTGGAAGATCATCCCGGTTTCACGACGTACTTTTCGCAGGTTTTCTTCAGTATGGATAGAGATATCCTCACCGTCAAAGTAAATTTTTCCGCCGGTCGGTTTTTGCAATCCATTGAGACAGCGGATGAACGTCGATTTTCCTGCACCGCTTTTACCCAGTACACAGACGAAATCGCCTTTTTCAAGTGAGAGGCTGATATCAGTCAGTGCTTCTACTTTTGTATCCGGATAATGTACAGACAGGTCTTTCACTTGTATCATATAGCCACTCCTTTAAATGACGCGATTTCGAATGGTGCTGGCTAAAAAGTCGATGGCGATCACCATGATCATAATAATCAGGACGTCCAGCGAAACGGAAGAGTATTGGAAAGTTTTAAAGTCATTGAACAGGCGTTGGCCGATTCCACCGCCGCCTATAAAGCCCAGGATAAGCGATGTACGGATGGCGACTTCAAAACGATAGAAAAATTGGGACAGGACGTTCGGCCAGATTTGCGGAAGAATGCTGAACAGATTAGCCAGCCATTTCTTCGCGCCCACTGCCCGCATAGCTTCCTGAGGGCCGGGGTCGGCAGCTTCAATCAATTCAGAGACCAGTTTTCCAAAGACACCAACATTATGGAACATGATGGCGATAACTGCTGGAAAAGGTCCAAGTCCCAGGGTCGTCAATAGAATCAGACCAAATACGATTTCAGGGATCGAACGCACAAAACTGAGTGCCACGCGGGTGAAATGGAAGAGGGACTTGGATGGCGCCGTATTGCGCGCCGCAATGAAACTGATCGGCAATGCGATCAATAAACCAAAAACACTGCCAAGAAAAGCCATTGCTAAAGTCTCGAATGTATCTTCCACCATACCTGGAAGCTTGGAAAAGTCCATCGGCCACCATTGAGACAGAAAATCGATCATGTTGCGGAAATCCCTGAACTTGGACAAGTCGAATTCCGTAATCCGCATACTGAAATAAACCAGCACAAGGACGATTATTACTGTGATGAAATTACTTTTTTTAAACCACAAGCTGATCAACTCTATTCTTCAATGATACCTTGCTTTATAGCGGCTTGTTTGATGCTTTCGTAATCGGCATTAGTAGCTTCAGTAAAACCGGTAGCGCCAAATGCATCAAGGATTTCAGGATCTTCAATTGCTAAAAATGCTTCGCGCAGTTTTGCGACAGTTTCATCATCTGTGCTTTCAAGAACGGCCCATGGATACTGGAACAAAGGCTCTGATTTCCAGATGATCTTTAGTTGTTCTCCATCAATTTTGCCTGATTCCAGCAGCTGATTGTAAATAGCGCTGTCAATGGCACCCGCATCGACTTGCTTGTTTTGAACAGCAAGTGCAGTTGCATCATGCGAACCGGTAAAGCGAACAGTCTCAAATTGATTTTCCTGTTCAGACTCGTATACTCCGCGGTCCTGCAATTCAATTGAAGGAATCAATGAACCGGAAGTGGAATTCGGGTCACCAAAAGCGAACTGGACTTCACCCGGATTCTCCAATAATTCATCTAGTGAAGTAGCAGGATTGTCGGTGTGGGTGATGACATACGCATTGTAGAATGGCTCGCCGTCCACCAACTGAGTGATGATTGCCTTGGCATTGCTGTTTGCTTCTGCGATAACATACGTTAAAGGCCCAAGGTACGCCATATCGATCTGGTCGTAATTCATTGATTCTACGACACCGTTGTAGTCTGGGTAAACTTCAATTTCGACTTCGCGGTCCAATTCTTCGCTCAGGATGGTTTGCAGTTTATCCATGGCCGTTTGCATTTCGCCCTCTGTCTGGGCAGGGATTACGCCGATTGTAAAGGGCTCTTCGTTGCTGGACCCTGTTGAACTTTCAGTATCAGTTGAATCGTCTCCACATGCTGACAGGAATAATGCCAGCAAAAGTACAGAAATCGTTAAAATCCATTTTTTCAATACAAGCACCTCTTCATGTTTTGGTATGTAGCTGAGCGTAATAAAACAAGGACCCCCATAGAGTCCTTGTCCAAAGCTTAACTATTGCTACTTTTAAGCTTTTTTTCTTTAGTCAGCAGTTCTTATTTTACGTGAATCCGACCAGCATTTTCACTTGTCACATTCCCGATGATGGCGGATTGGACGTTGTTTTTCAGCAATTCGCCCTGCAAGGCGTCAGCTTCGGCTTCCGGTACTGAAATCAGCAGACCGCCGGAAGTGACTGCATCGCATAAGATCAATTGATCGATTTCGCTGATGTTCTCTGCATAATCGATGTCATCTGCAAGCCATTGGCGGTTTTTGCGTGTGCCGCCAGGAATGACGTTTTGTTCCGCAAGCTCTTTGGCACGTGAAAGGACAGGGACATCTTGGTTATACACTGTAACGCCGACTTTGCCGCCTTTGGCGATTTCCATCGTGTGGCCGAGCAGCCCAAATCCAGTAACATCTGTGCAGGCATTGACGGTGTATTTTTCCATCACTTCTGCCGCAGTTTTGTTCAAGGTGGCCATGACATTCATCACTTCATCCAGGTCTTCTTTTTCCAGAATCCCTTGTTTGATGGCAGTGGTCAAAATACCGACACCAATCGGTTTGGTCAAAATGAGGCGATCACCCGGCTTTGCACCTGCATTGGAGCGGATGCGGTCGGGGTGGATGGTACCTGTGACGGAAAGTCCGAATTTAGGCTCCTGATCGTCAATCGAATGGCCGCCCACCAAGGTGGCGCCAGATTCTTTGACCTTATCGGAAGCACCGGCCAGGATGTCGGCTAAGATGCTTTTATCCAAGGTGTTGATCGGAAACGCGACGATGTTCATGACAGTCAAAGGCTTGCCGCCCATGGCATAAACATCACTCAAAGCATTGGCCGCACCAATTTGGCCGAACATATAAGCATCGTCTACAATTGGAGTAAAGAAATCCAAAGTTTGGACCAATGCGGTTTCATCATTAATTTTATAAACTCCTGCATCGTCAGCTGTTTCCAGACCGACCAGCAAGTTTGGATCATCTACATTTTTCGGTAAGTGACGCAGAACCTGCGCCAGGTCCTCAGGACCAATTTTGCAGCCTCAACCGCCTTTTGTAGATAAAGAAGTTAATCTCACTGTTTCTTTTTCAACCATGTCAATCTCTCCTTTTCAAATTCCTATTCTATTATACAGGGTAATTTTTTTTAGTTTACAATCCCTTGATAAACCTTCAGCAAAGTCTCGGCTTCGCGTTCGCTTGAATGATCCTGTCTCACATAAGCTTTAGCGGCTTGGCCAATACTTTCCCTTATTTTGTTATTATTCATGAGCTTTTCAGCATAATCAAGGAATTCGTTTCGGGTTTTGTATAAAAACCCTGTTTCCCCATTGGAAATGATGCTGCTGTTGCCGGGAATGTCTGAAGCCAGCACTGGAAGAGCATAGCCCATCGCCTCTAAAATGGTGGCCGGCTGACCTTCCGACAGCGAGGTATTCAATACAACATCCGTCTCCCGATAAACAGAACCCATGTCTTCATGTGGTACTTGTCCAAGGTAACGGATCCACTCTTTGTGGCGTTCGACAAGTTCAAGTACAACTTGGCCTTCCTTTTCTTCAAGCACAGGTCCGACAAGCCAAAGTCGAAGCTGCGGATAATGCTGGCGAAGGTCATGGAGCATCGAAATTGCTGCGGGTATATTCTTCACTTTCCGGATACCGGCAGGCAGGAAAAATAAAAAGCTATCGGGTTCTTTCTTGAAAAGTGAAACTCCCGAAAGAGAAGCCTGATTTCCCTGGGGCATGATGAAGATTTTGCCGGCAATCCCGGAAACTTCCTTTACCAGGAGTGCTCTGGCTTTCTCATCAAATACATGGATGGCTTTTGCTCCGTTTAAGGAAGCCAGAACATCCTCCCGTTTATCCGGATTAAATAGGTCTTGGTTCAAATCGGTTCCTGTGATGGTCACCATGTAATGAGGCGGCTGGCGATCCAACTTTTGCAGAAATTTATAGAAATTATAGGCATGGAATCCATGAACGATATCAGCAGCAGGGAATGTATGGATGGCGTTCTCATCTGTTGTCGAAACGATTTCCGTCTCCATACCCAGCATTTTGAGGTTGTCTGCTATGCGTTGAACCGTTATGGTATTTCCACGCAGTTGTGGGTAATTCGGTGAAGCTAAAACAATTTTCATCTTCTTCATCCTTTAATCCAACAATTTGGCGTTTGAACACTTCCGCTCCATTGAATTATCCTAAAACAAAGTAAGTTTGTCACTTAAGTCGTCTTTCGTTTCATTAAAAAAAGATTGCCGGTAGGGCAATCTTTTTAACCTTGTTTTTTGTGGTTCTACTGTACGGGCGCTTCAGCATTTCTGTTGTCTAGCTTCAGCGCCCAGTCCCTCGAGTCGCTTCAGCCTTACCAGCAATGGCAGAGAACGCCATTACCGGTAAGGCTTCCAGCGCTTGTCGGGACTACACGGGCGCTTCAGCATTTCTGTTGTCTAGCTTCAGCGCCCAGTCCCTCGAGTCGCTTCAGCCTTACCAGCAATGGCAGAGAACGCCATTACCGGTAAGGCTTCCAGCGCTTGTCGGGACTACACGGGCGCTTCAGCATTTCTGTTGTCTAGCTTCAGCGCCCAATCCCTCGGGGTCTTAAGCCAAACCGGCAGTGTGACAAAGAAACGCCACACAACCGATTCGACTTAAGCCTGTCGGGGCTCGACAGGCCCTTCAGCTTTTCTGTATGTCCAGCTTCGGCACCCAGATTCTTGGGCATAAGCCACTCTGGCTGTGCGGCTGAAAACATGCCGCTTCGCCAGCGCGTCTTATGCCCGTCGAATCTACACGGGTGCCTCAGCATTTCAGTATGTATTGGCGGGATTGTGTGGGAATCGAACCCACCGAGCCTGGCACGCAGGCCCCTCAGGGTTTTGAAGACCCAGGAGGACACCAGTCACCCATCCAACCCCAGGATATTGTCGGCCGACCTGTACAAGTTTATACCGAAAAAAAGATCTACGCAAGAACAGCGCTTGGGTAAAACGATGAAGGGCAGGGTTCAGGCTTGAAACAGCCTTTGCTGAAGACTAAAGTAAAGGGAGAAGCGATTAGAGAAGGCGTGTGAAAAAGATGGAAGAACGATATTTTACAATCGGCATGGCCGGCCATATTGATCATGGCAAAACCAGTTTGACGAAAGCTTTGACGAATGTTGACACGGACCGATTGAAAGAAGAAAAGGAACGGGGCATTTCCATTGAATTGGGGTATGCGCCGTTGCAGCTGGAAGATGACGTCTTTGTATCGATTGTCGATGTGCCGGGACATGAACGGTTTATTCGCCAGATGATTGCAGGTGTTGCGGGAATCGATTTGGTGGTTCTGGTGGTGGCGGCGGACGAAGGCATCATGCCGCAGACTGAAGAGCATCTGGAGATCCTGCAGTTTTTAGGTGTGGAACGCTGCATCGTAGCCATATCGAAAATGGACCGGGTCGATGAAGTGATGCTTGAATTGGTGACGGATGATATTAAGGAAAGGTTAGCGGGAACCGTGTTTCATGAGGCGCCCTCTATTGCACTTGATAGTCTTTCGGGTACAGGGATCGATGAATTGAAGCAATTGATTTTAACGGAATTGAAATCAACTGATTTCCGTGACGCTTATGGTTCCTTCCGTTTGCCGATTGACCAGGTTTTTACGGTCCAGGGACAAGGGACGGTCGTTAGGGGGACTGTCTATGAAGGTGTCGTCCGGAAAGCGGCTCAGCTGATGGTTTTGCCGGCTGGGATTCCAGTGAAAGCGAGGCAAATTCAAGTGCATCATGAGGAATGCGAAAAGGCAAGAGCCGGACAGCGGACGGCCATCAACCTCGGCGGCATCGAACGGACAGCCGTGAAGCGAGGAGATGTGCTGGTGGATTCGGAGCATTTTCTCGTAACAGATACCATTGATGTTGCTTTGCAGGTGATTGGCCGGAAGTTTGCGCCTCTTAAACAGCGGACAGCTGTCAGGCTTCATATCGGTACGTCTGAAGTGATGGGCAAAATTGTCTTTTTTGACCGCAATGAGCTGGCGAGCACACAGGACGAAGTGTTATGCCAAATCCGCTTGGATGAAAAAATTGTGGTACGCAGGGGGGACCGGTTTATTTTGCGGCGACCAAGTCCAATGGAGACGATTGGAGGCGGCTGGGTCATTCAGCCGAATGGCGGCAAGTACAAGTTCGGCAAAGAGACCATCACTATGCTTCGCCATCAGCAACAGGGGACGCCAGAGGATTTAGTGGCGGATGCCCTCAGCAAATCCCTTCTGCTCGACCAGCAGCAGCTGATGCAGCAGACTTCCCTGGATGACGGCATCTTGAATGAAACTTTGGCGGAAGGCTTGGCTTCTGGTGTCTGGCTGGAGATACCGCGCCAAGGCTATAGCTTGACCAAAACGTTCATTAAAATAAAAGACGAGTTATTGGCAAGGCTGTGGCAGTTTCATGGAGACTTTCCGATGCGAAAAGGCATAGGCAAAGCTGAACTGATCCAATCAGTTGCGGCTGCTTATCCGAAACCCTTGCTTGAGTTCAGTCTGAATTTATTGATGGAGCAACATGAACTGCAGCGATCCGGCCAGTTTGTAGCTCTGGCTCTTTTCGAACCGCATCTTCCAAAAAAATGGCGTGCACGAATGGAGCAGGTAATCGGCTCTCTGGAAAAGGATGGCTTCCAGGCGGAAAAATGGGAAGCGTATTTTGCAGGCAGTCCATTGCCGAAGCCGGAAATTGCAGAACTGACAGCCTATCTGCTTGAAAGCGGCCAGGCCTATCGCTTGAGGGAAGATACACTTATCCACCGTACGGCTTTTGAACAAGCTTTAAACCAGCTGCGAACGAATACAGGAGCTTCTTTTGATTTGAAGCAGGCGAAAGAGATCCTTAATTTATCGAGGAAATACATGATACCGTTTTTGGACTTGTTGGATGAACTGAATTTTACAAAACGGTCAGAAGATCAGCGTTACTGGATGGAGGAAAAGCTATGAAACAGTATTTGCGGCAGTTGCCGGCAATCCATGAATTGCAGAAAGACCCGCGCTTTGAAGACCTGAAAAAAGATTTCAGCTTAAGTGGCGCGCAGCTGACGGACTTTCTGCAGCAGGAAGTCGGCAGGCTGCGGCAAAGCTTGCTGGCAGAAGAGTGGGCGAGTGAAGAGCTTGGCCCTGATTTTACAGGCCAGCTTTTCAAGTCAGTGGAAACCCGGGTAAGCAAGTGGCAGGAAGATCGATTGTCACGGGTGATCAATGGAACGGGGACAGTCTTGCATACCAACTTGGGACGGTCCCGCTTAAGCGATGCGGCAATCGCCCATGTGGCAAAAACAGCAGCGAATTACTCCAACCTTGAATATCGTTTAATGGAAGGAAGCCGCGGGTCGCGCCACGCCATCATCGAAGATTTATTGTTGGAAGCAACAGGTGCAGAAGCGGCAATGGTGGTCAATAATAATGCAGCGGCAGTATTTCTGATTTTGAGCGCATTGGCCAAAAAACAGGAAGTCATCGTTTCCCGCGGCCAATTGGTTGAAATCGGCGGCTCTTTCCGAGTGTCCTCCATCATGGAAGAAAGCGGCGCAGAGCTCGTTGAAGTGGGGACGACCAATAAGACGCATCTATTCGATTACGTAAATGCAGTGGGCGAAGAAACCGCCATGATCATGAAAGTGCATACCAGCAATTTCAAAATGATCGGCTTTACGGAAACAGTGGAGACATCCGAATTGGCTGAACTGGCGGGGAAACACCCGAATCTCATCTTTTATGAAGATTTGGGGAGCGGCGCGCTTTATGATTTTAAAAAACATGGCATTGGCGAGGAGCCGCTTGTCCGTGAAGTGATCCAGAGCGGTGTGGACCTTGTTTCGTTCAGTGGCGATAAGCTGCTCGGTGGTCCGCAGGCTGGATTGATCGCCGGCAGGAAAGAACTGATCGATCAATTGAAGAAACATCAATTGGCGCGTGTTTTGCGGGTGGATAAAATGACGCTGGCAGCACTGGAAGAAACCTTGAAAAGCTATTTGTCGGGCCCGGAGAAAATCATTGAACTGCCCACTGTCCGCGATATCATCCGACCAGCTGAAGACATTAAGATTCAAGCACAGTCGTTTTTAAGCAGTTTGCGCTCGGATTCCCGTAATTATGTCGGTGAGCTTCAGAAAAGCACCTCCCAAATAGGAGGAGGCACCATGCCGGGAGTGGAAATCCCCACCTATATTGCGGCGATTACACACAGGACTTTAAGTGCTGAACAATTAGCAGCCCAATTAAGGGAGGCAAAGCCGGCAATTGTAACGCGAATCCAGGAAGAACGGGTATGCATTGACTTTCGGACCATTCATCATTCCGAGATGGAAAAGTTACTTGCAGGATTCCTCGCCTTGTGACGGAATGGCTATCAGCTTCTGTTAAGAGGTAAGGCGGCTATCGCAGATTTTTGCGATAGCCGCTTTTTGCTGTGGAGTGAATTTTAGAGGGATTAGTTCTATAATCTACAATATAGCGCGTTGCATAGGAGGCAGATCCAGTGAAGATTTTGATAGCACCTGATTCATTTAAAGGGAGCATGACAGCGATAGAAGCAGCCAGGGCAATGGCTGAAGGGGTTCAGGAGGCATCTCCAGAAGCAGAGGTGGTTTTACTGCCGGCAGCTGATGGCGGAGAAGGCACATTGGCTACCCTGGTCGCTTCAACTGGTGGAAAAACGATTGGAACAGTAGTGGAAGATCCACTCGGACGGAAAATTACAGCGCAGTATGGCGTACTCGGAGACCAGGAAACCTGCGTGGTGGAGTTGGCAGAGGCATCTGGACTGACTCTACTGGCCGGAGAGGAACGAAACCCGTTGCTTGCTTCAACCTATGGTACCGGTGAACTGATTGCTCGCGCACTGGATGCCGGCTACCGGAAGTTCATCATCGGCCTTGGCGGCAGTGCAACCAATGATGCAGGAATCGGCATGCTTCAGGCATTGGGCATGAAGTTTATAGATGCCAATGGCGTGGAATTGGGCCCTGGAACTGTGGCGCTGAATGGTTTATCGAAGATTGACCCACATGGATTTGATCAACGCATCATGGAAAGCCGGTTTTTGATTGCCAGTGATGTCGAAAATCCTTTGATCGGACCTCTAGGTGCATCAGCCGTCTTTGGGCCGCAAAAAGGGGCGACACCTGAAATGGTGCAGACGCTCGACGCAATCTTAACGAATTTCGCGGATATTGTTGAGCGCTTTACCGGTACAGCGCTGCACCATAAAAAAGGAGCAGGTGCTGCCGGCGGTGCAGGAGGGGCTTTCCAGGCATTCTTTTTAGGAGAGATCAGACGGGGAATTGATGTGGTGCTTGAAGTGATGAATTTTGAAGAGCAGTTGCTTGATGCTGATCTGGTGTTGACAGGAGAAGGAAAAACCGATGTCCAGAGCTTGTCTGGAAAAACGCCGATTGGCATTGCGGAATTGGCCAATCGCCACGGGAAACCGGTCGTCCTAATTTCGGGAATGATCGACGAAACAGACAGAGACCAGCTATCTCCTTATTTTGCAGAAGTCCATGCTGTAGCGGATGATGGAATTTCACCGGAAGAATCCATGGCGAATGCCTATGACTATATGAAAATGAAAACAAGGAATGTGATGGAGAGCTACTTTAAGAAAATCAAACGCCAGTAATCTTAAAAGGTGAATCGGTAAATAATCGATTCACCTTTTTGGATGGTTGCGGTCATTGGTTCAGAACAGGGTGTTCCGTGTAGTCGAAAACGATGTCGGGGAGGATGGAAGGTTCGACATTGCCCCAAATCAATTGGTCGCGCGTTGCTTTGTCCATCCGAAAAGACATGACGCTTTTATCGTTTACATCGTTTTGGGAATCTTCCACAGGAAAAATCCACGAAATGGAGATATCGTTCAATTTGCTGATGTCTGACAAGGGAGCCAGTATAGCTATGGCTTGCTGCCACATAGCCTGTTTTGTTGAAACCATCGTAAATCCTTTATCGGCATTTAAGGCAAGTTCCACATTCCAGCCCTCTGAAACTCGGGAAACCGAAATTCCGTCAATGCGTTTTTTGTCCAGGTTGTTCTTCTCTCCAAGTTGTTGGGTAATGATAGCCTGCAAATCAGCTTTTAGGCTTTTTGCTTCCTGTGATTCGCTCTTCAACAGCCAACCACTCACGGCAATCAAAATGACGAATGCCACGGCTAACCACATCCAACTGGCAGAGCGCTGCAGTTTCTTTTTGTTTGCTTCAGCCATTATTCCAGCCACTCCATTCGGGTCATTGCTGATTTCATTATAAAGAGAAATTTCAATCAGTGGGGGTTTTCTTCATCCCTCACTGATTGTTAGTTGATCCAATCGGACTTTTACGGTCAGTTGATCTCTCGCTTATAGAAGCGGGAGTCTTACTGCCCGTTAAAGCGGGATAAAGGTAGATACGGATATGGAAAAACAGCTTTTAGTGTTCATTAGCCTCTTTTTTTAAAAAGTTCATGGCGACTATATGGAAAACCGTTATACTGAAAAAAGAATATGGATTTATTCTTTGAGCCAATTTTAAAATTATTCAGAAGAAAAATGTAGTTACCATGAAATGAGGAAACGTCATGAGGCAATCTGACAAACAGCAGGCGATGCTGCAAAGCTATATTGAATCACCTGAAAAGGTCAGGGGGCTTTACCGCCGCACCTTATGGATCGTTGTACTGTCACAAATTTTCGGCGGAGCAGGGCTGGCTGCAGGAGTAACGGTCGGCGCACTTCTCGCACAGGACATGCTTGGCACGGATCGCTTCGCCGGTGCTCCGGTTGCTTTGTTTACCCTGGGATCGGCAGCGGCAGCGCTCCTCATCGGCCGGCTGTCCCAACGCTTCAGCCGGCGTACCGGTTTGGCTTCAGGTTTTCTGGCCGGAGGAGTTGGTGCAATTGGAGTAGTGGCCGCGGCCTTATCCGAAAATGTATTTCTGTTGTTTGTGTCCTTGTTGATCTACGGAGCAGGAACCGCCACCAATCTGCAGGCGCGTTATGCAGGCACAGACCTGGCAACTGTAAAACAACGGGGAACGGCCATCAGCATTGCGCTGGTTTCAACGACCTTTGGTGCGTTTGCCGGGCCGAACCTGATCGGTGTTATGGGCCGGTTTGCTGAGTCCATCGGCATTCCGGCTTTAGCGGGCCCTTTTATCTTAGCGGCAGCAGCGTATAGTTTGGCGGGAGTGGTCTTGCTGATTTTCCTGCGTCCCGATCCATTGCTGGTTTCAAAAGCGATAACGGAGCATCAGCAAAGGCTTGAAGTGAACACGCCAGACATGGAACCGCTGGCTGCGGCTTCCATCAATAAAAAAGGCGTCGTGCTCGGGGCAACCGTTATGGTGCTGACCCAATTGATCATGTTTGCGATTATGACGATGACGCCAATTCATATGGGGCATTATGGGCATGATCTTGGAGATGTGGGACTGGTCATCAGCATCCATATAGCGGCGATGTATCTGCCTTCGATCGTCACAGGCGTCCTTGTCGACAAGCTGGGACGTATTGTCATGTCGATAGCAGCCGGGGTGACATTCATGGCTGCTGGAATTGTGGCTGCGCTGGCGCCGAACGATTCCTTGTTTGTGCTGATTGTCGCGCTGGCTCTCCTTGGGCTTGGCTGGAATTTCGGGTTGATCAGCGGAACCACCCTCCTTGTCGATTCGACCCATCCATCTACCCGTGCCAAAACGCAGGGCACTGTTGATGTATTGGTTGCGCTCGCAGGAGCCACAGGCGGCGGGATTTCGGGACTGGTCATGGCACAGTCCAGTTACGCCGTGATGTCTTTGGGCGGCGGATTTCTTGCACTGATCCTGATACCGGTCGTACTTTGGTCTACAAAAAAGACGGTAAAGATGGATGCTTGAATAAGCTGAAATACAGCGTTTTAATTCTGTTTCTTACCTAAACTGAAAAGGGGTTTGTCTATCCATGGGGTTTCTTGTTACAGCCATCTTGCTGGTCTTTCTTTTCGATTTTGTGAAACTGCACAAACAAAACGACAAATTAATCGAACAAAATAAACAGGTGATTGAACTGTTGAAAGAAATAAAGGATAAATAGCCTTGAATAAAGCACTGAAAAAAAGCTCAGTCCACAAAAGTGGACTGAGCTTTTAGCTTGTAGACAAAAGAATATTGATGTCATTTAAAGAATGAACACACACTTCATCATGTTTATACCGGATCCTGCGCTTCAGGCGGACGCTTTCCGCGGGCTCGCGCCGAACTAACTCGGACTAGCGCCCGAGTGGATTTCGGCACTTCGTCGCTCCCGCAGGAGTCGCCGCCTTGTGCTCCGGATCTTTGAGTGAAGGGTTTTCTAGATTTGTTAGGACTATTCTTTCTAGAACAGACTAGCAAGCTTCTCTCTTTGATTGAAGCAATACGCTTCCAAGCGGGCTGGCCACGAAGACTCCTGTGGGACAGCGAAAGCTGAAGACCCCGCAGGAAAGGCATTGGCCGAAATTTGTGAGGTCAAGCCTTTGCGACGAAGCTAGCGCAGCGATGCAGGAGCATGGGTTTTCCAGTGACGAGGAGCCTGAAGCTGAGCCCACGGAAAGCGAAGTGGCCGGACCGGTTGGGGATTATGCACCGCTATACATTTCGATCAGGCTTTTTTTAGAAGTCAACGCTTATGGATTTGTCGACCAAAGACCAGCCGATTTCAATAGAACGCGAGGGTGCAACTTCAATTGTGCAACCATCATTTCAGCAAGGTCTTCCGGCTGTACGACTTTGTCGGGATTGCCATCGGTCAGATTTGCTTCAACTGCCAAATCAGTGGCGACAGTGCTTGGCGTTAAGGCGCTGACGCGGATATTGTGTTTTCTGACTTCCAGCATCAACGATTCCGTCAATCCCATAACGCCGAACTTCGAAGCACTGTAAGCACTTGTGACAGGTGCACCTTTTTGGCCGGCTGTTGATGAAATGTTGATGATATCACCAGCTTGACGCTCGATCATTTGCGGCAGTACAGCGCGGGTCACATAATATACACCCATCAGGTTGGTGTCGATAATTCCTTTAAATTCTTCAGGCGACAATTCGAGGAACTTGCCGAATTTGCCGATACCGGCATTGTTGATCAGAATATCGATGGTGCCAAGTTCAGCTAGTGCATGCTCGACTGCTGCATTGACCGCTTCCGGGTCCGCTACATCAGCCACTGCAAATACTGTTTTGACTCCGTACTGTTCCAACTCCGCTGCAACTTTTTCCAAGTTTTCAGCCGTACGTCCGACCAATCCTACATTTATGCCTTCCGCTGCAAAAGCAATGGCTGTAGCACGGCCAATTCCTCTTCCAGCTCCTGTAATCAACGCATTTTTCCCTGTTAACTTCTGCATGTGAACCGCTCCTTTTAGTGTAAATCTAATCCATTAATCAGTGTAGCAAATTCCAATCGAAAAACCTTGCTCAAAAGCTCAGAGAGAGCAGACCAATAAAAGGACATAAAAAAACAGCAGAAAAAATTTCTGCTGTCGGTTGAATTATTGATCAAGAAATTGCGTATCCGTCAATAACGCAAAATCCGGCTGTTCTTTCAAGAACTTCAAGTCGAACGATGAATCACCGAATGCCTGGATTTCTTCAGGAGCAAGAGCGGTATCAAAAATCATATTCTCCCAAGCCCCATCAATGATGGAGGCTTCCAGCTTCTGGCCAGTGATGTCATCGATGGTGTTGATGGTGATTTCTTTTGCCTGGTCTGGATTTTCAGCGATGAATTTAGTCGCTTCTTTATGTGCGTCAACAATGCCTTGAACCGTTTCCGGATTTTCTTCAATCAACTTGCTTGAAGTCACCAGAACAGAAGCCGGCAATGTCGTGCCGAATGAAATCTCATCCGGTTCGATGATCACTTTTGCGCCTGTGTTTTGCTTCAGTACAGATGCCCAAGGTTCAGGGGCGACGGCAACGTCCACTTTTTCAGTAGCGAACATCGCTTCGTATTGAGCAGGGTTGCCTGTTTGGTGAAGCATCTCGCCGCCGATGCGGTTTGAAGTGATGCCGTGTTCTTTCATGAAGGTTTCAAATTGAACATCATGTGTGCAGCCGACGCGCGGCGTAATGAACGTCTTGCCTGCGAAATCCTCGATGGATTCAATGCCGCTGCCATTTCTCGCCATGACGACTGTACCACCTGAAGCACCGCCGGCAACCATGGTGACATCTGCGCCATTTGTGTAGTTGTTCATTGCGGGACCAGGTCCGACAAGGCCGGCATCGATATCACCGGTTTTCAATGCCGTCATAAAATCCGCGCCATCCGCGAAAGTCACGTATTCAACGGCTGTGCCGTCTTCAAGGTTCTTTTCATATAATTCCTGATCTTTTGCGACCATGGCCGGCACGTGGTCAAGGTTCGGGAAATAGCCGATTGTTACAGAAGATGAATCTTCGCTTGCGTCAGGTGAACCACAAGCTGCCAAAATACCGACCATCGCGACAGGTGCAATAAGTGAAAAAATACGTTTCATAAGATGAATTCCTCCTGTGTGTTGAAATAGTTATTCGTGATATGGCTTTGCTGCAACATTTAATTTTTATGTCTCCAATCCCCACCGCTTGAGGACGTTCTTTTCGATTCGCTGGAAAATCATCAGGTCGACGATTGCACCGACGACGCCGATGATGATCATCACGCCGATGACCAGTGACATATTGCCGAAATCGGATGCATAGCGCAGCGTATACCCGAGTCCGGGGCCGGAACTGAGAAGTTCTCCGGCCATCAACGCCCGCCAGGCAAATGCCCAGGCCAGGCGTGCACCCGTTACGAAATACGGAACAGATGCCGGAATGATCACTTTGATGAACAGATCCAGGCCGTTCGACCCCATGGTCCGTGCAGCTTTGATGAAGAGGGGATCGACGTTCTTGATGCCGGTCCGGACATTCAGGATCATGACGAATGTACCGCCCAAAATGACGACGAAAATGATGGAGCCTTCGCCAAGGCCGAACCACATCATTGCGAGGGGCAGCCAGACGATGCTTGGTACACTTTGTAAGGCGAGCACCAGGGTTCCAAGGGTTTCATCTGCCGTTTTCGAACGTGCCAGCAGAATGCCGATGCCGGTTCCGATGATGACAGCTGCAACCAAACCAATCAGCAGCCTGCGGAAACTCGCGATCAGGTCATAGACCAATGTCAGATCGGCAAATCCGGCCACCAGCGAATCGTAGACGCTGACAGGGGAAGGAAGGATGGTTTCGTGCCACAGTTCAAAGCGGGAACCCAGTTCCCAGAAGACGATGAGCGCGGCGAAAAAAATGATTCGTTTAACTGCCGGCTTCATATGCTTGCTCCTCGTCTATGACTTTATCGATTTCAGTTTTCAAGAGAGCCATGATCTGCTCTTCCAATGCAGCGATTTCCTGCCGGTGCTGTTCACGCGGACGGGGAATATCGACGGTGATGTCGGTCAAGATGGTTCCTGGCCGCGTCCCCATGACGATGATGCGGTCAGACAGTTTGATGGATTCCGAAATGCTATGGGTCACAAAGACGATGGTCTTTTTGGTATCGATCCAGATTTCCTCAAGCTGGCCGTGAAGGCGGCTTCTCGTCTGTTCGTCCAATGCCCCAAACGGTTCGTCCATCAACAAGACGGCAGGATCCATCGCCAATGACCGGGCAATCGATACACGCTGCTGCATGCCTCCGGATAATTCATGGGGATAATGGGAAGGATAATTGCTGAGCTGCACCATTTTCAAGAAATGATGAGCGCGCTCCAGGCCATCTTTTTTGGACATTTCTTTTCGTAAAGGAAACATGACGTTTTCCGTGACATTCATCCACGGAAACAGGGCGGCCTGTTGAAACACCATGCCCCGATCTTTTCCAGGCTTTACGACTTTCTTGCCGTCGACGATGATGACGCCTGAAGTTGAACTGACAAGTCCGGCAATCATCGACAACAAGGTGGATTTCCCACAACCGGAAGGTCCGAGGATGGAAACAAATTCTCCTTTTTGGATTGATAGGTCGATGTCTTTTAATACAGTATTTGGCTTATCATTTTTATCGAAGTACACTTTGTTGATTTTCTTGGCTTCAATGAACATAGTTGGCCACCGGTAATAAAACCTACCTTTCCTATCGGATAATATTATTAAAGTATAGTAGAATGATAAGGATTGTCAAGATGAAGATGCTGAAAAAACAGTTTTTTGCTCGGCGCACCAATATGCCAGCATGGTGAAGGATTTTTGTTCTACTATAGGCTAAGCTATATTCCAAGTGTCTGGAGATGGTTCTAGCAAAAGTAAAATAAAGGCAGACCCTTAAATTTCAGGGTCTGCCTTTATGATAAGGAAGAAATTTCACACTTCTATTCGTCGAATAGGTTCATGCTTAAATACCGTTCACCCGTATCAGGAGCGATGCATAAGACTTTCTTGCCTGTCCCCAGGCGTTTAGCCAGTTCGATTGCTGCGTAGATGGTGGCGCCGGCAGATGGTCCGACGAAAATTCCTTCTTCCCGTGCAACTCTTTTAAAGATGTCGATTGCATCGTCATCATTGATTGCCATAATTTCATCGTATACTTCAGTATTGAGAATATCAGGAATGAATCCTGGGCTGGTACCGACTAATTTATGCTTGCCGGGTTTTCCGCCGGATAGTACAGGAGATCCTTTCGGCTCCACGACCGCAACGTAAAGTTCCGGAAGATGTTCTTTTAAGGTTTCCCCAGTGCCTGTGATGGTGCCCCCGGTTCCGGCAGACGCCACGAATGCATCCAGTTTGCCGTCCATTTGCTCGAGAATTTCCATTGCAGTGGTGGTGCGGTGGATATCTGGATTCGCTTTATTTTCGAATTGTTGAGGGATGAAGCTGTTCGGAATTTCTTTCTGCAGCTCCAGCGCTTTGCTGATTGCACCGGGCATCTTGGCATCGCTTGGTGTCAGCACCACTTCAGAGCCGAATGCCTTCAATAAATTGATGCGTTCTTTCGTGGCGTTATCCGGCAATACCAGGATAGACCGGTAGCCTTTTGCAGCAGCGACCATTGCGAGGCCGATGCCTGTATTGCCGCTTGTCGGTTCAATGATGGTAGCGCCTTTTTGGATCAGTCCTTCTTTTTCTGCTACTTCGATCATGTTGAAGGCAGCACGATCTTTGACACTTTTGGATGGGTTGAACATTTCCAATTTGACGAAGACATCAGCTGCACCTTCTGGAAGGATGCGGTTCAGTTTTACAACCGGCGTATCGCCGATCAATTCGATGATATTATTATATGGTTTCATGTAGGAGACAACCTTTCTCAAGTTATGGAATTTACAGCTTCTTTTTTCTCTCAGCTGAATTTCGGAGCGTTTTCGAACTGGAGTCTTTCAGTTGACGATAGGAAATTCAAACCTTATTGTACTAGTATAACGCATCTTTGTTAATCATATTGGATTTGTAGGCTTAAAAGTGAGGAGCGTATACGATGGAAAAAATACCTTTAATCGTCAGTACAAATTGGTTGGAACAACGTTTGGGAGACTCGGATTTGCGGATTATTGATGCCACGACGTTTATGGATATTCCAGCGGATGGCGGACCGCCTTCCGTTCAGTCTGGAAAAGATTCTTATGAAGAGGGGCATATTCCCGGAGCTGTCTATGCGGATCTGTTGAACGAACTGTCAGACCCGGAGTCGCCATTGCCGTTTATGGCACCACCACGAGATCATTTCATTAAAAAAATGACGGAACTGGGTATAGGGGACGGCCATTATACAGTGATCTACGACCAGGGCGCTTTAGTGGAAAACCCGGTGGTTGCTGCCTACTGGGCTTCACGCTTGGCTTGGCAGATGCATTATGAGGGCTATGAAAATGTAGCGATTCTAGACGGTGGCTTGCCGAAGTGGAAAGAGGAGAACCGGCCGTTGACAGCTGTTCCGGGCAACTATTCGCCTGCCACTTTCACTGGGCACCGCCGGCCGGAACTGCTTGCCACCAAAGAAGACGTACGTCAGGCAATGAATGACGACAATGTCATCCTGATCAATAGCCTGTCACCGGAGGATTTCAGAGGGGAGTCTGATACTTACCCAAGAAAAGGCCATATCCCAAGCAGCGTCAATGTCTTTTTCGGCCTCCACGCCGATCAGCAAACCAAGAAAATACATGACGATGCTGAGCTTCGTGAACCTTTTGAGAAGATTGGGGCACTGGATCCGGACAAGAAAGTCATCACTTACTGTGGCGGTGGAATTGCCGCTACCTGGAACGCATTGCTGCTCAATAAACTCGGACAGAAAAACGTCGCTGTCTACGACGGTTCGATGAACGAATGGGCGAGCGACCCATCCTGCCCGCTGGTGACAGGAGAATGACCAAAAGACCGCATTGCCTCTAAAAGGCGATGCGGTCTTTTATCGTTTACCGATATAATGGGCATTTATGGATAGTAAGATCTATACAAGTTGAACCAATGAATTGCTTTTTAAACTCATTATTAGTGAAGAAATGAAAAAAGTGCTCTAAGCGGATGCTTTCCGTGGACGAATCTTCCTTATTCTTCGACAGCTGCCACTGGGATGTGCTGGAAGCTTGCTACATCGAACAAGCCGCAATCGGTTAACTTCAATTTTGGGATAACCGGCAACGATAAAAAAGAAAGCGTTAAAAAGGCGTTGAAATGGGAGGGAGCTCCGATCAGCTCAAGACTTTCATCGAGCTCCTTGAGCTGTTCAAATACGACGTCGAACGGTTCTTCCGACATCAGGCCTGCAATGGCAAGAGGAAGGCTGGCTAAAACTTTCCCATCCTGGACAATCACCAATCCGCCTTTCAGGCTTTGCAAAGCTTCCGCTGCCGTTTGAATGTCGCTGTCTGTTGTTCCAACAGCGATAATATTATGTGAATCATGGGCAACGGTAGTCGCGATGGCGCCGTTTTTCAGGTCAAGGCCATGAACGATGCCAAGGCCGATATTGCCGGTTGCGCGGTGGCGCTCAATCACCGCAATCTTCAATAGATCCTTTTCTGTATCCGATTCAAACAAACCATCGACTACAGGAGCTTCTTCAATCAAATGTTCCGTGATGAGATTATTTGGGTTGATGCCGATGATGTGCGCTTTTGTGCTGCCGTTCGCGGGGATTTGAAAGCTGTCCTTGGAAAGCTTTGCGATACTTACGGTATCCTGGACTGTTGCTATGTCACTTTTTTGCTGGAGGGGTCCCACGTATTGGCCGTTTTGCGCCGCCAACTGCCCACTTTTATAAACTTCTGCGATTGTCAATTCCTCTAAATTGTCGAGCAGCAGGAAATCCGCAACATAACCTGGTGCGATGGCGCCTTTTTGGTGCAGTCCGAAGCATTGTGCGGCATTGATGCTGGCCATGGAAATAGCGGTTATCGGATGGACGCCCTGCTTAATGGCAGTCCGCACATTATAATCGACACTGCCTTCTTCGATCAAATCATCCAAATGTTTGTCATCTGTACAGAACAAGCAGCGGTGGGCGTTCTGGTCTGTTACACCTTCGAGCAGAGCCAGGAGGTTTTTTGCGACGGACCCCTCGCGAAGCATCACGTACATGCCCCGTTCCAAACGCATCATCATTTCTTCTTTTGTGACACATTCATGATCCGTCAAGATGCCGGCAGTTCCATAGACATTGATGTCGTTTTCAGTGAGGCCGGCCGCATGCCCGTCAATTTGCCGGTTCAGCAGCAGTTTATCAAGCATGGCATCATCTCCGCGCAGAACAGCTGGGAAGTCCATGACTTCAGCGAGCCCCAAAACCCCATCGCGGAGCAGGAAAGGCGTCAGGTCTTCAGCGGCCAGGCAGGCACCTGCATTTTCAAAGGAAGTCGCCGGCACACAGGAAGGCAGCATAAGTTGGATATCGAGCAATGTTGCTTCAGCATCCTTCAGCATAAATTCCAGTCCATGAGTTCCACTGACATTTGCAATTTCATGTGGATCGGCAATGACTGTTGTGACGCCATGCGGCAGGACCACTTGTGAGAACTGCTGCGGTGTCACCATCGAAGATTCGATATGGACATGGGCATCGATTAAACCCGGAGCCATAAACTTTCCAGTGGCATCGATTTCCTTGAGGCCTTGATAATCACCGATGCCGACAATTATCCCATCGCTGATAGCTACATCGCCAGTAGTGAGGGTCTTTGTGAATACATTGACGATTGACGCATTGCGGATCACCAAATCGGCTTTTCTTTGTTTATTGGCGACATCTATCCGGTTTTTTAATTGTGCTTTAGTCATTGTTATTCAGGCTCCTTTAAAGGGATTTTGGATTTCATTAATGGAAGGGAAGTTATTGACGAGCTGAACTTTGCTTCATTTTACATGAGATAGTTGATAAGCTCTAGCGAAAAGTGGGAGGGAAAAGTTCTTGGCTAGAAGGCTGGAAGCTGTATGAAAAATGCAGCTTGGATGCTGTTAAGTGCATAAAGATTTTATTTTATCGGCAGAAGAGATTATAATAAGGAAATCACTTAGCGAATTTCCAGAAAGAAGATGACGATATGAGGAATCACCCGATGGCAAAAGCTTTTGCAGTCGGTTTGGCAGGTGCTGGGCTGTTTGTTGCAGCAGGAGCGCCGATGCCTTGGCTGTTGGGTCCTTTGTTTGCGGTTTTGCTGGTGCAATTGTTTACACCGGTTTCACTGAAATGGCATTCCGGTTACCGCAATGGCGGATTGGTTGTGGCAGGGTATGTCATCGGATATGCCTTCACTCTTGAAGCTTTGCAGGGGATGAAACAATATTTTTGGGCGATGGTACTGATCAATATCGCATTTTTTATCCTTTTCATGTTCATCAGTTCATTGATGGCTTCACGGACAAAAGTTGATCAGGCAACCGCGATGACCTGCTGCGTTCCGGGGGGGTTGTCTCAAATCATCACGTTTGCGGAAGAACAGAAAACCATCGATTTGACGGCAGTCACTTTTTACCATGTTCTTCGCGTGCTGCTGATTGTTGCCATCGTGCCATTTATTGTGGCAAATGGAGGATCAGCCCATGTGGAAGAACTGGGGCAGGGAGATTACTCCCTGCAATTAATCGGATTGTTGGGGCTGTGTTACGGAGCTGGGATGCTGGCGCAGAAAATGAAGGTGCCGACGGCTTTTTTGCTGGGACCAGTCTTTCTGATTATGGCCTTTAATCTCGTTGGTGTACCTATGCCGATCATGCCAGGTTCTTTTCTGCACATCGCGCAATTATTCATCGGCATTTACATCGGGCTGTTGCTGAAAAAAGAAGATTTGAAATTGACGAAGCGAATGATTTTCTATTCGTTCTTTTCAAGCGCAGTGTTGATCGCCTTTGCCTATGGGCTCAGCTTTGTTCTTCAGGACCTCTACGGCCTTAGTTTTTCAACCAGCTTCCTGAGTTTGGTGCCAGGGGGGCTTGATCAGATGGGACTCATTGCAGCCTCGGTTCATGCAGACGTCACCGTCGTAACTGCTTTTCAATTGTTCCGGATTTTGTTTTTATCGGTGTTGGTTGTGCCATTTGTTAAACTAGTGGTGGGCCGCAGTGAGCAAAGGAAAAAAGTAGTTGAGGAAAATATAAGATAGGGCAAAAAGCAACCAGGGACTCTTTTGTCCCTGGCTGCTTTTTTGCTGTAGCATTATTCGGTTGTTTCCTTATAGATGAAATAGTCGAAATCAGCTGGCTGCTGTTGTCCTGACAGATCCTGGCATTGCATGCCGACAAATGCACCAGTGAAGAAACCGCCGCCTTGGATATAGTCATCCGAAAGTTTATGGGATTCAAACTTGATCGGAAGCGTGTGCCAGTTCTCTCCGTCAAAGGAGTAAGAGTACAGGTAAGTTGTCGTTTGTACTTCCACACGCATCCAAACAGATTCCACATGCTCAGGAATGCTGATTTCCTCTCCTTGGAGCGGCTGTGCGAAGGAGAAGTTATCGCACACTGTAAGTTCAAGAATGCGTCCCTTTTCTTCATGCCAGGAAATCTGGAGAGCTGTCCAGTTTTCGGTGTTGTAATAATTTACGAGTCCGGCTCCCTGCTGGAAAGTAGTGGGCTGGAAAGCAACTTTTGTTTCGGCGATAAAATTAAAATGCTGCCAGCGTCTTGCAACGAACGCCTGCGTGAACTTGGACGTCAGCGATTCACGCCCGTATAGACGGAGATGTCCAGGGCTGTCTGTTAAAGACGCGATTTCTTCGCCAAGCGGAATGCGGAGTGTCTGAAAATGGCTGTTCAATTCTACAGAATCAAACTCATCTTTTTCAGGGAAATCTGCTGGCCATTGGACTTCTTCAATCGCCGGACCTTCAATTTTTGAAGAAGGCTGGTTGCCTCCGATAACATAAGGCCAATCATCTTTCCATTCCAGACGTTGGATGGCAGTTTCCCTGCCAAGCGGACAAAAACCTCGCGGATCCAATAAAGCTTGGTCTTCCTGAGGCAAGGGACGTCCAGTTAAATGCACCAGGAACCATTCATCTGTATGAGTTTGGACCATCGAAGCATGTCCGGCTTTCTGAAGTGGAATTCTTGGATAGGGCCATGAGGTAATCAATGGATTTTCAGGATGGACTTCATACGGTCCGTCGATCTGGCGAGAGCGGGCGATTGTTGCCTGATGATCGTATTTGGTTCCGCCTTCTGCTGTCAGCAGGTAGTAATACTCGCCGATCTTGTAAAGATGCGGCGCTTCGGTCAGTTTGATGTCAGTGCCTTTAAAGATGATTTTGGAGTCGCCGATGAGTTTGCGTGTGGCCGGATCGAATTCCTGCAGGACGATGCCGTAAAAAGGATGATGCCCGACACGGTGGTCCCAGTACATATTGACAAAGTATTTTTTGCCGGATTCATCATGAAAGAGGGAAGGGTCGAATCCAGAGCTGTTCAGGTAAGACGGCTCTGACCATTCCCCGTCGATGGTTTCACAGGTCACTAAATAATTGTGGCAGTCTTTCCATTGGCCTTCCGTCACTTTCACGTCCGTAAAAATCAGCCAAAACTGCCCATCACTGTATGACAGGGCAGGAGCCCAAACGCCTCCGGAATTCGGGTTTCCGGACATATTCAATTGACTCAACCGATTCAAGGGACGTGAGATCAACCGCCAGTTCTTCAAGTCTTTGGAGTGATAGATTCCTACTCCTGGAAACCATTCGAAGGTAGAAACAGCAATGTAGTAATCTTCTCCTACACGGCAAATAGATGGGTCGGGATTAAAACCTGGCAAAATCGGATTTTGGATCATCGTCATTGTTCTTCATCCTCCATTCAGATATGTAAGTGCTTACAAATTTCGTTTTTTCAACTTCCAATCGATCATACCGCACTTAGTCTATTGAGTAAACTAAGTTTTTTGAAATAGCTTAAAATATAATTAGAAAAAGCTGGTATCCGCAAATGGGATATCAGCGAGACCTACTAGCTGGAAGCGTCTATTTTCTAAGCCTTCAAGCTTGTTTTCTGTTGCATACTGACACTGAGGAAGTTTTCAATGGAAAAGGCGGCTGCCCCCAAAGCGCTTGAGAAAGTGCTCAGTTCAGAGAAGCAGATGGTCAAATCATTTTGCTGGAACCATAAAGCCTGATTCGATACCCGATCCGTTAAGGTTTTAGTTAGCCACTTAGAAGAAGACGCCATTCGGTTGCCGATTATCACTTGCTGGGGATTAAAGCTGTTGATGATGTTATTGATGCCGACACCCAGGTAATCACCGGCTTGTTCGAATAGAGCTATCACTTTTGGGTCGCCCTGCTCGGCAAGCACCATAAGATCGCTCAGCTCCAATTCTTTTCCTGAATGGGAGAAAATGTTCATTTTTTCTGCGGCTGTCAGCAAAGCCTGTTCAGAAGCAAATAGTTCCCAACAGCCCTTATTGCCGCAACGGCAAGTAGGGCCATTCACTTGAATCGTCATATGGCCGAGTTCACCCGAAAAGCCATTTGAGCCTTTATACAAAGCGCCATTCAATATCAACCCAACACCGATACCGATTCCGGCACTGACGTAGATGATATGCTCGGAATCTTTTCCGGCACCGAACCTCTTTTCTCCATATGCACCCGCATTCGCTTCGTTTTCAATGATGATCGGCAACTGGTAGCGGTTTTCGAGAACCAGCTTCAAGTTTAAGTTCTTCCATTTTAAGTTGGGGGCAAGCAGGATTTCGCCATTATTGTCAACGATGCCCGGCACACCCACACCGATGCCGATGATGCCGTGAGGGCTAGGCGGAGCAGACTCCGTCAAATGATCGATGGTATTGAATAACTGTTTTTCAATTTCTTCATAGGACAAATTCTTAAAAGTAACTTCTTTTTCTATGCAGATATTGCCGTTCAAATCCGTCAGCACACCCAGGAGGTAATTCACTCCAATATCAATTCCGATAGAGTAACCGGCTTTTTCATTGAAAAGCAGCATGACCGGGCGCCTTCCGCCACTGGATTTTCCTGGACCCGATTCATAGATCAACTGATCATCCAATAAGTCATTCACCAGGGAAGAGACCGTGCCTTTATTTAAACCGACTTCCTGAGCCACTGCTGCTCTTGAGATAGGGGAATGGTTTATAATTTTTTTCAGTACCAGGGATTTATTGCCCTCTTTTACTACGTGATGGTTCCAGGTCTTGTTTTCTCCAATGTTCATGACAAGCAACTCCTTCTACTGAAATCTTGCTTTCTATCAACTTTCAAAATCGACCTTTGAAAATTTTCTGTACAAACGTCCAAGCTGTGGAGGAGAAGTGGAAGAGACATTTATCTGGGGACTTCTCGTACGGTAATTTTCAAAACCCTCTAGTTAATAGTGTAACGCCATTTTTAAGATTTGGGTAAAAAAACCTCATTCGTTTGGAATTTTATCACGAAAATAAAACTTTGTTTAGCCACTAGACTAACAATATTTATTTTGCTACAATGAAACCGCATACAACAATCTGAAAATTGTTGTAATAATAAAATTTGCAAGGGGGAGAACAATATGGGGAAGAAGAAAACGCTTACACTTCTATCGTCCGCTTTGGCTTTAACAATGTTATTAACAGGTTGCTCAGATTCCGAGGAAGCAGGGGAAGCATCAGGGGCAGCAGAAAAAGAAATAAAGTTCATGCATTTATGGCCTGAGGGCAGTTCTAAAAAACATTTTGATGTGGTAAATGAAATTATCGCTGAATACGAAGCAGAGAATGAAGGGGTTTCCGTTGACCTTGAAGTATTGAGCAATGAACAATATAAAGATAAGTTGAGAGTACTCTCCACGTCCGGGGATCTTCCGGATGTCGGGTTGACATGGGCAGCAGGATTTTTGGAGCCTTATGTGGGCGGCAATATGTTTGCGCCACTGGATGATGTAATCGAAGAAGACTTGAGCGATGCATTTGTATCGGGGACTACGGAAGCCTATGCCATGGATGGTTCGACTTATGGTTTGCCTTTAGAATTGAATATCGTTTCTTTATACTATAACAAAGCGATGTTTGAAGAGCAGGGAATCACACCGCCCGAGACTTATGAAGAACTTGAGACGGCTGTAAAAGAATTCAATGACGCCGGTATCCAACCGATCGCTTTAGGAAACCGGGATTCTTGGACAGGATCTATGTGGTATATGTATCTGGCTGACCGTATCGGCGGCGCGGATGTATTGAACAAAGCGATTGACCGCTCGGGTTCTTTTGAAGATCCGGCTTTGGTCGAAGCGGCTGCGAAAACGCAGGAATTGGTCGACATGGGTGCTTTCGTCAATGGTTTTAACGGACTTGCTGACGAAGAGGCAAAATCCATGTTCATGAGTGGACAGGCGCCGATGTACTTGATCGCGACTTGGGATCTTCCAAACTTCACGACAAACGAAAGCGTACCGCAAGAATTCAGAGATTCAATCGGCTACCTTAACTTCCCGACTGTCGAAGGACAAGGGGATATGAGCAGTTTTGTCGGTGGTCCTGGAGTTGGATTATTCGTTGCGGAAGAATCCGAAGTAAAAGAAGAAGCGAAAGATTTCGCATCTTATTTTGTTAAGGCATGGGGAGAAGAAGCTGTGACTAAAGCGGGAGTAATTCCTGCCACTAAAGTAGACGCCGCGTCATTGGACCTGCCTGAAATGTATGTAGATATTCTGAATGAATTGAATGGTGCTACAAACATCACGTTGTTCGCAGATGTTCAAATGAGCCCGGACGTGGCTCAAGTACATTTGGACTCTATTCAAGCCCTTTTCGGCAATCAAATAACTCCGGAAGAGTTTGCTAAGAATCACGAAGAAGCCCTTTCAAAAGAATAAGTGATACTTCCAAAAGAAAAATCTAATTAAAAAGAGGGGGCATATCCAACACTGTGGATTGTCCCCTTGTATTTTCTAGGATATGGGGTTGAATGGTATGAATAAAGTAATGTCGAATAAGTTCTATATCGCTTTTTATATTGCGCCAGCACTTCTTCTACTGCTGATCCTCGTTTTCATCCCCTTAGTCTTATCAGGGTATTATGGCTTGATGGATTGGGACGGCATAGGAGAGAAAACCTTTATCGGTTTAGAAAATTACATCACTGGAATTCAGGATAAGCTGTTCTGGAACAGCGCGTTCCATTCATTTTTATTGGCGATTTTTTCTACCTTAAGTTTAGTCATTTACTTGACGGTCTCTTTTATATTGGCTTCAAAGATTAAAGGAGCAGATTTACTGCGCAAAATTTACCTGATTCCCATGTTGTTGTCTTCAGTTGCCATTGCCCAGCTATGGGTTAAAATCTACAATCCATCAAATGGTATTCTGAATGTCTTCCTGATGAGCATCGGCGTGGAAAATCCACCATTATGGTTAGCAAATCCTTCGATTGTGTTGTTTGCCATATTCGTTCCGATTTTATGGCAGTATGCAGGTTTCTACATATTGATCTATTATGCAGCTCTGAAGAATATTCCTGAATCACTGATAGAAGCTGCAAGGATTGATGGAGCATCCGCTTTCCAGATTGCCACACGCATCAAGCTGCCGTTGATCAAAGAAGTGGTCAGCGTAACGATTGTCCTGGCAATCGTCGGATCTCTTAAATATTTCGATTTGATCTACGTAATGACTGCCGGGGGGCCAAACGGAGCCAGTGAAGTTATGGCTTCTTATATGTACAAACTTGCTTTTTCGAATTATAACTTCGGTTACGGGAGTGCCATCGGCTTCCTGTTATTGATCATTACTTTGATCGTTACACTTATTGTACGGAAACTGACAGAAACTAAAGATAAACTCGAATATTAGAGGAGGCATGAAAATGGGCCGCATTGGTTATTTCTTTCTGTACCTGGCATTGATCATCGTAGGGCTATTTCAAATCTTGCCGTTGATCTGGCTGTTCCTATTCTCCTTAAAAGATAATAATGAGATCTTCGCGGGTTCGCCGTTTGCGCTGCCTTCGGAATTCAGATGGGAGAATTACGCGAAAGTCTGGGATGGCGGCATCGGTACTTATTTCTTCAACAGTGTCTGGATTACGATCCTTGCCATCATTTTAACCGTCCTTTTTGCAAGCATGGCGGCTTTCGCGATTACAAGGTTAAAGTGGAAATTGAGTGGACTGGTGCTTGGGTTGTTCATGGTTGGATTAATGATTCCGATTCATTCCGCCCTGATTCCGCTGTACAGCATGTTCTTAAGTGTCGACATGATCGACAATCCGTTTTCCATTGTCATCACCTACACGGCATATAATCTGCCCATCACATTGATGATTCTGCTCGGCTTCTACTATACGCTGCCGCATGAAATTGAAGAAGCGGCCGTGATTGACGGCTGCTCGATCCACCGCATGTTTTTCCGGATTATCCTGCCGATGACAACACCGATTTTAGCAACGACTGTCGTCATCAACATGATCTATAACTGGAACGAATTCGTATTCGTCAATACCTTCATCAGCTCCGAAAAATACAAGACGCTGACAGTGGGTATCCAAAATTTCATTGGCCAATACATGACGGATTGGGGAGCAATCGGCGCAACTTTAGTCATCAGTGTCTTGCCGATCATCGTGGCTTTCATCTTTTTCAGCAATAAAGTAGTCGAAGGCATTTCATCAAGTGCCGTAAAAGGGTAAATTCAAAAAAGCTTCACACCTTAAGGAAGAGATTCCTCTGGGTGTGAAGCTTTTTTATGGGTTTTCCCGATTGCGTGCATAGCCATCCAGGTCGTAAGAAAAGCATATAAACTGCCGCCGAATATAAATGCCAGAGCTGGAAACAGTCTCATGATGAAGAACAACGGAACTAGACAGAGCACAATGACAGCAGTAGCGGGTGGATTGACAAGCATTAGCAGAAATGCGTTTTTAATGACCGAAGGCACCTTAATGTCGTAGTGGACGAAGGCCGGGAATAGATAAAAAAGGAAGAACGTGAATATCAGCATAAATGCAAACAAAGGAATGTATGTCCAATCCACTTGTTCGTTCGGACTTGCTTGGATATAGAAAATATCCAAAGCGATAAACAATAGGATCACAGATACGAAGAATCCAAGGAAATTACTTTTTAAAAAATCTTTCTTATAAAATTCCCAAAAAGAATTAAAGAGAGGCAGATCGGTATTTCCCTTCAGCCATTCACGGCATATGGCAAACATGGAAGTGGTGGCAGGATAAAAACCGAACAGGACGCCTCCCAGCAGGGAAAACAACACCCATAGGAGATTCAAGTAAGCAAAGCGGGTGATCCATTCCAAACCAAGATAAATATAGCTGCTTGTGTTATTCATTGGTGACCGCCTTTATCGCAGATTTTCGTAATTGATAAAATCATATCCTACTCATCAGAAAAAATCATTACACGGGAATCAAATACTTTGTTTAATCAATAGACAAACTAATTATAACTTGATATAATCCTTAATGAAAGCCTTTTCACTAATAAGTCTAACAATTGATACATATTCACAGAAACAAAATTATATTGGAGGTATGGAAAATGGTACATTTCCCGGAAATTGAAAAGATAAAATTTGAAGGAGCATCTTCAGAAAATCCATTCGCTTTTAAATTCTATAACCCTGAAGAAAAAATCGGGGGGAAAACAATGGAAGAAACCCTTCGTTATGCAGTATCTTACTGGCATACATTTACGATGGATGGTTCAGATCCATTCGGTGCTGGATCCATGGTCCGTTCTTGGGACCGCTTAAAAGGAATGGACTTGGCTAAAGCACGGGTTGAAGCGTCCTTCGAATTTTACGAAAAAATGGATGTGCCATTCTTTTGTTTCCATGATGTTGATATCGCCCCTGAAGGCAGCAATTTGCGCGAATCCAACAAGAACCTGGATGAAATCGTTGGAATGATCAAAGCATACATGAAAGACAGCAAAGCGAAATTGCTGTGGAATACAGCCAATAACTTCACGCATCCACGCTTTGTCCATGGAGCCGCAACGTCAAGCCATGCAGATGTCTTTGCCTATTCTGCTGCTAAAGTAAAAAAAGGGCTTGAAATCGGTAAAGAACTTGGGGCTGAGAACTATGTGTTCTGGGGCGGCCGTGAAGGCTACGAAACGCTTCTGAACACCGACATGAAACTGGAGCTGGATAACTTAGGACGCTTCTATCATATGGCTGCCGACTACGCGAAGGAAATCGGTTTTGATGCACAATTCCTGATCGAACCGAAGCCAAAAGAGCCGTCTACACACCAATATGATTATGATGTAGCGACAGCCCATGCATTTTTGCAGAGCTATAAATTGGACGATACATTCAAATTCAATATCGAAGCCAACCATGCTACACTGGCTGGCCATACGTTTGAACATGAACTTCACTATGCACGCATCAACAATATGCTCGGTTCAGTGGACGCCAACCAAGGAGATCCGCTATTGGGCTGGGATACCGACGAGTTCCCGACTGATCTATGGTCAACGACTTTGGCGATGTACGAAATCCTCCAAAACGGCGGGCTTGGCCGCGGCGGCTTGAACTTCGATGCTAAAGTAAGAAGAGGATCATTCGAGCAGGACGATCTGTTCCATGCACATATTGCCGGAATGGACGCTTTCGCTGTTGGTCTAAAAGTGGCTCAGCAACTGATTGATGACAAGGTACTTGAAAACGTTGTGAGCAACCGATACGAAACTTATACAAATGGCATCGGACTGGATATCGTCAATGGCAATACGGACTTCCATAAACTTGAAGACTATGCGTTCGGCATTACGGATATTAAACAAACTTCAGGGCGCCTCGAGCAGATCAAAGCCACAATCAATCAATATTTATTGCAGGCTTTCGCAAAATAAGAAATTTTTCAGGCTGGGAGAGCTGACTTTATGAAATATGTTATTGGCGTCGATTTGGGAACAAGCGCTGTGAAGATTTTATTGGTGGATCAGCAGGGAACGGTGGTAGAGACCGTATCAAAGTCCTATCCGCTGATCCATGCAAAAAATGGATACAGTGAACAGGATCCGCAGCATTGGGTGGATGAGACCGCTGCAGGATTGAAAGACTTGTTAAAGACCTTTACTGGGAATGCAGAAGATATTGAAGGCATCAGTTTTTCAGGTCAGATGCACGGGCTGGTGTTACTGGACGACAACAAGGACGTGCTGCGTCCGGCCATTCTATGGAATGATACCCGGACAACTTCCGAGTGCCAACGGATTTATGATGTGGTCGGGCGGGAGCGATTATTGGAGATTACGAAAAATCCGGCGTTGGAAGGTTTTACGTTGCCGAAAATCCTTTGGGTTCAACAAAACGAGCCGGAACTTTTTGCAAAGGTGAAATCCTTTGTGCTTCCGAAAGATTATTTGCGCTACAAACTGACAGATAAGCTGCAAATGGAGTTTTCGGATGCAGCAGGAACCTTGTTGTTGGATGTTACAGAAAGGCGATGGAGCAGCGAAATCTGCGACTTGTTTGAACTTGATGTTACCATGTGTCCTCCGCTAGTGGATTCGCATGAAGAAGTAGGTACTGTTACAAAGGGTTTTGCTGAAGCATCCGGGCTTGCTCTCTCGACCCGTGTTTTTGCGGGTGGTGCGGACAATGCCTGTGGAGCCATTGGTGCTGGGATTTTAGAAGAAGGCAAAACCATGTGCAGCATCGGAACTTCAGGTGTCGTGCTGTCCTATGAAGCCAAGGGCGATAAAGACTTTGACGGAAAAGTCCATTATTTTAACCATGCAGCACCTGGTGCGTTCTACACAATGGGTGTGACTTTGGCTGCTGGCTATAGTTTATCGTGGTTCAAAGAGACATTTGCTCCGGAAGCTTCATTTGATGAACTATTGTCCGGTGTCCATGATGTGCCTGCCGGATCGAACGGCTTGTTGTTTACGCCTTATCTTGTAGGGGAAAGGACTCCACATGCAGACGCTTCGATCCGAGGCAGTTTTATCGGCATGGACGGCTCACATCGCCGAACAGATTTTGCACGTGCAGTTCTGGAAGGGATCACGTTTTCTTTGAATGAATCGATTGCGATTTTCAGGGAAAGCGGCAAAACGATCGATACGATCGTTTCGATCGGCGGCGGTGCCAAAAACGAAGACTGGCTTCAAATGCAGGCAGATGTTTTTGACGCCAAAATCGTTCGCCTAACCAGCGAACAGGGACCTGGAATGGGTGCAGCGATGCTCGCCGCTTTCGGTTGTTCGTGGTTTGAATCCTTGCAGCAATGTGCAGATGTATTTTTGCATGAAGATAAGAGTTATTTCCCGATAGAAGAAAACGTACAGACTTACAGAAAGTTGTTCTCTATCTATCAGGAAGTTTACGAAAAAACGCGTGATTTGAATAGTAAACTTTTGGAATTCCGCAAGTAGTTGCCAAATAGAACCTCAACTCATCAGTTGAGGTTTTTTCTGTAAAGAAAACCAAATCTTACGAAGAGGTGAATGGGATGAATTATCGTCAACTGGGCAAGACAGGAATGGAAATCAGTGAATTGAGCTTTGGGACATGGGCAATCGGAGGTTCTTGGGGAAACACCAATGATGAGCAATCATTAAAGGCGTTGGAATACGCGATGGAAAAAGGCGTAAACTTTTTTGATACAGCAGATGTTTATGGAGATGGGCATAGTGAGGAACTGCTGGGCAAGGCGACAAAAGGGAAACACGACGAAATTCATATCGCTACAAAGTTTTGCCGGGCAGGGGATATCCATGACCCACAGACGTATTCGATGGAACAGGTTTCCAAATACGCCGAAGCGAGCCTGAAGCGTCTGGGACGTGAGCAAATTGACTTGTATCAGATCCATTGTCCGCCGATGGAGATTTTAAAAGACGGCAGTGTGTTCGAAGTGCTGGACAAATTAAAAGAGCAAGGGAAAATTCGTTCTTACGGCGTCAGTGTGGAAACAGTGGAAGAAGGACTCCTGTGTCTTGAAAACCCGAATGTCAGCAGTTTACAGGTGATTTTCAATTTGTTCCGCCAGAAGCCATTGGAAGAACTGTTTCCGAAAGCGATGGAGAAGAATGTGGGAATCCTTGCACGCGTCCCGCTTGCCAGTGGTTTATTGACCGGGAAATTCAAAGTGGATTCACAGTTTGAATCAGACGATCACCGAAACTTTAACCGCGACGGGGAAGCGTTCAATGTCGGAGAAACGTTTGCAGGGGTAGAATTTTCAAAAGGCGTGGAATTGAGTGATCAGCTTGCGTGGATTGCAGACGGCAGAGGCAATCGAACACAGGCTGCATTAAAATGGATTCTACAGCAGGAGGCAATCACTTCGGTTATTCCGGGATTCAGAAATGTCGACCAAGCAGAAGATAATCTGAAAGCGCTGGATGCCAAGAATTTCTCACCTCAAGAAATGAAGCGGTTGGCGAAATTCTACGAAGAGCATGTACACCCGGAAATAAGAGGCGTATATTAAAAAAACTTACCGCTAAGAAGCAGAAATGCCTTCTTGGCGGTTTTGTCTAAAGAATCGAGAGCTATAAAAAAAGGAGAGATTTGGATGGAGAAAATTCGTTGGGGTGTATTGAGTACAGCTAATATCGGCAGAACACAAGTGATTCCTGCAATCGGCAGAGCTGGTAATGCCGAAATCATCGCGATAGCGAGCCGAACCGACAAAGTGCATGCGGCAGCTTTAGAATTGGAGATACCGAAAGCCTACGAAAGTTATGAGGAGCTGTTGGATGATCCCGACGTTGATGCTGTCTATATCCCGCTGCCTAATCATCTGCATAAAGAGTGGGTGATTCGTTCGGCACGAAAAGGCAAGCATATCCTTTGTGAAAAGCCGATTGCATTGAATAGAGCGGAATCGGAAGAAATGATTGCGGTATGCCGGGAACACGGCGTGAAGTTGATGGAAGCATTCATGTATCAGCTGCATCCTCAACACGCCCGTGTAAAGGAGATTATCGCCTCAGGAGAAATCGGGGAAATCAAATTGATGAAATCCAGCCACTCGTTTTATCTGCAAAATCGTTCGACGGATATACGGATGGATGCAACGATGGGAGGAGGCAGCATCTATGATCTTGGTTGCTACTCCATTCAAGCCATTCGCCACATCACCGATTCTGAGCCGGCGACAGTTCTGGCTCAAGGGGAAATGGATCCTGAAAAAGGGGTCGATTTGACCGGCATCGTACATATGACTATGGATAGCGGTGTCCACGCCCTATTCGATTGCAGCTTCGACATGACGGGCAGAAATGAATACGAAGTGGTGGGGACAGCGGGCAGCATTAAAGTGCCATTTGCCTTTCGTCCGGATAACAATGGCCATCTAGGTACAGTGGTTATCCAAAAAGAAGGAGTCACACGGGAAGAAAAGATTGAAGGGGATATTTACAAACTGGAAATCGAACATTTTTCCAATGCGATTTTAACGGATTCAGACCCGGTCATTACAGGTGATTCCACCATTAAAAATATGCGGGTTATCGACGCTTGCTATGAATCCTTGAGAACCGGAAAGAAACTTGTTATGCAGGCGGATAATCAGTTTACTCCGGTATGAGTTGAATTGAAGATTGTTTAGACTAATGAAGAACGAAGTGAAAATACGGGGGAAAGCGCTTCCGGTCGCCCGTGTTGCTTGCAATTATCCTTCTGTCGCAGCCATTGGCAGCGAAGTGGAAAGGAAACCGGATTTCCATTTCGCTGCGCACGGCCACCGTTTATCCATTGTTCTAAAAAAGTCAGATAGTCCAATCATGAATCGACTTTTCGTTCAACGGATATTACGGGACATAAAGTTCGCCTTGTCCCACCACAATTGCAGTGCCGCCGATTTTAACTTCCTCGAATTGCTGTTTTTTTCTTGTGACGGTAATGTCGATGAAACTGGGTCTTCCCATTTCAATGCCCTGTTCACTTCGGATAGAGCAGATTTCTTCAGGGCTTTCAATAACATTATGCTCGACAAGAAATGCTCCAAGAGGACCGCAGGCAGCGCCGGTTGCCGGATCTTCCGAAATACCCATGGCCGGGGCGAACATTCGGCAATGGACAGTGGAATCGTCATGTTCGGTTTCAGTGGTAAAAGTGAAGATGTGCTGGCGGGCAGGGTCATTGCTGAAATGGCGTTCCCAGACATCCGTGCGGAAATTGATTTCCCGTATCGAAGCCAATGAGCGGAGGGGGACAAATAGGAACGGCAGTCCCGAAGAAACGGTTTGAATTGGAAAGCGTGTATCCAGCTCGCTTTTCGGCAGCGACAGCAAGTCTGCAACCAGAGCTTGTCTCGTCAAAATTTCACCGAAAACCGGAAGGGGCTGGATCATTTCAACTTTGACGATTTTCTCTGCTTCTTTCCGGACAGATACAGCGATATCTCCTTGACCTTCTTCGATGGTCCATTCAGTTAAGCCGTCCTGCGAAGGCAACATCTTCAAGTAAGCCATAACAAAAGCTGTTCCGATTGTGGGATGGCCTGCTATCGGCAATTCCACTTGAGGTGTGAAAATTCGGAGACTGATCTGATTTTGCTGGTTTTTGGGAGGACAGATAAACGCTGTCTCTGATAAATTGAGTTCATTGGCGATCTGCTGCATGGTTTTCGAATCCAGTCCTGAGCCGTCGTGGAAAACCGCCAAAGGGTTACCACCGAAAGATTGATTGGTGAAGACATCGACTAAAGTATACTTCAAGGTTTTCATAATACCCCTCCTTTATTTGAATAGTAAGGCTTTGTAGTTTCTTTGTATCAGGTAGCGGATAAAAAGTCCAACACCTTTCATTGCATTCCGCCGACTTTGCGAATAAAGTAAATGTATCGAAGCAGAAAAGAGGGAAGCGTGTGAAAAAACAGATTGTGGTCATAGGATTGGGCCGCTTCGGCAGCAGCGTCTGCAAAGAGCTGCACAGTCTCGGACATGAAATTATGGCCATAGATACGGATCCTGAAAAAGTCGATGCTTTGCGGGAGTACGCATCTTTTACAGTAATTGCAGATGCAACAGATGAAAATCAGCTGAAATCTTTGGGTGTACGGAATTTTGAACATGCGATTGTGGCGATTGGAGATAATCTTCAAGCCAGTGTCTTGTGTACCTTGATGCTGAAGGAACTGGGCCTGCCGAAAGTCTGGGTGAAAGCGCGTGATCTGCAGCATGAGAAAATCCTGCACAAAGTTGGAGCGGACCGTGTCATTCAGCCAGAAAAAGAAATGGGGATCAGGGTGGCCCACCATGTCGACTCGGATAAGATTGTGGACTATATCGACCTTTCCCATGACTACAGCATCATCGAGCTGGTGGCTTCCGGAAAAATGGCCAATCGAACTTTAGTGGATCTGAATATCCGTAAAGAATTCAATTGTATTGTGTTGGCTATAAAAAAAGAAGAAGAAGTCAATATTGCCCCAGCAATAGATGATATTGTCGAGCAGGGAAATGTTTTGATCATCATGGGTCATAAAGACGACTTGAAGCGCTTGGAAGATAAAGCATTATAATGTGGTAGACCCGGGCCGGTTCCTCTTTTGGAACCGGCTATTTCTTTTGTCTGAATTAGCCGTTTATCGACATGTTAAAGGGGAATGGTATCTACAAGAAAAGTGAGCGGGAAAAGTCGAGACTATTGGAGTGACAGGAGGCTTGAGGATGAAAATCCGCATAGAGTGGACCTATAAAATTCCCAAAGGTGAAGAAGTGGCTTTCTCTTCAGAAGATCTGCCCGCAGAGACCGCCATGGCAGTAGCAGAAGATTTAGAGCGGATGGGCCGGATAAAAAATATTCAGTTTGTAGATCAGTTCGACAGCAGTTGGACAATGAAGGAAATGAAGACTTATTTGAAAGGAATCGAGACAGAACCTCACAACGTAATTGTATATTTTGATGGGGGTTATGATCGAAATACGAAATATGCAGGCATTGGCTGTGTGATCTATTACGAGCAAAACGGCAAATCTTACCGCATGCGCGCCAATACAAAGTTGGATGAGCTGTCCTCCAATAATGAGGCTGAATATGCCGCACTGTATTTCTGCCTGCAGGAACTTGAATACTTGGAGGTCCATCATCTGCCGGTCCGATTTATCGGAGACTCACGGATAGTTGTTAACGGAATGAACAATGAATGGCCGGCAATTGAAGAGCTGCTGGTTCCCTGGGCAAATCGAATTGAGGAAAAAATAACTGAAATGGGAATACAGCCCGAATACGAATTAATACCCCGCAAAGCCAATTCCGAAGCTGATAAGCTGGCAACCCAGGCATTGAACGGTGTATTGATTGCAGCCACCAGCGAAATCATTGCCTAAGGAATGATGTTTTCAGCGATGGTGAATAAGGGAGGAGGCCGGTTTGGAGAGTCACATGTAAAGCTGAGATTCAGCAGGCAGTTCAATAGACGTATAAGCAGTTTAGTTCTTTATATTCAAAAATCAGAATAATCGGTTTATTGCTTGCGGAATTAAGTGGAGTGGGTTATAAATAAGTTGTACAATACTTGTGCAAAAACTACACACATGAAGGAGAGGGAAAAATGAAGAAAATCTTAGTTTCATTCTCTGTTGCAATGGCTCTTGTGTTCTCACTGCTCGCCTCTGGAGTAATGGCAGACAGCCATACCGCTAAAGTCAGAGTGGTTCACGCTTCACCGGATGCACCTGCTGTCGATGTCTATGTCAATGGAGATTTAACACTTGAAGAAGTACCTTTTAAAGCGGACTCGGGCTATTTGGAAGTACCGGCCGGAACACATGATGTAGAAGTTTTTGCAAGTGGAACAGAATACGCTGCAGGTGAAGGCGTATTGCAGGCAGATCTTGCTGTAGAAGCTGGAAAAGCTTATACGGTTGCTGCAGCAAACCTTCTGGAGTCGATTGAATTTGTAGTTGCAGAAGATTCAATGGAAGTAACAGAAGGGCAAACAAAAGTCCGCGTCGGGCATTTGTCGCCGGATGCACCAGCAGTTGATGTTGGCGTAATCGGTGGAGACGCTTTATTCAGCGGAGCGGAATTCCCAGGAATTACGGATTATGCAGAATTGGATGCAGGCACATATGATTTGGAGATCCGTTTGCCGGATGGAACACAGGTATTGCCACTTGAAGGCACTGAATTGGCTGCAGATACTGTCTATAGTGTCTTTGCGGTAAATACGGTCGATTCGCTTGAAGTGATTGCGCTGGTTGACTACGAAGCAGCAGGATCACCGGATGGCATGCCGACTACTGGTCTTGGAACACCAGATCAATCTCAGGCTATATGGTTATTGTTGGGCGGCGCGTTAGTGCTTATTGGAGCCAGCACTCTTGTATGGAAAAAACGGTTTCAATAACAAGCTCCTACTGGTTTTAGTGCTGTTCTTATTAACCGGTTGCCAGCAGCCGGTAGACGAAGTAAGTGTTCGTTCGGAAAATGTGGGATTTACGCTTGATGAACCGGCTGCAGTCACTATTCAGCAGCCGGCACCAGCAAAGAATCCTATCAATGAGTTAAAACGTTCAGGCATACAGCCGACTTCTTTAAAGATTCCTTCAATTGAGCTGGAAGCACAAGTCCAGCATTTGGGGACGACAGAGAATGGTGAAATGGCGGTGCCGAATAATATCGAAGATGTCAGCTGGTTTTCTCCAGGATATCAGCCGGGTGAAAATGGCCGTGCTGTTATTGCCGGACATGTCGATGGTGTTGATGGACCGGCAATTTTCTGGGATCTTTCCGAGCTGCAATTAGGGGACGAAGTCGTGGTGCAGGACAAGGAGCGGACTTTGACGTTCAAAGTCCATACGATGGAGTCCGTACCATTGGATTTGGCGGATGTCTCACAGGTCTTCGGATACACCTCTTCCCCGGAATTGGTCCTGATCACCTGTTCAGGAACCTATGACTTTGATCGGGGGACTCGGGAAGAACGCCTGATCGTCTATGCCAGCCTCACCGAAGAATAAATGAAAAAGATGCCGCCTAATTCCTGAAAAGGAGTAAGGCGGCATCTTTTTCTTAACGCAGGTTTTTCTCTTTAAAGACAGTAATTGCCTCAGCTCTTGGAGTTTGATAAGACAGGATGTTGATCAATTGATCTGCCATTTGTTGAGAGGTGAACTTGAAGTCTCCGCTCACCCACTCAATAATCAAGCCGAACAGAGCGTAAGCGTTATAGCTGCTCAGCAAACTGGGATCAATGCCGGGGGTGGGCATCGGGCTGATCAGCTCTTTTTGGACAAGTTCCTTCAATACTTGGCAAATACGGTTCTGAAAGCCAGGAAGGACATTCGAATTGACAATGATCGTATAGAAACGGGAATAGCGTTCAACGTGATCGAAGATTTTTACAGAGGCAGCTGACAGCTTGCCGACATCGAAGTCTTTTATTTTTACATAAGGCTCCCTGTAGGAATGAATCAAGTCGATCAGAACATCGTCAATCAATTCATTCAAGAGTTCTTCCTGAGTTTGGTAATGCTTATAGAAAGTTCCGCGGTTGAGATTGGCCGAATGGACAATTTCTGTGATGGTAATACTTTTGAATTCTTTTTCTTCCATTAGTCTGATCAATGCTTCTTTTAAAGCCATTTTTGATTTATCGATTCTGCGGTCTTTTTTCATCGGTTGGACCTCACTTTCGTCATTTGTTTTGTGTAACTGCACAAAATCAAATTCGGATGTACGTTAATCAACGTTTAAGGGGTAATTTGTTGATTGATAACTAAAGTATAGGCCAATATACTGGGAGTGTATAGATGAAAGCGTTCTCTTGCATGACAAAATAACGGACGGAAAAGGAGACCTGCAAAATGAAACTCGAAGGAAAAGTAGCTATCGTAACAGGAGCAGCATCCGGAATGGGGAAAGCCATTGCGGAACTTTACGCTAAAGAAGGCGCACAAGTTATCGTTTCCGATATCAATGAAGAAGGCGCAAAAACAGTAGTTGCTGGCATCGTAGAAAATGGCGGTACGGCAATATCGGTGAAAACCAATGTGGGAGAACTTCAAGAGATTGAAGCGATGATTGACTTGGCAGTGAGTGAATATGGAACTTTGGACATTCTTGTCAACAATGCAGGCATCATGGATAATTTCGAGCCGGCTGGAGAAATTGAAGATGCAAAATGGGAACGGATTTTTTCCATCAACACCATGAGTGTCATGCGCGCAACACGTAAAGCATTGCCGATCTTCCTTGAGAAAAACAAAGGCATCATCATCAATATCGCTTCAGCAGGCGGATTATATGGTGCGCGTGCAGGAGCTACGTACACAGCTTCAAAGCATGCTGTTGTCGGCTTTACGAAAAATACCGGTTTCATGTACGCAAAAGAAGGGATCCGCTGCAACGCCATCGCACCAGGCGGCGTAGAAACCAACATCAGCTCCACAATGACGTCCATCAGCGAAATGGGAATGGGACGCATACAGGCTGGAATGGCCTTGAACCCGCGCAATGGCAAGTCAGAAGAAATCGCAAAAGTGGCCTTGTTCTTGGCTACTGATGATTCAAGCTTTGTCAACGGAACAGTCATCACAGCTGATGCTGGATGGACGGCTTACTAAACAATAGAATCCACTTAACCCGTTGCATGAGAATGCAACGGGTTATTTTTATTTTCTGTGCACTGAATTGCAGTGGTGCGTCATGTGTTTAAGATGCCAATGTATAGGCTATAGTGATGTGGAAGCGGCACAAGATGGATTTGCCAGGAACACCAATCGACTGAAAGGATGTGCGTTTGATGAAAGTGGCGATTATCGGAGCGAACGGGAAAGTGGGAAGTAAATTGGGGAGGATCCTTGCTGAAAGAGGAGACGAGCCTATTGGTTTCATCCGCAAAGCAGAACAGGCTGAACAATTGGAAGCGCAGGGGATCCGAACCGTTACAGCAGATTTGATCGAAACGGAGACGGAAGAATTTGCCCGTCTTCTAAAAGACTGTGACGCCGTGGTTTTTACAGCAGGTGCAGGCGGGGCAGGTGAGGAATTGACGACAGCCATCGACGGGCATGGCTTGGTGAAGATCGCCAAGGCTGCCGAGTTGGCAGATGTTCGGCGATTTCTATTGGTATCCGCCTTTCCGGACGCTGGACGCGGCAAAGACATGCCTGCCAGTTTCGAGCATTATATGAAGATTAAACGGCAGTCTGAAGTCGATTTAGTGAAATCCGCTTTGGACTGGACGATTTTGAGGCCGGGAACTTTAACGGATCAAGAAGGAACCGGGAAAGTGAATTTAGGTTACACCTTGATGTATGACACGATTTCACGTGAAGATGTTGCCCGTACCTTAGCGGTGCTGCTCAACTATCCTAAAACTGCTGGACAGATTTTGGAAGTGGTTCGGGGAGAAGAAACGATCGAGTCAGCAGTAAAAATAAAGGCGGGCAGATGACGATTCGAGCTTCAGAAATAACTGTGGGGAACGCTGCAACCTTTTGAGGGGGTGCAGCGTTCTAGTAGGTCGAGGACTTATTTTATTAAAGAAAGCAGGAACAACAGACATGGATTGGTTTGATTTGCTTAAGGCATTAATTTTAGGGTTTGTGGAAGGCATGACAGAATTCGCTCCGGTTTCTTCTACCGGCCATTTAATCATTGTCGATGATATGTGGCTGAAGTCTCAGGAGTTTTTAGGGAAATATCCAGCAAATACGTTTAAAATCGTCATTCAACTAGGATCCATATTGGCGGTTGTTGTGGTATTTTGGAAACGCCTGTTCAGTTTAGTGGGTTTGTATAAGATTGAAGGGCAGCAGGCAAACGCAAGTTTCAACTTGTTGCATGTCATCATCGGCATGCTGCCGGCAGTGGTTTTCGGATTTGCCTTCAAGGATTTGATCGATGACCATTTGTTCGGAGTAGAAACGGTCATTTATGCATTGGTTGCCGGAGCGATTCTGATGATCGTTGCAGACAAGTTCGGCCCGAAAAAGCCGACGGTCAACTCGTTGGATGAAATTACCTATTTCCAGGCATTGAAGATTGGCCTTGTGCAATGTCTGTCATTGTGGCCGGGATTTTCCCGTTCAGGAGCTACGATTTCAGGCGGCGTGCTGTTCGGATTGAATCACCGGGTTGCGGCTGACTTCACTTTTATCATGGCAGTTCCCATCATGTTCGGGGCAAGTCTCGTATCGGTAATGAAAAACTGGGATACGTTGTCGATGGATTATTTATCATTTTACATTGTCGGCTTCATATCCGCTTTTGTTTTCGCTTTGATTTCCATCCGCTTCTTCCTGAAGCTGATTTCACGCATCAAACTGATGCCATTTGCCATTTACCGACTGGTGCTGGCAGCTGTGTTGGCGATTATTGTTTTTCTATAGCTACTGGCAAAAGGAGCTTCCGTGAGGAGGCTCCTTTTGTGTGTCAAACTTGCGGCAAACTCTTCACTAGAGTAATGAATTCACGTGAAACATACGGGACATAACGGTTTTTCGCCATGATGATGCCGAGTCGCCAGGGGAATGTGTGGGTCAGCGAAATCATTTTGAAGGGGCCATCCTTGACGCGGTCACAAATCAGTTTCGGCATGAGTGTGACACCCAAGTTTTTTTCCACCATACCGACAATGAAATCCCATTGCGAACTTTCATAGGCGATTTTTGGGGTAAACCCTTCGCTGATACAGAATTCAACTGTCCGGCTGTTTAAGGTAAATTCTTTGCTGAGCAGCAGGAAAGGGTCATCTTTAAACTGAATGAGATCCATCAGATCATGGTGAGCCAGGGGATGTGACTCGTGGACCAGCAGTTTGATCTCCTGATCGACAAATGGTACAACATCGAATTTCTCCTTATCGACTGGAAGCATGACAAAGCCCAAATCGACTTCGCCTTCAAATACTTTTCTTTCCACCGTTTTGGCGCCATCCTCTGCAAGCATAATCGTAACGTCTGGATAGGCATGCTGAAATTCAGCTATGATTGTCGGAAAGAACAAAGTACTGATGACTGGAGGAAGTCCAATATTTATTTTCCCCTTTTTCAAGTTCATGACATCATAAAGAGAGGCAGACAAATCATCAAGGCTGTGGATGATTTTCTGTGCCTGTGCATAGACCACTTCACCAGCATCGGTCAAGCTGATTTGCCGGGCGGAGCGGTCAAACAACACCACCTCCATTTCCTCCTCGAGATTCTTGACCATTTTACTCAGAGTCGGCTGTGTCACATGAAGAGCAAGTGCAGCTTTTGTAAAGCTTTGATGCTTGGCCACTTCTACAAAGTACGTTAATTGACGGATATCCATGACGCCCTCCTTTCCTATAACTAATTGTTATAGAACTTATAGTTATTATTCATTTTACCTATCCTTTCTGGAGTTGTACACTAATGAAAGCAACAAAGGGGTTACGTATTTAGATAATTCAATACTTTTCGGGAGATTAAAGTAAGCGGTTACAAAAAGGGGAATAAAAGGAGGATTTTAAATGTTAAGTATGTTTGGGATGGTCGGGGGACTTGTTTTGCTTATCGTTTTAACGATGAGAGGCATGAATTTACTGATTGCGGGGCCTTTGTCCGCATTGTTTGTAGCAATTTTCAGCGGACTGCCTTTATTTCCACAACTCGTAGGCGAAGGAGAAGCGAATTTATTAACAAATTATATGACCAGTTTTTCTGGATTTATCACTTCGTGGTTTCCAATGTTTCTGCTTGGGGCAATATTTGGCAAAGTAATGGAAGATAGTGGGGCTGCTGACAGCGTGTCGAGGTGGCTCGTCGGCAAGTTCGGCTTATCGAAAGCGGTTTTGGCGATTGTTATTGCGTGTGCTGTTTTGACTTATGGCGGTGTCAGCTTGTTCGTTGTGGCGTTCTCGGTCTTCCCGATGGCGCTCAGCCTTTTCAAGCAGGCAGATCTGCCGCGCCGCTTTATTCCTGCCGCTTTGGCATTGGGTTCGGTGACATTTACGATGACCTCCGCCGGATCCCCGGAAATCCAAAACTGGATTCCAATTGAATACTTGAATACGACACCGTATGCAGGATGGGAAGTCAGTATTCTAGTAGCTGTCTTTATGGCCGTATTCGGCTATTGGTGGTTAAAGCGGATGATCCAAAAAGCAGTCAATAAGGGAGAGCGTTTTGAAGCGCGCAAGACGGATCCGATCGTGGAAGATCGAAATCTGCCAAATCCATTGATGGGCTTGATTCCATTGCTTGTGGTTCTGGCAATTTCTTATATTTTCCATGATTCCTTAATGACATCCGCTTTGATAATTGCCTTACTTGGGGGCGTCATTACAACCTATTTATTGAATCGCAAATATTTCCTGAACTTGGGCAAGGCCCTGTCTGAAGGGACAATTGGGGCATTAATTGCAATTGGCAATACCGCTGCTGTAGTTGGGTTCGGCGGAGTGGCTAAAGCGGTACCGGCTTTTCAAACAGCCGTCGATGCCATGACCAATATCCCAGGAAGTCCATTGATCGGTGGAGCCATAGCGGTCAGTGTTATTGCAGGATTAACCGGTTCTGCTTCGGGCGGACAGGTTATCGCCTTGCCGCTGCTTGCTCCTCACTATATCGATATGGGTGTCAATACAGAAGCTCTGCACCGGACAATTGCGATTTCATCCGGAGCTCTTGATTCATTGCCGCATAACGGTTATGTCGTAACGACAATTCAAGGGATCTGTGGTGAGACACATAAAGCCGCTTACGGAGCTGTCGGCGCGGTTACGGTCATTGTGCCATTGCTGGGATTGGCTATCGCTATTGTGCTGTTTACACTTGGACTTGGAATTTAACTCTAGCTTGGGAGGGATAGTTTTGGTAGAGAATAAAGTCGTATTAATAACAGGTGCCGCCAGCGGAATCGGTTATGAAATCAGCGCTGATTTTGCGGAAGCCGGTGCGAAAATTGTGTTGTCGGACATCGATGAACAAGCGGTAAAGAAAGCGGCAGAAAGCTTAAAGTCAAAAGGGCTGGACTGCATCGGCATTAAATGTGATGTGACGGATGAAGAAGATATCAAAAAAACCATTCATGAGACGGTTGCCCATTATGGATCGCTTGATGTGCTGATTAATAACGCGGGAATGCAGCACATTGCGCCGCTGGAAGAATTCCCTACTGAAAAATACGAGTTGCTGATCCGGATCATGTTGATTGCCCCGTTCATTGCTACGAAGCATGCGTTTCCAATCATGAAAAAACAAGGGTCAGGACGCATCATCAATATGGCGTCCATCAATGGGCTTGTCGGATTTGCAGGGAAAGCTGCCTATAATAGCGCCAAACACGGCGTCATCGGCTTGACTAAAGTGGCAGCGCTTGAAGGCGCGGAACACGGCATCACCGTTAATGCTATGTGCCCGGGCTATGTGGATACGCCGCTGGTCCGGAATCAGATGGACGATTTGGCGAAGACACGCAATGTCCCGATTGAAAAAGTATTTGAGGAAGTCCTGTATCCATTGATTCCTCAAAAAAGGCTGTTGGCCGTCAAAGAAGTTTCGGATTATACGATGTTCCTGGCCAGTGATAAGGCATCGGGCATCACCGGACAAGCCGTCGTTCTCGACGGTGGCTATACAGCTCAATAATGACGAACAAATAACCCCGTCCGGCATAGTTGCCGGACGGGGTTATTTGTAGGACGCTCGGAGCGGTTCTAACCATTAAACAAAATTCTTATTTTTGATCAGTTCCAGCGCGACATCCGCCTTTTTAAGGTCATGTTCGACTTGTTCCTCGATATTATAGGCATGGTACATGTCGTTTTTGATCATATACTGTGCAATTTTACCATGCGTATCGATCGCGAGATCCAGCTCCCGGCGCAATAAATTCTTCACTTCCGGAGTCGCGGTTTCGGTGATGGCCACAGCCAGATTTCGCACAGCTGCTTTTGAAGTAACCAGGAAATCTGTAGCGATGGCCATATCATCAAGCAGCGACCCGGGAATCGCTAAATTGTCTTCTTTGATTTTTTTCTTGGCATCGCTTTTTTTAGCAGTTGATTTTTTTATTTTTGTGTCGGCTTTCTTTGCCATAAGATCCTTCCTTTCAAATCGAATGCCTGCAGTCTACTTTTGTGAATCCGCCAGTAATTTGCGTAAATCCCTGATGGCCTTTTTCGACAGTTCAAGGTCTTCTTCCAGAATCGCTTTCAGCTCCGGGTCTTTTGCCAATCCGCTGAACACTTTGTTTTTGGCCACACAGGCTGTTTTGAAAGTAAGCACTTCATGGACTTCAAGCTTTTCATGCATTGCCAGTTCCTTCGCCATGTTTTTCCCTCCTGCATATGATGAATGATGAATGCTAATTAACCTTTACCCGTTCCTTCAATTTTAAACCGCAGACAAGTCTTCCAACTGTCCGAGTCATTACGCGCAATAAAAAAGCTTCCCAAGGGAAGCTTTTGAGCAATCGGAGCTTATCAGGATCTCCTGTAGACAATCGCTCCTTTTTTAGTGGGAAGAGTAGGGAGATTACTCCAGAAAATTTTCTGCAATCCCTAGAAACAAATCAGCTTGTTCAACATTGGGTGCATGACCAGAGCGTTTGAATTCCATAAAGGTGGCATCTGGGATGGAGACTGCTGTTTCACGCCCTTTTTCAGGAGGATTCAACCCGTCGAATTTGCCGCTGATGACCAAGGTTTCAGCAGTAATGTTGAAAAGCTGCTGGCGAAAATCGAATTCCTTCAACGCATCAGAAGCAGTAATTTGTTCCTGCATCGTTAGTTGGCGGCTGTTTTGGGCTGTTTTACTGAGCCATTCATCGATCTTTTTTTGGTTATAGTAAATATAGCTTGAGGAAGCGCTGAATTTGTCAAGCATATTTAACCCATCGAACTTTTCAGGATAGCGGGCAAATAGCTCGGCCATTGAAGATTGTTCCCCAAAGGATTTAGTGGCAACCAAAATAAGCTTATTGACCCGCTCCGGATTTTGTGTGGCAATCCCTTGCGCAATATAGCTGCCCATCGACACGCCAAGAATATCGACGGAGTCCAGTGCCAAATGGGAAAGAAGGGCGATGGCGTCTTCTATATGATCCTGCAATGTGTACTGTTCAAGGCGGCTTGAATTGCCATGGCCGCGTGAATCCAAGGCGATAACACGTCGCTGGTTTTTAAAAAATTCGATTTCTCGGTAAAACATCGCAGAGTTGCTTGTCAAACCGTGCAGCAGCAACAATGGATGGCCTTTTCCGGTGTCTTGATAAAATAATTCAATTCCATTGCGGTTGAAAACGGGCATAATCATTCTCCTTTTCAGTAAACAGCTTGGGTCTCATGTCTGCTATACCCTATCATTAATAAATTATGAGTTTTAGGCAAGAAAAAAGCACAACAAAGTTGTGCTTGAGCTTGTAGACAAAAGAATATTGATGTCTTCTAAAGAATGAAAACATATTTCATCCTGTTTATACCGGATCCTGCGCTTCAGGCGGACGCTTTCCACGGGCTCGCGCCGAACTAACTCGGACTGGCGCCCGAGTGGATTTCGGCACTTCGCTGTCCCCGCAGGAGTCGCCGCCTTGCGCTCCGGATCCTTGAGTGAAGGGTTTACCAGGTTTGTAGAGACTACATTTCCTGATATTGACTAGCAAGCTTCACTCTTTGATTGAAGCAACATGCCCCCAACCGGGCTGGCCACGAAGACTCCTGTGGGACAGCGAAAGCTGAAGACCCCGCAGGAACGCAGTGACGAGGAGGCTGAAGCTGAGCCCACGGAAAGCGAAGTGGCCGGACCGGCTGGGGATTATGCACCGCTATACATTTTGGTCAGACTTTGTCTACAGTCTGAAGCACAACAAAGTTGTGCTTAACGCTTCCGAAGATTTCTATCATGCTCAGCTGGTTGAAGTTTTCCTGGGTCAATTGGATTGGGTTCTGGAATTTTGCCATTTTTCGATAAAGCTGAAGATGGCCGCAAGCAGCAGGAACATACTGACGGTTGTATACCAGGGGAATTCCGAGATGGCCTGGCCAAAAGCGGTATATAGGATGGCCGGGGCAATCAGGCCCAGTGCAGATATGGCCATATATTCTTTCAGTGACTTGGTCATTTCCATCAAATATAGGGACAATAGATGGAAATGGACAAAAGGCATGATGCGAAGGATCATCACTTGGGCAACCGATAAGGTGCGATCAGGAAAAATCTTATCTTTCAGCCGGGACATCTTATCCCTGAATTTCGGGAATTTATTGACCAGCAGATAAGATACCCAGCTCATTAAAGTCAACCCGATAAACGACAGCACAGCTCCTTCAAAGAAACCAAAAAGGAATCCTCCGGCAATGCACACTGCAATAACCGGCAAGAACAATAGCGGACGCAATAAATGCAATAAAACAAAAAGGAATGGGGCCAGCCAGCCGACATTGTCCATGAATACTTCGAGGGATTGATCGAATTGCTCCATACGATTCCGACCTCTCTAAATGTGTTTGCTAATAAGGTAGGATAATCCAAAAAGCCTTTAAAAGCAAGAACTATGAAGTTTTTCCCACGATTAATGTTTAGGGTCTGTGGCAAGGGGAATAAAAAAATGATCTAGTCACATAAATAATCAGCGCCTTATTTTATTTTTTATAAGAAGGAGCAAAAAACGACGGAAGGAAGAGATGATGAAGCGAAGTTTGAAATTAGCAAGTGCATTTATCGGAATAGTAGTAGGGGCAGGCTTTGCTTCCGGACAGGAGATTCTCCAGTACTTCACCAGCTTTGGTTATTGGGGATTTGGAGCTGTCCTGTTGGCGACGGCGTTGTTCGGTTATTTGGGAATGGTATTAATGCGTCTGGGCAGCCGGATGCAGACCATTTCACATGAAGATGCAGTGTATGCCATCAGCGGCAAAGTACTTGGGAAAATAATCGATTACACGTTGATTTTGACTTTGTTTGGAATTCTGGTCGTCATGATTGCTGGGGCAGGGTCGATTTTCTCCCAGCAATTTGGCCTGGCTCCAGCTTTTGGCCGCACTCTTATGGTTATCCTCGTCATTTTTACCATCATGTTGAATGTTAAAAAAGTCATTACCATCATCAGCAGTATAACGCCGTTTTTGGTCTTATTAGTAGTAGGAATCACGATCTACAGTTTGTTGACGATGAATTCAAGTTTTGCAGAATTGGAGCCGGTCGCCAGAGAACAATTGTCTTCGACGCCTCATTGGCTGTTGTCGGCCATCAATTATGTGTCGTTGGCCATCGCGCTTGGTGCATCGATGTCACTCGTTATGGGCGGAGCAGAGAAAGATGAAAAAGTTGCAGCCCGCGGCGGGTTGATTGGTGGACTTAGTTTTGGTCTGCTCATTCTCTTGAGCTATTTTGCGATTTTTGCAAAAGTCGATGTAGTCGGTAGTTCGGACCTTCCAATGCTGGCTCTTGCCGATAACATTTCTCCGGTACTCGGAATCATTATGGCCATCGTTATTTTTGCGATGATTTACAATACGGCAGTCAGTTTACTCCTGTCATTTTCAGCCCGTTTCATGAAGATGGGGACAAACCGTTTCCGCGTTTTCGTCATCGTTTCGGGGGCAATCGCATTCCTCTTGAGCTTTCTTGGGTTCACCGTACTCGTCAACTGGTTTTATCCGGTTGTCGGTTATCTCGGTCTTCTGCTGGTAGGATCTCTTGTAGTTGCAGATATCCGCAAAGTCGGAAGAAAATAAATGGTGAAAATCGGTGGCCTCCTTGTAGAGGCCGCCGTTTTTTATGCTGTGTATACGGTCGGAAGCTGGATCCATTGAACGAAAAAGTCAGGTTGAAGTTTCTCTTTATGGTATATTCAGGCTAGCCAGCAGCAGATGAAGCTGCTTGAAAAGAGGGGTTTTATGAAAATATTGGTGGTCGGTGCAGGGGCAATGGGCAGTTTGTTTGGCGGACGCCTAAAAGCTCAGCACGATGAAGTGCTTCTCTATAATAGAAATAACCCGCATGTGGAAAAAATCAATCACAGCGGATTGACGATAGTCGAGCGTGACAACAAAGAGACGACAGTTCCCTTGACTATTGTGCAGGGAATTTCAAAAACAGATGGTTATGATGTGGTTCTGGTACTGGTGAAAGCCCATGCCACGAGAGCCGTACTGGAACCGATGAAGGATTCTTTTTCTTCACAGACTTTAATCATCACCATGCAGAATGGGCTTGGAAATCTGGAAGTGATAAAAGAACTCTTTCCGGATAATCCGGCGGTTGCTGGGACGATGGGCTGTGGTGCAAGTGTGGAACGTGATGGGCGGATTCTTCACCGCGGCTGGGGGAAAAATTACATCGGCCAGGCTGTGGACGCCGATGCACAGAAAAAACTGCTGGAATTCACCGAAATGCTGAATTGCTCGGGACTGGAAACCGAGTTGGCGGAAGATGTCCAAACCGTCATCTGGAATAAACTATTCGTCAATGTTGCCTATAATTCACTGACCGCCCTGTCACGATTGAGAAATGGGGACATCCTGAATACCGATGAAGGACTGGCTTTAGTGCGGAATGTTGTCAGTGAAGCGGTTCAAATAGCGAAGGCGGAAGGCATCTCTGTGGATGAGGAAGAAGTTATCGCAAAATGTATACAGATGGGCCGAGAAGATATCGGTGCCAATAAATCTTCCATGCTGATGGATGTTTTACATAAGCGAAAAACAGAAATTGATGCCATCAATGGAGCTGTGGCAAAGCTTAGCAGAAATCACGGCCTCAGTACTCCATACAATGAAATGATTACGAGGCTCATTAAAGTCATCGAAGCGAATTATGACCTTCAAGTCGACTAACTTTCAATGGATTCTGCTATACTTATGAGATATTGTCCTGAACAAAAGGGCAGATAAGGACGGGATGAATTGAATCAATTAACTGCAACAGGCGACTATATTTATACGTACGCCTATACGAATGATGAAAAAGCATTATGCCAATTGGAAATGCGGTCTTTTTTCGGAAAAGATACCGATGAAAAAATAGTTAAGAGCGGGGTAGCCGTTGAGCCGAGCCGAAGTCCGTTCATCAAAGAGCGGATCGAATTGTTTTTTGAAGGGAAGACCTTGCAGGAAATCATTGAACAATCTGCTGGAGTAGATATGGGCGAAGCGACATTCAAAGTGATCTTTTTGAAGATCAATGGCCTGGCCGAGCAGGATCAGGTGGACTTCTCGGGAAAAAGGGATGTGGAACGGCAGATCGGCTCGGCAATTACCGGCGAGGCGGATGTTCATCATCCCGATGTGACGTTCGGGTTGATTCCTTTTGAAGGCCGTTGGTATTTCGGACGTTATCTCCAAAGTGAACCAGTCTGGTTTCAACATATGAAAAAGCCGCGGGAATATTCAACAGCACTCAGCACGCGTGTGGCCCGAGCTGTAGCGAACATTGCGGTTCCGGAACCGGAAGGCGTCAAAGCCATCGACCCATGCTGCGGCATCGGTACGGTTTTGGTGGAGGCCTTGTCGATGGGCATTGATATTGTCGGACGCGACATCAACCCATTGGTCGTCGAAGGATCCCGGGAGAACATCGCCCATTTCGGCTTGACCGGGGATGTCAATCTCGGTCCGATTGCGGAAGTCGAAGAAAGCTACGATGTGGCCATTATCGATATGCCGTATAATTTGTACACGCATGCGACCCCTGCCGATCAGTTGGCGATACTGAAAGACGCGTATCCTTTCACGGAAAAGCTGCTGGTCGTCACCATCGAGGCGATGGATCATATGGTCGAAGAAGCCGGGTTTGTAGTTACAGACCGCTGCATCGCAAAAAAAGGGCTGTTCCTGCGTGAAATCCTCGTATGCGAGAAAGCTGTTTAATGGAATAAAATCAAGCGCCGCAAATTGCGGCGTTTTTTTATTGGCCAAAAAGTGTAGAGTCATCTTCGGTGTGCAAAGGATTGTATTTCTGCTTGTATGGACTGTATTTCATCCATAACGGCATGTATTTCGTACGGTATGAATCGTATTTCACCTTCAAGGGATCGTAATCTGAAAAACGCTGAAAAATAAAGGAGATTTCAACGGAAAATTGAATACGGTAACAGTACCTTAAATGAAAAGGAGCTGCATCCAATGAAATCCACTAAAACAACGTTTCCCATTACTGAAGTCCGGGCGCAATTCCCGGCTTTGGCCAGAACGTATAAAGACAGACCTGTTGCCTATTTTGATGGGCCAGGCGGTTCACAGGTCGTCAATTCGGCAATCCAGGCGATCACCGCTTATATGGAAAGAGGAGGCGCCAATCTTCACGGGACTTTCCCGTCCAGCTGGGAAACTGAAGAAATCATTTCGGAAGCAAGATTGGCTGTGGCTGACTTTCTGAATGTCCAGGCAAATGAGGTGGCATTCGGTGCGAACATGACTACTTTGACGATTGCGATAGCGAATGCACTCGGCAAAAACTTCAAAGCGGGTGACGAAATCGTTGTCACTGAAATGGACCACCGCGCCAACGTCGATCCCTGGATCATGATGGCAAAAGATCGTGGATTGACGGTCCGCTGGGTCAAGGTCGAACCCGATACAAAAACATTGGATTTGAAAGATCTGGATAAGTTGATCAATGACAAGACAAAAATCGTCGCGGTGGGAATGGCTTCCAACGCCATCGGTACAGTCGTCGACCTCCAGCCTTTCGCCGAACGGGCGAAAAAAGTCGGTGCCCTTCTGGTAGCGGATGCTGTCCATGCTGCGCCTCATCTGCCGATTGACCGGGATCAGCAGCAAATTGATATTTTATTGTGCTCAGCGTATAAATTCTTCGGACCGCATATCGGAATAGCGGCAATCAAAGAAGCGGTCTTTAAGAATCTTGAGCCTTATAAGCTGACCACTTCTCCCAGCTATTATCCGGATAAGCTGGAAACTGGTACGCAAAACCATGAAGGCATAGCGGGCATCCGCCCAGCCATCGAATTTTTTGCCCAATTCGGTGAAGGTGAAAGCCGAAGAGAACAGATTATAAGCGGTATGGAGCGAATTGAAATCTATGAAAATAGCCTGGCTGACCGGCTTCGGGAAGGGTTAGCTGCAATCGAAGGTGTGACGGTTACGCAAGCCGCCAACGACGTGCAAAAAACACCGACAGTCGCTTTCCAGGTCAGCGGCAGGGAGCCTGGGGAAATCTGCAGGAGATTAGCAGAAGACCACAGCATCTTTGTCGCCGCCGGCCATTTCTATGCTTCTACGCTTGGTGAGGTCTTGGGGGTCAACGACAGCGGAGGCTGGGTGCGGGCCGGCCTTGCCCCTTATAGTTCAGAAGAAGAAGTCGAGCGTTTGATCGGGGCCATCAAAAACTTATAAATGAAAAACAGGACACCAGCGGATGAAGACATCCGCTGGTGTCCTGTTTAATTTGAAGAAGTTGTATGGGCTAAAACTGATGATGCTTCAACAATATTAGTCTGATGCAGAATAGTCGACTTTTTTCTTTTTGGCTCAGTTGATGGTATACTGGGAAGAACTTGTTCCGTCAACGGAGAGCATTACGCCATTTCCCGAAAAGGGAGATGAACAAAGGAGAATGAAATTTTTGAAACAACCGAACAAAAACACCCCTAATTTACCACCGAATTATGACGAATTGAAAAAAGCGGCGAACCGGACAGCAAACTGGAAAGAGCGTTTGGCTGCGGTTGAGGAGCTTGGCAACTGGAAAAGCGATCCAACAATCGACCTTTTGACCCATCGCATGAACCATGACCCTGTCTATCAAGTGCAGGAAGCTGCTTATGCAAAATTAAAAGATTTTGGCGAAAACGTCCACATGCCGGAACGGAAGAAATTTGACTTGATCAAAGACACTACCAAGGTGCTTGTGCGCATCAAGAAAAGTTTGCCTGCCGACCACAGCTATGAGGACTTCAAAGTGAAGCTCCAAAAAATGCGCGTGGATATCTACGACACGTATAAAGGCGATAAAGGCGAGGATTTCGAAAAATGGTTGGAAGACCAGTGGAAATCTGCCCCATCTAAATAAATGGATCAAAAAACCGGATGCCCCTGAGGCATCCGGTTTTTTTATAGATATTTTTGGATGATCGGCCGCAATCGGTAACCGAACAAACCGGCAAGTACTGCCAATAGGAGATCTTTAGGGAGAGGCACAGCCATCCAGGCCCAAGCCATCTGATAGGTGAAGCCTTCTGGTGCAGCGAACCACAGCTTATAGGCTGCATACATCCAATTCGTGCCAAACAAGTAATTGATAGCTGTTCCGGCGAGCGCTGCAACGATAAACCCTTTTTTGGAAGGCCATTTCTCCACAATCAATCCGACAATATAAGCAACGAATACATAAGAAAGAATAAATCCGAATGTCGGACTGATCAGGGTATCCATGCCGCCGGAAAATTTTGCGAAGACCGGAACCCCGGCAAGGCCGATAAATGCATAGACAATCATGGAAACGGCTCCTATACGGCTGCCGAGTAATAGGCCTGCCAAAATTGCAAAGAATGTCTGAAGCGTAATTGGTACGCCTCCAACGATCAAAAATGAAGCGATGTTTGCGCCAATTGCCATTAAGGCAGAGAACATAGCGATATGCACCAATTGCAGCGTGCGGGAATGATTGGTCGATCTGGTTGTAGTCATTGTCATTCTGTATCCTCCTGATTTTCAATATAATTCGAGTATAATCAGACAAAATATTTAAGTCAACTTATATTTTATTTTAGTTAACACAAATTCAATGGATGACAACGGGCGGGTGCAGTGACACTGACAGAAGATTGTATAAAATACTGTTTGCCACTAGACGAATCCTGTATGATAGAACTACTTCAGTCAACTATTAGGAGGCTCTTATGACAAAGGTTTTAGGAATCGATATTGGTGGAACGAAAATTCGCATGGGCGTCATTGATGCGAATGGGGAGATTTTTTATGACGAACAGGTACCAACGGCCTTTCCTTTATATGATTATTTGGAGCAGCAGGTTCTGCGCGTACTGGCCTTGCATCCTGAAGTGGCAGCGATTGGCATCGGTACCCATGGCTTTGTCGATCCGAAAGAAGGGCGTGTCATCTACGCGACCGACATTCTTCCGGGGTGGTCAGGGACAGCCGTAAAAAAACAATTGGAAAAAGCAACTGGCAAGCAGGTAGAGCTGGAAAATGACGCTAATTGCGCGGCATTGGCTGAATCGAAATTCGGAGCGGCCAAAGGGCTTGACCGTGTCGTTTGTTTGACGCTTGGCACAGGACTTGGCGGTGGTGTCCTATGGGATGGCCAGCTTTTGAGCGGCGGCCGGCACGGAGGAGCTGGAGAGCTTGGCCATATGCTCCTGTACCCGGGCGGCGTCCTTTGCCCGTGCGGCCGGAAAGGCTGCGGTGAACAATATGTTTCCGGCACAGCCATCCGGCGGCGCATCAAAGAAGCTGGTTTGAACGTAACGCCTCAGGAGCTGTTTGAAAATGCAGCAACAGATCCAGCCTTTATGCAAGTCGTTGAAGGATTCACAGCTGATCTGGCCTTTATTGTCAGCAGCCTGCAGGCAGCATTTGATATGGACATGATGATCATTGGTGGAGGCGTTTCGGAATCGGCGGAGTTCTGGTGGGAGTTGTTCCTTCAGAAGCTGGAGCCGCAATTGCTGAATCCGCTGGCTGTAGAAATTGCACAGTTTGAAAATGATGCGGGCATACTCGGAGCGGCTTTGCTGGTGTTGGAAAAGAATTGATTGAAAAAATTCCATTAAAAAAAGCTGACCTGTAAAAGGTCAGCTTTTTTCGATGTTTTAAAATCCAGGTTTGTTCAAGAGTTTAAAGATATTGTTCTTGTAATCTTCGACCCCTGGCTGATCGAATGGGTTGATGTCGAGCATATAGGCACTGTAGGCACATGCCAGCATATAAAAATACAGCAAGTGGCCGAGGTAGTATTCATTGATTTTAGGAATTGTCAGGCTGAGCTGCGGCACACCGCCGTCCAAATGGGCGCTTGATGTTCCTTTATATGCCACATGATTGAATTCCTGCAGGGAGAGCCCCGCCATATAGTTCAATTCATCGTCATCGTTTTCAGCTTCAAAAATTGACAAATCTTCGTTTGCTTCCTGAACCAGCAGGAAGGTTTCAAACAAATTGCGCTTGCCGTCCTGGATGTACTGTCCCATCGAATGCAGGTCAGTAGTAAAGGAAACGGACGCCGGGAAAATCCCTTTGCCTTCTTTCCCTTCACTTTCGCCGAATAATTGCTTCCACCATTCCTGGACGAATGAAAGCTTCGGTTCGAATGTCGCCATCACTTCTGTCGTATATCCTTCCACATACAACTGGTGGCGGACTGCCGCGTATTGCAGCGCTGGATTTTCATCAGCATCCGTGTTGTTGTAAAGCTCTTCAGCACTTACTGCTCCCGCAATCAAGTCGCGGATGGAATAGCCGGCAGCCGCAATTGGCACCAGGCCGACAGCAGTGAAAACGGAATAGCGTCCGCCCACATCTGCAGGTACGACAAAGCGTTCATAGCCGTTTTCTTCTGCAAGTGTCAGCAATGCCCCTTTTTCGGCATCGGTTGTCACGATAATCCGTTCTGCCGCTTCCTGGCCATAGCGTTTTTCCATATAATCTTTCAGGAAACGGAAAGCGATGGCGGGCTCCGTCGTTTTTCCGGATTTGGAAATGACATTGACCATGACGCGTTTGCCTTCAAGATGGGCAAGCAATTGCTTCAAGTATTCGCCGCTGACTTGATGCCCTGCGAAGACCACTTCCAGTCCGGATTCTTTACTGAAATAAGGATCCAATGCCGATAACACGGCCTTGGCACCCAGGTATGAACCACCTATGCCGATGACTACCAAGACGTCCGCGTTATCACGGATTTGGGCAGCCGTTTTTTCGACTTTCCCCATGAACTCCTCATCAAGCGTACTTGGCCAATCCAGCCAGCCGAGAAAATTAGAGCCTTTACCTTTTTTGTTGTAAAGGTCTTCGTGAATTTGCTTTAAGCGCGTTCTCTTTTCAAGTGTTAGGACAGAACCAATTGATTCTGAAAATGTAATTTCAACCATATTCATCCTCCTATCTTTTGTTAAATAGTTTACCATATAAAAACACTTTGTTTGCGGATGTTTTCATCTGCAACTAAAGTGTTTTCTTCCTACGACTTAGGCTACTCCGAAAAAATGACAGTTTTTTTTCCGAACAGCTTGCATGCTGGCTAATGGAATGAAAAGAAATGATATTCAGCGATTCATCTTCCAGCGGAGCTTTTATCCTTTCACCTTTTGGGTATTTATTGGTAAAATAAAGAAAACAACTGGGGGTTATGGTATGGGCAAGAAATTAACAGTTATTCTGGCTTTGGCTATCCTGCTATTTCTGGCTGGCTGCCAGCAGCAGGCAACGCCTGAAGACAGGTTGAAGGAATACATAGAACACTGGAACACTGGAGAGTTCTCGGAAATGTATAGTGCTTATTTAAATACCGGCACAAAAGAAGCTTACGCTTCGGAGGATTTTATCGAGCGGCAGCAAATGCTTTATGAAGAGCTGGCAATTGAAAATGTCGAAGTGAGCTATACTGAGCCGCCGGAAGATGCAGAATGGGATACTGAAAACCCGGCTGATTTCCCGGTGCAGGTGAAGATGGATACATTGGCCGGACCGGTCGAGTTTGAAAAGACAATGACTTTATTGTTTGAAGCACAGGAAGAAACAGAAGCGTGGTTTGTTGAATGGGATCCATCGTTCATTTTTGAGCAGCTGGAAAAAGGGGACGAAGTACGTGTGTCCACAACAAAAGCGGAGCGCGGTGAAATCCTGGACCGCAATGAACAGCCGATAGCCATCAATGGAACCGGCTTTAACATCGGGGTTGTGCCTAAGAGCTTCACAGATGCCGCTGCCAAAGAAGAGTTGGCGGAAATTCTCGGGATTTCAGCAGCATCCATCGATGAAAAAATGGGACAGAGCTGGGTGCAGGAAGAGCAGTTTGTGCCGATTGCCAAAGCAGCCAAAACCAACACGGAACTATTGGAAAAAGCGGCAGCAATTCCAGGAGTGACCTATCAGGAAACTGCTATGCGTGAATATCCGTATGGAGAAGCCCTTGGACATTTAAGCGGCTATATCGGCCCCATTACTGCAGAAAAGCTAGAAGAGCTGAAAGACCAGGGCTATACGTCGACGGATTCAATCGGCAGAAGAGGGCTTGAACAGACACTTGAAGAACGGCTTCACGGTGCCAACGGCGTAAAAATCCTGATTGATAAACAAGGAGAAGAGCTGACGGTGGCGGAAACACCGGCGGAAAACGGGGAAACCGTCATCCTGACAATTGATGCAGAATTGCAGAAATCGACCTTTGATGCGATGGAAGGCGAAGCAGGAACCAGTGCTGCAGTTGACCCGAACACGGGTGAAACTTTGGTATTGGCCAGTTCGCCGGCCTATGATCCGAACGAATACATGCTGGGCATCAGTGAAAGCCGCTACAAAGAATTGACTGAAGATCCCTTGAATCCTTTATTCAATCGATTTGGGGCAGCTTATGCACCGGGTTCAACGATCAAGCCTGTCACGGCGGCCATCGGCATGGAAGCGGGAACGCTTGATCCAGCCGCAGGCATTCAGATTGACGGTGCGACGTGGCAAAAAGATGGTTCATGGGGAGATTACCGGGTTTCGCGTCTGCATCCGGAAGCACCCAATCCAATTGATTTGAACAAAGCGCTGGTGTACTCGGACAATATCTACTTTGCCCGTCAAGCGCTCGAAATGGGCAATGAAGCATTTATCTCCGGTTTGCAGAGCTTCGGCTTCGGAGAAGAGGTTCCATTTGCTTTGGAGCTGCAGACCTCACAGATTTCCAATGAAGGAACGCTCGGATCTGAAGGTCAGCTGGCGGATACTTCATTTGGGCAGGGGCAAATGTTGACGAACATCCTTCATTTGGCCTCGATGTATGAGCCGTTCCTGACAGATGGCATCATGTATAAGCCTCTGCTGTTCATGGACGAGGAAAAAGGACAGGTTTGGAAAGATGGCTTATTGAGCGCAGACAATGCTGAAACGCTCCGCGCCGGTATGCGAAATGTCGTAGTGGATGGCTACGCACAGTCTGCCAATAGCTCAACTGTGAAAATTGCCGGAAAAACCGGTACGGCTGAATTGAAAGGTGCCATCGGAGAAGAAGGGCAGGAAAATGGCTTTTTTGTCGCCTACGATTCTGAAAGTCCGGATTTCATCTTAGCCATGATGATCGAATCAATTGAAGACAATGGCGGCAGTGATTATGTTGCCGGATTTGCAGCAAAGGTATTTGAAGCCCATAAAACGGAATAGGAAATGGAAGGAGCCATCTGTAGAGAAATTTTACAGATGGCTTTTTATAATGAAGTTTCTAATAAAATTTTGAGCTTAATTGCAGGAATTTCCATAGGAATATGGAATAAAAAGAGTAAGGAATCGCTGGAGATTCGGGCAGTGGTCAATAGGGGGGATTGGATGGAATATAAGAACTTAGGAGGAACAGGGTTAAGGATTTCAAACTTGAGTTTAGGCACGATGGCTTTCGGCCGGTGGATCGACGAGCAGGCTTCATTTGACATAATGGATATTGCGCTGGAAAGAGGCATTAATGTGATCGATACAGCCAATTTTTATGGCAAAGGACAGGATGAATCTTTTAAGTACGGAACTGGGGAATGCGAAGAAATTGTTGGCCGTTACCTAAAAGGAAAAAGGAACAATGCGGTAGTGGCCACAAAAGTGGGCTTGCCAATGGGCAAAGGGCCCAACCAGCAGGGTCTATCCAAACACCATATCATGCAGCAGGCAGAAGAATCTTTGAGGAGGCTGCAGACGGACTGGATCGACCTTTATCAGGTGCACCGTTTCGACAACAGCACACCATTGGAAGAAACGCTATCCGCACTGACTGATTTGGTGAGGCAAGGGAAGGTCCGTTATATCGGCTGTTCGAATTATGCTGCCTGGCAAATGGCAAAAGCGCGGGGAATCAGTGAGTTGCATGGATTCGAGCATTTTGTATCGAGTCAGTCACAATATAATTTATTGTCCCGCGAATTGGAAAGCGAAATAACGCCCTATTGCGCAGCTGAGAAAATGGGATTACTGATATACAGTCCGATGGCTCGAGGCGTGCTGTCTGGAAAGTACAAAGAAAAAGGCGATATGCCCAAAGACAGCCGAGCGGCAAAAGGAGAAGAACTCATCCGGCATTATTTCACAGATGCCAACTTTGAAAAAGTTGCAGCCTATAAGGAATTGCTGGACGATAAAGATTATAATCTGTCGCAATTTGCACTGGCCTGGACACTCAACCAGCCGGCCGTCACTTCAGCGATTGTAGGCGCTAGCAAGCCGCACCACGTGTCGCAGGCTGCTGACATCAGCGACTGGAAATGGACGGACAGCCTTAAAGAGCAGGTTTCAGCTATTTGATCGATAAGGAGTGGAGCCAAACAGCAACATGATTCAACACTACTTATTTCCAATTTCAGGAAGAGGGAGAGTGCTTTGAAGAAAACATGGTGGAAAGAGGCAGTAGTCTATCAAATTTATCCGCGCAGTTTTAAGGACTCGAACGGAGACGGCATCGGTGATTTGAATGGTGTGACAGAAAAACTGGATTACCTGGACGATTTGGGCATCAATATTATCTGGATTTGTCCGATGTATAAATCTCCGAATGTAGACAATGGTTATGATGTCAGCGATTATAAAGCCATCATGGAAGAAATGGGCACCATGGAGGATTTTGACCGTCTCCTTGAAGAAGTGCATAAAAGAGGCATGAGGCTTATCATCGACCTGGTCATCAACCACACAAGCGATCAGCATCCATGGTTTTTGGAGTCTCGGTCCTCCAAAGAAAATCCGAAGCGTGACTGGTATGTATGGCGTGACCAACAAACCAATTGGGAATGTATTTTCGGAGGTCCCGCCTGGACATTCGATCCGAAGACCAATCAATATTATTTGCATATCTTCACGAAAAACCAAGTGGATCTGAACTGGGAAAACCAAGACATGCGTGAAGCCGTATATGAAATGATCCGCTGGTGGCTGGATAAAGGAATTGATGGGTTTCGTGTAGATGCCATCAACCACATAAAAAAAGATTACAGTGATATGCCCAATCCTAAAAACCTGCCCTATCTTCCAGCGTGGGAAAAATTCACCGATGTGGAGGGACTACAGGAGATGCTGGCAGAACTACGGGATAAAGCTTTTTCAGGGTACGACATTGTGACAGTAGGTGAAGCGAACAGTACCAAATCGCAGGATTTGGAACAATGGATCAGTGAGCATGAAGGAAAATTCAATATGATTTTTCACCTGGAAGCCCATGAAGCGGCAAGCAGCAGCTTTGATGCCGGATTGGATGTGGAGGATCTAAGAGAAGTTCTGGACCGCTGGCAAAAAGCGGCGCATGGCATCGCCTGGAATTCGCTGTACTTGGAAAACCATGATCGCCCAAGAACGGTTTCGATTTGGGGAAATGATCAGGATTATTGGTTTGAAAGTGCGACGGCATTGGCTTGCATGTATTTTTTCATGCAGGGTACCCCCTTCATTTACCAGGGACAGGAAATCGGCATGACCAATGCGCCGTTTGACGATATTGAAATGTATAATGATATCGAAACTAAAAATATGTATCGGTACAATCGCAGGGAAGGTGCATCCCATGAGGAACTGATGAAAATTATTAAAAAAATCAGTCGTGACCATGCCCGTACGCCGATGCAATGGAACAGCGAGGACTATGCGGGGTTCTCCAAGACCGAACCTTGGCTTGCAGTCAATCCGAATTATAAATGGTTGAATGTCGAGGCTCAAAAAGATGATCCGAAATCTATTTGGACCTATTATAAGAAAATGATCCATCTTCGCCAAAATTGGGACGTGCTGGTGTATGGAACCACTAATCTGACTGATTCCGGATGTCCGGATGTATACGCGTACGTCCGGGAAGACCGCTATACCAAAATGCTCATTGCTTCGAATTTAACTGACAGCACCTGCACATGGAATACGCCTTACGATGCGGAGCTTCTTCTGACCAATTATGATGAGCGTGTTAAAGGTGTCCTGCAGCCATATGAAGCTTGTATATATTTCATGAGAAAAGAAATTTACTGACGGTCATTGAGTGTAAATGCTGTAGCGCCATGAGGGTTTGGCTTTACGGCTTTTTTTTTTGGAAAAATCTATTGTAGGTATATTTGATTGAGCAATTAGACCTGTTCAAGAATAATTACATAGTTTAACGAAAAAATTTCCCAATTACGGAAAACTGAAACTTCTGCTAACTTTAAAGATGTGGCAGGGCCATCAAGTTGGGAAGGTGTGAAAGTGCGGGACGCCGTCGCTGGATCCTGGCCGCCATAAACCATATTGGAAAAGGGGATTGAATGATGAAGAAATCGGCAAAATTCATCACGACAGCAATGCTGGCAGCTGCGTTGTTAGTACCGGCAATGGGAGTCAGCGCAAACGGGAATTCCGCTGAAAAAGCAAACGGCAATGAGAAGTTCCGTGTATTGATTGATACGGCAAACCAAAAAGAGCTGAAAAACGCTAAAAACCAATACGGTGTGCACTGGGATTTTGATAATGAAGGATTCACCACCAATATGAATGAGAAACAATTCGAAGCTCTTCAGAAAAACAAAAATATAGTCGTTGAAAAAGTCCCTGAATACAGCATTGAAGAAACGTCTTCTGAACCACTGGCTAAATACTCGACTATGGCGGCTGCTCAATCAACACCATGGGGGATCAAGGCTATCTACAATAACGCCAACCTTGCTCAGTCTTCAGGAGGAGCCGGCATTAACATCGCCGTACTCGACACTGGCGTCAACGTAAACCATGCAGATTTAGCGAATAACGTAGAGCAATGTAAAGACTTCACCCTTGGTGCAAGCATCACAAATGGTACGTGTACAGATCGTCAGGGGCATGGCACGCACGTCGCAGGATCTGCGCTGGCGAACGGGAACGGGGGCTTATACGGGGTGGCTCCTCAATCTGATCTATGGGCATATAAAGTACTAGGGGATAACGGATCCGGTTCTTCTGATGATATTGCAGCTGCCATCCGCCACGTTGCGGATCAAGCCACTGCATTAAAAACGAAAGTGGTCATCAATATGTCTTTGGGATCTTCCGCTGAAAGCAGCTTGATCACGAACGCAGTCAACTATGCCTACAACAAAGGCGTATTGATCATTGCGGCAGCTGGAAACTCAGGTCCTTATCAAGGATCGATCGGTTTCCCGGGAGCATTGCAGAATGCCGTGGCAGTGGCGGCACTTGAAAACGTCATCCAAAATGGCACCTACCGTGTAGCGGATTTCTCTTCACGCGGCTATAGCTCCACAGATGGTGATTATTCGATCGGTAAATACGATGTTGAACTATCCGCACCAGGTGCAGCAATTTACTCAGCTTGGTATACGGGCGGTTACGCAACAATCAGTGGAACTTCGATGGCTTCACCGCATGCAGCAGGACTTGCAGCAAAAGTATGGGCAACGAACCCAAGTGCGACCAATGTCCAAGTGAGAGCTAATCTTCAAAATCGCGCAAAAGCATATGACATCCTGTCGGGTTCAGGTGCTGGCTATGGTGATGATTACGCATCAGGATTCGGTTTTTCGCGAGTCCAATAATGAAATAAGCAAGTAGCGAAAGAGGCAACCCTGGCAGCAATGCTGGGGTTTTTTTATCCCGCTTTAATGTGCTCCTATTGAGCTTTGATCAATGGAAGATAGTCCACCGCTGATTGAAGTTTCTTTTTATGGTATATTTTATTTATTCTGTAAAAAAAGGGTGAAAATATGAATGCTGGTTCAATCATCAAGTATTACCGGACGAAAAACAAACTGACCCAGTTACAACTGGCTGAAGGCATCTGCTCGATTTCACATTTAAGCAAGATCGAGTCCAACGCTTACAGTCCTCATGAATCGACCATTAAAGCCTTGTTATTGAAAATGGGCGTTCTATTGAACAGAGAAGTTGAAAAACATATGCGTTTGGAGAAAATCATTGGAAAATTCATTGATTGTTCCCTCCATTATGATCTTGAAACGATGCGTGAAATATACAAGCAGTTGGAAACAGAAAATGATTATATTCAATCTACAGAGTTGGTCAATCAATACGAACTCTATAAATTCCGCTTTTATATTTACGATACGGATCTCATGAAAGCAGAAGAACAGAAAAAAATGCTGGAACGTATGAAAGCGTCTTTTTTGGCTCCGGAGCATTGGATCCACCAATTTTTCCAATCCTTGTACTGGTCCATGATGGGGGATAATACGAAGTCTCTTGAATTTCTCAACAGTTTGGATCTGGGCATCCAAAGTATTCCCCAAAAATTCGAAGGAGAGTTCTATTATCAAAAGGCCCGGATGCTGGTTTTGGCAGACCGCCATGAACTATCGGCGCATTTTGCCGAACTGGCCGTCCGCTCTTTTCAGCTGCACCATAATTACATCCGGCTGCTCCATGCGCAGATACTTTTGGCAATCAATTATACCCGCAGAAATCTGCTGGTTCAGGCAGAAAGCCTTTACGAAGTGTTGATCCGCAATACTCATCTGACGAAGCAGTCAGTATTGCACAATCAAACGCTCTATAATTATACAGAGTTGCTGAGGCTGAAAAATGCGCACGGTGAAGCTCTGGAGATTCTCCAGGCGTTAAAGGAAAAAGTCGAACCCGACACGTATTTCTATAAAGCGGTTTTGACCAGTCTTTTGGAGTCCATGGTTGAAGGCGGCCAAAACTCAGCTATACAGATTGAAGAGTTGAAAGCGATAAGCAATTCACCTAAAGACAAATATTTTCATATTTATGCCAATTATTTCGAGAAAAGAAATTTTTCCCAACCAGACCTTATGGCCTATTGTGAAGAAACAATGTTTCCATTTTTCAGAAAGAATGGTTATATAAAGGAAACAAAAATTGTTGCTGCTGAACTCGCCGCCCATTACCGAAACCAGCAGCAGTGGGAAAAAGCGTATTTCTATCAAACTTACGATGAAGAAAATGGAGGTGAGTTGAAATGATGAAAAAGAGATTGTTCATCCAGTCTGTTGCATATGCCGCATTATTGGCAGTCGTTGCCCTCAGTGGACCAAATGTATTGCCACCAATCTAATTATCCGATGGCCAAGCTGCTCAAAATTGAGCAGCTTTTTTCATAGTCCGGAGTGAAGTATGATAAGGAGAAAGGAGGGAAAGCACATGTACAGGAAGACCCAGTATGTGTTTGACGGCGATACGCCTGTAGCAGTGGAGATCCGCAATTACACTAAAGCTGATTTTCCGGAACTGATTGCCATTCAGAAGGAAAGTTTTCCACCTCCGTTTCCATCAGAACTTTGGTGGAATGATGAACAATTGGCGAATCATGTGGACTTGTATCCGCAAGGGGCGTTGTGTATAGAAGTGGAAGGAGAAATGGCTGGATCGATGACGGCATTGCTGACGGACTTTGATCCTGCTCATCCCGTGCATACATGGCAGGAGATAACAGATGATGGCTATATCCGAAATCACAACTCCGACGGCGCAACATTGTATGTCGTTGATATTTGCATCCTGCCGAAATTCCGGTCTTTGAAACTTGGCCAGCTTCTGATGCAATCGATGTATGAGCGTGTGGTGCACGATGGATTGGAACGTCTGCTGGGCGGGGGAAGGATGCCTGGCTATCATAAATTCTCAAATACGCTCTCAGCAGAACAGTATGCACAACAAGTAATAGCAGGGAAGATAAAAGACCCGGTCATTTCCTTTTTGCTGCGCTGTGGAAGAACACCGGTTTCCGTAGTAGCCAATTATGTGGAAGACCAAGAGTCTAGAAATTACGCATTGTTGATGGAATGGAAAAATCCTTTCCACCAGTAATAGCTGGAAAACCAATAGCTGAGCCGCAAGATTTTTGCGGCTCGTTTGCCGTGGACAAGAAAACCGGCTGAGCTCCTTGCTAAACTGTATGAAACTTCGGCTGATAAATCAGCCATGTTGAGCAATAGATATATTCGATGCAACAGGCTAAGATTTAGCTAAAGAATTTGTTCAGAGAAAGGGGCTTTCGGCTTGAACAGACAAATGAGAATACAGGAAGTGTGGGAAGCACGAAAACGAATTTCTTCCCTTGTAAAGAAGACGCCTCTGATAAAGTCTTTGGCATTATCTGAAAGAGTAGGACGGCCGGTTTACTTGAAACTGGAAAATACGCATGAAATCGGCGCATTTAAAATCAGAGGCGCTGCCAATAAAATCCTAAGCTTAAGTGACGAAGAAAAGAGACGGGGAGTCACCACCTATTCAACTGGAAATCATGGGATGGCGGTCGCATTTGTAGCGCAAAAGATAGGAATTGAGGCAAGGGTCTGTATTTCAAGCCGTGTTCCGAAAATGAAGGTGGATTCCTTGAAAAGACTTGGTGCCCGGTTAGAAATAGGGGGGGAAAGCCAGGATGCGGCTGGTGTACGCTGCTTTGAATTGGAGAAGGAAAGAGGCTACACCGTAATCGAGCCATTCGACGATCCCTATGTTATTGCTGGACAAGGAACAATAGGTTTGGAACTTTTAGAAGACCTTCCCACTTTATCAGACGTGCTGGTTCCTTTATCGGGAGGAGGACTGCTTTCAGGAATCGGCTTGGCTTTAAAGACCAACAGTCCAGATGTCCGCATAACCGGCGTCTCAATGGAACGGTCCGCTGTCATGTACGAAAGCTTAAAAGCAGGTAAACCGCTTGAAATGGAAGAAAGTGAAACGCTTGCGGACAGTTTGCTTGGAGGGATCGGCCTCGATAATCACTATACTTTTGATATGGTTGAAGAATATATGGATCAGCTGGTTTTGATTCCTGAAGAAGAGATTGGCTATGCGATGGCCTATATGATGGATCAGGAAAGGATGATCGTGGAAGGCGCAGCGGCTACTGGAATAGCAGCCGTATTAGGCAATCAAATCCCGAATCAAAATGGGTCACTTGTTGTCATTATCACCGGCAGGAACGTGGATCTTACGATTTTGCTCAAGTTGCTCAAAACATATGCTTCTCATGGATGAACAGCTAGCCGGTAAGGATTCATCTACGGGAGGAAGAAAACTGTTAATTCAGATTAATGTGCCCCCCGCATTTTCTGTAATGCTATAATTGGAGTTAAAGAGTTGCATCAAGCTTTATTTGCCTGGGGCAAATAGAAATCTGTTGGAGCGCAATGGGGGGATACCATGCAATTGACGGTAGAGAGTGTATTGAACTATGGAATTTTAGAAAATGCCCGCATTTTAACGGCAAAAGATTTTGTGGCTGAGCGCACTGTCCAGTGGGTATCTGTAATGGAGATGCCAGTCGAAAATTTTGTCCGTCAAAACGAACTTGTCCTAACGACTGCCATAGGATGCCATGGCGATCTGGAAAGTTTTAAAAAGTTTGTGCAAGATATCATCGATTCAAATGCTTCGGCATTGATGATTGCAATTGGCCGCCATGTTTTTGAAATTCCGGCAGAAGTTAAAGAATTGGCTGAACGACAGAACTTCGCGATTATTGAACTTCCTTGGGAAGTAAGGTTTTCCACTATTATCGAAGAAGTGATGAAAAACATCAATGATACCCACTACAAAGACCGTGAACGCTCAGAAAAAGTACAGCGGGAATTGTTGAATCTTATTTTGGGCGATACGGACTTGGATCTTATCTCGAAGTACATTCAACGACAGCTGGATTGCCAACTTCTGATAACTGACCGGAACGGGTTTATCCAGGCTAAAAGCGACTATCCACAAAGTTTTATTGAGAAATGGAAAAATGCTGTAATGCAGGGTGATTTTCCGATAAGGAGAGAAGCGGATCTGGTGAATAACGACCCTCTGCTGCGAAAATTCCGGACGGCGCTTCTGGACGGTAAAGTGATCTTGCAGATTCCGGTTCTCCAAGTTTCTGAAGATCCCCAAGGCTACATTTTTGTCGTATTGCCGAAGGAAACACCAGTAGTTTCTTATTTGACGCATTACAGGATAGCGGTGCTTGAACATGCCGCGACGACCATATCGTTATGGCTTTCAAGGAAAAATGCCATTGAAGAAACGAAAATAAGCCTGCGCAGCGATTTCGTCCAGGAAATTGCCACAGGAGAATACACGTCTGCAAATCAAGCATTTTCGAGAGCAAAGCTTCTGGGATATAACCTGGAATTGCCGTATATATGCATCGTCGGGTTTCCTGAAAACTTCAAAGAGCTATTTGAAAAACGCAAAAAAGATTATAATTCATACATTCAATGGACAGAAAGCATGATTCGCTATATAGAAGAAGAAATCTATTTTGCAGCCCAGTCGTTGAAAAGGGAAATTATTATGACCTATCATGGATACCAACTGGTGATTTATCTGGAAAAGCCTGCGGGAACAAATGATGATCACGTCGTTGATTTTTTGGACTTGGCGAACCGCCGTTTAAAGCATCTGTTGCCGGAAGTCGTCATTTCCTGGGGAATTGGAGATTACAGTGAAGGCTTTCAAGGCTTGTCTGAAAGTTATCGCCACGCCACCTTGGCCTTGGATATCGGCCGGCGGAAAAAAGGAAAAGGCCAACGCATGCTCTATAGCGATACACGTATAGATCGAGTACTGTTGACTCTTGCCCAAAATGAGGAAATGAAAGAAGTGGTTATGAGCACCATTAAACCACTTGTTGAATATGACATTCTGCGGAATATGGACTTAATCGGAACGCTGAAATCCTATAACCAGAATCATGGAAACGTCAGCCAGTCGGCGAGGGCCTTGAGTTTGCATCGCCAGTCTTTATTGTACCGCCTAAGAAAAATCGAATCATTGACGGGATTATCTCTTATTGACCCCGATGATTTGTTCTTATTGGACTTAAGCCTGAAGACTTGGGAAATTGGCGTCGCAGAACATACAAATGGATAAACCGCCATCCGAACTTGCAACTCAGAGTTCGGATGGCGGTTTTTTCTCTTGAGGCGTGGACCAACAAGAAAATATGACTACGATAAATGTAAATCTTCATACAATATTGCAGATGATAGTTTGGTGGAGAATGTTCTATACTGAACCCACGGAAACATTATTCCGAAAATTCGAAAATCTTATACATTGGGGAGGGATTTTCCATGTCATTTGGAACAGCGGAGTACCAAGAAAGAATACGAAAGACAAAAGAGCGGATGTCGGCGAGGGGGATAGAAGTCTTGCTGATCACCGATCCGGCAAATATGAACTACCTCTCTGGTTACGATGCTTGGTCGTTTTATGTACATCAGATGCTGATCGTCATTGACGACGAAGACCAGCCGATCTGGGTAGGGCGGACAATGGATGCAAATGGAGCAAAAATTACAACATGGCTGTACCATGACAACATCATTCCTTATCCGGACACGTATGTTCAATCAGATGTAAAGCATCCAATGGATTTTGTAGCTGATATTCTAAAGCAAATCGGACAGCAGAATCGCAGTATAGGCGTTGAAATGGAGAATTATTATTTTACTGCAAAATGCTACGAACAATTGAAAAAAGGCTTGCCGAATGCCCGTTTCCAAGATGCGACTTCATTGGTGAATTGGATACGGCTTATAAAATCCGATCAGGAAATCACTTACATGAAACGGGCTGCTTTATTCGCCGGAAAAGCAATGACTGTGGGAATTGAGATGATAAATGAAGGAATCCGTGAATGTGATGTGGCCGCCCAAATCCTGCGTGCGCAAGTGACAGGCACAGAGGAATTCGGCGGGGACTATCCGGCCATTATGCCGCTGTTGCCATCAGGTGAAAAAACATCGACCCCTCATCTGACATGGACGGACGCCCGCTATAAGAAAAATGAATCAGTGATTTTAGAATTGGCCGGTTGCTATAAACGATACCATTCGCCGTTGGCACGGACTGTCCATATCGGAACGCCAAGCAATGAAATGAAGTTACTAGTTCAGGTGACGTTGGAAGGGCTTGAAGAATGCCTTGCAATGATCAAACCTGGAATTGCCTTGGAGGAGATCTGTGAAGTCTGGACCAGGTCGATTGCTAGATATGGTTTCGAAAAAGAGTCCCGCCTCGGTTACCCGGTGGGGTTGAATTATCCGCCGGATTGGGGTGAACACACTGCAAGCATTCGCAAAGGCGACCGAACCATCCTTGAGCCGAATATGACATTTCATCTAATTCCGGGAATGTGGTACGACAAATCCGGTTTTGAAGTAAGTGAAGCTTTTCGCGTGACAGAGAATGGCTGTGAAACTTTAGCGAATCTGCCTAGAGGACTGCACATCAAGGGCGAAATCTTAATTAAATAGAGAACTCCATTTAAGGAGGTGCTAAAACTTGTTGATCTACACCGAGCAGGAAGTGAAGCAATATATCACCTTGAATCTGGAAGCGAAGATGGTGATCGAAGACGGATTCAACAAATTGGTGCAGGGCCATGTGGAGATGCCGCCCATCATGCGGATAGACATCCATGACCATAACGGTGAAGTGGACGTCAAGACAGCTTATGTGAAAGGCAAAGAGATGTTTGCCATCAAAGTGTCTTCCGGTTTTTTTGATAATCCCCAAATCGGCTTGCCGAGCGGCAATGGATTCATGATGCTGCTGAGTGCACAAACCGGTATTCCGCAGGCACTTTTCCTGGATAATGGCTATTTGACCGAAATCCGGACTGCAGCGGCTGGAGCGATTGCCGCCGATTACCTGGCGCGAAAAGACATCCACACTGTCGGAGTGATCGGAGCAGGAAGCCAGGCGAGATTCCAGCTGAAAGCATTGGCATTGGTCAGGGATTTCAAAAGGGTTCTTGTATATGCAAGATCTGACGAACGGGCCAGGCAATACGCAGAAGAAATGAGTGGAATTCTCGGCAAAGAAGTCAAAGCAGCAGAAAGTGCCGAACAAGTGGTCCGCAGCAGCGGTCTGGTCGTGACAACGACTCCGGCAACTGAGCCGCTCGTAAAAGCAGAATGGCTGCATGCCGGTCTTCACATTACAGCAATGGGCTCAGACGCTGAACAAAAGCAGGAACTCGAGACGCGGGTCCTGGCAGCGGCGGATAAAGTTGTCTGTGATGCCAAAGCGCAATGCGCTAAGCTCGGGGAATTGCACCATGCTTTGGACAGCGGCGAACTAAAGGATGTATTCCAGGTTATCGAACTTGGCCAATTGACTTCCAAAGAGTTGAAGGGCCGTGACAATGATAACCAGATTACAGTTTGCGATTTAACCGGTACCGGCGTACAGGATACGGCCATTGCCCTGTTTGCTTATCAAGAATTGCAAAAGCACCAAACAGGGGTGGAAATCGACAATCATCATGAGTTCCAAAAAAACTAAGAGGAGTGGTCATATGACACAAAAAGATATTCATGCAGGGACAAAAGCAGTATGGGCAGGAGAAAAAGAATATTTGGTTCACGGGGCAACTCAAGTACCCGTAGTATTGAGCGTAGCTTATACGTATGACGATATGGATGAATGGTATGACGTCGCGATCGGCAAGAAAAAAGGCCATATCTATGGGCGCAACACAAATCCGACAGTACAGGCGTTTGAAGATAAAGTGAAGATTCTGGAAGGAGCCGAAGCGGCAACCAGCTTTTCCACCGGAATGGCGGCAATCAGCAATACGTTAGCGACATTCCTGTTGCCGGGCGATCGTATTGTTTCGGTTAAAGACACATACGGCGGCACCAATAAAATCTTCACGGAATTTCTATCACGACAAAATATTGAAGTCGCTTTGGCCGAAACCGGCAATCATGAATCAATTGAAGCGGAAGTTTCAAAAGGGTGTAAAATCCTTTATTTGGAAACGCCGACAAACCCAACAGTTAAAATCACCGATATTGAACGAATGGCAAAAGCGGGACATGAAGTTGGGGCTCTCGTGATCATCGATAATACATTCGGAACGCCGATCAACCAAAACCCTCTTGAGCTTGGTGTGGATTTGGTCATACACAGCGCAACAAAATTTCTCGGCGGCCATGCAGATGCTTTGGGTGGGGTATTAGTCGGTTCCCATGAACTTGTTGAACAAGTTTACCATTACCGCGAAATCAACGGCGCTACAATGGATCCGATGGCGGCATACTTGACTTTGCGCGGCATGAAAACACTTCACCTCCGCGTACGTGAGCAATGCAAAAATGCAATGGAGCTTGCCAAATACCTTCAAACAAAAGAGTTGGTTGAAGATGTCTTCTACCCTGGACTCGAAACGCATCCAAACCATGATATTGCGAAAAAACAAATGAAGGATTTCGGCGGCATGCTCAGTTTTGCAGTGAAAGGCGGCGTCGATACGGTACGGGACCTTCTTCCAAAATTGCAATATGCCCATCGTGCAGCCAATCTGGGGGCAGTGGAAACGACGGTTGGCCCAGCCCGGACAACAAGCCATGTAGAGTGTACGCCCGAAGAACGTGCAGCAATGGGAATTCCTGAAGGGCTGATCCGAGTGTCTTGCGGCATCGAGAATATCGAAGACATTATTGCTGATTTTGAACAAGCATTCAAACACGTGGAAAACGCACTTAAAGTTTAAATTTCAGGATTCGAGGTGCAGAGTGGATGTCTGGACATCATATTGTCGATCAAGCCGACTCCCTAGCAGACAAACTGATTGCATGGCGGCGCACATTCCATCAATATCCCGAACTCAGTTTTCAGGAGTTCAAAACCTCTCAGTATATTGCACAAGCTTTAGAGGAAATTGACGGCATCGAGGTGGAAACTGGAATCGGGTTAGAAACGAGTGTCATCGGCACCTTGACTTCCGGAGAAGGGCCGACAATCGCCGTTAGAGCGGATATTGATGCGCTTCCCATCGAAGAAGAAAACGAAATCGATTATCGTTCACAAAATCCGGGGATGATGCATGCTTGCGGCCATGATGCGCATGCAGCAATCCTGTTGGGAGCTGCTGTAATTTTAGCTGAACAGTTCAAAAAAAATGACATCAAAGGAACTGTTAAATTCATCTTTCAACCAGCGGAAGAATGCATAGACGAAGCAGGATTGTCAGGATCTCCTTATCTGGTGCAGGCAGGGGCATACGACGGAGTAGAGGCGGCGATTGCGCTTCATATGTGTCCATGGCTGCCTGCTGGAGAAGTCCAGATCAGTGATGGATACAGCATGGCAAATGTCGATGTTTTTCAGGCGAAAATCATGGGCACTGGCGGACATGGTGCTTATCCGGAACTAGGAACCGATCCAACCTGGATGCTCGGCCCTGTTTTACAGGCATTGCACGGGATTGTTTCACGCAAAGTGCCTGCATTAGAAGGAGCTGTGATCAGCATCGGCCAAATTCATGCTGGAACAGCAAGCAATATCATACCGACGGAAGTGGAAATTGAGGGGACGATCCGCAGCTATTCCACTGAAATCCGTGAGCTATTATCAACCGAATTGAACAAAGCGTTCTCGATTGTAGAAAACCTGGACGGCGAATATTTTTTGGAAATTCATAGAGGCGAGCCGGCACTGGTCAATAACCCAGCCGTTAATGACAGGATCCTGAAAGCGATGTACGAACTCTATCCAAAGTTGCGGATCACCAAAAAGCCTTTTGGCATGGGTGGAGAAGATTTTGGATATGTCACACAAAAACTGCCGGGCTCCATGTTTTTCCTAGGAAGTTCCCTGACAGATGGGGTCCATCGGGATCTCCACACGCCGACTTTCGATATTGACGAAAACTGCCTCCCGATTGGAGCGGCAATTCTTGCACAAACAGCGCTTAATTTTTTGACAGAGGAAAGAACAGCTGCCGACAACTAAAGCTCTGTGGGTATGTTCACAAAACAATTGCGTTATGTGTCTGGAATTGGAAGAAACCGGCGCAGTTGAATCCAACAAGATAGAGGTGGAAAACCGTGGTCCATAAATTAGCTTTTATAGGATTTGGCGTAGTCGGACAAGGCTTGGCTGAAATCCTTAGGGATAAGAAAGAATCATTGAAGCGGGATGAGGATTTTGAAGCGCAGATTGTGGCGATTTCTGATTTGAGGAAAGGCGCTATTTATCATCCGAATGGCCTTGATATCAATGTGATTTTGAAAACGCTGAAAGAAACCGGGAATCTGGAAGACTATCCTCAAACTTCAGGACTGATCAAAGGGTGGGATAGTTTGACGACCATTCGGGAATCCAATGCAGACACTATCATTGAAGTATCCTATACGGATGTGAAAACAGGCCAACCGGCAATCGACCATTGCAAAACGGCTTTCGAAAACGGCAAGAACGTGGTGATGACCAACAAAGGGCCGGTCGCTTTGGCGTATAAGGAGCTTTCGGGAATTGCTGAACAACACGGAGTGTCTTGGGGATTTGAAGGCACTGTAATGAGTGGGACGCCGGCACTTCGGATGCCGGTTGCGACACTTGCGGGAAATGAAATTACAGAAGTGCGGGGAATCTTGAATGGAACCACAAATTATATTTTAACGAAAATGGAGACAGAAGGTGTCAGTTACGAGGAGGCTTTGAAGGAAGCGCAGAATTTAGGCTTTGCTGAAGCGGATCCGACCAGTGATGTAGAAGGCTACGATGCCCGCTATAAAATTGTTATTCTATCGAACTATGTGATGAAAGCGCCGTTGACCGTTGAAGAAGTTTCATGCCAAGGAATTTCAAGCCTTACATTAAAAGATATTGAGGAAGCGAAAAAAGAAGGGAAGCGTTGGAAGCTTATAGCGAAAGCACGTAAAGAGGGGTCCAAAGTCATCGCTTCGATTGCTCCAGAGAAAGTGGACCTGACTGATCCGTTGGCATCTGTCGGCGGAGCCGTCAATGCAATCACCTATGAGACCGACCTTCTGGGATACGTAACCTTGAGCGGCGCGGGAGCGGGAAAGACAGAGACAGGTTTTTCGTTATTAATTGACCTTATTACGATTTCCCGTGAAAAACATGCGGTAAAATTACTATGAGATAAGGGGGTAATTGTTTGAGGACTCATCTTACAGGCAAAAAAATGTTTTTTGCAGGAAAATGGGTGAACAGTGAGCAGATCATTGAAGTACGGAACCCCCAAGACAACAGCATCATCGATGTAGTTCCTGCCGCTACAGCGGAAGATATGTTGAACTGTGTGAAAGAGGCAGAAGAAGGAGCCGAAATAGCAGCCGCAATGCCTGTCCACGAGCGTATAAAAGTAATCAATGGCGCTGCTGATCACATCGAACAGCATAGCGGGAAATACGCCCGGACGATTGCCCTGGAAAGCAGCAAAACGATTCGTGAAGCGAAAAAGGAAGTAGGGCGTGCTATTCAAACTTTACGTATCAGTGCGGAAGAAGCAAGGCGGATCAACGGAGAAACCATTCCTTTCGATCAATCGCCAGGAAGCGAAAATCGCATCGGCTATTTCTACCGTTTTCCAATCGGTATTATCGGAGCGATTACCCCATTCAACGATCCACTCAATTTGGTTGCACATAAAATTGGTCCAGCCATTGCGTCAGGAAATGCCATCATCGTTAAGCCGGCAACTGTTACACCTTTAAGTGCGTTGCTCTTGGCGGAAGCTTTTTCCCTAGCCGGCTTGCCAGCAAAAGTCTTGTCCGTGATCACCGGCCATGGCAGGGAAATCGGAGATGCACTTGTTACACATCCTGCAGTTCGGATGATCACCTTCACTGGCGGGCTGGAAGCGGGTGAAGACATTTCGCGTAAAGCGGGATTGAAGAAAATCAGCATGGAACTGGGGTCGAATTCGCCCGTCATCGTACTGGAGGACGCCGATTTGGAAGAGGCTGTGGATTCCAGCGTTTCAGGAGCTTTCTGGGCGGCCGGACAAAACTGTTTGAGCGTTCAGCGGATCTATATTCAGGAAAGCGTCTTTGAATCATTCAAGACGCAGTTCGTTGAGCGCACTGGGGAATACATCGTCGGAGATAAATTATCCGAGCTCACAGATATGGGGCCGCTGATTACTGAAAAGGAAGCGATGCGTGTTGAACAACTGATTGAAGAAGCGGTAAGCAGAGGCGCGGTTGTTTTAACAGGGGGAGAGCGGACTGGAGCTTTTTACTCGCCGACTGTACTGACGGATGTTCCCGAAAATTGCACGATCGCCAAAGAAGAAGTTTTTGGTCCTGTAGTATTGCTGTACACAGTAGCCGATCTCGACGAGGCTATCGCATTATCAAATAACGTGAACTATGGATTGCAGGCAGGAATTTTTACGAAAAATATAGATTTAGCGCATAAGGCGATCGCCAAATTGGATGTAGGCGGAATCATGGTTAATGACAGCAGCGATTACCGAATCGATGCGATGCCATTCGGCGGGGTAAAAAATTCGGGATTAGGCCGTGAAGGCATCAAATTTTCGATTCAGGAAATGACCGAGCCGAAAGTTGTCTGTTTTAAACTGTCGAGTCACTAAAGGAACGGCCTGAAAAACGATTGAAAAAGGTTCCGTCAAAATTTGACGGAACCTTTTTATCAGTTTTGGATATCTAAGCGAAAAGCTTTTACAACGATGCCATCATCTAAAGGCGTGATGTCGAGTGACTCAATCCGTTCAAAGCCCATTTTCTCATAAAGGGCAATCGCGTTTATCATAAAGCTTCCGGTATGAAGGCCGACAAATTTTTGCTTGCGTATTTTACAAATGTCAATGCAATGTTCGACTAGCGCTTTGCCGACTCCCTGGGAACGGAAATCTGGACTGACCGCCAATAATCGGATTTCGGGATGTTCTATGGCCATTGAATCCCATTCATAGGCCTTGGAATCAGCGGGGAACAACACAACACTGCCTGCAATATGCCCGTCTATTTCTGCAACGAATACTTCAGCACCGTCCTCTTGATCGTTCGTGGATTCCAAGTTTGCTTTCAGCATTTCCCAATGCTCTGGCGAGAGCTCTGCTTCATATGGGCGATAGGATTCAAGTCGTTGTTCTTTTAATATATAAAACTCATTTTTCTTAGCTTCACGGATCAACATATGACCATCTCCTTTTACTCACGTTCCCTGAGTATTCTCACGGACTTTCACAAAAATTAGAATCGAGGGATAGTTCGTTTGAAAACACTTTTTTAAAAAATGGACGAGAATAGAAGGATGCAGTGAACTCCGACTATAAAGTTATTGTAGACAAGGTAATTATATAGAAATATATTGCATACATCAAGAGGGAGATAATCAAACAATAAGATGAAACCGCATACATGTGTAAGTTATTTGACGATTATAAAAATAATGAAATATTATTTTTTAATTCGTTGAATTCTGACAAATGTGCTCTATAATAAATAGAAAAGAAAGGATAGGATAATTATGAAAAAAGATTTGCGTATCAACAGTAAAGTTTTCAGCGAAGGGGCGATGAAAGCACCGAACCGTGCGATGCTCCGTTCAGTAGGAGTTACAGATGAAGATTTCAAGAAACCGATGATTGGTGTCGCCAGTACGTGGAGTGAAGTGACGCCGTGTAATATACATATTGACGACCTAGCCATCAGCGCGAAAAAAGGCGCTAGAGCGGCTGGAGGAGTCCCGTTCATTTTTAATACGATTACAGTGTCTGACGGAATCTCAATGGGGACCGAAGGCATGAAGTATTCCCTTTCCAGTCGCGATGTGATTGCTGATTCGATTGAAACGGTGGTAGGGGCTGAAAGCCTGGATGGCTTAGTAGCGATCGGCGGCTGTGACAAGAACATCCCGGGTTGTTTGATCGCTATTGCGAATTCTGAAGTTCCAGCTGTTTTTGTGTACGGTGGGACGATTGCTCCAGGACGCCATAATGGCCAGGATATTGACATTGTTTCAGTTTTTGAAGGTGTAGGCCAGCATAATAATGGAGACATCAACGACGATACGCTCCGCAAGATTGAATGCGGCGCCTGCCCGGGAGCGGGATCATGCGGCGGTATGTATACGGCAAATACCATGGCATCTGCAGCTGAAGCAATGGGGATGAGTCTTCCTGGAAGTTCTTCCAATCCCGCTGTATCTTCCGAAAAATTAGCGGATTGTGAAAAGGCCGGTGCAGCCGTGCATAATCTGCTTGAACTGGGTGTCTATCCGAAAGACATCATGACAAAAGAAGCGTTCGAGAATGCCATCACGGTCGTTATGGCGCTTGGCGGATCGACAAATGCCATTCTGCATCTATTGGCGATTGCGCATGCAGCGGAAGTGGATTTGACGATTGACGACTTTAACCGACTACAGAAAACCGTTCCGCATTTGGCTGATCTAAAACCGAGCGGCAAATACGTCATGCAGGACTTGCACGAAGTCGGCGGCGTTCAAGCAGTCATGAAAATGTTGCTTGAAGCAGGGTATCTGCACGGTGACTGCATGACGGTAACAGGCAAAACAGTAGCTGAAAACCTTCAGGAATCACCTGGGTTGCAGGAAGGACAAAAGGTCATCATGCCGTTCGATAACCCAAAACGTCAGGACGGTCCATTGATTGTCCTGAAAGGAAACCTTTCACCGAGTGGCGCAGTAGCAAAAGTTTCCGGTGTGAAAGTGAAACGCCATACAGGGCCAGCGCGTGTCTACAACAACGAAAAAGAAGCGACAGCAGCCGTGATGGCCAATGAAATTAATGATGGCGATGTACTGGTTATCCGTTATGTAGGTCCGAAGGGCGGTCCGGGAATGCCTGAAATGCTTTCTGTATCAGCTATTCTTGTCGGCAAAGGCATGGGCGCGTCAGTTGCGTTGCTGACAGATGGCCGTTTTTCAGGCGGGACACATGGCCTGGTGGTTGGACATATTGCACCCGAGGCGCAGGTTGGCGGACCGATTGCCTTTTTACAGGAAGGCGATTTGGTGACCATCGATTCGGAGTTGCAGGAAATCTCCATGGATGTCTCCGAAGCTGAGTTGGAAGAACGCCGCAAACAGTGGGTAGCTCCTCCGCTCCATAAAAAAGGCGTGCTCGGAAAATACGCACATAATGTATCCTGTTCTTCAAAAGGGGCAGTTACGGATTACTTGAATCGATAAATAGACTGACTCGGTGGGATTTTTTCATCCTACTGAGTTAGTCTGACTCGCTAAGACTGAATATTTTGTCTACTAAACAGGGTGATCCTTTGATATTATGAAGAGGAAATTGAAGATACTTAGTTTTTTGAATCCGGGGAAATTGTTCCACTTACCATAAAAAAGGGGGAAAAGAAAATGGCGAAAAAGAAGTTTGGAATGGTGTCTGTGATGATGGCAAGTGTATTGGCATTAACAGCATGCGGAGGTTCTGACAGCGATTCATCGGGTGAAGAGGGAGGATCGGGAGAAACCTACGTTTTGCAGGCAGGACATTCATTGCCGGATGATCACCCTTACCATATCGGATTCCTGGAAATGGCAGAAGCTGTGGAAGAGCGGACTGATGGGCAAGTGACCATTGAAGTTTTTGCAAACAGTGAAATTGGAGCAGAGCGTGAATTGACTGAAGGCATGGGACTTGGGACAGTCGATTTGGTTGTGTCTTCAACCGCTCCAGTCACCAATTTTGTGCCGGAGTTAGGCGTTTTGGACGTGCCTTTCCTATTCCAGGACCGGGAGTCGGCAGTGGAGATTTTGGAAGGTGATATCGGTGATGAGTTATTCGCTAAGATGGAAGAAAACGGAATCATCGGATTGTCATGGGGAGAAAACGGTTATCGCCACATCACGAATGCCGTACGCCCAATTGAAACACCTGAAGACTTAAAGGGGTTGAAAATCAGAACGCAGGAAAATGAAATCCATTTAGCCGCTTTTGAAGCATTGGGTGCACAGCCGACGCCGATGGCATGGACTGAAGCGATCACTGCTTTGCAGCAGGGGGTTGTAGATGCACAGGAAAACCCAGCGATTGTTGCAGACCAGTTCAGTCTTTATGATGCAAATCAGCAATACATGAGTTTAACAGGACATGTTTATTCTGTAGCCATTTATATGATGAGCCAACAGACTTACGATGAATTGCCGGAAGATTTGCGTGATATCGTTGTCGAAGAAGGACAAAAAGCGGGGGCGAGAGAACGTGATCTGATCGTTGAAATGGAGCAGGAATCACTTCAGACCCTGAAGGATAATGGCATGGAAATCATTGAAGATATCGACACTGCGCCTTTCCAGGAAGCAGTGGAGCCTGTCTATGAAACAATTGAACATCAGGACTTGTTGAATGAGATTCTAGAAGCTCAGTAAACGGGTAATAAGTCAATTCAAAAAAGAGAGAATCCTTTCTCTCTTTTTTATATCGGGGGCAAGATGATGGGGAAGTTAATCGGGTACATGAATTTCGGTGTCAAGCATTTCTTGAATCTTATTATGGTTGTGCTGGTCACGGCCGTTTTTCTTCAGGTGATTTTTCGGTTCATATTGAATTCTCCTCTTGCCTGGACTGAGGAACTGGCGCGATACTGCTTAATCTGGCTGACCTTTTTGGGGGCGTCTTATGCAATGTCTTTAAAAGCGCATATTGGAATGGAGTTTTTTGTGAATTTATTCGGTGTTCCCATTCGTAAAGCTCTTTACAGCATTGCGACATTTGCAAGTCTGCTCTTTTTTCTGTTGATGGTAATAGAAGGCTATGATTTAGCAATGCAGGGAATGTCCCAAACCTCGCCGGTTTTACGGATTCCGATGGGAATGATTTATATGGTCATTCCAGTGAGCGGCGTACTTTTAATCATTAATATGGCCTCGCAGTTTTCAAAAGACTTTAAAAGCGGGGGTGTCTGAAGATGGCATTGGTGCTGTTTATCTTATTATTGGCTTTGTTTTTAATTAATGTTCCGATTGCGGTGGCACTTGGACTGGCTTCAACTCTCGTTTTTTTTCTTGATGGAAACGTATCGCTGATCGTCATTATTCAACGGATGTTCAACTCAGTCGATTCGTTCCCGCTGATGGCGATACCTTTTTTCATTCTGGCGGGCAAGTTAATGGAAAGCGGGGGGATTTCGAGGCGGTTGATCCACCTGGCCAATGTCATTTTCGGCCGTGTCAAAGGCGGACTTGGAATCGTATCGATTGTCGCTTGTGCCTTTTTTGCAGCCATCTCGGGTTCAGCTGCCGCGACAACTGCAGCGGTAGGAGCTTTAATGATTCCGGCAATGGTCAACAAAGGCTATGAAAAGAGCTTTGCGACAGCGATCCAGGCGGCCGGTGGAACTATCGGCATCATGATTCCGCCAAGTGTTCCGCTGGTGCTTTACGGCGTGGCAGCTGGCGTTTCTGTCAGTGAATTGTTTATTGCAGGGATTGTTCCCGGTTTGTTTGTAATGGTTTCTCTAATTTTGCTGGTCTACCTGATTTCCTTGAAAGAGGGATATGGCGGTGGTGAAAAGTTTGGATTCAAGGATTTCATCAAAGCATTTTTCGATGCATTTTTGGCTTTGATGATGCCGGTGATTATACTGGGCGGTATTTATGGCGGCATATTCACTCCGACGGAAGCGGCGGTTGTAGCGGTTGTCTATGGATTGATTGTGGGGATTTTCATTTATCGGGAGATTAAAGTGGCGGATCTGACAAGAATTTTCTCTTCTTCTGTAGTCGTGACCGCAGTAATTATGTTCATCATTGCCGGTGCTTCGGTCTTCGGCTACTATTTGACGCGCCAGCGGATTCCGGCTGAACTGACCGAATTGATGCTCAGCGTGACAGATAATTGGATTATTGCTTTATTGATCATCAACTTGCTGTTGCTGATCTGTGGGGTATTCCTGGAAACTTCAGCAGCAGTCATTATTTTAACGCCGATTCTTGTACCGATCGCCAGCGCGCTTGGAATCGATCTCGTGCATTTCGGGATCATCATGATCGTCAACCTTGGGATTGGATTTATCACCCCACCGGTAGGCGTCAATCTATTTGTGGCTGCGAACATAGCAGGAACAAAATTTGAAAGCCTCGTGAAAGCAATTGTTCCATTTATTCTGATCATGATTGTGGATGTACTCATTATTTCGTTTATTCCAGGAATCAGTCTATTCTTTCTTGGAGATTAAGGCATTGGAGGAGAGTTCATGTCAGCACATAAAGTAGCAGTCCTTCCCGGGGATGGGATTGGACCCGACGTCACCAAAGAAGCAATTAAAGTGTTGGAAGCTTTAAAACAGTTGGATTCTACATTTGAGGTTGATTTCGACCAATTTGAATGGGGCAGTGAATATTATTTGGCGCATGGCCATATCATGCCGAAGGATGGATTGGATCAGCTGAAGGATTATGATGCGATCTTGTTCGGGGCTGTGGGAGATAAACGTGTGCCGGATGAAATCACCATCTGGGAATTGATCATGCCCATCCGCAAAAATTTTCAGCAATACATCAATATGCGGCCAATCAGACGCTTGGCGGGCATCGAATCTCCTTTGAAAAACGATCAGCCGATCGATTTCATGGTATTCCGTGAAAATGCGGAAGGGGAGTATTCGAATATCGGCGGCCGTCTGTATCAGCAGCAGTCGCAGGAAATGGCGATTCAAAACACGGTCATCACTAAACAAGGTGTCGAGCGCATTGCAAAATATGCATTCGAATATGCCAAAAAGAACAAAAAATCCAAAGTGACCAGCGCTACAAAATCCAATGCGATTATCCATTCGATGAAGCTTTGGGACGAAGTGGTCGAGGCGGTTGCCAAAGATTATGGGGACATCGAACTCGAGAGCAATTTCATTGATGCTTTGGCCGCTTATTTCGTCATGCGCCCGGAATCATTTGAAGTGGTCATCGCTTCCAATCTGTTCGGGGATATCTTGACGGATCTTGGAGCGGCTTTAGTTGGAGGTCTTGGTGTATCGCCGTCGGGTAATATCAATCCCGAGCGGAATTTCCCTTCCATGTTTGAGGCCATTCATGGGTCAGCACCGGATATTGCGGGCAAAGGAATTGCCAATCCGATTGCGCAGATCTGGTCCTCGGCTTTGATGCTGGATCATTTAGGGCGTTCAGACCTATCGACAGCGATTGTTGATGCGATTGAGCAGGTGCTTCAGGAAGGCAAGGTGCTGACGCCGGATTTAGGGGGCAGCGCCACGACACAGGAAGTCGGTTCAGCAATTGCGGAAAAGCTTAAACAATTGGTGAGGAAATAGGAGGAGAGTCGGATGGATATAGACAATAAAGTAGCGATTGTCACCGGTGCAGGCGGCGGAATGGGAAAAGTGGTCGTTGAGCAATTTCTCGAAAAAGGTGCGAAAGTGGCCGGAATCGACGTTCAAGTGGAGGGACTTGCTGAACTAGAAGCTCAATATCCGGAACAACTGCTGGTCATTCAAAGCAATTTAACGAATGAACAAAGTGTTGAAGATGCTGTGAAAAAAACAGCTGATAGGTTTGGACAGATTGATGTCTTGGCAAATGTTGCCGGAATCGCCCAAGCGGCAACTGATATTGAAAAAGTTTCCCTGGAGGATTGGGAGCGCATCATGGCGATCAATTCCACTGCCGTCTTTTTAACTTCACGGGCTGTGGTACCGTATATGAAACGACGAAATAGTGGTTCAATCATCAATATTGCCTCTGTTTCGGTAGATCGTCCGCGTCCTGGTCTGAACGCCTATGTCGCTTCAAAAGGAGCGACGATTTCCTTGACAAAAGCGCTGGCTATTGAATTGGCACCTTATAATATCCGGGTCAATGCGATCAATCCCGGTCCAGCGGATACCAAGATGCTGAGTGAATTTACAGCAGCAGGCAGTGATGCAGGCGAGACAAAAGAGAAGATTTTCCGGAAAAGCGTCCCGCTGGGTGAGTTGATCACTCCTGAAGCGATTGCTAATTGCGTCTTATACCTCAGCTCCGATTTAGCGAAACTGATGACTGGCAGTGTAGTGAATGTAGATGGAGGCCGCGGAATCTAATCGGAAAGAGGTGCAGAAAATGAAAAAGCAACAGATGTATGTAAATGGTGAGTGGATCGACAGCATCGGAAAAGAGCGTTTTGAAACAAAAAATCCGGCGACTGGGGACGTGCTGGCAGAAATTCCGAGAGGGAAAAAAGAAGATGTGGATGCGGCAGTCGAAGCGGCACGGGCTACTTTCGAGTCTGAAGAATGGCAGTCTTTCCCTCCGATCGAAAGAGGCCGGATCTTACATAAAGTAGCGGATGCCTTACGGGCGGATGCGGAAGAAATCGCTTTGCTGGAAACGCTCGATACAGGCAAGCCACTGACACAGGCCCGTAAAGACGTCGAAGCTTCTGCGCTGTATTTTGAATACTATGCGGGAATGGCAGATAAGATTTTCGGGGAGACCATCCCGGTTCAGCCGGGAATTCTCGATTATACCTTGCGGGAACCGATTGGCGTAACTGCTCATATTGTTCCGTGGAATTACCCGCTGCAAATCATTTCACGCTCAACCGCCGCGGCAATTGCGACAGGCAACACCGTAGTTGCAAAGCCGGCGGAAGACACCCCGTTGACGGCCATCAAATTGGCGGAGATTTTTGATCAAACCACCTTGCCGAAAGGCGTTTTCAACGTGGTGACCGGCTATGGTTTCGAGGCGGGAGCGGCGATTTCCGAGCATCCGGATGTTGACCATATCACGTTTACGGGCTCCGTCCAAACAGGCTCCGCTGTGATGATGGGGGCTGCCAAAAACGTCAAACCGGTCACTTTGGAACTTGGCGGAAAGTCTCCAAACATCATTTTTGACGATTGCGATCAGGAGGAAGCAGTGGATTGGGTGGTGCGGTCCATTATCCAAAATGCTGGACAGACCTGCTCGGCGGGATCCCGCTTGCTGGTTCAGCAAACGATCAAAGATGAATTTCTGAAAAAGGTCGTAGCGAAAATGGAAGCGATTCAAATCGGCAAAGGAATTGATGATTTGGATCTTGGCCCGATTCTAAATGAAAAACAATTCACCCGCATCTTGGAGTTTATGGATGTCGCCGATAGAGAAGGAGCGCAGTTTTTAACAGGCGGAAAACGACAAGTGACAGCAGGACTCGAAAAAGGCTACTTTTTCCAGCCGACCGTCATTGATGGATTAGCGCCAAAAAGCTATGTCGCTCAAGAAGAAATTTTTGCACCGGTTGTTGCCGCATTTTCGTTTGATACTGAGCAAGAAGCGATTGAACTGGCAAACGGCACCGATTATGGGCTGGTGACAGGGGTCTGGACAAAAGATGGCGCGCGGGCGCACCGTGTAGCCAGTAAAATTCGGGCAGGCCAAGTGTTCATCAACAATTACGGGGCAGGCGGAGGTGTGCAGATGCCATTTGGGGGATATAAAAAGAGTGGGTTTGGACGTGAAAAAGGACTGGAAGCTTTGCGCAATTACACCATTTTGAAAAATGTGGCGCTGAAGTATTAAAGTTTGGGGGAATTGGAAAAGGGATGTCCTCGATTAGAGGACATCCCTTTGTTGGTTTAAGGTAACTATAATTTGTTTTGACTCAATTTTTCAACCCGTTTTATCGGGGAATCATTTCCATTGAAAGTATTACTTCCAGTACCGCGGTCATTGTTCCACTGGGTGCTTTCTAACTTAAGCAACGTAAACCCTACCTTCTTTTACGTCCTTGCGATCCTCAAATCGCGCCAGTGTGAATAAGTATTCTCAAAAACATTTATCGTAGAATGCCAGATTATCAAAATTTACCAGTTACCTTTGTGTTAATTAGACTACTATCTCACATATCTTTATAAATGTCAAAGCATTCATTATGAATGTTTAAAATAAGCTTACATTGACAGTAGACAGGGTTATTGGCTGCAGATCCAGCTGCGTTAGCTGAAAACAAACGGAATCTCTTCCCTTGTATTCACATTATGTAGTAATTTAAATACAGCTCAGGTGGCTTTTATTTATGGTCCTACCTTTATTCGTGTATAATTGTAGGCATTACTGATGGTGGAAGAAGGGGACTCTTATGGACAAGCATTATGCGGATGACAGTTTGGCACTACATACAGATTTATATCAAATCAATATGTCGGAGGCTTATTGGGCAGACGGCATGCATGAGCGGAAGGCGGTATTTGAATTATTTTTCCGTAAATTGCCCTTTGGTAATGGCTATGCCCTTTTTGCTGGCTTGGAACGTGTGTTGGATTACTTGAAAAACTTCAAATTCACGGACAGTGATTTGGAATATCTTCAGCAAGAGCTTGGCTATAAGGAAGATTTCATCGAATACTTGCGGACAGTCCGATTTACAGGAGATGTCTATTCGGTGGCTGAAGGTGAATTGGTCTTCCAAAACGAGGCGTTGATTCGTGTAGAGGCACCGTTAGTGGAAGCACAATTAATTGAAACAGCACTATTGAATATCGTCAACTACCAGACTTTGATCGCGACGAAAGCGAGCCGCATCAAACAGATTGTGAAAAACGAGCGGGTGATGGAATTCGGCACAAGACGTGCGCAGGAAATGGATGCGGCAATATGGGGGACGCGGGCAGCTTATATCGGTGGGCTCGAAGCGACCAGCAATGCGCGGGCAGGCAAGAAATTCGGCATTCCAGTAGCAGGTACACATGCCCATTCAATGGTGCAGGCCTATAAAGATGAATATGAAGCATTTCATGCTTATGCCAAACGCCACAAGGACTGCGTCTTTTTAGTCGATACATACGATACCTTGAAATCCGGATTGCCCATTGCGATAAAAGTGGCACAGGAATTGGGCGATCAGATCAATTTTCTTGGAATTCGACTGGATAGTGGTGATATCGCCTTCCTGTCGAAAGAAGCGCGGAAGATGCTGGATGCTGCAGGTTTCCCGAATGCGGAAGTTGTGGTTTCCAATGATTTGGACGAATATACCATTTTGAACTTAAAAGCCCAGGGTGCACGGGTTGATTCTTGGGGCATCGGTACAAAGCTGATCACTGCTTACGATCAGCCGGCATTAGGGGCGGTTTACAAATTGGTGGCTATAGAAAATGAGGATGGTGAACTGGAAGATACCATCAAAATTTCTGGAAATGCTGAAAAAGTCACCACTCCGGGATTAAAAAACGTTTACCGGATCATAGATAGGGAAAATGGAAAGTCAGAAGGCGATTATATCGCTATGCATGATGAGAATCCTGCTTCACAGGAACGTTTGAAAATGTTCCACCCGGTCCATACATTCGTATCAAAATTTGTTACGAATTTCGAAGCCGTCAATATTCATCAGAAAGTGGTTGAAAACGGCGAGGTTATTTATGAAAATCCAAGTTTGCAGGAAATGCAGGCTTATGCCATCCGAAATATGGATCTATTGTGGGATGAATACAAACGTTCACTGAATCCTGAAGAATATCCAGTCGACCTCAGCCAGAAGTGCTGGGACAATAAGATGAGGAATATTCAAGAAGTGCGGCAGGCAGTTCATGACTATATCGGAGACTGAGGAGGAATCATATGTCTACTTTACAGCAGCAAATTATCGAAGAACTGAAAGTCCAGCCTTCCATTCAACCAAAGGAAGAGATTGAACGCACGGTTTCATTTTTGAAGGAATACTTGATGCGCCATTCCTTCTTGAAAGGGTATGTATTGGGCATATCGGGTGGACAGGATTCAACATTGGCCGGCAAGCTGGCCCAAATGGCAATCGACCAATTGAATGAAGAATCAGGTGGGACTGAATATGGGTTTTATGCTATTCGTCTGCCTTACGGCGTGCAGTTTGACGAACACGATGCCAAAGATGCCCTGGATTTCATTCAGCCGTCGAAAACCTATACCATCAACATAAAAGAAGCGGTTGATGCCAGCGATCGTGCCTTAGAAGAAGCCGGCATCGAATTGACGGATTTCGCCAAAGGCAACGAGAAGGCGCGCGAGCGGATGAAAGCTCAGTATTCGGTTGCGGCCATGCACAATGCCGTCGTACTGGGAACGGACCATGCAGCCGAAGCGATAACCGGTTTTTATACAAAATTTGGAGATGGAGCCGCGGATTTAACTCCATTATTCCGTTTGAATAAGCGTCAGGGACGGGCTATGCTAAAAGAGCTCGGTTCTCCTGAACATCTGTATACGAAAATTCCGACGGCGGATCTTGAAGAAGATAAGCCGGCAATCCCTGACGAAGTGGCTCTAGGAGTCACTTATGAAATGATCGATGATTATCTGGAAGGCAAGAAGATTCCGGCGGATGCTCAGGAAACGCTGGAAGGCCATTATTTGAAAACACAGCATAAGCGTCATTTGCCGATCACGGTTTTTGATGATTTTTGGAAATAACAAACAGAAAAGCAGGAATCCTTCGGGATGTCCTGCTTTTCTTATGTTCTAGGATAAACGTCAGGGCAAAGAAGCCGTGCAGTTGAGTTATTACCTATTTTTCGTTATGATTACGGTAAGATTGTGATAATTCAAAACATTTTTTGATTCGTATTGGAGGAACTATAGATGAATGCAAAAGAGCGGTTGGAACAAGTCATCGATAATATAGAAAAAGTCATCATCGGCAAACGGAATATTGCAGAGTTGAGCATCGTAGCGATGCTGTCTCATGGACACGTGCTGCTAGAGGATGTGCCGGGTGTCGGAAAAACCATGCTGGTCCGCGCTTTGGCGAAATCTGTAGGGGCCGATTTTAAGCGCATTCAATTTACACCCGACCTGCTGCCATCGGATGTCGTTGGGGTATCGATCTATAACCCGAAAGACATGGAATTCCATTTTCGTCCGGGTCCGATTATGGGCAATATCATTTTGGCTGATGAAATCAATCGAACTTCCCCGAAAACCCAATCTTCTCTTCTGGAAGCAATGGAAGAAGCTTCTGTCACAATTGATGGGGTAACGATGCAAATCCCTAAACCGTTCTTTGTTATGGCCACCCAAAATCCGATTGAATACGAAGGAACCTACCCTCTGCCTGAAGCACAGCTTGACCGCTTTTTATTGAAAATCAAAATGGGCTATCCGACGCCGAAAGAGGAAATGGAAGTATTGAACCGCGCACAGTCTGCAGCTCCAATCGAAGAATTGACTTCGGTGATTTCCCTCAATGAACTATTGGAACTTCAAGAACAAGTGAAAACAATCAAAGTGGATGAAACCATTCGCAGCTACATTGTTGATTTATCCAGACAGACCCGTCAGGATTCCTATGTCTACCTCGGAGTCAGTCCGCGTGGTTCTATTGCACTCATGAAAGCATCCCAAGCCTATGCTCTATTAAAAGGACGGGATTACGTGACGCCGGATGATGTTCAGTACTTGGCGAAGTTTGTTTTCGGCCATCGCATCATGCTGCGTTCGGAGGCCCGTTACGATGGCATAACTGCAGAAGAAATTACAGAACGGATATTAGCGAAAACCCGTGTACCTGTCCAAAGGCTTGTCGGCCAATGAGTCGATTGAAAAAAATTACAGGTTTATGGGGGCGGTTCATCCTCGTTTTATTCATCCTTGTGTTGACGTTCTCCTTCGCCATGTTTCAAGGCGGGTTTGTCAGCTGGTTCATTTTTTATATGGTTCTGCCATTCATCCTTTATTCGGTGCTGCTGACTTTCTATCCTTTGCAGGATGTCGAAGCCACTCGGGAAATCCATACAGCCCAGGTCAGGAAAGGCGGAAGCTTTTCAGCCACCGCCACAATCAACAGGAAAATTCCTTTTCCGTTGCTTTACACAGTCCTGAGCGAAAAAACAAATTCCCCTTCTTTGAATAGAAGAATGGCGGGCCAGCAACAGAAAATGGTTGTTCCGGGATTTCAGAAAACGGTCTCCTGGACGTATGCGGTCGACCAGATGCCGAGAGGCGAACATGTGCTGGAAGGGGTTCAGTTGGAAATCGCTGATTTTTTCGGTTGGGTGAAAAAAAGTTGTTTGCTGCCTGTCCAACAGACAGTTTTGGTTTATCCGAATACCGTAGAAATCGCCTACCGTCCGATGGAGTCCCGCTATGATCAAGGGTCGATGGCGGCTCCTTTTACCTTAGTGAAAGACACGACCATGGCGAGCGGAATCCGGGACTACCAGCCAGGAGACCGGGTGTCGTGGATTCATTGGAAATCCTATGCACGCACCCAGACCTTGCGTACAAAAGAATTCGAAGATCGCCAGTCGCAGGAGCTTTTTTTGCTGGATGACCGAAAAAAATCAGAGAAATTCGAGTTGCAGATTGAATTGGTGGCGTCCATTTTAAAGTCGATTGTACACGCAAATTCAAGTGTGGCTTATCTCTCAGTAGGTCGGAACCGGAATTATTTTCCGTTGATCCAAACCGAAGAGCATCTGCAGCGGGTGATGTATCATCTGGCGAAAGTGCAGAGCGATTTGGATATGCCGGTCGATCAAGCTATCGGCCGTGAACTCCAACAGATGAATACGTCGAGTCTGCTGTATGTGACCAGTCAGCTTTCCGTGGAGATGGTTCAGTCCATCCGGCGAAATGCCAAAAGTCTTACCAACTGTATGTGTTTGGTTGTCGTCAACAAAGGAGAAGCATTGCTCAAGGAAGATGAGGAAGTGCATCAATTTGCCCGCTCGAAAGGCTTTGTTGTCAGGCGTGTCAGTCCAGAGAATTTTGCAACAGTGTTTACGGAGGTGAGCCGGCAATGACTTCCATAAGAAAAAACAAATGGTTTATGGCTGTTTTGTATCTACTGGTTTTCTTTATGCTGGTTGAATGGCTGACGCCGGTCATTGTATTGACTGAAACAGGGCATAAAGCACTCTTTCTGATTTTTATCGCCGTCGGTTTGTTGATGGCTTTTTTAAGAGTTCCGTGGTGGTTTTCAGGACCAATGAAAATGCTGTATATTCTATGGTTCATCGTGTACGTCTATACTGGTAATCTGTTTTTCACCAGTGAAGCGATTTCCTTTCTACGAAATGATTTCAGTCTGAATCTTTCAGCTTTAATGACCCAGAACTGGGCGCAGACGACAGACGTTTTTCGGACTGTGTTATTTTTCATCTTGCTCTGGATGGCCATTTATTTAATCCACTACTGGGTGAGCTTCAGATTAAGCATTTTCCTGTTTTATTTATTGACCGTCATTTTCATAGCGGTGCTGGATACCTTCAGTCCTTATTCAGGAGAAACAGCCATTATCCGGATTATGGTCATCGGTCTGCTGCTTGCAGGCCTCCTGTACTTGGCGCGTTGGATGGAAGGGCACCGGGTTGTGGAACGTACAGATAAAATGGCGTTGTTTGCGGTTCCTCTTGTCTTTGTGATAGCCGCCTCCACTGCATTCGCGTTGTATCTTCCGAAAGCAGGACCGATTTGGCCAGATCCCGTTCCATTTATCACTTCTTTCTCTGGCCAGGGAGGTGCCGGCAGCGCTGGAAGTGTCGGCCGGATCGGCTACGGAGTCGATGATTCACGTCTGGGCGGTTCCTTTATCGGAGACGATACTCCCGTTTTCCGCGCCGAGGTAGCGGAAGGCCAATATTGGAAAGTAGAATCCAAAGATATCTACACGACGAAAGGCTGGGAACTTACGGAGAATATAGGCGAATCATTCGTCTATGGCAACAACGACACTGTTGATACCGGTTTTGTCCCGGATGAAGAAGAGCTCGAAACAGCTCTGTTGTCGATGGAGCAGGAGTTCCCGTTCGTTCTTTATCCTTATGGAACGCAATCTTTTTCAATGGAAGAACCGCTGGACTACCAGTACAATACGGCAGACCAGCGTTTTGAAACCTACCAGAACGGGGAGGAGTTCGAGCCCGAAACCGTTGAAATCACCTTCAATGAACCCAGCTATAGTTTGACCGCTTTGCGGGAAACGGAGCTGGCGGATTTGGCGGAGTTGCCGGCAGAACTCGGCCGTTTCCTGCAATTGCCCGACGAACTGCCTGAACGTGTCGGGGATTTGGCTGCTGAAATCACCGAAAGCAGCGATACTGTCTATGATAAGACGCGGGCAATAGAGCGGTACTTCAGTACTTCCGGATTTGAATACAGCCAAACCGATATCCCGGTGCCTGAAGCCGACCAGGATTACGTCGATCAGTTTTTATTTGAAACCCAAAGGGGCTATTGTGATAATTTTTCCACCTCGATGGTGGTTATGCTGCGTTCTCTTGATATTCCAGCCCGTTGGGTCAAAGGATTCAATGAAGGTGAGCTGATCAATTCAGAAGGGGACACCGATATCTATCAGGTGACAAATAACAATGCCCATTCGTGGGTTGAGGCTTATATGCCGGGTGTCGGCTGGATGCTGTTTGAACCGACCATCGGCTTTACAGGCGCCTCTTCAATCGATTTCGATTTGGAACTGGACCCGACTGATCCCGAGCAGCTCGATCAAGAAGAACGTCCCCTTGAAGAAGACTCTGACAATGTGGAAGAGGAGGAGACGGCAGTTTCATCAGGCCCTTCTTTCTTGGATGGAGCAGCTGAATTCATCTCAACTAACCGATGGAAAATCATCTGGACTCTTGTGGCTGGCGCATTACTGGCAGGCATTCTCTTTAAAATCCGCCATAAATGGATGCCCAAGCTGCTGGTTACTTATTACAGAAGCCGTGGAGGCAGCCCGCAACGCTTCGAAAAAGCTTATCTCCGATTATTGAAGCAATTGGATCTGTATGGCATTCATAGAAGGCCGGGACAGACATTGAAGTCCTACGCTGCATACATCGATTCGTTTTTCGGGACGAGGGAAATGTCTGAATTGACGGAGGCCTATGAGCGTTCGGTATACGGAGGCGATGCTGAATCCGTTGACTGGCTTCAGTTAAGAGAAAGTTGGGAAAATTTAATCAATCGGACAAGCGGTTGATTTTAACGCTTTTAACTTGTACAATTGAGAAAATTATAGATTACAGGTGCCCTCATATATGTCCGGTAATATGGATCGGATGTCTCTACCAAGTCCCCGGAAATGACTTGACTATGAAGGTGGATGACGCATGCTTTTAGACATGTGCATTCGCCTTTTTGATGTAGAGCAGAAGAACGCGAGGTCCAATTTTCGCGTTCTTTTGCTATTTTGAGACCTGAATTGAATAGAAGAGGTGAAGGTTTTGCCAGTTAGTCCAATGTTGAAAGAGCAGAAAAAAATCGTCGTTTTGGATTTCGGAAGTCAATACAACCAGTTGATTACTCGCCGTATCCGCGAAATCGGCGTATACAGCGAGCTTCATCCGCATACAGTCACTGCTGAAGAAATCAAAGATATGAACGCTACGGGAATCATTTTCTCTGGTGGTCCTAATTCTGTTTACGATAAAAACGCATTTTCCATCGATGAAGCGATTTTTGAAATGGGCTTGCCGATTTTAGGTATCTGTTACGGCATGCAGCTGATGGCCTTGCACTTGAAAGGCAATGTGGAGAAATCCCAAAACCGCGAGTATGGCAAAGCGGAGCTGAAGCTGACAAAAGAAAGCAAAATCTTCAAAGACCTACCTGAAGAACAGATCGTCTGGATGAGCCACGGAGACTTGGTTACTGCTGCACCTCCAGGGTTTGACGTCATCGGAACAAGCTCGGGTTGTCCAATCGCTTCCATGGCTGACGAAAGCCGCGGATTCTACGGCGTTCAATTCCACCCGGAAGTGCGCCACTCGATTTACGGCAACGATCTTCTGCGCAAATTCGTCTATGATGTTTGTGGCATGACCGATGACTGGTCGATGGAAAATTACATCGACTTGGAAATCGAAAAAATCCGTGAAGAAGTCGGCGACAAAAAAGTTCTTTGCGCACTTAGCGGCGGAGTAGATTCCTCAGTAGTTGCTGTTTTGATCCATAAAGCGATTGGCGATCAATTGACGTGCATGTTCGTGGATCACGGCCTGCTTCGAAAAGGGGAAGCGGAAAGCGTCATGAAGACCTTTGCTGACGGATTCAATATGAATGTCATCAAAATCGACGCACGCGACCGTTTCATGAGCAAGCTTGAAGGCGTTACAGATCCAGAGAAAAAACGTAAAATCATCGGCAACGAGTTTATCTATGTATTTGATGACGAAGCTTCGAAATTGGAAGGCATGGACTTCCTTGCACAAGGAACGCTTTATACCGACATCATCGAAAGCGGAACGACAACTGCACAAACCATCAAATCCCACCACAACGTGGGAGGATTGCCGGACGACATGCAGTTTAAATTGATCGAACCATTGAACACGCTGTTCAAAGATGAAGTGCGTGTGCTTGGTACAGAGCTTGGCATGCCGGATGAAATCGTTTGGCGTCAGCCGTTCCCTGGTCCTGGCCTCGGCATTCGCATCATGGGAGCAGTCACGGAAGAGAAACTGGAAATCGTCCGCGAATCTGACTGGATTTTGCGCGATGAGATCAGTAAAGCGGGTCTTGATCGTGACATCTGGCAGTACTTTACGGTATTGCCGGATCTTCGCAGCGTAGGTGTTATGGGCGATGCCCGTACTTACGACTACGCGATCGGCATCCGTGCAGTCACTTCAATTGATGGCATGACTTCTGATTGGGCACGCATTCCTTGGGAAGTGCTTGAGAAGATCAGCGTCCGTTTGGTCAATGAAGTGGATCACATCAACCGCGTACTGTATGACATTACGAGCAAGCCACCTGCAACAATTGAGTGGGAATAAATTATTAAAAGATGCCGGCTAATCAAGCTGGCATCTTTTTTGTCTTTTTCACGAACTTTTTTTGCGTATTCTAAATAAATGTTCGTGTTTAGTATTGTTTATTCGTTTTATCCATGATATATTACGTATGAAATTAAATAAGCTTGTCGTATAATGTCGGGGATATGGCCCGAAAGTTTCTACCGAGTCACCGTAAATGGCTCGACTACGATTTTAATCCGCTCAACTGATGAGTAGGATGCCCTTCTTTTATTTAAGTGGAAGGGATAAATCGAACGCATACGGCAATCCGCTGTATGCGTTTTTCTTTTGTAGAAATTATACGCAGGCATTCGGAGGAATCAGAATGAAAAAGTATTTTCAGTTTGAAGAACTGGGGACAAATTACCGCCGTGAATTTATCGGAGGCTTAACTACATTTTTAGCGATGGCGTATATCCTGGTCGTCAATCCGCTAACGTTAACGTTGGAATCGGTTCCGGATCTTCCAGATGCAATGCGAATGGATTATGGAGCGGTGTTTATGGCGACGGCTTTAGCTGCGGCCATCGGATGTCTCGTTATGGGAATCCTGGCAAAGTATCCAATTGCGCTTGCGCCGGGTATGGGACTGAATGCATTCTTTGCTTATACAGTTATTCTGACATACGGAATTCCTTGGCAAACTGCTTTAACAGGTGTTTTATTTTCTGGCCTTATTTTTATTCTCATCACATTAACGGGTCTTCGTGAATTAATCATCAACGCCATTCCTGCCGAATTAAAATATGCGGTAGGTGCTGGGATCGGCCTTTACATCACGTTCATCGGATTTCAAAACGCAGGGATTATTGTTGATAACCCAGCTACTCTGGTTGGCTTAGGAGATCTATCAAGCGGGTCAGCATTGCTTGCAATCTTCGGCTTGTTCGTCACCGTCATCTTTATGGTCCGGGGAATCCAAGGCGGAATCTTTTTCGGAATTTTGATTGCGGCTGTTGTCGGCATGATTTTTGGCGTCGTCAACTTGCCGAGTGCCATTATCGATTTGAATGTGCCGAGTATGGCGCCGACTTTCGGTGTGGCGCTTGAGCCAATCTTCAACGACTTCGGTTCACTGCTGAATATTCAATTCCTTGTAGTTGTGCTAACATTCCTGTTCGTCGATTTCTTCGATACAGCCGGAACATTGGTTGCTGTAGCCAATCAGGCAGGGTTGATGAAAGACAATAAACTTCCGAGAGCGGGCAAAGCGCTGATGGCTGATTCGATTGCTACAGTCAGTGGAGCGATCTTCGGAACATCGACGACGACTTCTTATATCGAATCCACATCCGGCGTTGCAGCTGGAGCTCGTTCCGGATTCGCGGCAGTCGTCACCGGTCTGCTGTTCCTGGTTTCAATCTTCTTCTATCCTTTACTTGAAGTGATCACGAGTGCCGTAACAGCACCGGCTTTGATCATTGTTGGCGTCTTGATGGTTTCCGCGCTCGGGAAAATTGATTGGACAAGATTTGAAATTGCAGTGCCAGCATTCTTGACGATGATTGCCATGCCTCTTGGATACAGCATTGCAACAGGAATCGCAATTGGTTTTATCTTTTATCCGATTACGATGCTGGTAGCAGGGAAAGGCAAACAGGTTCATCCGATCATGTATGGACTGTTTGTGATTTTCATTCTGTATTTTATTTTCATTGCGTAAACACAAAGATTCTCCAGGTAAACTGGAGGATTTTTTCTTTGGACAAAATAACGCAGGCAGCCTATATATAGAAGAAACTTAAAATACGCAGTAAATGAGAGAGGGATTTGAGCTTTCCGAATTCAAGGAGTGAAAATATTACCGGGGCTTTTTTACACAGAAAATTCAAGTGTCGACCATTAGTGGGAAAGCTTTAAATATAAGGGGATAGCTTCAATGTAAAGAGTGAATCTCCTTTCAAATCTGTAACGTTTTTGTAATCTTTTTATTAAGAATTTTCTGTTATAATAAAGTTGTGAAAAAATCCGCTTTAAAGTGTTGACTCTATAATATGCCCGTGGTATATTAATCAAGTCGCAAATGAGCGCGACACATTGAACCTTGAAAACTGAACAGCAAAACGTCAACAAACAGCAACGGCCGCGCAAAACGGCCCGCGCACTTTACTGATCAGCGTATGCAGATCAAAGCGAACCGTGCGTCTTCGGACGGCGGTACGCCAGCAAGTATTTGAGCAATCAACTACTCTATAATGGAGAGTTTGATCCTGGCTCAGGACGAACGCTGGCGGCGTGCCTAATACATGCAAGTCGAGCGGAACCGGTGGAGCTTGCTCCATTCGGTTCAGCGGCGGACGGGTGAGTAACACGTGGGCAACCTGCCCTGCAGATCGGGATAACTCCGGGAAACCGGTGCTAATACCGAATAGTTTGCGGCCTCTCCTGAGGCTGCACGGAAAGACGGTTTCGGCTGTCACTGCAGGATGGGCCCGCGGCGCATTAGCTAGTTGGTGGGGTAATGGCCCACCAAGGCGACGATGCGTAGCCGACCTGAGAGGGTGATCGGCCACACTGGGACTGAGACACGGCCCAGACTCCTACGGGAGGCAGCAGTAGGGAATCTTCCGCAATGGACGAAAGTCTGACGGAGCAACGCCGCGTGAGTGACGAAGGTTTTCGGATCGTAAAACTCTGTTGTGAGGGAAGAACACGTGCCAATTAACTACTGGCACTTTGACGGTACCTCACCAGAAAGCCACGGCTAACTACGTGCCAGCAGCCGCGGTAATACGTAGGTGGCAAGCGTTGTCCGGAATTATTGGGCGTAAAGCGCGCGCAGGCGGTCCTTTAAGTCTGATGTGAAAGCCCACGGCTCAACCGTGGAGGGTCATTGGAAACTGGAGGACTTGAGTGCAGAAGAGGAAAGTGGAATTCCATGTGTAGCGGTGAAATGCGTAGAGATGTGGAGGAACACCAGTGGCGAAGGCGACTTTCTGGTCTGTAACTGACGCTGAGGCGCGAAAGCGTGGGGAGCAAACAGGATTAGATACCCTGGTAGTCCACGCCGTAAACGATGAGTGCTAAGTGTTAGGGGGTTTCCGCCCCTTAGTGCTGCAGCTAACGCATTAAGCACTCCGCCTGGGGAGTACGGCCGCAAGGCTGAAACTCAAAGGAATTGACGGGGGCCCGCACAAGCGGTGGAGCATGTGGTTTAATTCGAAGCAACGCGAAGAACCTTACCAGGTCTTGACATCCCGCTGCCCGGTGTAGAGATACGCCTTTCCCTTCGGGGACAGCGGTGACAGGTGGTGCATGGTTGTCGTCAGCTCGTGTCGTGAGATGTTGGGTTAAGTCCCGCAACGAGCGCAACCCTTGATCTTAGTTGCCAGCATTCAGTTGGGCACTCTAAGGTGACTGCCGGTGACAAACCGGAGGAAGGTGGGGATGACGTCAAATCATCATGCCCCTTATGACCTGGGCTACACACGTGCTACAATGGACGGTACAAAGGGCTGCCAACCCGCGAGGGGGAGCCAATCCCAGAAAACCGTTCTCAGTTCGGATTGCAGGCTGCAACTCGCCTGCATGAAGCCGGAATCGCTAGTAATCGTGGATCAGCATGCCACGGTGAATACGTTCCCGGGCCTTGTACACACCGCCCGTCACACCACGAGAGTTTGTAACACCCGAAGTCGGTGAGGTAACCCTTGTGGAGCCAGCCGCCGAAGGTGGGACGGATGATTGGGGTGAAGTCGTAACAAGGTAGCCGTATCGGAAGGTGCGGCTGGATCACCTCCTTTCTAAGGATGAATTCGGAACCGGGTTTCCCGGGGTTGACGTTTTGCGTTCAGTTTTGAAGGTTCACCTTCA
>NZ_JBOGCP010000002.1:0-501574 GCF_050686535.1 Planococcus sp. SE5232 | reverse complement strand
GTAGTAGCAACCCAATCCGCCATCAGCTCGATCATTGATGACACACTTACATACGTCGGCTACGATATCGATGACTTGGCCGTTAACGCAAGCTTTGAAGAAGTGATCTACCTGCTTTGGCACCAGCGCCTGCCAAAAGCGGATGAACTGGCGGAACTGAAGCAGCAATTGGCGGACAACATGGCCGTGCCACAAGCTGTGCTGGATCATTTCAAGACATATGACATCAAGAACGTCCACCCGATGGCGGCTCTTCGCACCGCGGTGTCCATGCTCGGCTTGTTCGACGAACAGGCGGAAGTGATGGAACCGGAAGCGAATTACAACAAAGCCATCAAAATCCAGGCGAAGATTTCGACGCTGGTGACGGCCTTCGGCCGCATCCGCAACGGCCAGGAACCGGTCGCACCGAAAACGGACCTGAGCTTCGCAGCCAACTTCCTGTACATGCTGTCCGGCGAATTGCCGGAAGCGATCGAAGAGGAAGCCTTCAACAAAGCCCTTGTGCTCCACGCCGACCACGAATTGAACGCTTCGACGTTCACGGCGCGTGTCGCAGTGGCGACGCTGTCTGACGTCTATTCCGGCGTGACAGCGGCCATCGGCGCATTGAAAGGCCCGCTTCACGGCGGCGCCAACGAACAAGTGATGAAGATGCTCACGGAAATCGGCTCGGTCGACAACGTAGAGAAGGTCATCACCGAAAAATTGGCGAACAAAGAGAAAATCATGGGCTTCGGCCACCGCGTCTACCGCAAGGGCGACCCGCGTGCGAAGCATCTGCGTGAAATGTCCCAGAAACTGACGAAGATCCGCGGCGAAGAAAAATGGTACGACATGTCGGTGAAAATCGACGACATCGTCACAGGCCAGAAAAACCTTCCGCCGAACGTGGATTTCTACTCGGCTTCGGTCTACCACAGCCTGAACATCGAACATGACCTGTTCACGCCGATCTTTGCGGTTTCCCGCACATCCGGCTGGCTGGCGCATATCCTTGAGCAGTACGCAGACAACCGCCTGATCCGCCCGCGCGCGGAATACATCGGGCCTGGCATGCAGACGTATGTGCCGGTTGAAGAAAGATAAGAAGCGTTTTATCATCATGAAGAAAAAAATATAACTCATAGGGCTTGCACTCTGTGCAGCCCTATGACTTTGACCACAGGAGGAAATTAAACATGACTAACGGCGAAAAAATTTCAGTAGAAAACGGTGTCTTGAACGTTCCCAACAATGCAGTAATCCCATATATTATCGGTGACGGAACAGGACCTGACATCTGGTACGCAGCATCACGCGTTTTAGAAGAAGCGGTAACAAAAGCGTTCAACGGCGAAAAATCAATTGTCTGGAAAGAAGTTCTTGCAGGACAAAAAGCATTCGACGAAACTGGTGAATGGCTGCCTGAAGAAACTCTTGACGTGATCCGCGAGTACTTGATCGCAATCAAAGGACCTTTAACGACGCCAATCGGCGGCGGTATCCGTTCATTGAACGTAGCACTTCGCCAGGAACTTGATTTGTATACTTGCCTGCGTCCAGTCCGTTACTTCGAAGGCGTACCTTCACCGGTTAAACGCCCTGAAGATACAGATATGGTTATTTTCCGTGAGAACACTGAAGATATCTATGCTGGCATTGAATATTCTAACGGTTCGGATGAAGTGAAGAAATTGATTTCATTCCTACAAGATGAAATGGGCGTTAAAAACATCCGTTTCCCTGAGTCTTCAGGTATCGGCATCAAACCGATTTCAGAAGAGGGAACAAAACGCTTAGTGCGCGCTGCAATCAACTATGCAATTACTGAAGGCCGTGAGTCATTGACGCTTGTTCATAAAGGGAACATCATGAAGTTCACTGAAGGAGCTTTCAAAAACTGGGGCTACGAAGTAGCAGAGCAGGAATTCGGCGATAAAGTCTTCACATGGAACGAATACGATGCTATCAAAGATGAAAAAGGTACAGACGCTGCGAACAAAGCACAGGAAGAAGCTCTTGCTTCAGGCAAAATCCTTATCAAGGATTCAATCGCTGATATCTTCCTGCAACAGATCCTTACACGTCCAAGCGAGTTCGATGTTGTTGCGACAATGAACTTGAACGGCGATTACATCTCTGATGCTTTGGCTGCTCAAGTAGGCGGAATTGGTATCGCTCCTGGAGCGAACATCAACTACGATACTGGACATGCGATTTTCGAAGCAACTCACGGAACAGCACCTAAATACGCTGGCCTTGATAAAGTAAACCCTTCATCTCTAATCCTTTCAGGCGTCTTGATGCTTGAGCACCTAGGATGGGGAGAAGCTGCTAAAATGATCACAAACTCTATGGAGAAAACAATTGCTTCTAAAGTTGTAACTTATGACTTTGCACGTCTAATGGACGGCGCTACAGAAGTGAAATGCTCTGAGTTTGCTGATGAATTGATCAAAAACCTATAAGAGTTAAAGAAAAGGAGGGGGATTCCCCTCCTTTTTTTGTATCGACTATTTCAAATGGAAATGGGATAGCCAAAAATTAAACGATGGATTAATGGTTTTCGCTAGAGGCCATCTCTTATGGAGCAATGGTGCTCCTTTGGGAATCCGCACTGTTTTGGTCTATTTCCTTTAGGGTAAAGAAAGTAAACATACATCTTTCTAACTGTATAAGTTGAACTAAAGAAGTAACAGTTATAGGCCAATTCGACGGCTAGGGAAGAGAAGAGAACAATGATTCTCTGCAAGCTCTGTCGCAAAGGTGAACCAAATTCTTCAGGCGTATCTTAGTTCACACGATAAGCCGAGAAACACACTCATCTTAGTGCCCCCTCTCGTCCTGAGCCGCACCGGTGCTGAAGAACACTCATAGATATGGAGCAAAACAGCGAAGACTCCTGCGGCTTAGCGATTCGACCGATACACCGCAGGGAGCGCAGCGGACGAGGAGGATTGGGCGGGAGCCCGCTGGAAAGCGGAGCTGTTTTGCGGAGTATCAGCTAATATAAAACATTAGTTCAACTTATAAAACTGTTTTATAGCGCCGTTTGCCTTCAAGCTTGCGCAGGAGCAATTGTCTTTGCTTTATTCCGAAGCGGGCTAAGTGACTATAGAAAGTAGATGCAACACTTCCACTCAACTACTGTTAAAGGAGAGATAGTTCATGACATTCAAACGCAAAAAGATTTCAGTGATCGGTTCAGGTTTTACAGGGGCAACGACGGCATTCCTGTTGGCTCAAAAAGAATTGGGCGATGTTGTTTTGGTGGATATTCCGCCTATGGAAAATCCGGCAAAAGGCAAAGCATTGGATATGGCCGAAGCTGGTCCAGTTCAAGGGTTTGATGCCCGCGTATCGGGTACATCGAATTACGAAGACACCAAAGACTCAGACCTGGTGATCATCACTGCAGGAATTGCGCGTAAGCCGGGCATGAGCCGTGATGATCTGGTCCAAACCAACCAGAAAGTCATGAAAGCTGTTACAGCGGATATTGTGAAGTATTCTCCGGAGACGACTATCATTGTCCTGACGAATCCGGTTGATGCAATGACCTATACGGTTTTCCAAGCATCGGGTTTCCCAAAAGAACGTGTAATCGGACAATCTGGCGTACTTGACTCGGCCCGTTTCCGAACATTTGTCGCAGAAGAATTGAACGTGTCGGTTAAAGACGTCACAGGATTCGTATTGGGTGGTCACGGGGACGATATGGTGCCACTCGTCCGTTATTCCTACGCAGGCGGAATTCCATTGGAGACGATGATCGCCAAAGAGCGCTTGGATGAAATTGTGGAACGCACCAGAAAAGGCGGGGCGGAAATCGTCAACCTTCTTGGAAACGGTTCGGCTTATTACGCACCGGCCGCATCATTGGTTGAAATGGCAGAAGCGATCATCAAAGATCAGCGCCGCATCCTGCCCTCCATCGCCTATTTGGAAGGTGAGTATGGATTGGATGGCATTTACCTGGGTGTACCGACAATTTTGGGAGCAGCCGGGATTGAGAAAATCATTGAAATCGATTTGAATGAAGAAGAAAAAGCATTGTTGAACCAATCAGCGGATTCAGTGAAAGCGGTAATGAAAGTATTGGCATAATCCTTAAAGGCGGACAGGAAATTTTCCTGTCCGTTTTTTTGAGTACAGGCTTACTTTTCCGTTTTTCATTTATGCACACCCTATTCCTGCTACCTTAGGCGCTTGCACTTTCATTGGCTAAATTGATACTATAGAGATATCAAGAAAATGGAGGGATGTTGTTTGTTGCTTGGGAAAAAGCGGAAATTAGGCCGGCGAGTGGAAGACATCAAAATCGGCGAGAAATTGAAACTCACAGAAAAGATTGAGGACAAGGATCTACTTCTTTATCTGGGATTGACAAATGACAGCAATCCGCTGTATATTCAACACGATTTTGCGGCGCAGACCGCTTTCGAAAAGCCGGTGGTGCCGAATATCATGCTGACGGGCATCCTGACTTCTGCGGTCTCCAAATATATACCGGGTCCCGGTTCTTATATTACCGGCCAGCAGCTGAAGTTTTTGAAACCTGTCCATCATTATGCGACAATCGATTTTCTGTTGGAAGTTGTTGAAGTGGATATCAAACACAATGAGATAATTGTCCAAGTTGAAGGAATCGATGAAACTGGCGATATCGCGATACAAGGACAAATTACTGCTAATCCACCGCAAGTAGTGGAACAATTGACGACTCCTGCAACAGGCAATATCTAACGCGGTTTGAAATGGGGGTTTCAAACTGAGTGTGGAGGATGTAAAATGCTGAAGAAAATATTGATAATCGAAGATGAACATTCAATTGCGACCTTACTTTCCTATAACCTTGTTCAGGCGGGTTTTGAAACCATTATCGCCAATGACGGAAAACAGGGATATGAACTGGCCCTAAGCGAAAATCCTTCATTGATTGTTCTGGATCTTATGCTGCCGTCGATGGACGGGGTGGAAGTCTGCAAATCGCTGCGCCAGCAAAAAGTCAATACACCGATTATCATGCTGACGGCTAAAGGCGATGAGTTTGATAAAGTATTGGGCTTGGAACTGGGAGCGGATGATTATATGACCAAACCTTTCAGTCCTAGGGAAGTAGTGGCGCGCATCAAAGCGGTGTTGAGAAGAGCCAGTAACGTTCCGACGCCACAACAGGATTCCTCGGCACCGATTTCTCTCGGGAAGTTGGATGTTTATCCTGATCGATTTGAAGTTTTCCTCAATAAAGAACAATTGGAATTTACACCGAAGGAATTTGAGTTGCTGGTGTATTTAATGGAAAACAAAAATCGGGTATTGACGCGTGATCAGCTGCTGAGTGCTGTGTGGAAATACGATTTTGCGGGAGATACGCGCATCGTCGATGTCCATATCAGCCATTTGCGCGATAAAATAGAGGAAAACAGCCGAAAACCGACATTCATTAAGACGATTCGAGGGCTGGGCTATAAGTTCGAGGAGCCGAAAAGTTCATGAAATCCTTTCGGCATCGTCTGCTCGCCACCCTGCTGGTATGGATCGGAATGATGTTGGCCGGGTTGTTCATCGTCATGCTTCAAGTGCTGCCAATTTATGAAAGCGCCGAAGACAAGACCGATATTTGGATGATCCTATTTTTGACATTTGCAGTTGCTTTATTTTTTTCAGCTATTGTCGGAAGCCGGATCATCGAAGTGAACATTCAGCCGATTGAAAATGCCACTGAAACCGCAATGGAGTTGGTCAAAGGCAATTACCGGGCGCGTGCCTCGGAGTCCAATGCACTGGGCAGTGTCGAATTGAGCCGAACCATCAATGTGCTGGCCCGGAATCTTCAGGAAATCACTGCAATACGGGGCATGGAGCAGGAGCGCCTAAAAACACTGATTGAAAATATGGGCAGTGCATTGATTATGATCGACAAGCAAGGAGCCGTTTCCCTTGTCAATAAACCCTTTCTGGATGAATTTGGTTTATCTACTGAAAATACTTTGGGAAAATTCTACAAAGAAATACATGTCCCTTCTGAACTGGAGGATTTCATCGAAAATGTCTTCATGATGGAAACCCATTCTCGGGCTCAGATAGAATTTTTGTCAGGGCTTAAATTGAAGAACCTGAATGTCTACGGAGCCCCTGTTATTGGAGAGCACGAGCGCTGGCTGGGGATTGTCATCGTCTTTCATGATATTACGGAATTGAAGAGGCTGGAGCAGATCCGCAAAGACTTCGTGGCAAACGTCTCCCATGAACTTCGGACACCCGTAACCTCCATTAAAGGGTTTTCCGAAACCCTGCTGGATGGGGCTTACCAGGATACTGAGACTTTGTTGTCGTTTCTGGAGATTGTCCATTCGGAAAGCAATCGTTTGGAGATGCTCATCAATGATCTGCTCGATTTATCCAATGTAGAACAGAGTGGTTTTGAAGTTAATGCGCAGCCAACCGACATGAAGGCTGCGATAAATCGGGCAGTGGAAATGATTCAGCCGAAGCTCGACGAAAAGTCCATTCAGCTGAACCTGGAAGTGAAACCCGTGACTGTTTTAGGGGATGCAAACCGGTTAATCCAAGTGGTTATGAATCTTTTGATCAATGCAGTTACATATTCAAGCAATCATACCGAAATCACCATCCGGCTTTTCGTCAAAGACGAGCAAGCCGTCATTCAAGTGGAAGACCAAGGAATCGGAATAGAAAGCTCGGAAATCGGCCGGTTATTTGAGCGTTTTTACCGTGTCGACCGAGCCCGCAGCCGAAATTCAGGCGGCACCGGCCTTGGGCTGTCTATTGTTAAACACTTAATCGAGGCGCATCATGGAAAAGTGGAAGTCGACAGCCAAGTTGGGGTCGGCACGACATTTACTATCTATTTGCCTTTGGCTAGTTAATTTAGGAGGAAAGTATGGAAACTAAACACCCATTTTTACCGATTATCGTCGGAACAGACATGAACGCTTATAACATGGCCATTTCGTTTCACGAAGCATATGGCATCAAGCCGATTTTGATCGGTAAAGAACATTTATCATTCACTTCACTTAGCACCATTACCGAAACGATTGACTTGCATCCGGGATTGGCAGACGATTCCCAGTTCGCCGATATCCTGATCGATGTTGCGGATAAGTACAGAGCTCCCGGCAAAACCCTTTTGCTGATTGGAACGAACGATCTTTATGTACGCTTAATTATTGAAAATGCGAAAATTTTGCGCGAGCATTATGTCTTTAATTATATTAATGAAGATTTGATGAATCAGCTGCAGGTCAAAGCGAATTTCTATGAGCTTTGCAAAGCGCATGGCATTGAGACACCGACAACATTCTTCTATGACTGCAATTCGAAAGTCCCATTTGAAGAAGAAATGATGTTCCCGGTCATCATCAAGCCGAGCAATGGCATCGAGTACAGCAGAAACAAGTTTGCGGGCCAACAGAAAGTCTATAAAGTCGAAAGCCCGAAAGAAATGCACGAAGTGATCCAGCAGATCAAAGCAGGCGGGTACCGCGATGAATTGATCATCCAGGATTATATTCCTGGGGATGACACGTATATGTGGGATTCAGTCATCTATGCGAACTCCAAAGGGAAGACGCAGTTGGTGACTTTTGCGCAGGTGGTCTTGCAGGAGCATACAGTTACGGCCATCGGGAATTACACAGCGCTGATTACCCGTTTTGACAAAGACATGATGGTCAAGCTGCAGAATTTTCTGGAAGCCGTCGGTTACAATGGCTTTGCGAACTTCGATTTGAAATACGATGCACGCGATAACAAATTCAAAGTGTTCGAAGTGAATATTCGCCAAGGGCGCTCAAGCTATTACGTAACAGCGCTTGGACATAATATGGCTGAGTATTTTGTCGACGATTTAATTTATCAGACCGATAAACCCGTGACGTATTTGAATGAAGACTTCTTGTTCACTGTCGTACCGAAAGCGGTGCTGCGCAATTTCGTCGACAACAAAGCGGTGCAGAAAGACATTAAGCGTCTGATCAAAAAAGGCCAATATGGCAATCCGCTCTTCTATAAAAAAGATAAGCATTTGAAGCGTAAAGTCTATCTTCTAGCGCGCCAGGTGAATTATTACAAGAAGTATAAGAACAATCAATGGTAAGTTTACAGAAGCTTAACACCAGCTTCACAGTCGGGTGGTAAGGTTTAATAGAACCCCCTTCAACCGCATGATTTGAAAAAGAGTCCCTTCCCCGGGCTCTTTTTCTTTTTTTATGAAACTATTTCCATATCATTCCGTATTAATGGGTAACAAGAAAAAGGGGGACCCATCATGACGACAAAAAAATTGCTGGCAGTGATTGGTTTGTCTATTGCCGGAATTCTTCTGCTGATCGCAGTTTTCACTTCCTGGTATACAGTAGATGAATCGGAACAGGCGGTCATCATTACGTTTGGTGTAGCCAATGAAACCGTCACCGAAGCAGGATTGCATTTCAAGATGCCTTGGCCGATCCAAAAAGCAGAGATCCTGTCAAAAGAAACCTATAGCCTGCAATTCGGCTATAACCAAAACGAAGAAGGTGAGATCGTGGCTTTCGATAAGGAAACCAAGATGATCACAGGAGACGAAAATATCGTCCTGACGGATTTGGTGGTCCAATGGAAAATCACCGATCCAAAAAAATACCTGTTCAATGCGGAAGCGCCTCAGGACATTCTCCATGACGCAACATCTGCCTCGATCCGCTCCATTATCGGCAGCTCGCTGATCGATGATGCACTGACATCCGGTAAAGCGGAAATCGAAGCGGAAACACGCGATCTGCTTGCTTCATTAATTGAGAAATACGATATCGGCATTACAGTTCTGGCGGTCAAACTTCAAGACGTGGAGCTGCCGAACGAAGAAGTACGCGCAGCATTTACCAATGTAACAGATGCCCGTGAAACGATGAACACAAAAATCAATGAAGCGAGAAAATACGAAAACCAGAAACGCAATGAAGCGCTCGGAGAAAAAGCGGCCATCAATTCACGTGCAGAAGGACAGAAAGTCTCACGGATTCAGCAGGCGACTGGAGATGTGGCGCTTTTCGATAAACTGTTCGTGGAGTATGAAAGCAATCCGGAAGTCACCAAACAACGGATCATCATGGAAACTTTGGAGTCGGTCCTGCCGAACGCTAAATTGTACATCATGAACGATGAAGGCGGCACGATGAAATACTTGCCGCTTGATGGACTCCAGACTGCCGTTCCACCTGCGGCTGAGACAGAAGAAGAAGGGAGCGGCAACTGATGGAACCGAACAAACCCCTAACTGAAGTAAAGAAATACAATCCATACGAGAAACCAAAAAAGAAAAAAGAACCGAAAGATCCGATTGATTTCAAGAAATACTGGAAATTGATTGTCGGCCTGGTTGTAGCATTCGCTCTTCTTCTCATCGTCCTGACGAATGTGTATGTCGTAAAGGAAAATGAATACCGGGTCGTGCGCCAGTTTGGAGAAGTCGTGAAAATCCAGGAAGAACCGGGCATCAAGATGAAAGTTCCATTTATCCAAAGTGTCACAACCTTGCCGAACTACCAAATGACGTATGACGTTTCGGAAGCGGAAATCAATACGAAAGACAAAAAGCGCATCATCATCGACAATTACGCGGTGTGGCACGTGGTGAATCCGCTGGATTTGATTTCGAATGCCGGGACAATCGTCAATGCTGAAAGCCGGATGGAAGAATTTATCTATTCGGTGGTGCGAACAGAGCTCGGACAACTGAATTACGATGAAATCATCAACGATGAAAATTCTTCCCGCGGCAGTTTGAACGATAATGTTACAGCGAAAGTCAATGAATTGCTGGAAAAAGACCAATATGGCATCCAAGTGCTGGATGTTCGCATCAAACGGACGGATTTGCCGGAAGAAAACGAGCAATCGGTTTACACGCGGATGATCTCAGAACGTGATTCCACAGCTCAGGATTACTTATCCCAGGGAGATGCGAAAAAACGCGAGATCGAAGCACAGGCTGACCGTGAAGCGCAGGAAGTGATTGCGACTGCACGCAAGGAAGCCGCGCTGATCCAGTCGGAAGGTGAATCGGAAGCTGCTAAAATCTACAACGCATCCTTTTCGAAAGATCCGGAATTCTATGAACTCTACCGTTCACTGGAATCCTATAAGAAAACAATCGGTGATGATACGGTGATTATTCTGCCGTCGGATTCACCATACGCGGATATCCTATCGGGTAATTTCGAATAAGGCTGCGGCCGTCATTTCTCTTCTATTTGCCCGCGTGGTAAAATAAAGGGAATGACGGCTTTTTTTATGGAAAGGGGTAATTTTGTGGCAAAGAAAATACTTTTATTAGATGGGAACAGTTTGGCGTATCGTGCGTTTTTCGCCTTGCCGCTGTTGACCAATGAAAGCGGCATTCACACGAATGCGGTATATGGATTTACGATGATGCTCCAAAGAGTATTGGAGGAAGAAAAGCCAACACATATGATCGTGGCTTTCGACGCGGGGAAAACGACTTTCCGCCACAAGACCTTCAGTGAATACAAAGGCGGACGGCAAAAAACACCGCCTGAGCTGTCGGAACAATTTCCTTATTTGAAGAAATTGATCGACGCTTACCGGATCAAGCGCTACGAATTGGAAAATTACGAGGCGGACGATATCATCGGTACCTTGAGCCTGGAAGCGGAGCGGGAAGGCGACGAAGTGGTGGTCATTTCAGGAGACAAAGATTTGACGCAATTGGCTTCACCTTCCACAACGGTTTACATAACGCGGAAAGGCATCACCGATATCGAGAAGTACACGGTTGAGCATATCAAAGAGAAATACGGCCTTACGCCTAACCAGATTATTGATATGAAGGGCCTGATGGGCGATGCATCCGACAATATTCCCGGTGTCCCGGGTGTGGGCGAAAAAACAGCGCTGAAATTATTGGCGGCACATGGCTCAGTTGAAGGAGTATACGAAGCCATTGATCAGCAAAAAGGCAAGATGAAAGAAAAATTGGTTGCCAATGAAGACCTTGCCTACATCAGTAAACAGCTGGCGACAATCGAACGCAATGCACCGATCGACATCAAAATCGAGGAATTGAGCTATGCAGGACCCGACCAAGACGAACTGGTGAAGGTTTGGAATGAGCTGGCGTTTAAATCTTTATTGGAAAAAATGGAATACACAGCTGAAGAAACCGTCAAAGAAGAGCTGGAATTCGAGGTGCTGACCAGTATTGATCCAGTCATCTTGAAAGATGAGATGGCGGTACATCTGGAGCTTTACGACGAGCATTACCATAGCTGCGACCTGCTTGGTGTTTCGTTGTCCACAGAATCGGAAACCTATGTAATTCCGATGGATGTGGTTGAGCAGTCGAAGGAATTTCGTGCCTGGTTCAAAGACCCGTCGAAGAAAAAATTCATGGCGGATTCCAAAGCAGCGACGGCAGCGTTTCTGCGCTGCGGCATTGAATTGAAAGGCGTCGATTTCGACTTGATGTTGGGTGCTTATATTGTCAACCCATCGTTGACTTACACCGATATGGCGAGCATCGTCCAGGAATATGGCTATGCCGATGTCTCGACTAATGAACAAATTTATGGAAAAGGTGCAAAGAAGAAGGTGCCTGAAGCATCAATCCTCAACGAGCACATTGCCAGAAAAGCGCGCACCATCTGGAAAGTGCGCCCGCTGGTCATGGAAAAACTCGAAGAAAACGAGCAATTCGATTTATACGATAAATTGGAGCTTCCACTTGCGACGGTTTTGGGCCAAATGGAATCACTCGGCGTTATGGTCGACCGCAACCAATTATCTGAAATGGGCAAGGAGTTGTCCCATAAGCTGGAGAAAATTGAGTCGGATATCTACAGTTTGGCCGGACAGCAATTCAACATCAATTCCCCGAAACAATTAGGTGTGGTGCTGTTTGAAAACCTGGGATTGCCGGCATTGAAGAAAACTAAGACAGGCTACTCGACAGCAGCGGATGTCCTGGAAAAACTGGAAGGCCAGCATGAAATCATTTCGCATATTCTGCTGTACCGCCAATTGGGCAAACTGCTGTCTACTTATATAGAAGGTTTGTTGAAAGAGATTCATAAGGACGGCAAAGTCCATACGCGTTTCCAGCAAGCACTGACGACGACCGGCCGACTCAGCTCGACCAATCCGAACTTGCAGAACATCCCTGTGCGCCTTGAAGAAGGCCGTAAAATCCGTAAAGCTTTTGTACCTTCCGAACCGGGCTGGGTGATGGTTGCGGCTGATTATTCCCAGATCGAATTGCGTGTCCTCGCAGATATGTCGGAAGACGAGCGCTTGGTCCAAGCCTTTAAGGATGACCGCGATATCCATACAACAACCGCCAGTGATGTTTTCCATGTCCCTGAAGAAGAAGTGACCGGAGACATGCGGCGCGCAGCAAAAGCCGTCAATTTCGGGATTGTCTATGGCATCAGTGATTATGGCCTGTCCCAAAACCTGAATATCACCCGCAAAGAAGCAGCAGCATTCATTGAACGTTATTTTGCCAGCTTCCCAGGCGTCAAAAGCTATATGACCAACATAGTAGCGGATGCCAAGCGTGACGGGTTTGTCACGACCTTGATGAATCGCCGGCGTTATTTGCCGGACATCACCAGCTCTAATTTCAATTTGCGCAGCTTTGCAGAACGCACTGCGATGAATACGCCGATCCAGGGCAGTGCAGCCGACATCATCAAAAAAGCGATGATCGATATGGATGCCGCGTTGGAGCGTGAAGACATGCAGACGCGTATGCTGCTGCAAGTGCACGATGAATTGATATTCGAAGCGCCGCCGGAAGAACTGGACAAGCTGATGGAATTGGTTCCTCAAGTGATGGAGAATGCAGTGAAGCTGAGCGTTCCATTGAAAGTAGACATCGCGCATGGCGATACTTGGTACGATACTAAATGACAGGAGGGCAACGATATGCCTGAACTTCCGGAAGTGGAAGGTGTCGTTCGGCAGATCCGCCCTGTTTCCATTGGGAAAAAAATAGAGGCAGTCAGCGTTTCAGAGACCATCCGTGTTTCCAAAACGAACGGCAAAGAAGCGATCATCAAACGGATGGAAGCCGATCGTTTCATCGAAAGCTTGGTCGGGGCACAAATCATCCGTGTCGAACGACGGAGCAAGTATATTTATTTTACCTTAAGAAATGAAAACGAATTTTTATTGGTCAACCATTTAGGGATGTCCGGAGCCTGGTTCTATGTCGACCAGCTCCAGTCCATTTCGGAGGATAAATTCCGGCGACATGTCCATGTGGTGCTGACCTTGAGCGATGGAAACCTTCTGGCGTTTTCTGATATCCGCCGTTTTGGGGAAATGAGGGTATTGCAGGAAGAGGGAGATTTTCCGCCTTTGCTGCTGATGGCGCCGGAGCCTTTCGAAGCCGTAGCGCTGGATCATTTCCTGATCATGGCAGAAAGTCCGAAGTATAAGAACAAGGCCATCAAGGAAGTCATCATGGATGGACAGGTCATTTCGGGCTGCGGCAATATTTATGCTACTGAAGCACTTTTCAAGATGAAGATTCATCCGAAGCGTTCAGCCGGCCGCATCAGCAAGAAACGAAAAGTGGCGTTATTTGAAGCGATTGTCGCCATTTTGCTGGAAAGCATTGAAGCGGGGGGCAGTACGATTTCAGATTACCGGAATATCAACGGTGAATCGGGCAGTATGCAAAACCGTTTCGCTATGTACGGAAAAAAACAATGCATGGTTTGCGGTACGATGACGAAGACCTTAAAAATCGGAGGCCGGGCTTCAGTCTATTGCCCAGCATGCCAGAAATGAGGATGGATGATGATCATAGGATTGACAGGCAGTATTGCCAGTGGAAAAAGTACTGTATCAAACATGCTGAAAAATGCAGGTTATCCGATCATTGATGCCGATGTAGTCGCCCGTCTGGTCGTAGAACCGGGCTCCAACACCCTGGCGCAGATTGCCAAGGCGTTCGGCCCCAACGTGATCCAAGCAGACGGGACGATGGACCGGGCAAAAGTAGGGGAAATCATCTTCAACGATCCGGCCAGCCGGAAAATATTGAATGATCTTATCCATCCGGCAATCCGTCAGGAAATGTACCGGCAGCGCCAAGAATTTCTGGCGCAAGGCTACAAGACAATCGTTATGGACATTCCGTTACTGTTCGAAAGTCGCCTGCAGCACCTGGTAGACAAAATTCTGGTTGTCAGCGTGACGGAAGAAAATCAGTTCAGCCGATTAATGGAGCGGAATGGCTTTTCAGAAAAAGAAGCACGGGCACGCATCAGTTCCCAGCTGCCCATGTCCGTAAAAGAAGATGGAGCCGATGCTGTCATCTACAACAACGGAACACTGGATGAAACGAAATGGCAATTAAACAGAATTTTGGAGAATTGGCAGGCACGCCCTGAAAAAGAATAAAAGATCTGTTGTTTTAAGGTTCTCTAAATAGTTAATTGTGTTATACTATATAAGAAATTAAAAACATGAGTATAACTTAATTATAAACGGAGGACTCCTACATGACAGTTTCTATTGCAATTAACGGATTTGGCCGTATTGGCCGTATGGTTTTCAGACAGGCGATAATGATGGATGATGTCACGATTACGGCAGTTAACGCCACTTATCCCGCTGAGACCCTTGCGCATTTAATTAAGTATGACACAAATCACGGCACCTTCGCTGGTGACGTATCTTCAGAGGAAGATGCATTAATTGTTAACGGGAAACGAGTTCAATTGGTAAGTGAACGCGACCCATTGAATCTGCCATGGAAAGAAATGGGTATTGATATCGTCATCGAAGCAACCGGAAAGTTCAACGCTCGTGAAAAAGCTGCTCTTCATTTGGAGGCAGGAGCTAAAAAAGTGATTTTGACGGCTCCCGGGAAAAAAGAGGACATCACGATTGTCATGGGAGTCAACGACGACAAATTGGATATCGATAAGCATGACATCATTTCCAATGCGAGCTGCACGACCAACTGCCTGGCACCGGTCGTCAAAGTGCTTCATGACAAATTCGGTATTGAAAACGGCTTGATGACGACCATCCATTCCTATACGAATGACCAGCAGAACCTGGACAACCCTCACAAAGATCTTCGACGTGCACGTGCATGCGCGCAATCAATCATTCCTACTTCTACGGGTGCCGCGAAAGCGCTGTCACTGGTGATGCCGGAACTGCAGGGGAAACTGCATGGTATGGCGTTGCGGGTGCCAACTCCAAATGTCTCCCTTGTTGACCTGGTTGTCGACTTGGAGACAGATGTGACGATTGAGGAAATCAATCAGGCTTATGAAGAAGCCTCAGAAAATGGGTTGGAAGGAATCTTGAGCTTGACGATGGAGCCATTGGTTTCAGTGGATTTCAACAGCAATCCGAAATCGGCGATTGTTGATGGGTTGTCGACAATGGTCATCGGCAGCCGAAAAGTGAAAGTTCTGGCCTGGTATGACAACGAATGGGGATATTCAGCACGTGTCATCGATTTGACGAAAAAAGTCGCGAAGGCTTTAGTGCTAGTTTCTAAATAAGGCAAATCACCCCGGTACTCCGCTTTCAAATGGAGTACTGGGGTTTTTTATGGAAAATTTACTGAAAAAAATTCAGGATTAATAAGATATTATTATTGCATTTACAATTAATCCGTTTTATACTATGAATCGTAGTTGAAAAACGGCTACCACTTCTGAATTTCCACAATGCATCTCGGAATTAGGAGCGTAAGATTTTTTATTCACATGACTGCTTAAAGGGTTAGGACCTCTTTGGACTAACTTTCCCCCGTGGTAGTCAACTTTGAATATTTTGCGCAAAAACCAAAATGATATCAAAGGGGGAAAACGAACCATGGAAACAATGGGACGTCACGTAATTGCAGAACTTTGGCAGTGTGATTTTGACAAATTAAACGATATGGATTTTATCGAACAAACTTTTGTTGATGCAGCACTCAAATCTGGAGCTGAAGTAAGAGAGGTAGCTTTTCACAAATTCGCACCACAAGGTGTCAGCGGAGTTGTGATCATCTCTGAATCTCACTTAACCATCCACAGCTTCCCGGAACACGGCTACGCCAGTGTAGATGTTTACACTTGCGGTGACCTAGATCCTACAATTGCAGCAAAGTATATCGCAGAAGCGCTAGGGTCAACCTCAAGCGAGCTTGTCGAAATTCCGCGCGGTATGGGTCCAGTCAGTGTTGAGAAATCCAAAGTTTCAGTAACTGTATAATCCATTTAGCAAAAAAAAGTAAGCAGGGGATAAATTCCTCTGCTTTTTCTATTTTCCCAAAGAATTTTTGTTATACTAGATACACTAGATAGAGAATTTAGGGAGATGTCAAAATGAAATGTCCAGCTTGCCAACATAACGGCACACGTGTTGTCGATTCACGGCCAATAGATGAAATGAAGTCAATCAGAAGGCGCAGGGAATGTGAATCATGCGGATATCGCTTCACCACTTTTGAGAAAGTGGAAGAGATGCCGCTGATTGTCGTCAAAAAAGACGGCTCGCGTGAAGAGTTCAGCCGTGAAAAAGTCTTGCGTGGGTTAATTCGCGCATGTGAAAAGCGGCCTGTATCTTTGGAAGTATTGGAAGAAGTGGTCTTTACGATTGAGAAAGACCTCCGCCGGGCGGGCAATCCGGAAGTGAAATCCGAAGAGGTCGGGGAGTTGGTCATGAACCGGCTGGCAGCAATTGACGAGGTGGCTTACGTGCGCTTTGCTTCTGTGTATCGCCAATTCAAAGACATCACTGTTTTTATCGACGAACTGAAGGATTTGCTGAATAAAAGTCCGGAAGACAAGAAAATCGACTAGGCGGTGACTTATGACTGCATTTTATAAAGAACTCCAGCCTGCTGATCCGTATCGCATCCGGTTGCCTTATCCGTTTTCGAATTACGACCGACAGCTGCTGACTTTGCTGTATCAGCCTATGGTCGGCGCAGAAGCCATCGCTTTCTACTTGACGCTTTGGGCTGAAGGGGAAGCATCCAAGGATGAAACCACCCATTATACATTGATGAACACATTGGGAAATCCCATTTCAAAAATCTTCGAAGCAAGAATTCAGCTGGAAGCGATCGGATTGCTGAAAACCTACCGGAAAGACACTGGCGACCGCTGCTTCATTTATGAATTATGTCCGCCGCTCGATCCGAAAACCTTTTTTATGGATCCACTCTTATCGATGTTCCTGTTCAGTAAAATTGGCGAAACGTCTTACCGGCGGGTACGGGACCGTTTTGTGGTGCACAATGAAATTCCTTCTGATTTTAAAGAAGTATCACGGACCTTTACGGATATTTTCCAACCGGTTCATGCGAAAGCGGGTTATCCCGCTGAAAAGCAGGATTTGCAGGGACGGAAAAAAGGCGGCTATGAAGCCGATTCCGATTTTGATTTCGGACTTCTCCGGCAAGGGTTATCGGAGCAGCTTGTTCCGAAAAGAGTACTGACTGCAACCATCAGAGAGTTCATCCCCAAATTGGCTTACCTGTATGGATGGGGGCCGTTGGAAATGCAAAAGGTTATCTTGCTGGCCATTGAAGACGATTATACGTTGACGGTGGAAGGCCTGAAGAAATCGGCATCCGAATATTATAAGCTGACGGTTTCGACCACTGCACCTCAGCTCGTCCAAGTGCATAAAGAAGCGCCGAAGCTGACAGAAGAAACACCGAAAACAAAACAGGACGAATTGCTTGTTTATTTGGAGACAGCACCGCCGATCCAAGTCCTGCGCGATATTGCAGATGGCAGTGAACCGCTGCCTGCAGATGTCCAGCTTGCCAATCAATTGGTCGTCACCCATGGCATGGAGCCGGCTGTCGTCAATGTATTGCTTCAATATGTCCTGCTGCGCACTGATATGAAACTGACCAAGGCCTATGTGGAAAAAATCGCTTCTCATTGGCTGCGGAAGAACGTCACCACTGCTAAAGAAGCGATGGAGCTTGCGCGAGTTGAGCATACGCAGTATATGAAATGGAAGTCGGAAGGTTCGCCCACAACAGTGGCCAAACCGTTTACCGGCAATGGCAACCGAAAACCGGTGCGTGAAGAAAAGCTGCCGGAATGGTTCCATAAAAAAGATGAGGCGCCAGCCGCCAAGGCAGAGCCTAGAAACGAAAGCCTGGAAGTGGAGAAGCAAAAACTTCTTGCGAAACTTGCGCTTAAGAAAGGAAAAGGTGGTTAAATGGAACCGATTCGCGAAACCTTAAAACGTGTGGTCAATGCGCCTGCTTTCTCTGAGCGTTATAGTGAAATGCGCAAAGAAGTGCTGGAACACCCAGGTGTCCAAAAATTCCTGGAAGACCATGCAGAGGAAATTGACACAGCTACCATCGATAAAGGACTGGGGAAGCTATACGAGTATATCGACCAGTCCCATGATTGCAATAAATGCCCGAGCCTGGGCGCTTGCATCAACCATCTAAAAGGCTTTGAACCGAACCTGGTGTTGGAACGGGGAAATATCGGCATCTCCTACACCAAATGCCGCTTGAAAGACGTCAACGACAATAAACGCCATGCTTCTTCTTTGATCCACAGCATGTATATGCCGAAAGAAGTCATGCAGGCGACGCTATCCGGATTTGATTTGGATGATAGCCGCATGGAAGCATTCCGCGCAGTCGGTGATTTCCTGGATCAGGCGACTGGCCCTGACAACCTGCCTGAAAAAGGATTATACCTTTATGGGCAATTCGGCATCGGCAAATCGTATTTACTCAGTGCAGTAGCTAATGAACTGGCGGAGATCAATGTTAAATCCGTACTGGTCTTCGTTCCTGAATTCATGCGTGAAATGAAACAGGCGATCGGTGACCAGACCTTGCAGGAAAAAGTCGACTACGTCAAAAAAGCGGATGTCCTGATGCTTGATGATATCGGAGCAGAAGCGATGTCGAGCTGGACCCGTGATGAAGTTCTGGGGACGATCCTTCATTACCGGATGTCCGAAAAACTGCCGACTTTCATGTCTTCGAATTTCAGCTATTCCGAACTGGAATACCATCTGACCTATTCACAGCGCGGCGAAAAAGAAGATTTGAAAGCTGCGCGCATCATGGAGCGGATCCGTGCGTTGACCACACCGGTTAAGCTCGACGGCCGCAACCGACGAAATTAAGCTCCGGAACTATTGCGTTTTACGGCGTTTCGGTTTATAGTAAAAACAATCGAACCAAGATTTTACATGCCTAGACAAGGACATGAGCGGATTTGTACGACTTTCAGAGAGAGAAGCCCTTGGCTGCAAGCTTCTTAAGTACCGGCAATCCCGCTTACCCCCTTCGAGCAGCAGCTGTGAACAGTCTCCTCAGTAACAGCTGACGGAACCGGCCCGTTAGCCGATGCAGAGCTTCATTCCGAACGGATCTGTCCGTTTTGAATAGAAGAAGGGTGGAACCGCGAGCTAAAGCTTCGTCCCTTTTGGGATGGGGCTTTTTTGTGTGGAGAAAAAAGAAAAGCGGAAGCGGCCGTCAAGGTTCGACAGGCGTAAGACAGACCGGCAATGTGGCGTTCTTTGACACATAGTCGGGTTGGCTTATGACCCGAGAACCTGGCCGCTGGAGCTGGACAATGAAAAGCGGAAGCGGCCGCTTACGAAAAACGGAAATGCCCGGCCAGACCCTGTGGCAGAGGCATTTCCAACAGATCTAATTAAAAGGAGAGATTGGCATGGCAGACATGATTCAACTAAAATTCCCTGATGGGGCAGTAAAAGAGTTTGAACAAGGCACAACTACTGAAGAAATCGCACAATCCATCAGTCCGGGATTGCGCAAAAAAGCATTGGCCGGAAAAGTTGGCGACAATTTGGTCGACTTGCGTGCACCATTGAAGGAAGATGGGGAAATCGCCATCATCACACCTGAATCAGATGAGGCGCTGGAAGTTCTGCGCCACAGCACTGCGCATCTATTGGCACAGGCAATCAAGCGGATGTATCCGGATGCGAAGCTGGGTGTCGGTCCAGTTATCGAAAATGGCTTCTATTATGATATCGATACAGAGACTGCGATCACTTCAGAAGATTTGCCGTTGATTGAAAAAGAAATGAAGAAAATCATCAATGAAAATGTCGAAATCATCCGCCATGACGTGACTCGTGCAGAAGCACAAAAACGATTCGCGGCTATTGAGGATCCGTATAAATTGGAACTTCTTGAAGCGATTCCGGAAGATGACCAAGTGTCCATCTATGAACAGGGTGACTTTTTCGACCTTTGCCGAGGCATTCATGTGCCATCAACAGGCAAATTGAAAGAGTTTAAATTATTGAGCGTTGCTGGTGCCTATTGGAGAGGGAACAGCGACAACAAAATGCTTCAGCGCATCTACGGAACTGCCTTTTTCAAAAAAGAAGATTTGAAAGCTCATCTTGAAATGCTGGAGGAAGCGAAAGAACGCGACCACCGCAAAATCGGGAAAGAACTGGATTTATTCATGAACTCTCAAAAAGTCGGACAAGGTTTGCCGATGTGGCTTCCGAAAGGCGCGACAATCCGCCGCATCATCGAACGTTATATTGTCGATAAAGAAGAGCGTTTGGGCTATGACCACGTCTATACTCCAGTAATGGGCAGTGTGGAATTGTATAAAACAAGCGGACATTGGGATCATTACCAGGACGATATGTTCCCAGTCATGAAAATGGATAATGAGGAATTGGTGCTCCGCCCGATGAACTGCCCGCATCACATGATGATTTTCAAACAAGGCATCCATTCATATCGCCAGATGCCGGTCCGTATTGCGGAACTGGGATTGATGCACCGCTATGAAATGTCGGGTGCTTTGTCCGGATTGCAGCGCGTCCGCGGAATGACATTGAATGATGCTCACATCTTCGTCCGTCCAGACCAGATCAAAGAAGAATTCAAACGCGTCGTCAATCTGGTGGTTGACGTCTACAAGGATTTTGACATCAAAGATTATTCATTCCGTTTGTCTTACCGTGATCCAGCGGATAAAGAAAAATACTTTGACGATGATGCAATGTGGAACCGTGCACAAGCCATGCTGAAGGAAGCGATGGATGAGTTGGAAATCGATTATACAGAAGTTGAAGGCGAAGCCGCGTTCTACGGACCGAAAGTGGATGTTCAAGTGAAGACAGCTCTTGGCAAAGAAGAAACGTTGTCGACTGTCCAGCTTGATTTCCTTCTGCCGGAACGTTTTGATCTGTCGTATATCGGCGAGGACGGCAAACAGCATCGTCCGGTCGTTATCCACCGTGGAGTCGTTTCAACAATGGAGCGTTTTGTTGCATTCCTGATCGAAGAGTACAAAGGAGCATTCCCGACATGGCTTGCACCGGTACAGGTGGAGATGATTCCAGTATCGCTCGATGCACACAGTGCTTATACAAAAGAACTGCAGGAAAAATTGCAGAACCACAAAATTCGCGTGGATATCGACGAGCGTGACGAAAAGCTCGGCTATAAGATCCGTGAAGCACAGATGCAGAAAGTGCCTTATATGCTTGTCATCGGCGATAAAGAACTGGAAGATGGTTCTGTAAATGTCCGTAAATACGGCGAACAGAAATCCGAAAGCATGGCTTTTGATGACTTTGTAAAACTGGTTCAAAGCGAACTTCGCTAGAATGGTTGACAGGTCCTGAGGCACGTGATACTATAAATAAGGTTATAGAATACTTATATGTGCAAGCAGGAGCACCCGCTTCTCACCTGATCGACCGATTGTTGGCAGGTATACACGATTGACTTTTACACGCAGAAAGAAGCGTGTTGTCATATTTGCGGGTGGACCTCTGTGGTCCATCCGCTTTTGTTTTGATCGGAACCCTGTAAACCGGTTCGGCCGGTTCACACATTTAAGCTATTCGCGACACTATCCGGAGGTGGATTACTATTAGCAAAGACATTAATGTAAATGACGGTATTCGTGCACGTGAGTTGCGAGTTATTGATCAAAACGGTGAACAACTTGGCATCAAAACACGTAACGAAGCACTTGAAATTGCAGCTCGTGTCAACTTGGATCTTGTTCTTGTGGCTCCTCAAGCTAAGCCGCCGGTTGCTCGTATCATGGACCATGGTAAATTCAAGTTTGAGCAGCAGAAGAAAGATCGTGAAATCCGTAAAAATCAGAAAGTGATAGTCGTCAAAGAAGTACGCTTAAGCCCTTCAATTGACGATCACGATTTCAACACGAAACTTCGCAACGCGATCAAGTTCCTTGAAAAAGGCGACAAAGTGAAAGCTTCTATTCGTTTTAAAGGCCGTGCGATTACGCACAAAGAAATCGGACAACGTGTACTTGAACGTTTCGCAGAAGCGTGCAAAGAAGTTGCTACGGTTGAACAGCGCCCTAAAATGGATGGCCGCAGCATGTTCTTGATGCTTGCACCAGTCAACGAAAAAGAATAAGAGATCATTGTTTAGGAGGAATTCGAAATGCCGAAAATGAAAAGCCACAGCGGTGCGTCAAAACGTTTCAAAAAAACGGGTACTGGTAAAGTAAGACGCAACAGCTCACATACTAGCCACTTATTTGCAAACAAATCAACTAAGCAAAAGCGTAAACTTCGCAAAGGGAAATTAGTTTCTTCAGGCGACTTGAAGCGCATCAAATCATTAATCTATAACATGAAGTAAAAACGAAAAGCGAAAACGGCCGTTCAGCTCCGGCAGACTTAAGATGAACTTCCGAAGCGGCGTCTTTGCCGCACAGGAAGGGCAGCTTAAGACCGAGGAGTTGGCCCGTTGGAGTCTGGACAAGACCGAACAAAAATCGAATTTTATATATTCAGCAGGAGGTAATGTGATATGCCACGCGTAAAAGGTGGAACAGTGACGCGCCAGCGTCGTAAAAAGGTCATTAAATTAGCAAAAGGTTATTATGGTGCAAAGCACATCCTTTTCAAAGTAGCAAACCAACAGGTAATGAAGTCAGGTAACTATGCTTACCGTGACCGTCGCAACAAAAAACGTGATTTCCGTAAATTATGGATTACACGTATCAACGCAGCAGCTCGCATGAACGACATTTCATACAGCCGTCTTATGCACGGATTGAAAGTTGCGGGCATCGACATCAACCGCAAAATGCTAGCTGAAATCGCTGTATCTGATGCAGCTGCATTCACAGCATTGGTTGACCAAGCGAAGCAAGCAGTAGCTAAGTAATAAAAGCGTAAGCGCCTATCCAGGCCCGACAGGCTTAAGGTGGCCCATCGAAGCGGCGTTCTTTGCCGCATAGATGAGCTGACTTAAGACCCCGAGGGGCTAGGCGCTGAAGCTGGACCGTAATAAGAGCATAAGCGCCTGTCCAAAGCAGCCCATAGACCCTCACACAACTAGAAAGCTGCAATGCTCAGGCGTTTAGCGAAACAATAAAAAAGACTGACGAATCTTCGTCAGTCTTTTCTTATGGAGGAAAACACGATGTTTTTGATTATCTTTGGCTATTTTGCGATTTTAACGGTGATGGCATTTGTAATGATGAAGGTCGACAAACACCAGGCCCAACGCCGCGGCCAGCGGATTCCGGAAAAAAACCTGTGGACTGTGGCGATTTTCGGCGGCGGCATCGGCGCCTATTTGGGCATGATGGTATTTCGGCATAAAACGAAGCATACCAATTTCCGCATCGGCTTTTTAGTGCTGGCGATGCTGGATATTGCCATTCTCATCTGGAGCTACCAGAACTTTTTTACTGGGTAAGCGCTGAAGTCATTCTTCTTGCTTCATTAAACGTTCAATCGGATTTTTCCAATTAATGCGGGCTTCCGGATAGTTCATCAAGATTTCCTTTTCGAGAAATTGGAAATCTTCTTTCGTGAAGCCCTGCAATTTATCGGGGTTTTCCACCCATACAAAAATGGAAACCACTTCGAATGAATTTTCAGTAGTGCCCAAGTATTTTTCGCCTTCGAACAACACGCCGCGAAGCGCGATGAAAAAGTTTTTCTGCACATTTTTCACGTCATCAAGAAAATAATAGGTTCCGGATTCAAGAGCGGCATCCAATTTCCTTTTCGGATCTACGATATAGCGGATCAATCGGTAAAATAAGTAGATGATCAATGCCAGTACAATGAGGCGTATGAGAAAAGCCATTTGAATTACCTCCTAAGTTACATAGTCCTACTAGTTATTATACGAGTGAAAAGTAGTTTGGTTTCAAGATTTATTCTATTAAAAGGAGAGATTTTTATGAAATTGAAGGAATTGTTTACCATGCAGGAAGAACTGGATCGCTTTATTCAATCAAACCAGGAAATCAATGAAGATGTTTTTCGCAAAAAAGGCTTGGCTTTATTAGTGGAATTGGCGGAACTGGCGAATGAAACACGCTGCTTCAAGTTTTGGAGCACGAAAGGCCCTTCCGAGCGATCTGTCATTTTGGAGGAATACGTCGATTCAATCCACTTCCTTTTGTCGCTTGGAATCGAAAAAGATTTGAACACGCTGGAGGTTTGGCCGGACCCAGTGGCAGAAAAAGAGTTGACGGAGCTGTTCCTGCTGACGCAAAAAGCCATACAGGAATTTCTGGAGAATTATTCGATGTCCAACTTCAAGGAAATCTGGAGCTGCTATGGGGGATTGGCGCTGGCGCTGGAATTCACTTATGATGAAGTGCTGGAAGCTTATATCCAAAAGAACAAAACCAATTACGACCGCCAGCATAACGGCTATTGATCGAATGAATGTTTTGATAACTGTTCAGAATTGCACTATAATGGGTAAGCAATGAATTACTTAGGAGGTCGAAATAATGTCTAATTTGGATGAAACACAATTGATGTTAAAAGAATTGACGGATGCGAACGCCATTCCCGGAAATGAGCGCCAATCGCGTGAAGTCATGAAAAAATACATAGCGCCATTTGCCGACTCGATTGAAACAGACAATTTGGGAAGTTTGATTGCGAAAAAAGAAGGGCTGGCGGACGGACCCAAGATCATGGTCGCTGGCCATTTAGATGAAGTCGGATTCATGATTACTCAAATCGATGAAAAAGGCTTTTTGAAATTCCAACCCGTAGGCGGCTGGTGGTCACAGGTGATGCTGGCGCAGCGCGTCACCATCACGACTCGCAACGACAAGGAAATCACGGGTGTAATTGGTTCGAAACCGCCGCATATCCTAACTCCGGAAGCGCGTAAGAAGCCTGTCGAGATCAAAGATATGTTCATTGACATCGGTGCATCGACACGCGAAGAAGCGAAGGAATGGGGAGTCACTCCAGGAGACATGGTCACACCGTATTTCGAATTCACCGTGATGAACAATGAAAAATTGCTGATGGCGAAAGCCTGGGATAACCGCATCGGCTGTGCGATTGCGATTGATGTTCTGAAAGGCCTAAAAGGCGTAGACCATCCAAACGTCGTTTATGGAGTAGGTACGGTTCAGGAAGAAATCGGTCTGCGCGGCGCTAAAACAGCGACTGCTCAAATCCAACCGGATATCGGATTTGCTGTAGACGTCGGCATTGCCGGCGATACACCGGGAATCACCAGCAAGGAATCCAACAGCAAAATGGGCGAGGGCCCGCAATTATTGCTGTTCGACGCCTCAATGGTGTCCCATCGCGGATTGCGCGAGCTGGTTGTGGACACTGCTGAAGAAGCGGGCATCCCGTATCAGTTCGAAACGATTGCGGGCGGCGGAACAGATGCCGGATCCATCCATTTGACGGCAAACGGCGTACCCGCTTTGGCGATCGGCGTAGCGACACGCTATATCCACTCGCACGCAGGTATCCTGCACCGCGACGATTATGAAAATGCAGTGAAGCTGATCATCGAAGTGATCAAAAAGCTTGATAAAGAAACAGTAGCCCGTATTACATTCGAATAAATAAGTGGAACCCCTTCGCGTCGGTGAAGGGGTTTTTTTGTTGGTTGCGGCTGTTCTGCAAACAAACTAGCGTATACCGCAAACAAACACGTGTATTCCGCAAATAAACCCAATATAGCGCAAACAAAAGCTCGAACAGTCGCTTTTCGCTGGCGAAAAGCATCCATTCAAGTGTTTTGTTCTTATGAATTCCGGAAAGGTGATAGAAATCAGGGAAATCTATTAGGGAAAGAAGAATCGCTTAATGCTATACTTCAGGTATTCTGTGAGGAGGTGCTCAATGAACAAGAAAGAAGTCGTTTTGTTGTCGGAAGCGGAGTCGTTGGAAAGGCTGTTATACCGGTTGCCGGAAAACCATCCGCAACGACAATTCATTCAAATTGAACTATATAGGACAGCTGCAGGAAAACGGGGAGAGGACAGGCTCGAGCGCAAATTCATCGAATTCAGTCCGGAAGAAAATCATCGGTTTCTGCGAAATATCTGTTTAACTTTGGGTGAGTGGAAAATCCAGATGGACGGATTGTTGCTGACAGAACGCGGTGCAATCATCGTCGAATCCAAAAACATCAGCGGTCAGCTGTATTTTGATGACAACACGGGTGAATTCTCGCGAGTCGATTTGGATGGTGTACGAACCGTCATGGAAGATCCGACAATCCAATTGAATAAGCATATCCGTTTTTTAAATAAATTCTTCAAGCGGCATAAGATCAATTTTCCGATCGACGGCATCGTTGTTTTCACCTCAAAAAATTGTGAGTTCATGATTAAACCTGCGACGAACTATGTATGCAAAACTTATCAGCTGGTCGATTATTTGTTCAAGATCCTTCACACATTCCCTCAAGAAGCTACGCATCAAAATTTAGCGAAAATCGATATACTCCTTCAAAAATTCCACACTCCTTATAAACGACAACCTTTATGCCAACTATACTTTATTGATGCCGACGAATTGAAGTCAGGAATTCTGTGCAACAGCTGTAAAAAACATACGATGGTGCGCAAACGCAAAGCAGGATGGATATGTGGGCAATGCCGAACGGTGGATTCGCAAGCTCTTCAGCAAGCCGTTCAAGAATATTTTTCGTTGATGCACACTCAATTGAGCAACCACCAGCTCCGGAAATTCTGCAAGCTGGAGTCTCCTTATACGGCTTCCCGACTATTGGCGACTTTCGAACTCGAAACCGCCGGCGCATTGCGGAACCGGACGTATCAATTAAAGAAGGAACAGTAGCTTTTCGCCTCTGGTGAAAAGCTTTTTTATGTGTTCTGCAAACAAACTATCGGATTCCGCAAACAACAGCCGGTATACCGCAAACAAACTGCCGGATTGCGCAAGCAACTCACAACTTAGCGCAAACAACCGCCTTTATTCCGCAAACAAACAAATTTCTCCAGAAACAAGATCCTAAAAATGTACACTATACTTGACCGGATGTTAAGTATAGTGTACATTTTGTACTATATACCGAACATTTCATTGGGAAGGATGAAGCGGATGCTTAAGAACCGCGTAAAGGAGTTACGGGCTCGATACGGTTTCACGCAAAGTGATCTTGGCAAACAGGTGGACGTCACCCGCCAGACGATTGCGTTTATTGAGAAAGGGGAATTTTCCCCGTCGATCACGCTGTCGTTGAAGCTGGCAAAGGCGCTTCAAACAAACGTCAATGAATTATTTTGGCTGGAGGAGGATAGCAATGAAAAATGATTTTCGTATGCAGTATCCGTTGTGGATGATGGGTTTTATTGTGGTGCTGGGGATGTTCGCCTATGGCGTCAGTTCGCCCGCGACAGAAATAGTCAATACAGAAACGGTGCAGAGCCTTTCCATAGAGCTTGGACCCATCGCCGGATTTTTCGCTGTGGGGGCAGCCGCACTTTATATTTTATTGCTGGCAGGTTTCATCTTCCAGCTGACACGCCATAACAGAAAGAATCCGACGCAGAAAGTTTCTGCCTTCTCAATCCGGCCTCCTGAATACCTGGAACAGGACGAGGGAATGACGTATATTACACGAAAAGCATCTCAGAAAGTCTACACGTTCATGTCCTGGAGCCTGCCGATGCTGGCGGTGTTTGCCATATTTTCTCCATTGCCAAACCTGTTTACAGTTTGGGGAATTCTGCTGATTGCCCTAATCCAATACCTAATCTACTATCTGGAAATCCGTAAGCATTTTAAGGAGGAAACCGAATGATTTATGAATATTTGCTGGTCTTTTTGGGAGCCGCGATTCCCTGGTTCGAAATCGCTCTAGTAATTCCACTTGGCATCATCTGGGGCTTGTCGCCGTTTTGGGTGATGATAGTGGCGTTCGTGGGCAATATGCTGACGGTGTTGGCATTGATCATCGGTTTCGACCGCTTCCAGATCTGGTACAACAAACGCCAGGAAGCGAAAGGAAAAGCCAGTACGAAAAAAAGTGAACGCGCGAAACAAATTTGGAATCGGTACGGCTTGCCTGGCCTAGCCATGCTCGGACCTATTCTGATCGGTACCCATATCGCAGCATTCATCGGGATGACGCTGGGGGCAACGAAAAAGAACACAACCGTTTGGCTGACCATCAGCATTGCGGTCTGGACATTGGCGTTCGGCATTTTGACTGCTCTCGGCTTTGATTTCTTCACGAGGGAAATCTAAGCTGTGTCCAGACTCCAGCGCCCAGCCCCTCGAGTCGCTTCAGCCTTTCCAGCAATGGAAAAGGACGCCATTACCGTAAAGGCTTCAAGCGCTTGTCGGGGCTAGATGGGCGCTTCCGCTTTTCTGTATGCTATACTTGAACTACTCTGAAATAAAGGCGTGATCCTGTAATGAAAAGAATTGAATCGAACCAAAACTCACTCGTCAAGCATTGGAAAAAGCTCGGGACGACCCGCAAAGAGCGCGATAAATTTGCGGAATTCCTGGTGGAAGGCTTTCATTTGACGGAAGAGGCATTGAAGAAAAAAGACCTTATCAAGTCGTTGATTGTCCGTGAAGGTGTAGACATTCCAGCGGACTGGGATATTGAAGGCGTTGCGCATTACTCCGTGACAGCTGCTGTGGCGAAGGAAATATCGGAAACCGAGCATACGCAAGGCATTTTCGCGCATTGTGCGCAGCCTGAGTTTACGGAAGACGAACAGAAATCCTGGACCAAGCTCCTGATGATCGATGCTGTCCAGGACCCGGGCAACATCGGCACGATGATCCGCACTGCATCGGCGAGCGGCATCGATGCTGTGATTCTTGGAAAAGGCTGTGCAGATCCATTCAATCCGAAGACCGTCCGTTCGGCGCAAGGATCGCATTTCCAGATTCCCGTCGTCAAAGGGGAATTGATCGATTGGACCGCACAGGCCAAAGCCAACGGCATCAAAATCTTCGGGACGGCGCTGCAAAACTCAACGCCGGTTCACGAAGCGGAAACGCATGAACAGTTCGCGTTGATTGTCGGCAATGAAGGCAGCGGCGTCGATCAAGTATTGCTGCAACAGACAGACCAGAATTTGATGGTGCCGCTTTACGGCAGCGCAGAATCCCTGAATGTTGCAGTTGCTACAGGCATTCTTTTGTACAGCCTGGTGCCGAAAAACTAAGTTTGATAAAAATCGTGAACTTTCGTATAATGAAAGAGTAAATAGAAGTAAAAGCGAAGAACGGGAAAAGTACGTTGCGCCCTTACATCCCAGAGATTCCGCACCTTGACTGGAAGTGTGGATATGTAAACGCCTCAGAAGTTCACCCCGCGAGCTGCCCAACGGGACCAGTAGAGATGCTGTAAAGATGGGCCGGTGAAGAGCCGTTATGTAAATGAGTGATTGCTGTATGGCGATAACTAGGGTGGTACCGCGAATAATGCCTCGTCCCTTTTCTGGGACGGGGCTTTTTACTGTCTAAGGAGGAGAAAAGAATGGAAGCACAATTGCAGGAATTGAAAACACAGGCACTCGAAAAGATCGCCGAAGCTTCAAACGTTAAAGAATTGAATGACGTCCGTGTGGCGTATCTCGGGAAAAAAGGGCCGATTACAGATTTATTGAAAGGCATGGGGAAACTCCCAGCTGAAGAACGTCCGAAAATGGGCGCATTGGTCAATGTGGTTCGCGAAGAAGTGACAACTCAGCTGGAAGGCCGTATGGTCATTCTGGAAGAGGAAGCGATCAACCAGAAGCTGCAAAGCGAAACGATCGACATCACGTTGCCGGGACGTCCTGTCAAAACAGGCAACTCGCATCCGTTGACGCGTGTTGTGGAAGAAATTGAAGACCTGTTCATCTCCATGGGCTATGAAGTTGCAGAAGGCCCGGAAGTGGAAAAAGACTATTACAACTTTGAAGCCTTAAATTTGCCAAAAGGCCATCCCGCACGTGATATGCAGGATTCCTTCTATATAACAGAAGATATTTTACTGCGTACACACACATCACCGGTACAGGCGCGGACGATGGAAGCAAAAGGCGGCGAGCCGATCAAAATTATCTGTCCGGGCAAAGTGTACCGTCGCGACAGCGATGATGCGACGCATTCGCATCAGTTCACGCAAATCGAAGGATTGGTCATCGGGGAAGATATCCGCATGAGCGACCTGAAAGGGACGCTTTCCGTATTCGCCAAGAAAATGTTCGGAGACGACCGTGAAATCCGTCTTCGCCCGAGCTTCTTCCCGTTCACGGAGCCTTCAGTGGAAATGGATATTTCCTGCTTCAAATGCGGCGGCAGCGGCTGCAACGTCTGCAAGAAAACAGGTTGGATCGAAATTCTGGGCGCTGGAATGGTGCATCCGAATGTTCTTGAAATGGCCGGCTATGACTCGAAACGCCTGACTGGCTTCGCTTTCGGCATGGGTCCTGAGCGTATTGCCATGTTGAAATACGGCGTCGAGGATATCCGTCATTTCTATACGAACGATGTCCGCTTTTTATCCCAATTCCAACGTACAGAACTTTAAGGAGGAAATAAACCATGCTCGTATCCATTAACTGGTTAAAAGACTATGTAAATACACAACAATTGCCACCCGCCGAACTGGGTGAAAAAATAACGCGTTCCGGCATCGAAGTGGATGCAGTCATTGACCGTTCGCACGGCATGACAAATATTGTCGTCGGCTATGTCGAGTCTTGCGTCAAACATCCGGAAGCGGATAAACTATCGATCTGCCAAGTCAACGTCGGTGAAGAAATTGCACAGATCATCTGTGGTGCACCGAACATCGCTGCTGGCCAGAAAGTCATCGTGGCACGTCCTGGAGCAACACTTCCCGGCGATATCAAAATCAAAAAAGCGAAGCTTCGTGGAGAAGAATCGCATGGCATGATCTGTTCGTTGCAGGAGCTTGGCATTGAAGGCAAACTGGTGCCGAAAGCTTACGCTGAAGGAATTTACGTGTTGCCGGAAGACGCGGAAACCGGTTCTGACGTCATCACCAATTTCGATTTGGATGACACGGTGCTGGAACTAGGCTTAACGCCGAACCGCGCAGACGCGATGAGCATGCTAGGAGTCGCTTACGAAGTCGGTGCGATCCTTTCTGAAGAAGTGCAACTTCCTGAAATCAGCTACAAAGAAGCATCTGACACAGCAGCATCCATGCTGACATTGAATGTCGATGCACCTGAAGCCAATCCGCTCTACGTAGCGAAAGTGGTCCGCAACATCAAAGTGCAGGAGTCGCCGATGTGGCTACAGCAGCGTTTGATGGCAGCCGGCGTCCGTCCGCATAATAACGTGGTCGACGTCACCAACTATATTTTGATGGAATACGGCCAGCCGCTTCACGCATTCGATTACGATGCATTGGACAGCGGCAATATCACTGTTCGCCACGCTAAAGAAGGCGAAATGATAACGACGTTGGACGATGCTGAACGCAAATTGTCCGGTCATCATCTGGTCATCACCAACGGCGAAAAACCAGTGGCGATTGCCGGTGTCATGGGTGGTGCCAACTCGGAAGTCAGCGATTCGACGACAACTGTTGTCATCGAATCCGCTTATTTCGCATCAGGTTCTGTCCGTCAGACATCGAAAGACCACGGCCTTCGCAGTGATGCAAGCTCGCGTTATGAAAAAGGTGTGGATCCAAACCGCGTCATTCCAGCCGCAGAACGCGCAGCACAATTGCTGTCCGAACTTGCCGGCGGGGAAGTGCTAGCTGGATCAGTGGTATTCGACGAGTTGAATAAAGAAGAGAGAATCGTCAAAGTTTCACCGGATTTCATTAACAGCCGTCTTGGGATGAAAATCGCTTTTGAAGACATGCTGGATATTTTGAACCGCCTGAAATTCAACACAGCCGCAGTAAACGGGCAATTGGTTATTTCTGTGCCGACGCGCCGACAGGACATCCAGATTCCTGAAGATGTCGTGGAAGAAATCGCACGCCTGTATGGCTATGATGAAATTCCTGCAACGTTGCCGGAAGCGGAAACCACGCCGGGCGGATTGACGCCTTACCAGGCAAAACGCCGCATTGCCCGCAATTTGATGGAAGGCGCCGGTTTGCTGCAGGCGACGACGTATTCACTGACTTCCGAGAAGTCGGCGAAGCAATTTGCTTTGGAAGAAACGGAAACGACGCGCCTGTTGATGCCGATGAGCGAAGAGCGCAGCATCCTGCGCCAAAGTTTGCTTCCGCATCTGTTGGAATCTGTCACATACAACACGGCTAGAAGAATGGATTCAGTGGCTTTGTATGAAACCGGTTCGGTCTTCCTGAAAGGCGACGACGAATTATTGAACGAGCAGGAGCATCTGGCGGTTGCCATGACCGGCCTTTGGCTCGACAACAGCTGGCAGGGTGAGAAAAAGCCCGTCGACTTTTTCGTCCTGAAAGGGATCGTCGAAAGTCTTGGCAATAAACTCGGTGTCCAGTTAACATTCGAACGCGGCCAAATGGATGATCTGCATCCAGGCAGAACGGCATTCATCATGCTGGACGGCCAACGCATCGGCGTTATGGGCCAATTGCATCCAACCGAACAAAAAGCGCGCGACTTGAAAACAACGGTTGTCATGGAACTGAACCTGGCAACGCTGTTGAATCTGGAAACAGAAGCATTGGTGTACACGCCAGTGCCGCGCTACCCATCCATGTCACGCGATGTGGCATTGGTCCTTTCCAAAATCGTCGAAGCGGGTACGATTGAAACCGTCATCCGCAACGCAGGCGGCAAGCTATTGAAAGACGTCCGCGTATTCGACTTGTACGAAGGCGATAAAATGGAAGAAGGCAAAAAATCAGTCGCTTTCTCCTTGACCTACTTCGATCCTGAGAAGACCTTGACGGACGAAGAAGTCATCAATGCACATGAAAAAGTAATGGCAGCCTTGACGGAAGTCGGCGCTGAGCTTAGAAGCTAATCTGATTCGATAGTAATGAGTTAAAAGGATGAACCCACAGGGTTCATCCTTTTTTCTTTATTTAGTAAGTAAACTGGTTCATAAAATTTACTTTTTATAGGTCTTTTTAATTTAATAGAGGATAAAATGTGGTAGTATTTAACTATCATAATTAATGGAGGTTCTCTTGTGAAGAGGCTGATGCAAAACGAAAAAGGGTTGACGTTAGTTGAAATATTGGCAGCTTTAGTGATTCTGGGAATTGTGCTTGTCAGTGTGATGAGTTTTTTTACACAATCGGCGAAGTTTACGGCACATAATAATGAGAAATTGACGAATGTACAGATAGCGGAAGAAGTAGTTGCTGAAGTAAGAATTGGTACATACACTAATGACCAGGTTTTCAATCAGAAAAATCATCTAGTTGAAATAAATATTGAAGCTGGGCCAGGAGATTTAAAGTTAGCGGTTATTACAGTAAATTCTCCGGATGATGTTGGGATTGATGAGCCTGAATTTACAACACAGATGTACTTCAAGGTGTCGTCATGAAGAATGAAAAAGGAATCACATTAGTCGAACTGCTTGCTGCCTTAGCTATTCTGGGCATTATTGTCATAGTCATAGCTTCTGTCTTATCAACAGGAACAACAGCTTCAAATAAAACCGCCACAAAACAACAGCTGCAGCAGGAAGCAAATCTGGTTGTTGAAGTTCTTCGAAGCGAATATTTGAAATCAGATAATCAGGTATTTTTTTTAAGTGTGGAAGAGAGCAATGGGGAGCAAATCTTACTATTGGATTCAAGACCTATTTCACAAGGATACAGGTATAGGTTTACGGATACTGAAATAGATCCGAATTTCGATACTAAGTTTGAAATGACAATTTTGGATGCTGATGGCCAATATTACGAAATTGATACAACGTTCAGTAAATTGCGGTGAGGAGAGTAATTATGGATTTCTTAAAGAATCAGAAAGGTTATGCGCTATTGATGGTTATGCTGCTTGTAGTTCTTTTTACAATACTTGGTATGGGGTTACTAACAATGAACATAAATGCATCAAAGCAGTTTAACTTAAAAGAAGAGCAAGTAGAGGCTCGTCATCTTTCTGAAATGGGTATCCTTCATTATCATAACGTGTTGGAGACGGTAGTGAGTGCCAATACCACTGATTTGAAATGTACTAAAATTGAGCCTTTGTTACAAATTGTAAATGCTGATAGTAAAAGTGACTCTAAGTACGAAGTTGCGGAAAATGGGTATTCAGGCAATTCATGTATCGAGCGAGGCGGAACATTGGAAGTGAAAGTACAAAGCAAGAGTGAAGGAGACCTGGATACCGAAAAAATAATTACAGCTACTTACTTTGTTAAAAATAAGGGAACCCATATTCCTGGAAATGGAAGTAGTACCCCTTCATCTCCGATAGTACCTACTAAACCTATAACTAATGCAGATAAACTAACTACTTGGAACAAAAGTTGTGACAAATCAGGTCAAAAGAAATGTAAAGATGCCCATGAAACCATCCAAGAATTTACTGAAGTAACTATGATAGAAATGAAACAAAACAGCTTGCACTTTAAGGATAGCTTGGTAATGGATAATCTTGTTGTGAATGGGGGCAATGGAGCGACCTTGAAAGTGGATAAAAATATGTATGTGTCAAATGAAATCGATGTCCAAAACCACGCATGTATTGCTGTTGGGCAAAATCTCGTGGTTAAGCAGAACATGGAATCCGTAAATAAATTGTCTATGGTCGTTTATAGAGATACCTATTTACCTCAGGTCCTGGGAAGCACCAGTCCAAATAATGAAATGTATGTATTCGGCAATGTGTTCCTGCCAAGCGGCTTTTCATTGCCGCCAAAAATAGGGAAAATGAAAATCTATGTTAAAGGCAACGTATACAAAATAGCTGGAGAAACAATCACTAAAATAGCAAATCCCTTTGGATCTATGTCACAGAATCAAGCTAATATAGCAAATAGGCTGCCGTGTGCTAATCCAGGATTGGAGCAACCTATTACAACACCCACAGTTCCTAGCGCAGCATTTTGGGAACTGGAAGACGATCCTTTGATTGATTATAAATAAAATATCGAGTTTTAATACTTTTTACCTAACCATCTATATATATGCACCTTTTCATTTTTTCTTTATTGGGAAACATCTTGGATTAAAGAAATCAAACTCCTACAAAAATTATCAATTACGTCATCTGTTATAACAGAGATAGGAATTTTAAGAATCAGTAAATTATTTTCGTGAGTAGAATCTAATCGATTCTGCTCTTTTTTAATGGATTCATATATATAATAAAAATATTTGCTTTTAATAGAAAATATATACATTATTATACAAAACCTATGATAATATTAAAATGAAGTAGCCGATAATATTAAAATCAGTAAAAAATCTAAGCGGAGGCTTAAATTATGAAAATAGTTAGTCAAAAAGAAGAAGGATTGACCTTAGTTGAAATTTTGGCGGCTTTGGTGATTTTGGGGATCGTGCTGGTGAGTTTTATGAGTTTTTTCACACAATCAGCGAAGTTTACTACCTTCAATAATGAAAAATTAACTGCAGTTCAAGTTACCGAAGATGTAGTTGCAAGTGTTAGAGAAAATAATCTGGATTATAAAGATCTTTATCCTGAATATAAGATCGATGTAGTGAGATCTGACGGGCCTACTAAAAATTTAAAGCACGCCAAAATCACGGTGAAAGCAGTTGCTGGAACGAGAACAAATGAGCCAGGGTTTACTACGGAAATGTATTATGAGATGGAATAGCCAACGAGGCATTACATTAGTCGAGCTATTGGCAGTTCTAGCGATTATGGGAATTATTGTGGTTGGAATTATATCCGTGTTATCAACGGGAACGAATTCTGCAGATCGGACTTCCTCACGTCAGGAACTTCAACAGGAAGGCAACCTGATTGCAGAACGAATTCGAGGTCACTATTTGGAAAGCCCTTCACTCGTATCGGCAGTGCCTGCCATTAAATGCGGACCCGATCAACAGATTAAAATCACAGTAGCATCTAATAAAGCTCAATTAAAGATGGATGGTGTCATTATTTCAGAAGGCTATGAGTATGAGTTAACTGAAGGAGCGACGTTGTGTCGGGATAAAAGGTCTCCATTGAAGTTAACGATAAAAAAAGCCGATCAGAAGTTTGTCATCCAAACGGCATTCAGTAAATTGAATTAGGGGTGTAAGATGCAACGGTTAACTAATGAAAAAGGCTATGCTTTATTGTTTGTGATGCTCCTTGTTGTGCTTTTTACAATTTTAGGGCTGGGTTTGTTGCTGATGAATGCCAATGCTTCAAAACAATTTTCGTTAAAAGAAGATCAGGTACAGGCTCGTCATTATGCAGAAATGGGCTTGCTTCACTATCAAGCATTGGTTGAAGAAACTGTAGAACTTTATAAGTTTACGGCCACGCAAACAGGAGCAACTACAGCATTAGCCAAAAGTCGTCAAGAGCTTTGCACAAAAATCAAAAATATCGGCAGCATTCAAAAGAGTGGAGATGGAAGTACTTATAAAGTGCCGTTAGCGGGGCTTACTGGATGTTCCACGGGCGATTCCGGAAAGATTACCGTAACCATGAAGAGTACTGGAATAGCAGAAAGTGGCACCACAAAATTAGTGGAGGGAAGTATGGAAGTGACACCTCCTACAATTGTGGTAACTGAGGCGAATCCTGCAACAGGACCCGCTATTCCTGCTAAACCGATTAACACCACTGGTCAGGCACCGATTACTTCCTATCCTCCATCTGGAGATGTGAAAGGGTTTGTGGAAATAGATGGTCCTTTTCCAATTCAAAGAACCTCCTATCATTTTGAATCATTCATTATTAATTCTTTGCCATCTAACAATGCTTTACTTGCCGGAGGAGGAAATAGTGGGGATACTCTAAAGATTGAAAAAGACTTATATATCGGCGGCGGTGTCTATTCGAATAACTTTATTTGTATTTACGTTCAAGGTAACCTGACCATTTTAGGGAATGTTAACTTAGGACCTTATAGCCTAATCCTTGTATACGGGGATGCTTATATTAAAGGGTCCATAACAACTAATCCCAACGCTAAAATTCATGTGATCGGCAACACATATATCGGTGCTTCTAAAACATTGACTACAGCCTATAAAAGCTTTCCAGGGTATACCAAAAGCTGCGAAAGCATCGTCACTTGGCCAGACCCCGTAGAAGTCGCACAAACCGGTAAAGTATACAATTGGTCACTGAACAACAAGCTCAATACGATTTATCATTAAAATAATAACCCCTGGAGAAATTTTCTCCAGGGGTTATTCGTCTATCCACGCCGCTTCCCAGCCAACACCTTCGCCTTCCCTGTATTCGCAAAATGCACCTTCGTCAAGCTCTTCAGATACGCTTCGCCATGCTTCAGCAAAATCTTCGCTGCCGCTTCGTCGACAATTTTTCCAGCACCTTTCGGCAAGGTGACGCCGGCTTCAGCACTCATGCGATCCATTTCTTCGAGAAAAGCCACACGCGCAATGATGGAAGCACAGGCGACTGAAACGTGGAGACCTTCTGCTTTGGTGGAAAACAGGACGTTCTCGCGGATGATTTCGGGTTCTTCTTTGATGTGTTTGTAGTAAATGCCGCGCTCCGCAAATTGGTCGATCAGGATGGCGTCCGGTTTTTCCGGCGCGATCTTGCTCAGTACGTGTTTGAGAGCCTGGTTATGGAGCAATGCTTTTATTTTTCCTTGTGACCAACCTTGGCTCTGTACTTGATTGTATTTGTCGTTTTTCAAAGTCAGCACGCTGTGGGCGAAGGCTTCTCTCAGGTCGGGAGCCACTTGGCGCATCCACGCATCGGTGAGCTGCTTGGAATCTTTGACGCCGATTTCATGGGCAAGCTCTACTTTGTCTGTGGGTACGTAACAGGCGGCCACTGTGATCGGGCCGAAGAAATCGCCGGTGCCGGTTTCGTCGGATCCGAGAACGGATAATTTGGCGAAGCCGTCGGGCAGTTTGTCGCCTTTAGTGGATACGGTCTTTTCCGTCGCCGGCAATGCCGCACCCCATTTTGCTGCTTCCCGTTCGGCGCCATTTCCTTGGAACATGACTTTTCCTGAAGTGTAGACGGTCACGACCGTATCCGGCAGTTTGGCACTGAACCTGGCGTATGGGTTCTTGGTCTGGATGTTGTTTTTCTGGTAATGTGAAATCACTTGGAGAATACTTTCCTCCGGGAGTTTCAGAACTGTATTTGACATGGACGAGTCACCTTTCTTTGATTCACAATCGGCTTGTTTTCATGGTATGATGGTCTATAGAATTCCAAAGGGGGATATTGCATTGTCAGAGCAACATAAAATTCACACGGTCGTTGACATCTATGGCAACACCTATAAAATGGTCGGTACTGAAACTTCAGGACACATGCGTCTCGTTGCGTCGATCGTCGACAGCAAAATGCGCGAGATCAATGCCTTGAATCCATCGCTGGACCAGGCAAAGCTTGCCGTTTTGACTGCATCGAATGCGGTACATGACTATCTTAAACTGAAAGAGCAAGTTGAACAATTAGAAAATGAATTGAAAAAACTGAAGGGTTGACGTGAATGCTTGATATACTTTTAATCATCTTACTGATCGGTGGCATCATCGTGGGCGCCAAAAGAGGATTTGTCGTCCAGCTGATCCATATGGTCGGATTTGTTATTGCCTTGGTCGTGGCTTATAAATATTATAAACCCTTGTCCGAATACTTTGTGCTGTGGATTCCTTACCCAGCGATAAATGAAAATTCCCAGTTTACGCTTGTCGTAGACCAGTTGGACTTGGATCAGACTTTCTATCAATTATTGGCATTCGCTATAATTTTCTTTGTGGTGAAGTTTGCTTTGCAGTTGCTGGCGTCCATGTTCGATTTCCTGAAGTTTTTGCCGGTTCTTGGCTTTTTCAGCAAGATTTTGGGTGCGGTTTTAGGATTTGTTGAAGTTTACATACTGCTCTTTATTTTCATCTATGTGTTCGCACTGCTTCCTGTGGATGTCGTGCAGAACCAGTTGGAGAATTCAGGGATTGCCCAGTCTATGATTGAGCATACGCCTTATTTCTCTGAGAAAGTAAAAGAATGGTGGTATATTTATATGTAGTAGGAACTTCTCTCTTACGAGGGAAGTTTTTTTAATCGAAATGAGGAGGGCTCTTGGTGAATAAGAAGATTATCATCAGAACGCTTGAGAAAATTGCGTTATACATGGAACTTAAAGGGGAAAACCCGTTTAAAGTATCGGCTTTCCGAAAAGCCGCACAGGCGCTTGAACTGGATCAGCGCAGTCTGGACGAAATCGAAGATGTCACCAAGCTGAAAGGCATTGGCAAAGGAACAGGGGACGTCATTCTGGAACTGATCAACGACGGCAAGTCCACGGTGCTGGAAGAACTTCAGGAAGAAGTACCGAAAGGCCTTGTCCCGATGATGAAGCTTCAGGGAATGGGCGGCAAGAAGATTGCCAAACTTTACAAGGAACTGGGCATCGATTCGATGGAAGCCTTAAAGGCCGCTTGTTTGAATGGAGAAATCCAGAAACTACCGGGATTTGGCCCGAAATCCGAAGAGAAGATCCTGAAAGAATTGAATGACTTCGAAACCAAGCCGGACCGCCAGCCAATCTGGAAAACAGAAGAAACGGTGGCGTTCATCGAAGATGTTCTGATTACCATTGCAGAAGTCACCGAGTTTTCTGTTGCCGGAAGTTTCCGCCGCACAAAAGAAACCAGCAAAGATCTGGACTTCATCATCGCGACAGCTGAACCCGCACGCGTAAAAGAGCAATTGCTGGCAGCCTTGCCGGTACAGGAAACGATTGCGTCGGGAGACACGAAAGTTTCAGTGACCGTGGATGTGCTGGAGCCGATTGACGTCGATTTCCGTTTAGTGGCACCTGAAGAATTCGTCACCGCGCTGCATCATTTCACCGGATCGAAGGATCATAACGTGAGAATGCGGCAGCTGGCGAAATCGCAGAACAAGAAAATTTCCGAGTACGGCGTCGAGCAGGAAGATGGTACGGTCACGACATTTACATCCGAACCCGATTTCTTCGCACATTTCGGCCTGCCTTTCATTCCGCCATCGGTGCGTGAAGACGGACGGGAACTTGACCGATTGGAAGAATTGCCTGACCTTGTGACGATTGAAGACATCAAAGGCGATCTGCATATGCATACAACCTGGTCGGATGGAGCCAATTCATTGAAGGAAATGGTTGAAGCTTGCGTAGCGAAATCCTATCAATTTATGGTCATTACCGACCATTCACAGTATTTGAAGGTTGCAAACGGCCTGACGCCGGAACGGTTGACCGAGCAGCATGGACTGATCCGTGAAATTAATGGGCAATACCCGGCAATCGAAGTGCTGTCAGGTACCGAAATGGATATTTTGCCGGATGCCACATTGGATTTTGATGATGACATGTTGAAACAATTGGACTTTGTCATTGCCAGCATCCATTCAAGTTTCCAGCAACCGCAGGAACAGATCATGGATCGCATTTTGACGGCCATGAAAAATCCGCATGTCCACATGATTGCACATCCGACAGGCAGAATCGTCGGACAGCGCGAAGGCTATGATCCGGATGTCGAACAGCTACTGGATTGGGCAAAGGAGTACGGCAAAATTGTTGAATTGAACGCCAGTCCGTACCGCTTGGATCTTGCAGTACCGTATTTGGTCATGGCACAGGAAAAAGGTGTGCCTGTCGCCATCAATACGGATGCCCATGCGATCGAAGGCCTGGAAGTCATGGAAACCGGGGTCAAGCATGCCCAAAAAGCCTGGCTGAAAAAAGACACCATCGTCAATACATGGTCGCTGGAAAAATTCAAAGCATTTTTGAATAAGAAAAAATAAAAATATATAAGTTGGACTAATAATTTAAATAGAATCGTTTCTGTTTTGGATATTCCATAAACCAGCTCCGCTTTCCTACGAGCTTGCACCGAACTAACTCGGGCTAAACGCCCGAGTGGATTTCTTGTATGTCGTTGCACTGCTCCCGCGGGAGTCTCCGCTGGTTTGCTTCATATTCTGTTGATCTGTTAGTGAAGACGATTAGAAGAAAGGGTGCAAGGCGGTGAAGGGCAGAGATGTGCTCCTGCATCGCTGCGCTAGCTTCGTCGCAAAGACTTGGTCTCAGCAGGCTTCGACCAATGCCTTTCCTGCGGAAGAGCTGAGTGATGAGACCCCGCAGGAGCTTGCGACGAGGAGGCTCAGCGCTTCGTCTGCGGAAAGCATCAGCCTTGAGCACTTTCTTCGTTAATTCACTCTTATTAAGTTAAAAAGAAAATTCATAAGTTCAACTTATATCGCTTCGTCTAATTGAAGCAGAGTTATCTTTTGCAATATCATTATCAATTTATCTGAAACGTTAGGAGGTTCTTCAATGATCGCAGAGCGCGCATTAAGAACACTTGAATTTTATAAAATCCGCGATGAAGTGGCACGTTTCTGTACTTCGTCACTCGGAAAAGCCCATGTGGATAAGCTTTTGCCATCCACAGACATCAATGAAGTCAACCGGCTGCTCGAAGAGATGGACGAAGGCGCCCAAGTATTGCGTGTTAAAAACAATGTGCCGATGGGCGGGATCTTCGATATCCGCCTGCATGCACGAAGAGCACAAATCGGCGGAAGCCTAAGCCCAATGGAATTGATGGAAGTTTCATCGACCATCCGAGCGAGCCGCATCCTGCGCCAGTTTTTCGAAACTATTCAGGAAGAAGCGGTGATTCAGATTCCGCATTTTCTGGAGAAGAAAGAATCGATGCCGATTCTGACAGCTCTTGAACACGCCATCAATGTCTGTATTGATGACAATGGTGGGGTCTTGGACAGCGCCAGTTCAGAATTGCGCTCGATCCGCCAGCAATTGCGGACACAGGAAAGCCGTGTGCGTGAGCGTCTGGAAAGTTTGGTGCGCGGAAAAAACGCATCGAAAATGTTGTCGGATTCGATTGTTACGATACGCAATGACCGTTTCGTCATCCCGGTTAAACAGGAATACCGCAACCATTACGGCGGTATCGTGCATGACCAATCTTCTTCAGGGCAGACCTTGTTCATCGAACCGGATGCAGTTGTACAGGCAAACAATGAAGTGCGCCGCCTGAAGATGAAGGAAAAAGAAGAAATCGATCGGATCCTGCTCATGCTTTCAGCGCAAGTGCAGGAAGTTGCCCATGAATTATTCAATTTGGTTGAAGTGCTGGGTGAAATCGATTTGATCCTGGCAAAAGCAAAATACGGTGCAGCCCACAGAGGCACTAAGCCGACGATGAACACAGAAGGCTATATCAACTTGCGGAAAGCCCGCCATCCATTGATTCCGAAAGACGAAGTTGTGCCGAATGACATCGAATTCGGTGGAGATATTACCGCAATCGTCATAACGGGGCCGAATACAGGTGGGAAGACGGTAACCTTGAAGACTGTGGGACTGTCGACATTGATGGCTCAATCCGGACTTCCAGTACCTGCACTCGACGGTTCGGAGTTGGCGGTATTCGATCAGATTTTCGCAGATATCGGAGACGAACAGTCAATTGAGCAAAGCCTTAGTACTTTTTCTTCCCATATGGTCAACATCGTTGACATCCTGACCAAGTTCGATGAGAATTCACTGGTTATCTTCGATGAACTGGGAGCGGGAACGGATCCGCAGGAAGGTGCAGCGCTGGCCATTTCGTTATTGGATGAAGTCCATGGCAGAGGTGCACGCGTCATTGCGACGACGCATTATCCTGAATTGAAGGCATATGGCTTTAACCGGCCGGGCGTGGCGAATGCCAGCGTGGAATTTGATGTGGAGACATTGAGCCCGACCTATCGTCTATTGATCGGTGTTCCTGGCCGAAGCAATGCCTTCGAAATCTCCAAACGCCTCGGTTTGCCGGAGCATATCATCAAACATGCCAAGAGTTTTACGGGAACTGACAGCAAAGCCGTCGATTCGATGATCGCCTCGCTCGAGAAGAGCCGCCGTGAAGCAGAGCAGGACGCCGAGCGGACCAAAGAGGTTCTATCCCAATCGGAACAGCTGAAAAAAGAGCTGGCTCAGCAATTAGTAGAATATGAGCAGCAAAAAGAACGGCTGGAAGAAAAAGCGAAAGAAAAGGCGCGTAAAATTGTCGAAGAAGCCAGAGCAGAAGCAGAAGCTGTCATCTCGGATCTGCGTAAAATGCAGCTGAATCAAAGTTCTTCCGTAAAAGAACATGAACTGATCGACGCGAAGAAACGCCTCGAAAACGCCATGCCGGAAAACCGCATCCTGAAAAAAGCGGCGAAAGACAATGCGGCGAAGCCCTTGAAAGCCAATGACGAAGTCAAAGTGATTTCATTCGGCCAAAAAGGGACCTTGGTCGAGAAAGTTTCCAAAAATGAGTGGATTGTTCAAATCGGCATTTTGAAGATGAAATTGCCTGAATCCGACTTGTCTTATACCAAACCGGAAAAGCAGAAAGAAACGCGGACCATGGCGACATTGAAAGACCGGGACAGCCATGTGAAGATGGAACTCGATTTACGTGGTGAACGCTATGAAGATGCACTTGCACGTGTTGAAAAATACCTTGATGATGCGTTATTATCAAACTATCATCAAGTTTCGATCATTCATGGAAAAGGGACGGGTGCACTGCGCCAAGGCGTCCAGCAGTATTTGAAAAAACATCCACGAGTGAAAAATTATCGTTTTGGTGAAGCAGGTGAAGGCGGCTCGGGTGTGACCGTCGCCGAATTAAAGTAAGTTTCCGCAGAGGAGCATAAGAAATGACAGAGACTGGATTTTGGACACACCCGCTGGTGGAGTCAGCCGGCTATTTCAGTGTGGTGGTATTGTGCTTGATCGTCGCCATGGTGATTTTTGAAATGGTGACAAAATATAATAACTGGGAACAAATCAAAAAAGGGAATCTTGCAGTGGCGATGGCGACAGGCGGAAAGATTTTTGGCGTGACCAATATCTTCCGGTTTTCCATCGAACAGCATAACTCTTTGTTTGAAATGATCGGTTGGGGATTATTCGGTTTTACCTTACTGATTTTCGCCTATATTCTGTTTGAGTTCCTGACACCTAAATTTAAAGTGGATGATGAAATTGAACAGGATAACCGTTCTGTCGGTTTTATCTCAATGACCATCTCTGTCGGTTTGTCGTTTGTCATCGGAGCCAGTATTCAATAGGAGTTGGATGTCATGGAAAACCTTATTAAGATTCTTTTCGTCTTTTGTGCAATCTTTTTGATTGTGGGAGTCATCTTTCTGTTCATTTTCTAATGGACAGAGCCAGCCTTTGAGCTGGCTTTTTTGTTGGAGTAAATTTATATTCTTATCGATCGCCAGGAAATGAAAAGGAAAGTTCTTGAATTTAAGACACATACAATCCATCTTTTAAAATTTATATTCAACTTATAAAAATAAAGTTTGAAAGCGGTATCATTTAACTCTATAATTAAAAATAGGAATATTCGCACGATTCTAAAAAAATTAGGAGGTCTAAAGAATGACTGAAAAGCCTTGGCTTGCACATTATCCACCGGAAGTTCCGCATACGCTCGAATACCCAAGTATGCCTGTACAGGAATATTTAACAAAAGCTTATGAAAAATTTCCACAAAAAGTGGCGATCCATTTTATGGGGAAGGAACTTTCATATGAAGAACTTTATCAATCTTCCATGAAGTTCGCCAACTACCTTCAAAAACTGGGCATCAAGAAAGGCGATAGAGTTTCGATCATGCTGCCGAACTGTCCTCAGGCGGTTATCAGCTTTTACGGAATCCTTTATGCGGGAGGCGTTGTCGTCATGACAAACCCGTTATATACGGAGCGGGAGATCGCCTACCAGATGAAGGATTCAGGTGCAAAAGCTATTATCGGCTTGGACATTTTATTCCCTCGGATTTCGAAGGTATTGAAGGAAACGGATCTGGAAAATGTCATCGTCACGGGCATCAAGGATTACCTGACATTCCCGAAAAATCTGGTCTATCCATTCATTCAGAAAAAACAGTATGGCATGACCGTAAAAGTCGAGCACAGAGGCATTAATCACCTGTTCACTGAAATCATGAAAACTGCTCAACCGACTGTTAAGGAAACTCCATTTGACTTTGAAGAAGACTTGGCTTTGCTGCAATATACAGGAGGCACTACAGGCTCGCCGAAAGGCGTTATGCTGACGCATAAGAACATCATTTCAAATGCGACGATGTGCGACAGCTGGCTGTATAAAACCACAGACGGCGAAGAGACCATCATCGGGATCATCCCGTTATTCCATGTCTATGGTTTAACGACGGTGTTGATCCTATCCGTCATGCAAGGCAATAAGATGGTGCTGTTGCCGAAGTTCGATCCGGAAACGGCCTTGAAGACCATCAACAAACAAAAGCCGACTCTTTTCCCGGGAGCCCCAACTCTATATATCGGATTGATGAACCACCCCGATATCGGCAAATATGACTTGTCTTCAATTGAAGCATGCCTAAGCGGTTCGGCGCCTCTTCCAGCGGAAGTACAGGAAAAGTTCGAAAAGCTGACTGGTGGAAAACTGGTGGAAGGCTATGGATTAACGGAAACGTCTCCGGTTACCCATTCGAATTTGGTATGGGGAGAGCGGACGAAAGGTTCGATCGGCTTACCGTATCCGGATACCGACTGCAAGATTTTCCAGACAGGTACGACGAATCCCGTGCCGAACGGTGAAATCGGTGAAATTGCCATTAAAGGCCCTCAAGTGATGAAAGGCTATTGGAATAAACCCGAAGAAACCGCTGCTACAATTGTAGATGGCTGGTTGCTGACTGGTGACCTTGGCTATATGGATGATGAAGGCCATTTCTTTATCGTCGACCGCAAAAAAGATATGATCATCGCAGGTGGTTTCAATATTTATCCGCGCGAAATCGAAGAAGTGTTGTATGAGCACGAAGCCGTGCAGGAATGTGTAGTTGCCGGTATCCCGGATCCGTATCGCGGTGAAACAGTAAAAGCATACATTGTGTTGAAAGAAGGCTATAATGTAACAGAAGAAGAATTCAATACGTACTGCCGGGAGCATTTAGCTTCATTTAAAGTGCCGCGTATTTATGAGTTCCGCAAAGAACTGCCGAAAACTGCAGTCGGAAAAATCCTGCGCCGTTCGTTGGTGGATGAAGAGATCGCTAAGCAAGACGAAGCAATCACATCGTAATCGGATAAAAACTTGACACTTTAACGAATAATCTATAATATGAAAATATGAATGAATCGCCATTCATATTTTCATATTTTTTTGGGTGGTGACAACTTGGTAAAAAAAGATAAGCCGAAATATAAGCAAATCATTGATGCGGCAGTTATTGTCATCGCTGAAAATGGCTACCATCAGGCGCAGGTCTCGAAAATAGCCAAACAGGCAGGTGTGGCCGACGGAACGATCTATTTGTATTTCAAAAACAAAGAAGACATCCTGATCTCTGTATTTCAGGAAAAGATGGGCGTGTTCGTCAGTAAGCTGGAACAAATCATCTCCCGCGACCTGGATGCATCGACCAAGCTCGGCCTTATGATTGAAAGCCACTTTGAATTATTGGCCAGTGACATCCATCTGGCGATCGTCACACAGCTTGAATTACGGCAGTCAAATTACGAAATTCGTATGAAGATCAATAATGTACTGCGTGAATATTTGAAGTTGATGGACAAGATTCTGGTCAAAGGCATGGAAGATGGCGAATTTGATGCAGCAATGGATATTCGTTTAGCCAGACAGATGGTTTTTGGTACAATGGATGAGACCATCACTACATGGGTCATGAATGATCATAAATATGATTTAGTCGAACTCGCACCACAAGTTCAGCGTTTGCTGCTGAAAGGTATGCAGGCTTAAGGGAAGGGGCTCATTGGATGGAATTTATCAGTTGGAAAAAAGAAGATGGAGTAGCTGTCGCGACGATTAATCGTCCGCCGGCAAATGCACTGTCGCGTTCACTCATTTTGGAAGTCGATGAATTGTTGAACCAAGTGGAGAATGATGAAGAGGTTCGAGTCATCGTCCTGCACGGAGAAGGAAGGTTCTTTTCTGCAGGGGCTGACATCAAGGAGTTTACGCAAGTATCTTCAGGAGAAGAATTTTCAAAATTATCAGCGAGTGGCCAGGAAGTATTTGAACGAGTCGAAACTTTCCATAAGCCAGTCATCGCGGCGATCCATGGAGCGGCTTTAGGTGGCGGCTTGGAATTGGCAATGAGTTGCCACATGCGATTTGTTACTGAAAATGCTAAACTGGGATTACCGGAGCTTCAACTAGGGTTGATTCCCGGTTTTGCTGGAACACAGCGCCTGCCGAGATATGTAGGGGCAGCGAAGGCAGCAGAGATGCTGTTGACGAGCGATCCGATCTCCGGAACGGAAGCTGCTCAATATGGTTTGGCTAACCGTGCTTATGCAGAAGAAGACCTACTTTCGGAAACGCTTTCAATCGCGCGCAAGATTGCGAAGAAAAGTCCAGTTTCTGTGAAGGCGGCTATTCAGATGCTGCAGTACACAAAGCCTGCGTCTTATCATGAAGGTGTAGATGCTGAAGCTGCATCTTTTGGAACTGTTTTTGTTTCGGAGGATGCAAAAGAAGGAATCCAGGCATTTCTGGAAAAACGTGAAGCACAATTTAAAGGGAAATAATACTTGGGAGGTTTACGTTCATGAACATTTATGTATTGGTAAAACGTACGTTTGACACAGAAGAGAAAATTGTCGTTTCAGGTGGACAAATCCAGGAAGACGGCGCGGAATTCATCATCAATCCATACGATGAATACGCAATTGAAGAAGCAATCACAGTCCGTGATGCACACGGCGGCGAAGTGACAGTAGTCACAATCGGCAGCGACGAGGCTGAGAAGCAGCTTCGTACAGCTCTTGCAATGGGCGCTGACAAAGCGGTCTTGATCAACACGGAAGACGATATAGAAGAAATGGACCAGTTTACTTCTGCGTACATACTGGCTGAATATTTAAAAGACAAAGAAGCTGATTTGATTTTAGCGGGTAACGTAGCAATCGACGGCGGATCCGGCCAAGTCGGACCACGTGTTGCTGATTTGCTTGGCATCAACTATGTCACAACGATCACCAGCCTGAGCATTGAAGGCGAAACGGTTACCATCGTCCGCGATATTGAAGGGGATGCGGAAGAATTGGAAACATCATTGCCGCTTCTGGTAACAGCTCAGCAGGGCTTGAACGAGCCGCGTTATCCATCACTTCCAGGAATCATGAAAGCGAAGAAAAAGCCGCTTGAAGAATTGGAACTGGATGATTTGGATATCGAAGAAGACGATGTAGAAGCGAAAACAGAAACAATCGAAATCTACCTGCCACCGAAAAAAGCGGCTGGCCGTATTCTTGAAGGCGACATCTCCAACCAGGTAACAGAACTGGTAGGATTGCTGCGCAACGAAGCGAAGGTTATTTAAAGAAGTTTTAGTTTATTTATTTTTGCATAGGAGTCATAGGAAGAACTCGCTCCAGGCGGACGCTTTCCGCGGGCGGTCCGTGAGCCTCCTCAGGCTAGCGCCTTCCGGGGTCTCACCTGGACGCGCTTTCCCGCAGGAGTCGCCGCCTTCCACTCCTTCTTCTATGATGCTTTATAAATTAGAGCAATAAAAAATTAGATTGTTAAATTACTAGGATATGGAGCAAATCAGTGTAGACTCCCGCGGGATAGCGAAGTACCGAAATCCACTCGGGCCAGCCCGAGTTAGTTCGGTGCAAGCCCGCAGGAAAGCGGAGCTGGTTTGCGGAATATCCGTAATAAAATTTGAATTGAAAAAATATTAGTTCAGTATAAATATTAAGTAAACCTTCATGATTTCTAGGAGTTATCTAACCCGTAAAGGCGGGAACATTTTTCACATCTACTTAGGGGGTAAACGGACTATGGCGAAAAAAGTATTGGTTTTAGGAGAAACGCGCGAAGGCGCTTTGCGTAATGTCTCATTTGAAGCAATTGCAGCAGCTAAGAAAATTTCTGGCGGCGGAGAAGTAGTAGGTGTTCTGATCGGTGATTCGGTTGTAGATTTCGGCGCTGAACTGATTGCATACGGTGCTGACCGCGTCGTAACGGTTGAACATCCGCATTTGAAATCGTATACATCGGACGGCTACGGCCAAGCATTCATGGCAGTCGTTGAACAGGAAAATCCGGAAGGTCTTGTCTTCGGCCATACGGCAGTCGGCAAAGATTTGGCTCCGAAAATCGCTTCCAAATTACAGTCCGGATTGATTTCGGATGTAACGGACATTGAAGGCGAAGGCGATGAGGCCGTATTCATCCGCCCGATCTTCTCTGGTAAAGCATTTGAAAAAGTGAAGCTGAAAGAAGGCATCGTTTTCATCACCGTGCGTTCGAACAACATTGCACCGCTTGAAAGACAGGAACGTTCAGGCGATGTCAGTTCGTTGTCGGTTGATATTACAAACCTTCGCACAATCATCAAAAACGTTGTGCGCAAATCATCTGAAGGCGTCGATCTTTCGGAAGCGAAAGTCATCGTAGCCGGAGGCCGTGGAGTTAAGAGTGCTGATGGATTTGAGCCGTTGCAGGAATTGGCGAATCTTCTTGGCGGCGCTGTTGGGGCATCACGCGGAGCTTGTGACGCGGATTATTGCGATTACTCGCTTCAAATCGGTCAGACAGGCAAAGTGGTTACACCTGACCTGTATATCGCAGCTGGTATTTCTGGCGCAATCCAGCACATGGCCGGTATGTCCAACTCGAAAGTGATCGTGGCGATCAACAAAGATCCGGAAGCGAACATCTTCAAAGTAGCGGATTACGGCATTGTCGGAGACTTGTTCGAAGTCATCCCGATGCTGACAGAAGAATTCAAGAAAGTAATGTAATTTTGAATGGCGGCGGGTCCACTGGGCCAGCCGCCGTTTTCTGTTTAACGCCCTCAGTTGCCGGGTATTGGAAGAGTAGGCAAAAAAATAGCTAGTGTTTTTAGCACATGCTATACTCTGTATATAGTTTGGTTCAATCATAAGGAGGAATTATTCATGGCAATCGTACACGGAACAGATCAGAACTTTTCACAAGAAGTATCAGAAGGACTCGTTTTAGTAGATTTTTGGGCAACTTGGTGCGGACCATGTAAAATGATCGCTCCAGTGCTGGAAGAATTAGACGCTGAAATGAGCGATAAAGTTAAAATCGTAAAAGTTGATGTGGATCAAAACCAGGAAACAGCTGGAAACTACGGCATCATGTCCATTCCGACTTTGTTGTTGATGAAAGACGGAGAAACAGTTGACAAAGTGGTTGGTTTCAGACCGAAAGAAGCTTTAGCTGAATTGGTTGAAAAACACGCATAATTCTTAACCGGGTCCAGCGATGGTGCCCGGTTTTTTAATAGGGTGAGATAAAAGATGGCTAACGAATTGATTCAGCATAAATTGGCAGTATTGCCTGGTCAACCAGGCTGCTATTTGATGAAGGATCGCCAGAATACCGTCATTTATGTCGGTAAGGCGAAAGTTTTGAAAAACCGCGTGCGCTCGTATTTCACGGGCAGCCACGATGCAAAAACACAGCGTTTGGTCAATGAAATCGAGGATTTCGAATATATCGTCACTTCTTCAGATAAAGAAGCGTTGATTCTCGAATTGAATTTGATCAAAAAATATGACCCTAAATACAATATTATGCTGAAGGATGACAAAAGCTATCCGTACTTGAAAATCACGGGAGAGCGCCATCCGAAGCTGATTACAACCAGACAGGTGAAAAAAGACAAAGGAAAATACTTTGGCCCTTACCCGAATGCTTACGCGGCAGCGGAGACGAAAAAGCTGTTGGATCGTCTGTATCCATTGCGGAAATGCCATACCATGCCGGATCGGGTTTGTTTGTACTATCATTTAGGGCAATGTTTGGCTCCTTGCGTCAAGCCTGTCGAAAAGGAAACCTATCAGGAAATGATCGACGGCATCACCAGATTCCTGAACGGCGGATTCCGGGAAGTGAAGCAGCAATTGGTCGAGAAGATGTCCGAAGCTTCAGAGAACCTGGAATTTGAGCGTGCCAAGGAATACCGCGACCAAATTTCCATGATTGAAACCGTGATGGAAAAACAGAAGATGGCGATGAACGATTTCACCAATCGCGACGTCTTTGCCTATGCAGTCGATAAGGGCTGGATGTGCGTACAAGTCTTTTTTGTGCGTCAAGGCAAACTGATTGAACGCGACGTTTCGCTGTTTCCGCTCTATCGGGATCCAGAAGAAGAATTTTTGACGTTTCTGGGCCAATTTTATGAAAAGGCCAACCATGTCAAGCCGAGTGAAATTCTGTTGCCGGAAGCGGATGATCCGGAGATGTTGAAAGAATGGCTTGGAGTCCGGGTACTGGTTCCCCAGCGCGGCAAGAAAAAAGATTTGGTGGCGCTGGCTAAGAAAAATGCCGAAATTGCCATCAAAGAGAAATTCCAGCTGCTCGAGCGCCAGGAAGAACGGACAATCGGTGCCTGCGTAGACCTGGGAGAAGCAATGAACATCGAAACGCCATTACGCATCGAAGCATTCGACAACTCCCACATTCAAGGAGCCGATGCGGTATCTGCGATGATTACGTTCATCGACGGCAAGCCTTCCAAAAAGGATTACCGGAAATACAAAACACGCAATGCTTCCAAGCCCGATGATTATGCAGCAATGCGCGAAGTTATCCGCCGCCGCTATTCACGAGTCCTGAAAGACGGTCTGCCTTTGCCGGATCTGATCGTCATCGATGGAGGAAAAGGCCAGATGGAGTCGGCGCGCGAAATCCTGGAGGACGAACTCGGTTTATCGATACCGATTGCAGGACTGGCGAAAGATGCAAAGCATCAAACTTCCCAATTGCTGTATGGGTCACCTGCTGAAGTTGTGCCGCTCAAGCGGACCAGTGAAGCTTTCTATCTGATGCAGCGGATTCAAGATGAGGTCCACCGTTTTGTCATCACTTTCCACCGTCAGCTGCGCGGCAAGAATTCGATCCAGTCGGCGCTCGACGGTCTTGAAGGAGTCGGACCGAAACGCAAACAACAGCTGCTGAAGCATTTTGGATCTGTCAAGAAACTCAAAGAAGCCTCTGTCGAAGAAATCAAAGAGGCCGGAATGCCGGAAGCTCTGGCGTTGTCCATCAGTCAGCATTTTGGGGAAGACACATTGCCAAGCGAATCTTAACGTGTTATCGTAATAGAATAATTGAATCACTTGGAAAAGTGATGATAGAGGCGCGAACGTCAATAGTAAGCATTCGGAGATTTGCAGAATCTGAGATGAATGGTGAAAGGGGCGGTCGCCGAAGTGTGCGTGTTACTGCTGTTGCGCATGCTGGTTCTGCATTTAAGAAATGCAGAGCTGTCAGAGTCAATCTCTGGAGGGCTATCTCACATGGACGTTTTTCGTACATGATGAAAGAGGTAGTTTGCCGTGGTTGCGGTGAACTGCCTTTTTTTGTGGCCGGCTTTGCTGCCGGTCATAGTGAGGGCCACATACTAAATGTGGGAGTGGATGAAATGGAAACAATCGTCATGAAATTTGGAGGGACGTCTGTCGCAACTCCGGAAAAGATCATCGGAGTGGCTGAACGGGCCATCCGTGAAAAAGAAAAAGGCAAACGGGTTGTCATTGTCGTTTCGGCTATGGGCAAGACGACCGATACGCTGCTCGGGCTGGCCGGGGAAATTTCTTCTGAACCGCCAAAGCGGGAAATGGACATGCTGCTGGCCACTGGTGAGCAGATCACCATTTCGCTCTTGGCGATGGCCTTCAAAAAGCTGGGTCATGAAGCCTTATCTTTTACCGGTTGGCAGGCGGGAATCGAAACAGAATCCGTGCCCCGCAATGCACGCATTGAACAAATCCATACAGAGCGTCTTGAACGTGTATTGGAAAATGGCTATTTTTGTGTGGTGGCCGGTTTTCAAGGAGTCGATAAAATCGGCAATATCACCACGCTCGGCCGAGGTGGATCTGATACGACGGCTGTTGCACTGGCCGCAGCTTTAAAAGCGGAGAAATGCGAAATTTATACAGATGTCAACGGTGTCTATACATCGGATCCGCGGTTTGTCACAGGTGCACGCAAGCTGGAACAGATTTCCTATGACGAAATGCTGGAGCTCGCCAATTTGGGGGCAGGGGTCCTGCATCCACGCGCCGTCGAGTTCGCAAAAAACAATCATGTACCATTATCCGTCAGAGCAAGTTATTCAAATGAGCCTGGCACAATCATACAAGAGGTGATCACTGTGGAGAAAAACTTAATCGTCAGAGGTGTTGCATTTGAACCCGGAATCGCGCGTGTGACCGTCACTTATAAAAAACCATTCAACGGTTCCCTAGCCAATATATTTACAAAACTTGCTGAAAATCAGATTGATGTGGACATCATCGTCCAAAGCATCAGTGATGAATTTCCGCCATCGGTTTCATTTTCCATCTCTCAGGAAAGCCTGGAAGAAACGCGCCGTGTCCTCACAGACGCAAAAGATGAAATCGGCTTCCTGTCGCTGAACGTCGAGGTCGGTTTGTCGAAAGTGTCGATTGTGGGATCGGGAATGGTATCCAATCCGGGCGTAGCTGCACGGATGTTCGATATTTTAAGAAGCCAGGAGATTCCAGTGAAAATGGTCAGCACCTCCGAAATCAAAATTTCAGTAGTGGTGCCGGAATCAGATATGAGAAAATCGGCGAATGCTTTACATGATGCCTATGGTCTGTCTGAAGTCCAGTCTTCTTAATGCACAGCTCTTCAAGTAAAAAGGCAACATCCGCCAAATAATAATAGTAAGTGATAAAATTCACAATTTGTTCAAATTCTCAATAGCAATAGTGCAATAATGCTGTTATCACTACAATACGATGAATTAGGGTCAAAAAGCGATTCTCAATTAGAGAATCGCTTTTTGTCAGAATTCTATTAAAACGGTTACATTCCAAGCTGTTTTATTGCAGATAGGGCGTAATTCATCAATAAAATACTTAGTAACTATCTGTTCAAAAGAGTTTCGGTGCCTTGACGCTCCTAAAGGGGGAGAGTACAATAAATATGTCATATTAATGTATCATGATGGTGTGCGGCTTCAGGTGCTTTCGTAATATATCGTTAGCTTTGAAAGTTGCCAATCAATGTTTTGAGGGGGGTAAAATTTTGGATAACAATCGTGAATTTTTAATGCGCAGGCTGCACTCATTGTTGGGGATCATTCCTATCGGTTTATTCTTAACGCAGCACTTAATCGTCAACCATTTTGCTACACAAGGGGTAGAGGCATTCAATAATGCATCTCACTTCATGGCAAATCTTCCATTCGTTATTTTCCTGGAGATATTTGTCATTTATTTACCGCTCATGTATCACGCATTCTACGGTCTATACATAGCGTTTACTTCGAAGAACAATCCTGGGCATTATAGCTATATGCGCAACATTTTGTTTGTCGCACAACGTTATACAGGGGTCTTCCTGGTAGTCTTCATCGCTTGGCACGTCTTTGAAACAAGATTCCAAGTCGCGATCGGAGCAGCAGCAGAAGCTGATTTCAATATGATGGAAAACATTTTAAGCAATCCATTCATGTTGGCCTTCTACATCGTCGGTGTGTTGGCAGCAGTTTTCCATTTCTCGAACGGAATTTGGTCATTCCTTGTTACATGGGGAATTACACAGTCCGAAGCATCACAGCGAAACGCAACTTATTTCACGCTTCTAGTATTTATTGTATTATCGATCATTGGTATCAGAGCATTGTTTGCATTCGTTTAAGAATGTTTCAATCATTGGTGAACTAAAAGAGGAGTGAATACTAACATGGCGAAGGGCAAAATTTCTATCGTCGGTGGTGGCCTTGCCGGCTTGATGGCAGCAATTAAAGTTGCAGAGGCAGGTTCTCCCGTCGATTTATTTTCAATCGTTCCCGTTAAACGGTCCCACTCAGTATGTGCACAAGGCGGGATCAACGGAGCGGTCAATACAAAAGGTGAAGGGGATTCCCCGGATATTCACTTTGATGATACTGTTTACGGAGGCGACTTCCTTGCGAATCAGCGTCCCGTAAAAGCAATGGCGGATGCAGCACCCGGAATTATCCGCATGTTCGACCGTATGGGCGTAATGTTCAACCGTACACCGGAAGGCCTTTTGGATTTCCGTCGTTTCGGTGGAACGATGTACCATAGAACAGCATTTGCCGGCGCTACAACTGGGCAGCAATTGTTGTATGCATTGGACGAGCAGGTTCGCCGCTATGAAGTGAGCGGACTGATCACTAAATATGAAGGCTGGGAATTCCTTGGTCTTGTTCTTGATGAGCAGGGCGTCGGTAAAGGAATCACGGCTCAAAATATGACGACCATGGAAATTAATTCGTTCCGTGCGGATGCTGTCATCATGGCAACCGGTGGACCGGGAATCATTTTCGGGAAATCGACGAACTCCGTCATCAACACAGGTTCAGCGGCTTCCATCGTCTATCAACAAGGGGCATACTACGCAAACGGCGAATTTATCCAAATTCACCCGACAGCGATTCCGGGAGACGATAAACTGCGCTTAATGTCAGAATCGGCTCGTGGGGAAGGCGGACGTATTTGGACTTACAAAGACGGCAAGCCTTGGTATTTCCTTGAAGAAAAATATCCGGCATACGGAAACCTGGTTCCACGTGATATCGCAACACGTGAAATCTTCGATGTCTGCGTTAACCAGAAGCTCGGCATTAACGGCGAGAACATGGTTTACTTGGATCTTTCACACAAAGATCCAAAAGAGCTGGACATCAAATTAGGTGGAATCATCGAGATCTACGAGAAATTCACAGGTGATGACCCTCGTAAAGTACCGATGAAAATCTTCCCGGCTGTCCATTATTCAATGGGTGGATTATGGGTCGATGACCACCAAATGACAAGCATCCCTGGCGTTTTGGCAGCGGGTGAATGTGATTACTCTCAGCACGGTGGTAACCGTCTGGGCGCGAACTCATTGCTTTCAGCGATTTACGGCGGTATGGTCGCAGGACCGAACGCTCTTGAATATGTTAAAGGCCTTGAAGTATTGGCAGAAGACCTTCCTTCAGCTATTTTCGACAAAGCTGAAGCAGAAGAGCAACGCAAATGGGAAGAAATTCTGGCATTGGACGGCACAGAAAACGCTTACGTTCTTCACAAAGAATTAGGCGAATGGATGACCGACAATGTAACAGTGGTACGCTATAACGATCGTTTGCAGAAGACGGATGAAAAACTCCAGGAACTGCTTGAGCGCTTCAACCATATCAGCATCACCGATACTCAGCTTTGGAGCAACCAAGGCGCAATGTTCACACGTCAATTGCGAAATATGCTACATTTAGCACGAGTGATCACAATCGGGGCACTTAACCGTAACGAAAGCCGTGGCGCTCATTACAAACCCGATTTCCCGGAACGTAATGATGAAGAGTTCTTGAAAACAACGATGGCGAAATTTAATGGCTTTGATGCACCTATCTTCCATTATGAAGAAGTCGACACCTCGTTGATTCCGCCGCGTAAACGTGATTATTCAGCAAAAGCATAATATAGAAGGGAGCTAATTTACCATGGGTGAAGCAGCAAAAACGGTACTATTTGAAATCGAACGCAGAAACTCTACGGATGAAGATTCGTATTGGGAAAAGTTCGAATTGCCATATAAGGCGAATATGAATGTCATTTCGGCATTGATGGAAATTCGCCGTAACCCTGTCAACATGGAAGGGAAGAAAACCACTCCTGTAAACTGGGACATGAACTGTCTGGAAGAGGTTTGTGGCGCATGTTCAATGGTCATCAACGGCAAAGCGCGTCAATCGTGTACTGCTCTCGTCGACCAATTGGAACAGCCGATCCGTCTTCAGCCGATGAAAACATTCCCTGTTGTCCGTGACCTTGTCATTGACCGCAGCCGTATGTTCGACTCGTTGAAGAAAGTTAAAGCATGGGTGCCGATCGATGGTACGCATGACCTTGGAGATGGACCACGTATGCCTGAGCGCAAACGCCAGTGGGCTTACGAACTATCTAAATGTATGACTTGCGGCGTATGTCTTGAAGCATGCCCGAACGTCAACGATAAGTCCGATTTCATCGGAGCTGCACCACTTTCACAGGTTCGTTTGATGAACGCTCATCCGACTGGTTCTATGAACCGCGATGCACGTTTGAACGCGATCATGGGTGAAGGCGGATTAGCAAGCTGCGGTAACTCTCAAAACTGTGTAGAATCTTGTCCTAAAGGAATTCCTTTGACAACTTCAATCGCAGCCTTGAACCGCGACACTACTGTTCAAATGTTCCGCAACTTCTTCGGAAGCGACAGAATGGTTGACTAGTATTTAATGGAAACCCCGCTGCGGCGGGGTTTTTATTTTTGTCTATTGTTAGTGAGTAGGAAGAGCAGTGTAGTAAAGTCTACATAATTTCCTGCCCTTTCCTGAAGTTTTTGATATACTAAGAAAATGAAGAGTTTGAATTAGTGGAGGTTTCCTATGAAAGCGAGTTATATTGAGAATTTTGATCAATGGAGGCGGGAATTTACTTTTTCTGCTCCGGTGCAGGTGCGTTTCTCTGAAACGGACATGTTCGGGCATGTCAACAACACGGTGCCCATCGCTTATTTTGAGTTTGCGCGGATCGAGTTTATGAAAGAGATGGGCATGATGCAACGCTGGCTTGAGGAAGGTAACGAATTGTTTCCGGTCGTAGCCGATATGCAGGTGGATTTTGTCCAGCAAGTATTTTTTGATGAAAAACTGGATGTCCATGTCAAAATTGCGCGCGTCGGCACGTCTTCGGTTGATGTTCATTACTGGACGGTCAATGAAAAAGGGGAAACCTGCTTTACCGGAAGAGGGGCGATTGTCCAGATCTCAAAACAGACCGGCAAAGGGCATCCGTGGACAGAACAGGACATTGAAATGCTCCGGGCAGAGCAATTGGCTGCTGCAAAAAAGTAAGGGAGCTCTTGCTATATCAATAAAAAACCTTCACTATAGAAAGAAGAAGGTTTTTCAAGGAGTGGTAACTGGAAATGAATGATGACAAGCAAGGCTTCAGCCATGAATTAGAACGCATCGCCTTTATGGAAAAGGAACTGCGCTATATTTCTGGAATCATCAAGCAAAAAGGCCGGGAAATTTTGAATTCTTATACAATTACGCCGCCTCAATTCATCGCGCTGCAATGGCTGTTCGAACATGGAGACATGACCATCGGCGACCTGTCGAATAAAATGTATCTGGCGTTTAGCACCACAACCGATCTGGTTGACCGCATGGAGAAAAATGAGCTGGTTGTGCGCATCCGTGAAGAACAGGACCGCCGCGTCGTCCGGATCAAATTACTAAAAGAAGGCGAACGGGTTATCGAAGAAGTTATCCAAAAACGCCAGGAATACCTGCAGACCGTGTTAGCGGACTTTACAAAAGAAGAAGCGGAACAATTTGCAGCTTTACTTGAGAAATTGCATAAAAACATGAAATAGGATAGAGGCGATGACGTTGAATGCGCCAATTGGAGTAATTGATTCAGGAGTCGGTGGACTTACCGTCGCAAAAGAAATTATGAAACTATTGCCGAATGAGCAGATTTACTATATCGGTGATAATGCCAGATGCCCGTATGGACCGCGTCCGCTGTCGGAAGTGCGGACCTATACATGGCAAATGGCCGATGCATTGATGAAAAAGAATATTAAAATGCTGGTCATCGCCTGCAATACCGCAACAGCCGCAGCACTATACTCCCTGCAGAGAAATCTGCCGATCCCCGTGATCGGGGTTATTTTTCCAGGGGCACGGGCTGCGATCAAATCTTCAACGACGAAAAAAATCGCCGTTTTGGGCACACTGGGAACAGTGGAGAGTGGAGCATACGAAAAAGCCATCCTGTCATTGGTTTCTTCATCGCACGTCGTGCAGTTGGCATGCCCGCGCTTTGTCCCTTTGGTCGAGAGTGATGAATATGAAGGCGAGTTCGCTCACCGGATCGTTCAGGATACGCTTGCGACGATTGCCCATGAGGATTTCGATACAGCGATTCTGGGCTGTACGCATTACCCGTTGCTGCAGGGCTTCATCGAAGAAGTCTTAGGCGACACAGTACATGTGCTGTCATCTGCAGAAGAAACGGCAAAGGATGTAGAGCGTTACTTGAGCTATAAAAAACAATTCGCAGAATGGAAGCAGCCGCCGGTGCATCATTTCTATACATCGGGATCAACGCAGATTTTCGGCTCCATCATCCACAAATGGCTGGGGATCGATGAACCGATCATCCATTCGATTCGATTTCCAAAAACCTGAGGGCTCACAGCCCTCAGGTTTTTGTCGTTATCACTGAAATATGGTAAGCTATTTGAGCATATACGAGGAGGAAATTTTATGACACGCATAGATAATAGACAAACGAACGAACTGCGTCCCGTATCAGTGGACGTCGATTATTTGATTCACCCGGAAGGCTCGGTATTGATCACAGTAGGGCAGACGAAAGTCATCTGTACCGCTACCATTGAAGATAAAGTTCCAGGATTCCTTAGAGGGCAGGGCAAGGGCTGGATCACCGCAGAATATTCCATGCTGCCCCGTGCCACCAACAGCCGGAACCGCCGCGAGGCATCTGCCGGTAAAATCGGAGGACGCACAATGGAGATCCAGCGTTTGATCGGCCGCGCATTGCGTGCTGTGGTTGACCTGGAGAAGCTCGGTGAGCGTACTTTATGGATCGACTGCGACGTTATCCAGGCAGACGGCGGAACACGTACAGCATCGATTACAGGTGCATTCATCGCCATGACGATGGCTATCGGCAAATTAGATCTTCCGGCATTCCCGGTAACGGATTTTCTTGCGGCGACAAGTGTCGGTATATCTGCTGAAAACGGACCGATCCTCGACTTGAATTATGTCGAAGATTCAAGTGCGGAAGTGGATATGAACCTGGTCATGACAGGGGCAGGTCATTTTGTGGAATTGCAGGGAACAGGGGAAGAGTCGACTTTCACACGCGCTCAGCTTACTGAATTGCTGGACCTTGGGGAAGCGGGGATCAGCCAATTGATCGACATGCAGCGTGATGCCTTGGGCGATATTGCTGCTCGCGTTGGTGAAAAGGTGCCTGCACAACTATGAAAAGAATAGTAATTGCAACTCAAAACAAAGGCAAAGCCAAGGATTTCGAAACCTTGCTGGCACCTCTGGGTTATGAAGTGCTGACCCTTTTGGACGTGGCAGCGGATATGGATGTGGAGGAAACAGGTGTGACGTTTGAAGAGAACGCCATCCTGAAAGCGGAAGCGGTATCCAAAGCACTCGGCATTCCCGTCATCTCGGATGACAGCGGGCTGGAAATCGATGCCTTGAACGGCGAACCGGGTGTCTATTCAGCGCGCTATGCAGGCGCCGCTAAGAGCGACGATGCAAATATCGATAAAGCACTTGAAAAATTGAGTGGCGTGCCTGACAGCGAACGTACAGCGCGTTTCCGCTGTGTGCTCGCAGTAGCAGCTCCTGGACAAAAAACCGAAACCTTTTCCGGATCTTGTGAAGGGGCGATTCTTCACGAGCGCCGGGGCGACAATGGTTTTGGCTATGATCCGATTTTCTACGTGCCGGATCTGGACAAAGCAATGGCCGAACTCCAGCCTCACGAAAAAGCGGCAATCTCACACCGGGGGAATGCATTGCGCCAATTGAAAGAAAGCATGCCCGACTGGCTGAACGAACAGAAATAAATCAGCTGAAATTAATTTTAATGTTTTTTTAAAATAGCATTGACTTTTCTTTAAATCATTTCTATAATTAAAATTGTCTTTCGTTAGAAAAGCAAAGTCGTCCGCAACAGCAGGCGCCACCGTCTGGACTCTAAGAAAGCTTTGGTCTCAGTAGCTCAGCTGGATAGAGCAACGCCCTTCTAAGGCGTCGGTCGGGGGTTCGAATCCCTCCTGGGACATTATAGGAATGTACATATTACAAAGAGAACCCTCTCCATCGTTCAGTGAACGGCGGGGAGGGTTCTTTTTTCTTTTTACGAATAGAAGTGGATATTCGGGAGCAACTTGCTTCTTCATCCAAATTGGTTGGGAAGAAGTAATTCCGCTTTAAATAAATGCAATTTACAGAAAATAAAGCAGAAAATTATAAATATGATACCATTATATCTATGTGTTTATAAAAGGCAAGGAGTTGCAGAATTACATGGAAACTAAAAGGCGTATCCGACCCGAACTGGAAGGCTTGCGTACAATCGCAGCGATATTAGTGGCAATTTATCATATATGGTTTAATCGGGTATCGGGCGGAGTGGATGTTTTCTTCGTGGTATCAGGCTTTTTAATCACTACATCGTTACTGTCGATGTATCGGAAAAACGGAAAGGTCTTGTACTTTTCCTATATTGTAAAGTTGTTGAAGCGGCTTTTGCCAACGGCTTGGCTGATCGGTATAACGGTTTTAATCGCCAGTCTATACATAATGCCGGCTTTCACAAAACAGCAAAACTTGAATGAGTTTTTAGCTTCTGTATTTTATTTTCAGAACTGGCGGCTTGCGGTCGATTCGGTCGATTATTTGGCACAGAACAATACGGCCTCACCGTATCAGCATTTTTGGGCATTGAGTATTCAATTCCAGTTTTATTTAGTTTGGCTGTTGGTCTTTTTTGTGGCCATCAACTTATTGCGGATTTTCTCAGGTACTCACATAAAACGTATGCTGATCCTGGTGATTTCGGTAATTGCGGTCGTATCCTTCGGCTATTCAGTTTATCTGACCACGGTCAATCAGCCATTCGCTTACTATCATACCTTTACACGGGTATGGGAATTCGGGATTGGCGGCATTTTGGCATTGACGATCCATAGGTTAGTGATTTCCCCACGGCTTGCCTGGATTTTCGGCTGGCTTGGGTTGATTGGACTGATCAGCTGTGCCATTATCCTGCAGGTATCCCAGCTGTTCCCGGGCTACGCGGCGCTATGGCCGGTATTATCCGCTGTCCTGATCATTGTGGCAGGGAATTACTCCACGAACTTCAGCGCTTTCAATTTGCTCAGCTGGAAGCCTTTAGTAAAATTCGGAAGCATCTCCTATGCGTTTTATCTATGGCATTGGCCGCTCCTAATTTTCTATTACGCTTTGTTTGAAGCAGAAACGGTTTCGCTAGCTCACGGCTTGCTGATCATGCTGGTCGCGTCGATTTTTGCTTACCTGACAATTTACGGCTTCGAGTTGCCGATTCGAAAGATCCAGTTGTCCGTTTGGAAGACAGCCAGCATCATCGTCGTTTTTTCCGGCCTTATCTGGATTACAGCCACTATGTACGAAGAGCAGGCTTTGGCGCTGCCGGAAATCAATTCAGAGCTGTTAAGTGAGAGTGCTGACACGCATCCAGGGGCAGTCACATATATGCAGGACGGCCGCTTGACACCTCTTTCAGAATTTGATGAGCCGTACCTTCCGAGCTTAGAGGTAGCGGAAATAGACAGATCAGTGATTTATGAAGAACGCTGCATGGTGGGGAAAGTGACCACTAAGGCGAAGGTTTGTGAATACGGCAGCCTGACGGATTATGATTATACGGTGGCACTTGTCGGCGGATCCCATTCTGCCCACTGGCAGCCGATGCTTGATGAACTAGGGAAAACGCATAATTTGAAAATCGTCACTTACCTGAAGAGCAGCTGCCGCTTTACGGAGGAAGTGGATCCGGATTTCCCTGAATGTGAGGAATGGTTCGCAAACATGAAGGCCGAAATAGCGGAAAATAAACCCGATCTATTGTTTACTGTAGGGAATGTCGGAAGCCAACAGGAAGAATTTGATGAAGTATCTGATGGATTCATTGAAGCTTGGAAGTATTTTGAAGACCAGGACATTCCGTTATTTATTGTGCGGGATACGCCTTGGTATAAACAGCACGTTTTGACGTGCCTTAGTGAAAACGAAAACGAACCGGAAAATTGCAAAGCCAAGCAAGCAGATATCATGCGAGAGGTGAACCCGATATCCGAGGTGGACTATATGCCGGAAAATGCCACAACGATGGATGTGACGGATTATTTCTGTGATGGGGAATACTGTCATTATGTAGTCGGCAATGTCGTCACGCATTTTGACGCCAATCATATGACCGCTACATTTTCCCGGAGTTTTGCCCCCGTGTTCGAAAAGCCGATTCTCGAGGCGCTGAAAAATATAGAATAGTATTTTTTAGCTGAACCAATGACCTGAAGGGGTTTCTTGGTTCAGCTTTTTTTATTTTCGTGTAAAGGTGAGACCAGAGGCACTCGCAGCAGCCAATCCTCTCATCCGACAACGCTGATTCAAGAAACGCTGAAACTAAACGCCACCCGTTACGTACTATAACTAAGGAGGCGTTTCTATGCCAATATGCAAAAGCTGTGGAACCCGGTGGACCCGGAAGCAATCATTCAAAGCCTCGTGGAAAATCAGAGGAGCGATGCGCTGTCCCCATTGCGGAAGCGATCAATACGCTACTGCAAAATCAAGGCAGCGTCTGACTCTCTTGAACTGGATCATTTTATTGCCGTTGCCGTTCGCTGCAATCTTCGACCTTCCCATGGTTTACACAATCGGAATGATTCTTGTGCTGTTTGCTGTGGCAATGGCGCTCATCCCAAAATCCTTGGAGCTGAGCAACGAACATAAACCCATGTGGTGAGCGGAAACATTATCCATGCAATAAGGTTTTTATTTTAGGTCAAAAGGGAATATGTTATGATTATGAGATACAAAAGAGGTGGTAGGATGCGAAAGAAATACAGAGATTTGAAACGCAAGGGGAACGTGATTGTCTTTCCGACGACAGTGAATCGGCTGCTGGCTGAAGGAATGACTTTTCTGAAAGAAGAAAAGTACGAGGACGCGCGGGATAGCCTGTATCAGGTGCTGTCGTATGAACCTGAGCACGCAGCTGCTTTAGGCGGCTACACTTATTGTCTGTATGAACTTGGGGAATTTGAAGAAGCCCTGGAAGTATGCAGGGAGTTATTGAAGGTCGGTCCGATCCATTACCTGGAGACGATGGAGCTATACATAAGTATTTTAATGCAAGTCCGCGAATTTGAAGAAGCGGAAAAGATGATCGAGGTATTAATAGAAGAAAAAGTATTGCCGGAAGAACGGCTTGAGCAGTTCCAGCAATTGCGTGACTTGAACGAGCGCATCGCAGCGAATGCATCATCCGAGAAGGTGGATGCATCCCTTTATGCCATTGATACGTTTCTGGCGCTGCACCCGGCAGAACAGGAGCAGTTGATCCTGGATCTGCCAACGACTTCCTATCAAGCTTTAAAGAAGAGGCTTCTGGCGATCATCGAGCATCCGGAAGCCGATTTGTTGACGAAGACATACATATTATTCATGCTGTTTCAGGAAAAGATTGAAGCGGAAGTTAAGGTTCAGAAATTCCATTACACCGGCACGTTCAACATCAGTGAACTGCCGGATCCTGTCAATAACGTCCGCATCCGAAAAATAACGGCTATTATTGAAGATGCATTGGCGAAAGATCCGACGCGCCTGGAACTGGTGAAGGAATTGTTCGAACGCCATATTTACTTACTGTATCCGTTCATTTGGGATGATTACAGTGAAGCGGAAGTGGCACAGGGCTACATGGATTACACGGAAGGCCTGTTCAGTGGATTGACTTCATTTCATGAAGAAGAAAAGCTGCTGGAGTTGATCCAGCAGGCTGAACTATGGTTTGAAATGCGCAATGGGTAGAAATAGTTGAACCTGTGGACATGTGTGCTATAATATTGAAGTTGTCAAAATTCGTATAAAACGTAAAATGACTTTGTAGAAAATGTTTGGAGGGCTTATAATATGTCAGCAAAATGGGAAAAACAAGAAGGTAACACAGGGATTCTTACAATCGAAGTTCCTGCAGAAGAAGTAAACGCCGGTCTTGATAAAGCGTTTAAGAAAGTCGTTAAAGAAATCAACGTACCAGGATTCCGTAAAGGGAAAATGCCTCGTCAAATGTTCGAAAAACGTTTTGGCGTTGAATCACTTTACCAGGACGCTTTAGACTTCATCCTGCCTGACGCTTATGCGAATGCAGTTGAAGAAGCAGGGATCAACCCAGTTGACCGCCCTGAAATCGACATCGAAACAATCGAAAAAAATCAGCCGCTTGTATTTACAGCGAAAGTGATCGTAAAACCTGAAGTTGAGCTTGGCGAATACAAAGGTCTTGAAGCATCAAAACCTGATACTGATGTATCTGATGAAGATATCGAAAACCAGTTGAAAGAGCAGCAGGAACGTTTGGCTGAGTTGACTGTTAAAGAAGACGAAGCAATCGTTGAAGGCGATACAGCTGTTATCGATTTCGAAGGATTTGTAGATGGAGAAGCATTTGAAGGCGGACAAGGCAGTGACTACTCTCTTGAAATCGGTTCAAACTCATTCATCCCAGGATTCGAAGAACAATTGGTCGGCGTGAAATCTGGAGAAGAAAAAGACGTAGAAGTGACTTTCCCGGAAGAATACCACGCTGCTGAACTTGCAGGTAAAGCTGCAACGTTCAAAGTGAAAGTAAACGAAGTTAAAGGCAAGGAACTTCCAGAATTGAACGACGAGTTGGCTAAAGAAATCGACCCTGAAGTTGAAAGCCTGGAAGCACTTCGCACGAAGATGAAAGATAGCCTGATTGCTGAGAAGAAATCTGCTGCTGACGCAACACTTCGCGACGAATTGGTACAAAAAGCTGCTGAAAACGCAACAATCGACATTCCTCATGCAATGATCCATTCAGAAATGGACCGTATGATGAGCGATTTCGAACAGCGTTTGACTCAACAAGGGATGAACCTTGAATTGTACTTCCAGTTCTCTGGACAAGACGAAGCTGCACTTCGTGAGCAAATGCACGGTGATGCTGAAACACGCGTACGCGTTTCATTGACACTTGAAGCAATTGCTGAAGCTGAAAACATGCAAGTCACTTCAGAAGACATCGACAAAGAGCTTGAAAAAATGGCTGGTCAATTCAACATGGACATTGAACAGATCAAAACAGCTTTAGGTGGAACTGAAATGCTTGAAAATGATATCCGCATGCAGAACACAGTCGAATTCCTAGTGGAAAACGCTAAAATCTCTGAATAACACATAAGCAACATCATAACAAATAAGAAAACAAGGTGCGGAAACGCACCTTGTTTTCCACTACATAGAACATAGATTTTGGACCTACATTGCCGAAGAATTGACGGTGAATCTAATTAGTTGCTACAATTACGATAATCTTGTAAGATAATGGCTTGAATAGGGGTGAATACATTGTTCAAATTCAATGACGAGAAAGAGCATTTAAAATGTTCGTTTTGTGGCAAACCACAAGAGCAGGTTCGTAAACTGGTCGCAGGACCGGGTGTTTATATTTGTGACGAATGTATTGAGCTTTGTACGGAAATCGTAGAAGAAGAGCTTGGTACGGACGAAGAAGTAGAATTTAAAGAAGTGCCTAAGCCAAAAGAAATTCTGGACATTCTGAACGGTTATGTAATCGGTCAGGAAAAAGCCAAAAAATCATTGGCTGTAGCAGTTTATAACCACTACAAACGCGTCAACTCAAACAGCAAGATCGATGATGTTGAGTTGTCGAAATCCAATATCGTCCTAATCGGACCAACAGGAAGCGGTAAAACGTTACTTGCTCAAACTTTGGCCCGTATTCTGAACGTACCGTTTGCCATTGCAGACGCAACTTCATTGACGGAGGCCGGCTATGTCGGTGAAGACGTGGAGAACATCCTTTTGAAGCTGATCCAAGCTGCAGATTATGATGTGGAGCGCGCAGAAAAAGGAATTATCTATATTGATGAAATCGATAAAGTGGCTCGTAAATCCGAGAATCCATCGATTACACGTGATGTTTCCGGTGAAGGCGTACAGCAGGCCCTTCTGAAGATTTTGGAAGGCACTACTGCAAGCGTACCACCTCAGGGCGGACGCAAGCATCCTCATCAGGAATTCATCCAAATCGATACGACGAACGTTTTGTTCATCGTAGGTGGAGCTTTCGATGGAGTGGACCAAATCATTAAGCGCCGTCTCGGCAATAAAATCATCGGTTTTGGTGCAGATCCGAACAAAGAAGAATTGGACGACAAATCATTGCTTAGCCAATTGATTCCGGAAGATCTTCTGAAATTCGGTTTGATTCCAGAGTTCATCGGCCGTTTGCCTGTATTGGCAAGCCTTGAGCAATTGGATGAAAAGGCATTAGTCGAAATTTTGACTGAACCTAAAAATGCATTGATCAAGCAATACCAGAAGATGATGGAGCTTGATGGCGTCAAATTGACTTTCGAACCTGAGGCATTGGTTGAGATTGCAAAACTGGCAATCGAACGCAAAACTGGTGCCCGCGGACTGCGGTCAATCATCGAGAACACGATGCTAGAAGTCATGTTTGACTTGCCGTCACGTGAAGATATTGTTGAATGTGTCATTACAAAAGAAACCGTTGCGGATAGCGTGCAGCCGAAATTGATCTTAGAAGATGGCTCAGAATACGTTAAAGGCAATAATGAGAAAACATCCGCGTAAATGAGTGGAACTTCACCCAGTGGAAAAAATCTCACTGAGTGGCAGTTGAACCAATCAAAAGGATGATACGGGCTGACTCTGATCGTGCGCATCCGCGCGTTCTGGAGTTGGTCCGTTTTTATTAGAAAAGCGGAAGCGGCCTTTTAGCTCCGACAAGCGCTGGAAGCCTTGCCGGTAATGGCGTTCTTCAGCCATTGCTGGAAAGGCTGAAGCGACTCGAGGAGCTGGCCGCTGGAGCTGGACAAAAAGAAAAGCGGAAGCGGCCGTTTAGCTCCGACAGGTTTAAGACGATCTGGCGAAGCGGCGTTTCTTCAGCCGCACAGCCGGAGTGGCTTACATCCCGAGGAGCTGGTCGCTGCAGCTGGACAGAGAAAAGCGGAAGCGCCTGTTTAGAACCGACAGGCTTAAGGCAGTTTGTCGAAGCGGCGTTTCTTCAGCCGCACAGGCAAGCGGACTTAAGACCCCGAGGTTCTAGGCGCTAGAGCTGGACAAAGAAAAGCGAAAGCACCTGTCAAGGCTCGACAATTCAAGTGCGGAAGCGAAAAAAGCAGTGCTTAAGGTTATATACATAGCTGGGCGCTGCAGATTCATGTTGAAAATATTCCCGGAGGTGACTTCCATATGGCTAAGAAAAAAGTAACTAAAAATGTACCTTTATTACCGTTGAGAGGGCTTCTTGTATTTCCGACGATGGTGTTGCATATAGATGTCGGCCGTGAACGGTCCATCGCAGCGCTGGAACAGGCGTTGCTGGAAGACAATATTATCTTTTTGGCAACTCAAAAAGACATGAGCACAGAACAGCCGGAAAAAGGAGATCTCCATAAAATCGGTACCTTGGCCTACGTCAAACAGATGCTGAAATTGCCGAACGGCACAATCCGTGTACTGGTTGAAGGTTTGGAACGCGGACAAATGAACAACTATGAGGAAGCCGAAAACTTTACCGTTGTTGAAGTGACTTCATTCCCGGATGAAACAGAAAGAGACGCAGAACAGGATGCCCTGATGCGTCTATTGCTGGAGCATTTTGAGAATTATGGCAAGAGTTCGAAAAAAGTCAGCACGGAAACCTACAATACGGTGGCGGATATTGAAGAACCGGGCCGCTTGGCGGATATGGTCGCTTCCCATCTTTCCATGAAAGTGGCTGCCAAACAGGAAGTATTGGAAACTTTTGATATCAGCAAACGTTTAGAATTGCTGATTACGCGCCTGCACAGTGAACAGGAAGTAGTGGATCTGGAAAAACGGATCAACCAGCGTGTCAAAAAAGCAATGGAACAAACTCAAAAAGAATTTTATTTGCGCGAGCAGATGAAGGCGATTCAAACTGAACTTGGCGACAAAGACGGCAAATCAGCTGAAGTAGTCGATCTGAAAAAACGGATTGAAGATGCGAAAATGCCGGAGTCCACCCAAAAAGTGGCGTTCAAGGAATTGGAGCGTTACGAAAAATTGCCTTCGGCAGCTGCGGAAAGCGGCATTATCCGTAACTACATCGAGTGGCTAGTGACGATTCCGTGGTCAGAAGCGACAGAAGACCGCCTTGATATTAAATACGCTGAAGAAGTGTTGGACCGGGACCATGATGGACTGGAAAGCGTCAAAGAACGCGTGTTGGAATATCTGGCTGTTCAGCAGATGACTAACTCACTTCGCGGACCGATTCTTTGCCTTGTCGGACCTCCTGGTGTGGGTAAAACCTCTCTGGCGAAATCGATTGCTGAATCATTGGACCGCAATTTCGTCCGTGTTTCACTCGGCGGCGTCCGTGATGAATCGGAAATCCGCGGCCATCGCCGGACGTATGTCGGTGCGATGCCGGGCCGGATCATTCAAGGGATGAAAAAAGCGGGTACTGTGAATCCAGTTTTTCTGCTGGATGAAATCGACAAGATGTCGAATGATTTCCGCGGCGATCCATCTTCTGCGATGCTGGAAGTGTTGGACCCGGAACAGAATAATTCGTTCAGTGACCATTACATTGAAGAAACCTACGATCTCTCCAATGTGCTTTTCATCGCGACTGCCAATGATCTTGGGTCCATTCCAGGACCATTGCGCGACCGCATGGAAGTCATTTCGATTGCCGGCTATACCGAAGTCGAAAAACAGATGATCGCAAAAAATCATTTAGCACCGAAACAATTGAAAGAACATGGATTAACGGACGAGCAGCTGCAGTTCAACGACGAAGCTTTGCTTAATATCGTCCGTTACTACACGCGTGAAGCCGGTGTCCGTGGCCTTGAACGCCAAATCGCTTCCATCTGCCGCAAAGTGACCAAGCAGATCATCTCGAAAGAGAAAGAGCAGGTTCATGTCGGTGCAGCGGAAGTGGAAGAATATCTTGGCAAACGCAAATTCCGTTACGGCATGGCTGAAACGGAAAACCAGATCGGCGTCGCAACAGGACTCGCCTATACAACGGTCGGGGGAGATACGCTTCAAATCGAAGTGTCCCTATCAGCTGGTAAAGGCAAACTGCAATTGACCGGTAAATTGGGCGATGTCATGAAGGAATCTGCGCAGACGGCTTTATCGTTTGTCCGCGCCCGTGCCGAATCTCTTGGAATCGATCCGAATTTCCATGAGTCGCACGATATTCACATCCATGTCCCTGAAGGCGCAGTTCCAAAAGACGGCCCTTCAGCGGGGATCACCATTGCTACAGCGCTGGTATCTGCCTTGACGAAACGCCCGATCCGCCGCGAAGTCGGCATGACCGGTGAAATTACGCTGCGCGGACGCGTTCTGCCAATCGGGGGAATTAAAGAAAAAACCTTGAGTGCCCACCGTGCAGGCCTCAAGACCATCATCCTGCCGCTTGATAACGAGCGTGACCTGGAAGATATCCCAGAAACAATCCGCGAAGAGTTGACCTTTAAACTGGTCTCTCAAGCAGATGAGGCATTGGAAATTGCCTTAGAAGGAGAAATTGAATGAAGGTTAACAATGTAGAACTAGTAATCAGTGCCGTCCGTCCGGATCAATATCCGGAAGACGGCCTGCCGGAATTCGCTTTAGCCGGACGCTCGAACGTCGGTAAATCGTCTTTCATCAACAAAATGATCGGCCGCAAAAGCATGGCCCGCATTTCATCCAAACCCGGCAAGACACAGACCTTGAACTTCTATAAAATCGAAGAAAAGCTGTTCTATGTCGATGTTCCAGGATACGGCTATGCCAAAGTATCGAAAAGCGAACGTGAAGCATGGGGCAAGATGATCGAACGCTACATTACAGACCGCGAACCCTTGCGTGCTGTCATCCAAATCGTCGACTTGCGTCACCCGCCAAGCAGAGACGATATCGCCATGTATGATTTCATGAAGCATTTTGAAATCCCGTGCATCATCATCGCCACCAAAGCGGATAAAATTCCTAAAGGCAAGTGGGACAAGCACAAGAAAATTGTCCGTACTGCGCTCGATATGGACAAATCCGATCCATTGATCATCTTCTCATCCGAAACCGGACTGGGCAAAGACGAAGCATGGAAAGAAATCGAAAGCAGAATGTAACGAAACAAAGCGCAGCCTCCGGGCTGTGCTTTTTTGTAAGATATATTAATTTGATATGATATACTCCGCAAACTAACTTTTGAAAAACATATTTGTTCATCAATGCATTAGCTTCGTGAAGTGGCTGTTGGAGATTGCCATGCTGCTTTTGCGGGAGTCTCCGCTGATTTGCTCCAGATGCTTAGCGTACCAACGAGAAAGAGAATGGCTAATGATAGAAAAGCGTCCGCCTGGAGCGAATTTTTCCCGCTAAACAAAAGAATTCCCCATCATTAATCCTCTGAGTTAACAGGTAATTCCGACTAAGAGCGTTATACTTGTAGACAACAAAAGCCTTTGCTACTATTAGTTTATAATAATTATAAATAAGCCCTATATTCATGCCTTGTTCACAATTTCAAAAGCATAATAAACAAAATAAGTGGTATACTAAATTTATAGGAAATATTGAACGTGAAAGGTGTTTTGTACCCATGCATACATTAGTAGTCGGGGTGAATTATCGCTCTGCACCCGTGGAGATCCGCGAAAAGCTTTCATTCATAGAACATGAGCTGCCACAGGCGATGCAGGCGCTAAAAGAACAAAAAAGCATATTGGAGAACGTGATCGTTTCCACCTGTAACCGGACGGAAATCTATGCGGTCGTGGACCAGCTTCACACAGGAAAGTATTATGTGAAGCAATTTCTTGCTGATTATTTTGGCCTGCCCCAAGAAGCCATTTCTCAGTATTTATTTGTCTATGAACAGGACGAAGCGGTTGAACATTTGTTCCGTGTAACGGCTGGTATCGACTCAATGGTATTGGGCGAAACGCAGATTCTTGGGCAAGTGAAAAGCAGTTTCCTTGCTGGCCAAGAATATGGCACGACAGGAACCGTGTTTAACCAACTGTTCAAACAGGCCGTAACGTTGGCGAAAAAAGCGCATTCTGAGACAGCCATTGGCGAAAATGCAGTTTCTGTATCTTACGCGGCGGTTGAACTCGGCAAGAAGATTTTTGGCACGCTTAAAAACAAACATGTTGTTATTTTAGGCGCCGGAAAAATGGGCGAATTGGCCATCAAGAACCTTCAGGGAAGCGGGGCTGACCGCGTAACGGTCATCAACCGGACATTCGAGAAGGCAGAATTGCTTGCCGGCAAATTCGGCGGCAAAGCGAAGCCCTTGAACCAATTGCAATGTGCCTTGCTCGAAGCGGATATCCTGATTTCCTCAACGGGATCAGCAGACTTTGTCATCGACCTTGAGTTGATGCAGTTTGTAGAGAAGCTTCGCAAAGGCAAACCGTTATTCATGGTGGATATCGCAGTTCCACGTGATATGGATCCCCGCATCGGCGAATTGCCGAATGTGTTCCTGTATGATATCGATGACATGCAGGGGATTGTGGAAGCGAATCTGGCAGAGCGTGAACGCGCAGCTGGCCAAATTATGACCATGATCGATCAGGAAGCTCTTCAGTTCAATGACTGGCTGACAACGCTTGGCGTCGTACCGGTAATTTCTGCGCTTCGTCAAAAAGCACTTGGCATACAGGCTGAGACAATGGCGAGCATTGAAAACAAAATGCCGGATTTGACTGACCGTGAAAAGAAAATTCTCAACAAACATACCAAATCGATCATCAATCAGTTGTTGAAAGATCCGATTCTGCAGGCGAAGGAAATGGGTGGTGCGCCTAAATCACGTGAGCAATTGGAATTATTCATGCAAATTTTCGGTATTGAAGATGAAGTGGAGCAAGAGATAGAAAAACAATCGAAAGCACCACAAAAGAAAACGGATAAAGCCGTTCTTCAAACCCAGCAATCAACAACTGAAACTCCCAAATATTCATTTTAAGCTTTCTAAAAGAGGCGTTTTCGGATCTATATGTTAAAATGTAGAGACGGAACGCCTTTAACTATGGAAACGAAGGGGAATGGGATGGCTGATATAACAATGGCAAGGCTGCACGAAGCTATGGTTATACTATATGCTGTCAGCCTTGTTTTTTATTTTATAGACTACTTATATAAAGAGAAGAGAGCCAGCCGGATCGCCATGAGCTTGCTCGGCATTGTCTGGGTACTGCAAACGATCTTCCTGGGTTTGTATATCTTCGAGACCCAGCGATTCCCGATATTGACTTTGTTTGAAGGCATTTACTTTTATGCCTGGCTCTTAGTGACGCTGTCGCTCGTTCTGAGGATTTTCTACCGCTTTGATTTTGCTGTATTTTTCATCAATATCATCGGGTTCATCTTCATGACGATCCATACGTTCGCACCGGTCCAGATTGAACGGTCGCCTGTAGGGGAAGCATTGGTATCGGAATTATTGTTCATCCACATCAGCTTCGCGATTCTTTCCTATGTGGCTTTCTCCCTGTCGTTCGTTTTTTCGGCGCTTCACATGATTCTTTATAGAATGCTGAAGCAGAAAAAATGGACCAGGCAATGGGCAAATTTGCCATCACTTGGCCAAACGCAGCAATTCATGACGATTTCAATCCTCGTCGGAATTTCGCTGCTGTTCGTGTCGTTGGTGCTGGGGCTGCAATGGGCATTTATTTCGCTTGCTACGTTCTCCATATTCGACATGAAGATCGTCGGATCATTCATCTTGCTGGTGGTCTACAGCTTCGTGCTGTGGTGGCACCGCAAAGGTTCATTGAATGGGATGAATTACGCGCTGGCCCATACGTATGCATTTTTACTGCTGCTGATCAATTTCTTTTTAGGCAGCCGATTATCTGAATTTCATTTTTGGTATTAAAGAAGGGTAGGATTCATTTGAGAAAAATTATTGTAGGTTCAAGAAGAAGCAAGCTGGCGTTGACACAAACCAACCAGTTTATCGATAAGTTAAAAGCGGCGGGATCGCCATTTGAATTTGAAATCAAGGAAATCGTCACGAAAGGTGATCGCATTGTTGATGTTATGCTGTCAAAAGTCGGCGGCAAAGGTCTTTTCGTCAAAGAAATTGAACAGGCACTGTTCAATAAAGAAATCGATTTTGCTGTCCACAGCATGAAGGATATGCCTTCTGTATTGCCGGAAACGCTAACGATAGGATGTATTCCAGAACGCGAAGATCCGCGCGACGCGTACATCGCCAACGACCATGTGAAATTATTGGACCTTCCGATTGGAGCAGTTGTCGGAACAAGCAGCCTGCGCCGCAGTTCACAGCTTTTGCTGTTGCGTCCGGACCTTGATATCCAATGGATCCGCGGCAACATCGATACACGTCTTGCAAAATTGAAGGCGGGCGATTTTGACGCCATCATTTTAGCAGCAGCCGGTTTGAAGCGGATGGGCTGGAAAGATGATTTAGTGACGGAATTCCTGGAAGTCGACGAGTGCCTGCCAGCTATTGGTCAAGGCGCGTTAGGGATTGAATGCCGCGAAGACGACAAAGAACTGTTGGCGGAACTTGCTAAACTTAATCATGAAGTAACAGCTTTGGCGGTTAATGCAGAACGCAAATTCCTGCGTGACATGGATGGCAGCTGCCAAGTGCCGATTGCTGGATATGGAACGGTGAAAGATGGAGAAATTACATTTACAGGATTGATTTCTTCACCCGAAGCGGATCAGGTGTTCAAGGAAACAGCGATCAGCCGTGACCCGATCGAAGCCGGCCGTGAAGTGGCTGAGAAAATCAGTGCACAAGGCGGCTACGATTTGATTCAACGCGTTAAAGCTGAGAGCAATGTCTGAGAAAGCTCTTTTGCTTCAAGGCGAAACCATCGTTTTCACCGGCTCCAGAGAACCGGAGGAAGCGGTTCACCTTGCACAATCACTGGGAGCGGAGACGCTTTATGTACCGCTCGTCACCACTGAAGTCCGCCAGTTGGACAAGCCGGACCTCAGTGGCTACGATTGGTTGATTTTCACGAGCCGGACCAGTGCACAGGCATTTTGCCAGCTCGATGAAAACGTGACGGCAAAAATTGCGGCTGTCGGGGACCAGACGGCTGCCGTACTGCAGCAACATGGCTACACCGTTGACTTTATACCGCGGGTTTTTAGTGCCGACCATTTCATCCAGGAGTTTCCGGTTGTATCCGGTAAAGTCAACTGCCTGTTCATCAAAGGCAATTTAGCGAAAAACACCATTGCTTCGATGCACATGCAAGTGGATGAGTGGACGGTTTACGATACCGTGCTGGATTTGAACAATGCAAAAAAACTGGCGAACCTGAAAAATGTCACCATCCTATTCGCCAGTCCCTCTGCCGTGTCGGCATACCGGCAGGCAGGAGGAGACTGGTCGGATATCCGCACCGCTGCCATTGGACACGTCACAAAACAAGCCATTGAGGCAAACGGCGGAACTGTGGATTTCACACCTAAAAAATATACCTATTTGGAAGTCATCAATGAAATAGCGAAAGGAAGTTTACCGAAATGAAAGAATTGAATTTTAACCGTCACCGCCGTTTACGCGGTTCTGCCAATATCCGGTCGATGGTCCGCGAAACGAGCTTACATAAAGAGGATTTCATTTATCCGATTTTTGTCGTTGAAGGCGAGAACATCAAACATGAGATTTCATCAATGCCAGGTGTTTACCATTATTCACTGGATAAATTGGGTGAAGAACTGGATGAAGTCGTGGATCTTGGAATTCCTTCTGTCATTCTTTTCGGCGTACCGAACGAAAAAGACGCAGTCGGCACACAAGCTTATCACGATCACGGCATCACGCAGGAAGCGATCCGTTTTGCAAAAAATCGCCATCCGGAACTTGTGGTCATCGCTGATACGTGCCTATGCCAATACACCGATCACGGCCATTGCGGCGTCATCGAAAACGGCGTTATCCTGAACGACGAATCTTTGGATCTGTTGGCGCGTACTGCAGTCTCTCAGGCAAAAGCAGGAGCCGACATCATCGCCCCGTCGAATATGATGGACGGGTTTGTTGCAGCGATCCGCTACGGCTTGGACCAGGCAGGCTTTGAAAATACGCCGATTATGTCTTATGGCGTCAAATATTCTTCCGCTTATTACGGACCTTTCCGTGAAGCGGCTCATTCAACGCCTCAATTCGGCGACCGCAAAACCTACCAGATGGATCCGGCAAACCGCATGGAAGCATTGCGTGAAGCAACTTCTGACGTTCAAGAAGGCGCAGATTTCATGATCGTCAAACCGGCATTGTCTTATTTGGACATCATCCGCGAAGTCCGCGATAATTTCGATATTCCGATTGTCGCTTATAATGTTTCAGGCGAATACGCCATGGTCAAAGCAGCAGCGGCGAACGGCTGGATCGATGAAGAGAAGATTGTTTTGGAAACCTTATTGAGCATGAAGCGCGCAGGAGCGGATATCGTAATGACCTATCACGCAAAAGATGCAGCACGCTGGTTGGAGGGAACTAAATGACATACGAAAAATCATTGGCAGCATTCACAGAAGCGAAGAAACTAATGCCGGGCGGCGTCAACAGCCCGGTCCGTGCGTTTAAATCGGTCAATATGGATCCGATCTTCATGCAATCCGGCAGCGGAGCGACCATCACGGACATCGATGGCAATACGTATATCGATTACGTCCTGTCATGGGGGCCGCTGATTCTGGGCCATGCCCATCCGGAAGTCGTCAAAGCGATTCAGGAAACGGCAGCGCTTGGAACATCATTCGGCGCACCGACTGAACTTGAAAACACCATGGCGAAATTGGTCATGGAACGCGTTCCTTCGATTGAAATGGTCCGCATGGTATCTTCCGGCACGGAAGCGACGATGAGCGCATTGCGCGTAGCACGTGGCTATACCGGCCGCGATAAGATTTTGAAATTTGAAGGCTGCTACCACGGCCACGGCGACAGCTTGCTGATCAAAGCAGGTTCAGGCGTCGCGACGTTGGGCTTGCCGGATTCACCGGGTGTTCCCGCATCGATCGCTAAAAACACCATCACGGTTCCATACAACGACCTTGAAAGTGTCCGTTTAGCTTTCCAGGAATACGGCGACGATTTGGCTGCCGTTATTGTAGAACCGGTTGCCGGCAATATGGGCGTTGTGCCGCCAAATGAAGGCTTCTTGACGGAGCTTCGCAATTTGACGCACGAAAACGGCACGATTTTGATTTTTGATGAAGTCATGACCGGTTTCCGTGTCGGCTTCAATTGCGCACAAGGCTATTTCGGCGTAACGCCGGACATGACTTGCCTCGGCAAAGTCATCGGCGGCGGATTGCCGGTCGGTGCGTTCGGCGGCAAACGTGAAATCATGCAGCAGGTTGCACCAAGCGGATCGATCTATCAGGCTGGCACCTTGTCAGGTAACCCATTGGCGATGCGTGCAGGCTTTGAAACCTTGTCCCGTCTGACGGAAGAAAGTTACGACGTGTTCATCGAACGCGGCGACCAGCTTGAAAAAGGTTTCCGTGAAGCGGCGACGAAATACAATATCCCGCATACCGTCAACCGTGCAGGTTCGATGATCGGGTTCTTCTTCACAAACGAAGAGGTAGTCGATTTCGAAACAGCAAAAACTTCGGACACCGAGTTGTTCGCGGACTATTACCGCTTGATGGCGGAAGAAGGCATTTTCCTGCCGCCGTCCCAGTTTGAAGGCATGTTCCTTTCGACTGCCCACACGGAAGAGCATATTGCAAAAACCGTGGAAGCATTCCATACCGTATTTGCTAAGTTGGCACGTTAATAAAGTTTGATGGTAGTTTTGTTTGAGGATATTCCGCAACACAGTTCCTAAAAACCCGGTGCTCCTGCATCGCTGCGCTAGCTTCGTCGCAAAGATACGGCCCGAATTCCTTTCGGCCGTATCTTTCCTACGGGCTTGCGCCGAACTAACTCGGGCTAAACGCCCGAGTGGATTTCGGCACGTCGCTATTCCGCGGGAGTCTCCGCTGTGTTGCTTCATATCCTTTAGGTAGAAGTAATATAAGATGTGCTGGCTTTACAGAATAGTTTATGGTTTGTGGACATTAGGTAAGTTCGTTAATTAAAAATAGTTAAGAGCGCTGAAGTATCTGGATGACCCAGACGCTTCAGCGCTTTTTTTCGGTTATCGATAAATAGAAAGACTATATGCGGAAAACATCTACTGACCACGAATAGCGAACTTTCGTGTAACATAGAAAGAACTAACAGCGCTTGGAAAAAGGAGGGATGATGGTGAGGGCATTTGGAGTGACCGCACTCATTGCGACGGCAGCGGGAGCGGTGTTTGAAGCGGTCGGGATGTTTCTGCCTTGGCTGCTCGGGCCGATGTTCGCCTTGCTGCTGGTCAATCAATTTACGAAAATCCCTTTATACTGGCCAAAAATTCTGCGGACAGCGGGTCTGGTGATGCTCGGCGTGCAGATCGGTTCCTCGTTTACGCGGGATGCGGTGCTGTTGATGGTAGTGGATTTGCCGTACATGGCGTTCATGACGGTTTCGGTCGTGGCGCTGTCGATTGGGCTCGGCTTGTTGTTCAAGCGCATGGTCCGCGAAAGCCTGGCGACCAGTTTGCTTGGTTCGATTCCCGGCGGCTTGGCGCAGATGGTGGTTATTGCAGAAGATGTCAAATCAGCAAACATCACCGTCGTGACGATGATGCAGACGATCCGGATTTTCATGGTGGTGACCCTTGTGCCGTTCCTGACGATTTTCCTGAACGGCAGAGGTGCCGGAGAAATGGAACAGCAGCTTTTTGCGTTTTCACCGCTGTTATTCGTTATGGCGTTCGTTGTTGGATGGGCACTTTACGCCGGCATGAAAAAAATCGGCTTTCCGGCTGCTGAACTGCTGGCGCCAATTCTCACGATGGCCGTCGTACAGACGGTTTCAGGCGATGTCCTGATCGATATGCCGTACTGGTTGATTGCGATCGCGCAAGTGTGTATCGGAGCGAATCTCGGTTTGCAGATGGAAGGGATCGGCGATAAGCTGACGTTCCGTTTGGGTGCTGCGATTGTTTTGAATAATATCCTGCTGATCGGCTTTACGATCTTGATAGCATTCGTGTTAACGGCTTGGCTGCCGGAATACATATTCCTCGACTTTTTCCTTAGCGCAGCACCCGGCGGCATCGCCGAAATGGCGATCACGGCGCTCGCCGTTGGAGGAGATGTGGCACTCATCACCGGCTTCCAGCTGTTCCGTTTGTTCTTCATCCTGCTGGTGGCGGCGCCGCTTGTGTCTTACATTGTAAAAAAACTTGACGCTAAAAGCGGATATTGAGTACAATAAGGGTAATTAGATAATCATGCGTTGAAGAGGATAGTAGAATGTGCGTGCATTTCAGAGAGAAGGCCGATTGGTGAGAGGCTTTCATGGACACATATTTGAATGTCACCTCGGAGCAGTTGCCGTGAACTGAGTAGCGGGAACCGGACTTAACATCCGTTATGAAACTTGAGAGCCAGGTCTGCAAATGGACCTGTGTATAAAGGTGGTACCGCGAAAAACTCCTTCGTCCTTTACAGACGACAGGAGTTTTTTGCGTTGTGCCAGAAATTAGAGGAGGAATTCCAATGACTGAACAGATGTCGACTAAGTATGATCCGCAATCGATTGAAAAAGGGCGTTATGATTGGTGGGTCAACAACAAATTCTTCGAAGCGAAACCGGAAAGCGGCAAAACGCCGTATACCATTGTGATTCCCCCGCCGAACGTTACCGGAAAGCTGCATTTAGGGCATGCCTGGGATACAACTTTGCAGGATATCATGACGCGTATGAAACGCATGCAGGGCTTTGACGCACTGTGGCTTCCAGGAATGGACCACGCCGGCATCGCGACGCAGGCGAAAGTGGAAGGCAAACTGAAAGAAGAAGGGCGTTCACGCTACGATTTGGGCCGTGAAGCATTTCTTGAAGAATCATGGAAATGGAAAGACCAGTACGCTGGCCATATCCGTGAGCAATGGTCAAAACTGGGCCTAGGCCTCGATTATTCCCGTGAGCGCTTCACATTGGATGATGGTTTGTCAAAAGCAGTACGCGAAGTGTTCGTGAAATTATACGAGAAAAAACTGATCTACCGCGGCAAGTACATCATCAACTGGGATCCGGCGACGAAAACCGCCATTTCGGATATTGAAGTTATCTACAAAGACGTACAAGGTGCGTTCTATCATATGCGTTATCCGCTAGCAGACGGCAGCGGCCACATTGAAATCGCGACTACCCGTCCGGAAACGATGCTTGGCGATACAGCGGTAGCGGTTCACCCGAAAGACGAGCGCTACCAGCATTTAATCGGCAAAAAAGTCATTCTTCCGATCATCGGCCGTGAAATGGAAATTGTTGCGGACGATTATGTAGACATGGAATTCGGAAGCGGCGCTGTTAAAATTACGCCTGCCCACGACCCGAATGACTTTGAAATCGGCAATCGCCACAATTTGGAACGCGTCCTGATCATGCACGAAGACGGTTCGATGAATGAAAACGCCGGGAAATACGAAGGGCTTGACCGTTTCGAATGCCGCAAGCAGATCATCAAAGACCTGCAGGACCTGGATGTTCTATTCAAAATCGAAGAGCACCTGCATTCAGTTGGCCATTCAGAACGCAGCGGGGCTGTTGTCGAGCCTTACCTGTCGACACAATGGTTCGTTGACATGCAGCCTTTAGCTGCGGCTTCGGTGGAAGCGCAGAAAACAGATGCGGGCGTCAACTTCGTACCGGATCGTTTCGAGAAGACGTACCTGCACTGGATGGAAAACATCCGCGACTGGTGTATTTCGCGCCAACTTTGGTGGGGACATCAGATTCCAGCCTGGTACCATAACGAAACAGGCGAAATCTACGTAGGTCATGAAGCACCAGCTGACGCTGAAAACTGGACGCAGGATGAAGACGTTCTGGATACGTGGTTCTCATCTGCCCTATGGCCGTTCTCGACACTCGGCTGGCCGGAAGAAAACGATGATTTGAGCCGCTACTATCCGACCGATGCGTTGGTTACGGGTTACGATATCATCAATTTCTGGGTATCCCGCATGATTTTCCAGGCGCTTGAATTCACTGGTGAAAAACCGTTTAAAGACGTGTTGATCCATGGTCTCGTACGTGACGCGGAAGGACGCAAAATGTCCAAATCGCTCGGCAACGGCGTCGATCCGATGGATGTCATTTCGGAATACGGAGCGGATTCGCTGCGCTACTTCCTGGCGACCGCATCATCTCCTGGCCAGGATCTACGCTACTCGAACGACAAAGTCGAGTCCGTTTGGAACTTTGCCAATAAAATCTGGAATGCTTCCCGTTTCGCATTGATGAACATGGAAGGCATGACGTACGACCAAATCGATTTGTCCGGCAAGAAATCCGTAGCCGATTCATGGATCCTGACCCGTTTGAATGAAACCATCGAACAGGTGACGGAACTTGCAGAACGCTACGAATTCGGTGAAGTGGGACGCTCGCTTTACAACTTCATCTGGGACGATTTCTGTGACTGGTACATCGAAATGTCGAAACTGCCATTATACGGTGAAGACGAAGAAGCGAAGAACATGACGCGTTCGGTTCTTGCCTATGTATTGGACAACACGATGCGCCTATTGCATCCGTTCATGCCGTTCATTACAGAAGAAATCTGGCAGAACCTGCCGCATCAGGGCGAATCGATCACGATCGCCGCATGGCCGACAGTGGATGATTCCCTGACGGACCAAAGCCAGTCTTCAAGCATGAAGCTGTTGATGGATGTCATCCGTTCAGTGCGGACGATCCGCGCAGAAGTGCAGTCGCCGATGAGCAAGAAAGTGCCATTGACGATTTCAGCGAAAGACGCAAATACACATGCCGTGCTTGAAGCGAACGCAGCGTACATCGAACGTTTCTGCAACCCGGAAACCTTGACGATCGGCCAAAACATCGAAGCTCCTGAAAAGTCGATGTCAGCTGTCGTGTCCGGTGCTGAGTTGTTCATGCCGCTTGAAGGCTTGATCGATATCGATGCAGAGCTTGCGCGTCTGAACAAGGAACTGGAAAAATGGGCGAAAGAAGTGAAACTCGTCAGCGGTAAGTTGTCGAATGAACGCTTTGTTTCCAAAGCACCTGAAGCCGTGGTCGCAGAGGAACGTGCGAAGCAAGCCGATTACGTGGAAAAACACGCAACGGTTGAAAAACGCATTGTAGAATTGCAGAACCTGTAACAGATGAAAAAACCGCTTTCCCAAATGGGAGAGCGGTTTTTGCGGTTTAGCGGCATTTTACAAACTATGATGTTGAAGTTATGGAGCGAAATTTTATACACCGCTTCGGACGTTTTGGGCATAGCTCCCGCAAAAAGCCAGGTAAAAAACGCCAGTCTTTTTGCTTCGCTTAGCCCTGGGACGCGCCGGCGCTAAAATACAATAAGAAAAATGTGAGCCTAATTCTTTTGCTGTTTTATTATAGGATATGGAGCAACACAGCGGAGACTCCCGCGGGCAAGCTAGCGCAGCGATACAGGAGCACCGGGCTTTTAGGAGCTGTGTTGCGGAATATCTAAAGGTGAAAAAACGAGTACGATTTATACAGCTACTACTTCGGCCGATCTTCCCGCCGGAAAGGTGCATACTTTTCAAGTTTCCGCATATGCTCCACTAATAGCTCGGCGATGTTTTCGTCATGTGTTTCGTAAAAGGAACGGGCACCGACGGGATCTTCGATTTCATTGAACAGGTGCCGACCATCCTCGAGCAGCAGAAAGTCGATGCCGATATAATCGCTGTTCAAAGCGCGGGCGATCCGCAGAACATCTTTTTCCTGCGCGGCGCTAAGGACGGTTTTCTCGATGCTCCCACCAAGTGAGTAATTGGCCTTGAAGGAACTCTTGGCACTGCGTTTGACGGCACCGACGACTTCTGTGCCAATGACATAGGCACGGACATCAGCCTGGTGCTCAACGACTGGCTGAAAAATAAGTGGGGAAGCGGCAGTTGGAATGTCTTCAGCCTTATCAACGAGCCATACCTCCGAACCGCCATGACCGTCAGCTGTTTTGGCGATGCACGGAAATTCCGTCGCTTCCCGGTAGGTCGGAACTGACGGTACACCAAGCAACAGGAACAATTGGTAGCTTTGCCATTTGTCGTTGGCGATGCGGTTGACTTCGGCCCGGTTCACCAGGTGGATGCCTTGGTCTTCCAGAAACCGGGCAGCTTCAGGGTGCCGAGCGCGAAACAGGACAGTTTCACCCTGCAACTTATCCACAAGCATTGCTTGGCCTTTTTCGCTCCAGTCGTCCCATTGGACCAGCCCGAAATCGCCAAAGCGCTGCAATTCTTCGATAAATCCATAGTTGCGTTCAGCATCCGCTGTTTCGTAGAGAAGTTTCATGTTAAGTCCTCCAGTATATAAGCAATCATGGCATCTGCGACATTGACTCCCGTGACATTTAGGATATTGCGGATATGGGCGGCAGCATTCACTTCACATACCAAGGGCTCTTCATCTTCGCCGAACAGCAAATCGACTCCAGCGAAAGTTGCACCGACTGCCTGAGCGGCTGCGAGTGCGAGTTCCTGCTGGGCTGCGGTCAGTTCGATGGGTGAAGCTACGCCGCCATTGGTGATGTTGGCGCGGAAATCGGTGTCCGAATGGCGATACATGGCAGCGACAATCCTTCCGCCGACAATATTGACGCGGATGTCACGGCCGCGGCTCGTAGCGATGAACTCCTGAAATACAAAATCGATTCCTCGAAGACTGTCGACTTTTTCGTAGAACTGCTCTTCGGTTTCGATCAAGTAGACCTTCATGCCGAATGAGCCATGGCCTTCCTTGATGATCATCGGCAGCTTCAGCCGGTCGATGATCTCTTCGAAATAACCGGAATCCATAATGGAGAAATTCGGGTAGACTTTTGGCGCGACAATCGTTCGTGGCATCGGCAAGCCTTCTGCAGCCAGCTGGACGTATTGTGTGGCTTTATTATCACATAAATCGATGACGGCAGGGTCGTTATAGACCGGTACGCCTCGACTCTTCAAAAAATATCCAAGCAAGATATCTTTATCCAATAATATTGCAAAATCAGGTATACTGAAGTTAACTGATAAATCCATCACGGTTTCGTAGTTTTTCTTGATCGTTACGGCGATGCCGGCTTTTTCTGCAGCTTCGGCGACAAGCCTGGCTTGGTCTGCAAACTTATCGGAAACCAGGCTTCCGTTGTAAATAACCCAACAACTCGTCATATCCATTCCACCTTCGTGCTATAATCATACTCAAAAAGTGTATCATGTTTACCGCGGAAAAGAGGCTTCTTATGATAATTGGACTTGAACAATACAAAAGCAAATGGAATATACATACAGCTTCGGCGATCCATCCGGGACTGGAGGCCATAACGGCTGCGCTGGAAGAGCTGGGGAATCCCCACCAGAGCGGCAGGTTCATTCATTTGGCAGGAACCAATGGAAAAGGATCAACAGCTACGTTCCTGTCAGCCATCCTCCAAGCGCATGGCTATCGCGTCGGCAATTTCTATTCGCCCTGCATTGAAGATCTTCACGATCAAATCCAGATCAACGGGGAACCCGTCAGTCCGGCTGAACTTAGCCAAGTCATGGAACGCTTAAGCCGCTTACAAACGCCTTTGACGGATTTTGAGCTGTTGACAGCTGCGGCTTTCGTCGTTTTCCAGGAACAATCGCCTGATTTTGCGATCATTGAAGCCGGCATGGGTGGAGCGCTTGACAGCACCAATGTCATCGATTCCGAAATTGCCATTATTCCATCGATTGCTATCGACCATACCCGTTTTCTGGGGGATACAATAGAAAAAATTTCCCGCCATAAAGCAGGAATCATTAAGAAATGGAAGCCTGTCGTCATCGGCGAGCTGCCGGATCCGGCTATGAAAATCGTTCAGGAAACGGCTGACCGCCTGCACGCCGAAGTAATATGCCCTAACCAGAATATTGCTGTTCCATTGAAGCTAAAAGGGCCGCATCAGCAAAAGAACGCCTCATTGGCAATGGAAGCGGCTAAAGAACTGCTTGGACTGGATTTCAATGAAGACAAAGCGTTGCTCGGCCTCGAATCCGCAACACTTGCATACCGGTTTGAAGAAGTCTATCCAGGAGTCATTTTTGACGGCGCCCACAACAAGGCGAGCATCGATGCATTGGTTGCGACGATAAATGATACATTTCCAGGGCGGCCGGTCCACATCGTCATGGGGATATTCAAAGACAAGGATTATGTAAGTGTCCTGCGCAAACTGGAAACGGTCAGCGATCATTTCACCTTTATTGATTTTGATAATGAACGTGCGTTGCCAGCCGAAATATTATTTGATGAAAGTAAAAGTAAAAGAAAGACAATTACAAATTTATGTGATATATTACCTGTGTGCTATAAAGAAGAAGTGACTATAGTCACAGGTTCACTGCATCTTCTCGTTTTATTGCGCAATACCGCGAAATCCTTTTTTCAGCATTATCAAGCATAGTCTTTGAATAGCGTGAACATCATTTAATTCGTTTCAGAAAGGGAAGATGGTATGGGGAGTAATTTTACACGTAAAAAAATTCTTTGGTGCCTATGGGCTTTAATTGTTCCAGCTGGCCTTGTGCTTGTTTATCATTTCTTCCCGCCATCTGTAGCCGACCCGTGGAATTTACTGGCGTATGTGCTGTTTTTTGTATTGATGAGCTTGATGCCGATGAACATCAACGGCGCATCGACTTTTTTGGTGCAATGGGTGACGGTGGCCTTGTTCCTGAAGTATGGCCTTTTTATCGAAATGCTGGTGTCCCAAGCCTCGATGCTGATTGTGCTGTACCGAATCCGGACGAATGAAGAACAATCGCTTCGGATTCCATTCAACTCATTGATGTTCTTCCTGGTTTCCCTCATCGCTGGACTCGCTTATATCGGTGCTGGCGGTCAAATCGGATCCCTGGAATTGTCGCATGTCATTGTCTACGGCTTGATATTCCAAGTGGTTTCCGTTGTCAGCAATCAAGTCATCTATAAGTTATATGATTATACGACCGGCAATCGCAGCAAATTCTTTTCTATCGATGCCATCTGGGATTTTGCTTTGATGCTGGTAATTTTCCCATTTGCGGTTTCTTTGTACATTTTTGAATCGCATATTGGGGTTCCGGCACTTGTTTTACTGGGCGTTCCATTTTTTATCATGGCCGCTGTCATGAAGCGCTACACCAGCTCCGAACAAGTGAATATTGATTTGAAAAGAGCCGGAGCCATTGGCCATCAGCTTGCTGACCGCTTGGAAACCGATGAAGTGCTCGACCAGTTTGTCGTGCAGGTGGCTAAGATGTTTAAAGTTGAATACGCTTATGTCATCGATTACCGGGATGGCCAGCAACAGATGCTGCGGATTTATGAAAACAATCAGCTGCAGCCGCGTAAAATTGCTTCGATTCCTTATAATAAAGGAATTGCCGGCAGAGTTATCATCACCAATGAGGCTTATATTTATGACGAAAAAAGCCAGTGGCGGGACCTGAACACCGGAAACCTTCCGAAAGATACGGAAAGCTTGATGGCTACGCCGATTGCCCGTAATAACAAAACAGAAGGCGTACTGGTATTGGCATCGAAAAAGAGATACGCTTTTACTAAGCATCAGCTGCAGATTTTGGAAATCCTGAGTACGTATTTTGCCGTATCGCTGGAAAAAACCAGCTATATGCAAAAAGTCATCGCAAAAAGCGAACGTTGTGGACTGACTAAATTATACAATTACCGCTATTTGGATGAAAGTCTGGAAAGCTGTATCGCAGATATGCATAAAGGCAATCTGGAGCAGCTGTCGCTGATCATGATGGACATCGATCATTTCAAGAGCATCAATGATCGCTACGGCCACCAAAGCGGCAATGATATTTTGGTTCAACTGGCTGCTATCCTTACAGAGGAAATCGGCGAAGAAGGAACCATCGCTCGTTACGGTGGTGAAGAATTTGTAGTATTGCTCGCGGACTACAGCAAGGACCTGGCCATGCTGCTCGCTGAAAACTTGCGCAGACGCATCGAAAAACATGAATTCCTCATTGAGAGTGATCTGGGAGATGACCGGGGCAAACAGATTGTCCACATCACTTTAAGCATCGGGGTATCCACTGCGCCGGAAGACAGCGATGAAGGCATGTCGCTAATCCGGAATGCAGATAGAGCCTTGTATATTGGAGCCAAACAAGCCGGCCGCAATAAAGTAGCGGCCTATTCAAAATAAGACTACAGCAGGAGAGATTTCCTGCTGTAGTCTTTTTTCCTATTTTGAAAAGAGTTTTATTGTTATTTTTAACAATAAATTTTGAAGTTCATGATAAAACACTGTTCAATGGGGCGGAAAGAATGTAATAATGTAGCTAAGTTAATATTTAGATAAAAAGTTTCTTTTAATAGGAATAAAAAGGTATATATTCATGTACGTTTGAGGAGGTGAAGCCGATGAGTATGAATGATAAAGGATTAACCTTAGTCGAAGTATTGGCAGCGGTGGTCATATTAGGCATCCTGTTCGTCGGCATTATGTCCATCTTCCCTCAAATGACCTTATTTAACGCGAAAACAGAAACCAAACTGGATACCATGAACCTGGCGAGGCAGGAGATGGCTTCTTCTATAACATCGTCTAAGTGGGAAAAAATTTTAGTCACTAGTCCGACCGATCCAACATCACTGGAACCTCAGTTTCTTTCTAAAGAAAAAATAAAAACAGAGATGCAAGCTTTAGGGTACATCGAAGATAGTGAAAATTCGGTTGTTGCAACACCGTATACCATGGCCTCCTTTATTCGTTATAAGAAAGAAGGTGAGTATCGCTACGAAATGGATGTTTACCTCCAGTGCGAACCTTTTTTATTTAAAGATCCAGCTGCAAGTGGAGTGGGAAGCAAAATTCCATGTGCAAAAGGTGATCGCACTAAATTGCACAAAATTCATTTAAAAGTTTTTAGTAACAAAAGTTCCCTTAATGGAAGTTATCACATGAGTAGTGAGACTTATTCTTATATCCGGTATGTGGCTAAAAAGCCGGGAGGTGGATAAGTTGAAGTTGAATCAAAAAGGAGTCACCTTAGTCGAATTGCTTGCTGGGCTAGTACTGGTCTCTATCATAGCGTCCATTGCCTGGACTACACTGTCAATTGCTTTTAAACACTCAGCGGTAGAAACCAGCAAAACACAGCTGCAGCAAGAAGCAAACCTTGTAGTAACCAAACTCACCAATAAACACCGGAAAAATGACTATTATTATTTGAGAACAAGCGGCGCTATACCTGAAATAAAGACTTGCAATGATTCTGGAGCAGCTATTGTATGTGAAGGGTTCATGAACTTGACAGATACTAACTACCTTTACAGTGGAACAATTAATGGCATAGAGTTTGCAAATTGGGATTCGTCAACGAAAATCGATCCAAAGAACAAACATGTAGATTTGGTTTTAAAAGTTGCCGACCCTATCAAATCTACAAGGTCGGTTGAAGTCAAAACGACTCTAACAAGGATTTTGACCAATTAGGGCTAAAGGGGAGCGAGCGATGAAGTACAAGGGAAATGAAAAGGGCTACGCATTAGTTATCGTTTTATTGCTAGTCGTTTTGGTAATGGGTATCTCTGTAGCTTTTATATCTGGTTCTCTTAATAACGCTAAACAAGAAAAGACAGTTGATCTTTCCAATCAATCGGTAGCCGCTGCTGAGATGGGTATCCTCTACTATTCAACCGATTTCGAACGATCACTTGATTTGATCGAGCAAGAAGTATTAAACCAGACTCGCTTGGAGCTGGATAAAATTGTCGCTTGTTTGTATTCGAGCAATAAAACGGCCTGTGATACCTCAGCTGAACGAAAAGCGTGGGAACAAAATATCGACCTTCAAATGAAGCGGCTATATGTGGAAAAAATTCTGGTTAAAGTCAATGAATTAATCAAAATCAACGGAGTACCTACGGAACCGTTCACTTCGACCCAAACCAAATACACTCCAGAAACATGGAAGTTGATGAACGTCACTTATACAGATAATGAACTTAGATTGCTTAGCAACGTGTTAATCGATCGCATAGTGAGCAAGGGCAAACTAGAAGTGGAAATGGAAGTGGAAGGGACGTCACTGAGTTCTCCTAAAACCTTAAACTCTTTATTTACTGTAACTATTCCGGTTTCATTTTTGAATCCGGGTGAAGTTTACAATGTAGATCAAGAAATCATTTCAGGCAATGAAAACGCTACTTATCAGGATATTTTCAAATTGACTCCGCCTACTCAATCCTGTGATACCTTGCTGGCAAGCGTCATTGCAAATAAAGCGATTGCACCATATGAATGCAAAATGACCGGCGACGAAAAACTATCCGCGTTTATTGCAAAAGTTACGGCAGCTGGAAAAAATCCAGTTGACTTTTGGGTACACGTAGATGATTTTCAGAAGAATGTCTGTACATCCAACTGCAACTCTATTGATTTTTTAGGAACTAATGTTGTAGTAAAAGCAAGTGATACGGGGGCAACATCCAATATGAACAACTTGGTGAATGGAAACCTGATCATCAGCGGTACGTTAACCACAGAGCAGAACATGAACAACTTAGGGAAAAATATGTCTAAACAAACGATTGTTTTAAAAGAAATGAATGTTGGAGGTAACATCAAAAACTTGTACTATACCAATTTGATGGTCCTCGGAAATGATGCAGGCAGTGATTCACGTTTGTATGTAGGCGGACAATTTCAAATCGACAACTACTCAAGGCTCTGTATGGATATAGACAGAATTCGTCAAGCGGATTTGGATCGATTGGCTTCTACTATTGAAGTGACGAACAGCGGAATGATTATTTATTATTCTGCGGTTCCTGAAAAGACATTTAAACTTACAGGATTGGATGCGGAAAAACGGACCGCTTTGTTCGTGAAAAGAAATACCAATTATGCTACGTTCCTGGAGAATTGTGGCATCTCCATCAAAAGCACCCAAACCGTTCCGATCTCGTCACCTATAGTTGTCGATACAAATTTTGATTTTGAAGTCGATTATTAATACGAAAAACAACAAGGCATTAGGAGGACTTTTATGATACGCATACTGATTTTCATCATTCTGGCGGCAGTGGTTTTGCCGCTTACTTACCTACTTTTCAAACAGGTGCCGCTCGCTAAGCGGATGACCATTGCCGGAGGCGGACTTGCCGCTGCCGGGATTGCGATACTGATGCAGGGAGCGTATGCCTGGTACATCGTGGCTTTGGCTTTGCTGGGTGTGTCGTTTCTGGCCGCTTTCATCTTCATGAAGCTGGTCGAAAAAGAGCAAAACGAAAAGCAGCGCCTGATGGAAGAGCGCCGCGAGCAAAAGCAGAAAAACACCAAAACCTATTTGGCGACAAAAGAAGAAACGCCTGTTGCTGAAGCACCAATAGAAAAGCCGAAACCGTTCGGTATGCAGTCGATTGATGCCGATCGAGAGGAGATTACCCGTGGACAATAAATTATTTGGATTGACTTTTGCAGCCGTTTTCGGCTTAGCGCTATTCGTATTCGGAGCGACCAATGCGGGCGCATATGCTGTGGATAACTGGCTGTTTCCGACAGAGGAATTCGGCGACAACACGTATATCGGCACGACCGATGTTTCCAATATGGAAGTGGCCTCAGCGAAAATGCTATTTGCCGGCCAGTCAGAAACTTGGCGCGCAGATGCTGAACTGCATGTCACTTACCAGGATGCAACAGAACAGTACCCACTGGAAAATGCGCAGATTTTACTCGATGAAACAGTGGGCAGTGCAGAGACCGGTTCGCAGAACGGCTTTGTTTTCCAGCTGTCGCCGGATACAACCGGGGCGTTCTTAGCCGAGCATTTCCCCGTCGCCGCTTTTTCGGAAGCAGACGTAGAAGCCATTAATGAGAAGCTGGAAACAGCACTCCAGGTAGGGCAGACAAAAACGAATGTAGCAATCAGCGATGACAGCCTCAGCTTATCCCGTGAAAAAGTGTCGGATGTGGTATTTCCGGCAAGTTTCTCAAGCCTCAACAGTTCAACGGTCATCGATGCCTTAGACGGCATCCAATTAGCACCGGGAACACAGTTTTCATTTCTTGGATTTATTGCGGAGCTTCCGCTGACAGATATCAGTGATGGGGAGTTGACGCAAATCGCTTCAGCTATTTACGGCGCATTGCTGCAGACCAATTTCCAAATAGATGAACGCAGCATCGGTTCACAAGTTCCTGCTTCCATTCCACTTGGACAGGAAGCGGCGATCAACCGCCAGCTTGCAATCGACTTTGTCTTCACCAATCCGAATGACAGTTCGTTCACGTTGAATCTGTCGAAATCCAGCAATTCAGTGAACGCATCCATCAGCGGTTATCCGTTCGTCTATTCCTACGCGATCGGCATTACGGAAGAAACGGATATCCAGCCGCGCTTGATCAAACAATACAGTGCATTTGTCACGAGTGGCAATAAAGTCGAAGAAACAGGATTGTCCGGCAAACGGCTGAATGTCATCCGGACGATTCTGGAAGATGATGAACCGTTGGAAGTGGAGACGGTATCGAATGATTTCTATCCGCCAGTCCACCGTGTGGAAGTCTATCCACTCACGCAGCCTGCAGCACCGGAAGCTACAGTGCCAGTCGCCGGTGAACCTGGATTCATCGATGCCAATGGAGACGGCATCCATGACGGGACCACGACGACGCCTATAGCGGGCCAACCAGGCTTTGTGGATGCGAATGGCGATGGGATCCATGATGGTCCGACAACACCGCCGACTTCCGGGCAACCCGGATTTGTCGATGCCGATGGAGACGGTGTCCATGACGGAACAACCGCACCGCCGACCGTTCCAACAGTCGGCCAACCAGGCTTTATTGATGAAAATGGCGATGGTGTCCACGACGGCACCGTTACTCCGGAAGTTCCGACAACCGGCCAGCCGGGCTTTATCGATAGGAACGGAGACGGCGAACACGATGTGCCGGCACCAACTGACCCGGCAACCGATCCGGATAAACCCGATAAAAAACCGGTCTATGATAAAGGCGGCAAGATCGTAACAGAGTAAGTGCAAGGAAGGAGAGATCGAAATGGCGATTGTCAGAAGAAGGTTAGGCGACATCTTAGTCGAACAAGGGTTATTGACACAAGCGGATTTGCAGGAAACGCTGAACGGCAAACAGAATGATCAGAAGCTGGGTGATGCCTTGCTCCAGCGCGGCATCATCACCGAGCAGCAATTGATCGAAACACTGGAAGTACAGCTCGGCATTCCACATGTCTCACTGTTCCGCTATCCGTTCGATCCGATGCTGTTCAATGTGGTGCCGAAGGAGTTCGCCAAGCGCAAACTGCTGGTGCCGCTTAAAACCGAAGGCGACCGGCTGTTTATTGCCATGAACGACCCGACGGATTTCATCACGATTGATGATCTTCGGCTGACGACCGGCTTCCAGATCGAACCGACGATCGCTTCAAAAGAAGACATCGTCAAAACCATTGCGAAATACTACGATGAAGAATCGTATGATGAACTGTTGGAAGAATTGCCGCAGATGGCAGAAGAGCAGCAAAGTGAATTGAACGACCTGGATGCGCCGATTGTCCGGCTGGTCAACCAGATCCTGTCGAACGCCGTTTCGCAAAAAGCCAGCGACGTCCATTTTGACCCGCAGGAAAACCGCATCCTGGTGCGTTACCGGATCGACGGCACCCTCCGCACCGAGCGGATCCTGCCGAAGACCATGCAGCAGATGATCACGGCACGCATCAAGATTTTGGCGAACCTGGACATCACGGAAAACCGCATTCCGCAGGATGGCCGGATCAAGACCACGGTCGATTTCCGTGCCATCGATTTGCGCGTATCGTCCCTGCCGACCGTTTTCGGCGAAAAGATCGTCATGCGGATTTTGGACTTGAGCCAAAACCTAACGGATATTTCGAAGCTTGGCTTTAACGATGTGAACATGGAACGCTTTATGCGCGAGATCGACAAACCGAACGGCATCATCCTCATTTCCGGTCCGACGGGTTCAGGGAAATCGTCGACCTTGTATGCGGCGCTGAATAAGCTGAATTCCGAGGAAGTCAACATCATCACTGTCGAAGACCCCGTCGAGTACCAGCTGGAAGGCATCAACCAGATCCAAGTGAACGCCAATGTCGGCTTGACGTTCGCGGCAGGGTTACGGTCGATTTTGCGCCAGGATCCCGACATCGTCATGGTCGGGGAAATCCGCGACAAGGAAACAGCTGACATTTCCATACGGGCTTCACTAACTGGGCATTTGGTGCTGAGCACGATCCATACCAACGATTCGATCGCGTCGATCACCCGCCTGATGGATATGGGCATCGAGCCGTTTCTTGTGACAGCTTCCTTGAATGCGGTTGTGGCGCAGCGCCTGATACGCCGCGTGTGCCGTGACTGCCGTGAAACACAGGAAGCGACGGTTCGCGAAAAAGAGATTTTCGCCAAGCGCGGCATCCAGATCGATACCATCGCACGCGGCAAAGGCTGTCCGCAATGCAATATGAGCGGCTATAAAGGCCGTATGGCGATCCACGAAGTGCTGGTGGTGGACGAAGCCATCAAAGACGTCATCAACCGCGGCGGCACCGCAGCGGAAATCCGTGAAATCGCCATAAGAAATAAAACCATCTTCCTCATCGACGACGGCTTATTAAAAGTAAAGGAGGGCATGACAACGACGGAAGAAGTACTTCGCGTTGCCATGACAGACTAATATGACTACGACAACTTTCATCGACCATGTATTGACTGAAGCCAAAGAGCGGAATGTTTCCGATATCCATATGACCACCGGTATTCCTCCGATTTTCCGGATGAACGGCACCTTGATCCAGTTCGGTGACAAAAAACTGATGCCTGACGATACCATGGCGATCGCCAAAGCATTGATGCCGGAATCCTTATGGGACACCTTCCTGGAAAAAGGCGAGATGGATTACTCCTACTCCATCGCCGGCGTGGCGCGTTACCGCGTCAACTCGTTCCATCAGCGCGGTTCCATTTCCCATGCGTTCCGGACCATTCCGTCGCGGATTCCGACAATCGATGACTTGCAGATGCCGGATACCTTGAAAAAGCTCGCTGATACACATCAAGGCCTAATTCTGGTGACCGGTCCGACGGGTTCGGGTAAATCGACGACACTTGCCGCCATGATCCGTTACATGAATGAACATATGACCAAACACATCATCACGTTGGAAGATCCAATCGAGTATATGCACAAACACGGCACCTCGGTCATTGACCAGCGCGAAGTCGGCTTTGATACGAATTCATTTGCCAATGGCCTGCGTGCTGCACTTCGGCAAGATCCAGATGTCATCCTGGTCGGTGAAATGCGGGATCTGGAAACGATCACCACCGCGATCACCGCTGCTGAAACCGGCCACTTGGTCATGGGGACGCTTCATACGTCGAGCGCCGCATCGACCATCGAACGGATCATCGACGTTTTCCCGCACGAACAGCATGCACAGATCCGGACGCAGCTCGGTGGCATCATCAAAGCGGTCATTTCCCAGCGCCTGCTGCCGACTTCTGACGGCAAAGGACGCGTGGCCGCAACCGAAATCATGATCTCCAATCCGGCCATCGCCAACTTGATCCGCTCCGAGAAAGTCCACCAGATCCCGAACGTCATCCTGACGAACCGGGCGTCCGGCATGCACATGATGGAAACGTCTGTCCAGGAGCTGTTGAAAAAAGGCAAAATCACGCGGGAAATCGCCCAGCCATACTTGAAAGGAGCGGAATAACGTGGCCCGTTACAAATACGAAGGCCGCGACCGCAAGAAGATCCGCACCGGCATCGCAGTCGCCAACAGCCGGAAAGAAGCCGTCGCAAAACTGCGCGATGAAGGCATACGCGTCATCGAAATCCGCGAAATGCCGGCGACCGCGCTGCAAAAAGACATCGTCATCGGCAATCCCGTCAAACGCGACCAGTTCATCATGTTCCTGCGCCAGTTCTCGACCTTGATGCGCGCGGGCGTGACCATCGTCGATTCGATCCACATCCTGTCCCAGCAAGTCGAATCCAAAGCGCTGCGAAAAGCCTTGTCGGAAATCGCTGAAGAGCTTCGAAAAGGGAATTCCTTGTCCGACTCGCTGGCGAAATACCCGAAAATCTTCGAACCGCTGACGATCAACTTGGTCAAAGCGGGGGAGATGTCCGGGAATATTGATGATTCGCTGGAAAGTCTGGCTACGCATTACGACAAAGCCTACCAGACCAAACAAAAAGTCGTTTCGGCGATGTCCTATCCGGTCGTCGTGGGCATCCTGGCGATCGGCGTCGTGATTTTCCTGTTGTCTTCGATCGTGCCGATGTTTGCGGACATGTTTGAAGGCTTCGGAGGCGAACTGCCGATGATCACGCAAATCGTCATGGGCGCGTCTGACTTTGTCATGGGCTATTGGTATTTGCTGTTGCTTGGCGGATTCGGAATTGCTGCAGTCATTTGGCTGATGCGCAAGGATCCAAGAGGCAATATGATTCTCGACACCATGCTGTTGAAGATTCCGATTTTTGGCAAAATCCTGCAGAAATCAGCATTAGCCCGTTTGACCAGAACCTTGAGCTCGCTGTTCTCCAGTTCGGTGCCGATTCTGCAATGTTTGACGATGACCGAAAAAGTCGTCGGCAACGCTGTCATGTCGAAAGTCATCTTATCATCGCGTGATTCACTCGAACGCGGCGGCTCGTTGACCGAGCCTATGCGCAAGCATTGGGCCTTCCCACCGCTCATTCCGCATATGATCGCCATCGGAGAACAGACCGGTTCACTCGATCACATGCTCAGTAAAGTAGCGGAGTTTTACGAAAAAGAAGTGGACGCCGAGACCGATCGCCTGAAGGCATTGATCGAGCCGTTGATGATTGTGTTCCTTGCTGCATTAGTCGGGACTATAGTACTGGCTATTATGATGCCAATGTTTGAAATGTTCCAGAACGTAGACAATTTGTAGGTTATTTATGTCTATTCGCTTTAAAATATTTTGTAAATAAACAAGAAAAGGCTATTGCTATAATTGGTACTATTGTTATAATTGAGCTGTACTCAAAGTAGTATATAAAAGTAAAAAAATAGGGGGAAAAGAAATGAAAAAATACTTGCAGAAGAAACTGAACAACGAAAAAGGGATGACGCTGATCGAGCTTTTGGCAGTTATCGTTATTATTGCGATTATCGCGGCGATTGCTATTCCGGCGATTGGGAATGTAATCGAAAATAGTAAATATAGTGCAGCGAAGTCTGATGCACTAAACACATTAAGTGCCGCAAATATTTATTTTGCTGAGAATCCTACGAAAACTACTGTCACAACTGCTACCCTTAAAGCAGGTTATTTAGATAATGCTGGGAAAATCCCAGTTACATTAGTTGGTACAGAAGCGGTGCCCACAAGTAATTTTATTGCAAAAAATACTGCTGGTGAATTAGAAATCACTACAAATGCTTTTGTGTACTCTGGTACTAAGACTTTAGCTTTTTCTGGTGCAACAGTTGCTGAAATTAATTCGGATGCAGATGTTCAAAAAGGTAGCGATGCCAACAATAAAACCGTCCCAAAAACTAATTAATAAAATGAAGTAGGAGCTGAAAAAATGGCCTTATCGTTTTTATCGAGAAAAGCACGCGTCGTCACCATTACAATAGAAGAAGACGCGATCCGTCATGTCGACTTGAAATCCTCTCTGCCGATTGAGCTGAATTGCGCGGAAGAACATCTTCTTCCTGCGGGCATCATCGAAGAGGGGAAGATTGTCGACGCGGAAGCGCTTGCCTCGGTACTCGATAAGGCTGTCAATCAGTGGGGTCTCTCTAAGAAGTCAGTCCGCTTCCTCGCCCCTGACGAATTCGTTATCATCCGCAAAGTACCTTACCCCGAAGATGTCGAAGCCGATGAATTGAAAGGCCATTTCTTCATCGAAATCGGTTCGACGCTTTACCTGCCCTTTGAAGATCCCGTCTTTGATGTGGTGCCGTACCATCCGGAAGAAGAACAGCCGGAAGCGATCATCATCGCTTCCAAGGAATCGGTCATGCAGTCCTATGAGGATGTGTTTGACCAGGTGAAATTAAAAGCGGTCGTGGCTGATATCACGCCACTTGCCCTTTACCGTTTGGGTTACCTGCAGCATGATTTCCAGGAAGATGAGCACATCATGCTCATCGACCTGCAGTCGAAAAAGATGACCGTGTCGATATTCCATGAACATTTCCCGATGTTCATGCGTCCGGTCGATCTGGAAGTCGAAAATCCAGACTCGGCAGACCGTACTGCGGTCATGGAGACGATTGAAATCGAAGCCGAAAAACTGGCGAATTTCTACCGTTACAATATGAACAGCGGTGAAATCGGCATTTCAAAAATCATCTGCAACGGTGAATTCTACGATTGGGAATCTTTCCAGCAAAGCCTGGAAATGCGTTTTCAAATTCCTGTTTTGCCGCTCGTCATTGACGTCATTCCGTGCGGCGACGAAAAAGATGTTCCAAGACGCTTTAACCGGGCCATCGGTCTCGCGCTGAAAGAGGTGTAACAGTTTATGTTGGTTGATATTAACCTATTGCCGCAAAAGGAACGGGACCGTCCCGCTTTCCTGATTGCGGCGATTTCGATTTTATTATTAGCCGTCATCGTTTGGGCGGTCTTGGCGTTTCTGGCCGGCTCCCACGAACGGGAACAGGCAGTCCTCGCTGCGCAATCCGTGCAGGTCGCTTCTGAACAAGAGGCGATTCGCGCCCAATTGGAAGCGGCGCAGGGCATGAATGAAGAACAGCAATTGAAAGCGACCGTCGACTGGGCGGAAAGCTATCAATTCGATACGGTTCCGCTGCTGAAGGAATTGGTCTCCATCCTGCCGGCACGCGGCTTTTTCGAAAGCTTTTCCTATACCGGTCTGGATCAGGCGATTTTGTCGGTCCAGTTCGATACCGCACGCGAAGCCGCCTATTATTTGGCGCAGCTGAAAGCGTCGGAACTGATCGAGTCAGCAACTTTGGACAGTGTCGCGCAAAATGAAATTGACACGGCTGAAACAACTGAAGAAGGCGTCGTGATTGAAAAAGCGATTATTGAAGAAATGCCCCGTTATGTTGCAAGCTATACATTGATTTTTGTCGATGAGCGAATTCCCACAGACGATACCGCTGTTCCCGTTGAAGGCGAAGCCGCAGTCGAAGAACCGGCAGAAGAGGTAGTAGAAGAACCTGCCGAAGACGTGGAGGTCGACGTTGAAGTCAATACCGAAACGGAAGCACCCGCCGAACCAGTCGAACCGGCTGAAACCGCTCCAGCAGAAACAGGAGGGGATGGCCAATGAGCAGTTTATCGAAAAGCCAAAAAGAAAAAGGCCTGATCGTCTTATCTATCGTCTTCCTGTTGGCGCTCGCAGCGTATTCCTACTTCACTCTGTACGCACCAGCCAAAGAATCCAGGCTGCAGGCGGAACAGACATTGAGCTCAGAACGCGACGTCTTGATCGCGCTGCAGACCCAGCTGAAGGAATTGCCGGAAGGCGAGAAGATCAGCACCAGCGACCTGCAGCAGAAAGTGTCCGTCGAGTCCTTGACCGAGCAAATCGTCCTTCAGATCGAGCAGGCTGAATTGATTTCCGGGACTTTGATCGACAACATCGGCATCACAGAAGGCCTGGTTGAATTGCCAGTGCCGGTCGAAGGCCTTGAAAACCTTCAGGAAGTGCTGACGACTGTCACCATCAAAGCGGATGACTATAAAGAAATCACCACGTTCATCACGGAAGTCGAAGCGATGGAGCGCATCATGATTGTCGAAGCCGTCGATTTCGGCTCCAATGAAGAAATCACTTCGGCCGATCAAGTTGGCGAGCCGCTCGATGTCAACCTGACCTTCTCGGCGTATTTCCGCCCGGACTTGATCGCACTCGCAGACACCGTGCCGAAAGTCGACGCCCCGGCGCCGGCAGGCAAAGTCAATCCCTTGCCGCAAAATGACGGCACGGCTTTAGCTGAAGAGGAAGAATCCGAAGAAGATGCAGACATCGACGTGGATATTGAAGTCAATGTCGATGAAAACGCGGCAGCTTCAGACGAAGAATAGAAGGAAGAGAGAAATCATTGTGATTTCTCTCTTTTTGATAGAGTCGGGCCGTTCTGCAAACAAACCGGTGTATAGCGCAAACAAACGACGATTTAGCGCAAACAAACTTAGTATTCCGCAAACAAACTCGAGTATTCCGCAAACAAACTCGAGTATTCCGCAAATAAAACCGTTATACCACAAACAAAAGCTCTGTCCTCCGCTTTTCGCATGCGAAAAGCATCCGTTCAGTTCTTTTTCTTCTGCATTGTGTCGGGGTTGGAGGCGCCGACGTTGAGATAGTCGTATAACTTGAACAATAGTAGAGTTTTTCGGCTATCACCTAAGAAATAATTTTTCTCACTACATAAAAAAAGAACAGAGGATGCCGAAAACCATCTGCTCCTGCGTCGCGAAGAGATGAACCAAACTGCGTTTGGCCCGTCTCTTGTAAAACCATCCATTCAGTCCTGTTTTTCGAGCAATGTGTCGTGGGTTGGACGCGGTGGCGCTAGAATACTTGTTGGATCAGCTCAAGAATTTTCTTTCAATAAAAAACGAGTAAGTATTTGTTTTTCTAACTTCATAAAAAATAGAAGAAAGAGCGAAAGGTGGCGACTGTTTTCTAAGCAGGCAAATTGGTGAAACACTGCTCCTGCATCGCTACGCTAGCTTCGTCGCAAAGAGATGGACCAAACTCCCTTTGGTCCATCTCTTGGAAAGCGTCCGCCTGCAGCGATTTCTTCAACCACAAAAAAACTATAGCAAAGAGGGTTTCTATGGTACTTACTTATTCTTTCTTCTTCTCGCTGTTCGGGCTCGTTTTCGGCTCGTTCTTCAACGTCGTCGGCTTGCGCGTGCCGAAAAAGGAATCCATCGCGTATCCGCCTTCACATTGCACTAATTGCGAGCGGCGCTTGACCGCACTCGACTTGGTGCCGGTGTTCTCTTACTTGTTCCTGAAAGGCCAATGCCGGACATGCGGCTCGAAAATCCACTGGGTCTATCCGCTGATGGAGGCGGTCACAGCGGTTTTATTCGTGGCTTCGTATTTGGTGTTCGGCTTTACGCCCGAGCTGATCGTCTCGATCCTGTTCGTTTCGCTGCTGGTCATCATCACCGTATCGGACATCGCCTATATGCTGATTCCCGACAAAGTGCTCCTGCCGTTCGCGGTGGTGCTGCTCGGTTTGCGCATCGCGATTCCGCTTGACCCGTGGTGGGACAGCCTGCTCGGCGCGGCGATTGGATTTTCCTTGTTGTTCCTGATTGCCGTCGTCTCTAAAGGCGGCATGGGCGGGGGGGACATCAAATTGTTCTTCGTCATCGGACTGGTGCTTGGTACGGCCGGCACTTTGATGACCCTGTTCTTCGCATCGTTCATCGGTGCCATCGTCGGCATCATCCAACTGCGCGTCACAAAAAAAGGGCGCAAGACGCCGATTCCGTTCGGCCCGTCGATTGCGGCCGCAGCCGTTATCGTCTATTTCTGGGGAGACGGTATGCTCGCTTGGTATATGAATTTTCTGGGGTGAAGCTGCGGCTTCATCTTTTTTTATTGTAAAATTCGCATCCTGCGAGTCCGAAAGTATAGCTGTATTCGGAATGCCAACCCGAACTATTGCAAATCAGCATTACAAATAGCTCTATGCAGCGCTTTGCAGGGATGGAACCAGCCAAATCTCATTTTTTGATCCCTCATATCTTGGCAAAAATCATTTATTGTCATTTGTTAACGACTTTCTGCAAATGGTATGATTCTTGAAAAAGGAGAGATACCATACATGAAATTCAAATCCGATTTCCCCATCGTTTTAGCTTCACAGTCGCCGCGCCGCCAGGAACTGCTTGGCATGCTTGGCGTCAGCTTCCAAGTCATTCCGAGCACCACGGATGAACCCGATCCAAAAGGATTCGAAACGGCACTTGGCTATGTGCTGGCATGCGCCGCGCAAAAAGCGCAGGAAGTGGCAGCTGGACAGAAAGAAGCTGTCGTCATCGGCTCCGATACCATCGTCGTTTTGGATGGCGAGATTTTGCTCAAGCCCAAAAATAAAGAACAGGCCAAAAGCTACCTGCAGAAACTGTCGGGCAATACGCACGAAGTGATCACGGCGGTGACGGTCGTGCAAGGGCAAGGCAACAGTGAGCTGTCGTTTCACGAAGCAGTCAAAGTGACGTTCTATGAGTTGCCGGAAGCGTGGATTGATGCCTATGTTGAAACGGAAGATCCGTATGACAAAGCGGGTGCTTATGGAATCCAGACGGTATCCGGACTGTTCGTCAAAGAGATCCAGGGCGATTACAACGCGGTGGTCGGCTTGCCGGTTGCGGCGTTGACGCAAAAACTTGCGGCTGCCGGTTTTATTTCCCTGGAAGGGAGCGGTGTCCGATGCTGAACGAAACGCCGTTGATGATCCGTGATGTCCATATTGCCGACCGCCCCCGTGAACGCCTGATCAACCAAGGGGCTGCGGCTTTGTCCAACCAGGAGCTGATTGCGATCCTGCTGCGGACCGGAAGCCGGCAGGAATCGGTGCTGCATTTGGCGAACCGCGTGCTGACCCATTTCGAGCAAATTCAGGAAATGAAGAATGCCACCATCGAAGAGATGGTGGCGATCAATGGCATCGGCCAGGCAAAAGCGGTTCAGCTGCTTGCTGCGGTCGAGCTGGGACGAAGGTTGTCCTCGAAACAGACCGATGCGAAATTCACCATCCGTTCCCCGAAAGACGCGGCTTCCTATTTAATGGCCGATATGACTTCCCTCAAGCAGGAGCATTTTGTGGTGCTGTTCCTCAATATCAAAAATCAGGTGATGCACCGGCAGACCATTTTCGTCGGCAGCCTGAATGCCTCCATCGTCCATCCCCGTGAGATTTTCCGTGAAGCTGTGCGGCGTTCTTCCGCTTCGATCGTCTGTGCCCATAATCATCCGTCAGGCAACCCGGCACCTTCGCCGGAAGACATCGATGTCACGAAACGGCTTGTGGAAGCCGGCAGCATCATCGGCATCGAACTGCTCGACCATGTCATCATCGGAGACCACCAATTCATTTCCCTGAAAGAAAAGGGGTTCATGTAGCACTGTTTATTTTTTTTCTTTTCGTCTATAATGAGTGGTATTGTGTCAACGCAATTGCCGAAATACCGGCTTGTTACAGAAAGGAAGAAAACCTGTGCTTGGATTTGGTTCGAAAGATGTAGGAATTGACTTAGGTACTGCGAATACATTGGTGTATATCAAAGGCAAAGGAATCGTTCTTCGCGAGCCTTCCGTTGTCGTTAAAAATAAAAAGACCGGCGAAATCGTCGCAGTCGGCAGCCAGGCCAAGAACATGATGGGCCGGACGGCGGCGTCGATCGTCGCCATCCGTCCGATGCGTGACGGCGTCATCGCCGATTACGACACGACCCTTACGATGATCCGCCATTATCTTGTCGAGGCGTCAAAAGCAGTCGGCAGCAAATGGAAGACCGGCAACGTCATGATCTGCGTCCCTTATGGCATCACTTCTGTCGAACAGCGGGCCGTTCTGGACGCTGCCCGCGGAGCCGGCGCGCGTGAAGCGTTTACGATCGAAGAGCCTTTCGCGGCGGCGATCGGAGCAGATTTGCCGGTTTGGGAACCTATGGGCAGTATGGTCGTCGATATTGGTGGCGGAACGACAGAAGTTGCAGTAATTTCACTGGGCGGCATCGTTTCAAGCGAATCGATCCGCGTCGCTGGTGACGCACTGGATACGGAAATCACCCAGTATATCCGCAAAACCTATAATGTGTTAATTGGCGAACGGACAGCTGAAGCCTTGAAAGTCGGAGTCGGATCTGCCCGTATTATGGAAGAATCCGAAAGAGACGTTTCCATGGAAATCCGCGGGCGCGACTTGCTGACAGGATTCCCGAAAACCTTGCAGGTCACTGCCGGCGAAATTGCGGAAGCCTTGAGTGAATCGGTTGAAGCCATTGTCGCAGGCGTCAAAGCGACGCTGGAAAAGACACCGCCTGAGTTAAGTGCGGATGTCATGGAAAACGGCATCGTTTTGACCGGTGGAGGGGCTTTGCTGAAGAACCTCGACCGCGTCATTTCAGCTGAAACGTCCATGCCGGTGTTCATCGCCGAAAATCCATTGGACTGTGTCGCACTCGGCACGGGCAAGGCGTTGGAGAACATGGACCAATTCCGCCGCCAGTTATCAATAAAATAAGGAGGATGGCGATATGCCACAGCTTTTAACGAACAAGCGGCTGATTTTGCTGCTGTTGGGAGTCATCCTGCTCGTTGCCTTAATTTCTTTTTCGCTCCGTGACCGCGGCAATGTGTCGCTGCCGGAACAAATCATAAAAGATGCAGTTGGAGCCGGGCAGTCGGTATTTTCACGCCCTGCTCATTTTGTCACTGGAATTTTTGATAATGTCGATTCGTTATTGAACACATTTGAGGAAAACCAGCATCTGAAAACGCGCTTAGAAGAATTTGCGGGCGTGCAGGCTGAAGTCAAGGACTTGCGTTCTGAAAACACAGAACTGAAACAAATCGTCGGGAAAGAAGAAGACCTGCGCGATTACAATCCGATCCAGGCGACCGTCATTGCACGGAATCCGGATCAATGGGAAGAAAAAATCATTTTGAACCGCGGCTCCAATGAGGGAGTGGCGGAGAACATGGCAGTCATGACCGCCAGCGGCCTGATCGGCAAAGTCACCTTGACGACACCGACCACATCCACGGTGGAATTGATTTCCACGCTCAACCCCAATTACCGCGTTTCGGCGATGGTCGTCGGCGGGGCGAAGGATGTCTACGGCCTGATCGAAGGTTATGATGCCGAGCGCCGTGAGCTGCTTTTGAAACGGATTGACGCTGATATCGAGCTGAAAGAAGGCGAACAGGTCATCTCCAGCGGACTGGGCGGCATTTTCCCGAAAGGCATCCTGATCGGCACCATCACCGAAATCACCATCGATGAATTCGGTCTGACGAAGCTTGCCTATGTCAAACCGGCAGCCGACTTTTCCTTATTGGACCACGTCATCATCGCGGACCGGGTCATGCCGGAAGTGGACGGTGAAGACAATGGCGTGACAGGAGACGATGAATCATGATCCGTTTCCTCATCCCGTTGATCTGTCTCGTCCTGTTTTTCATGGAACCGGTTTTCGGCCTTTTTTCACCGCTCAATATCGGCGGCGAACTGAATTACATCGTGCCGCGTTTCCTCATTATGTTCCTGATTTTCCTGACGCTTTATTATGACCTGAAGCATGCCATGTTCTATGGATTATTTTTCGGGCTCTTGTATGATGTCTTTTACATTGATATTATTGGATTATATTCTTTCTTGTATCCAGCCATTTGTCTGGCGGCAGCATTCGTCTTCAAACGGATTCCCCGGAATCTGTTGACGTCGACGCTGCTGACACTCGCTTTATTGGCGATATTCGAATTTGTGCTTTACCAGTTTTTCCTGCTGATTTCATTGACGGGAATGCCGCTCGGCACATTTTTATCGACGCGGCTTTGGCCGACGATGGTCGCCAACTCCATTTTCCTGGTGATGCTCGGCTGGGTGTTCAAGTCGGTGATGGTCACGCAATTATCGGAGCGTGACAATAAGATAGGGTTATATTAATGAAAGCGCAGGTGACACATTTTTTGAAGAATCTCGTTACGATTAAAGGGAAAAATAAAGGGCTTGTGCTGTATCTCGATGACCAATGTGCCTACACGGATCTATTGGCCGAGTTGAAGGCGAAGGTGTCGGATCCTGCGCTGGACAGTGATACCGAAGTGACGGTGCATCTGAATAATCGCTATTGCACCGACAGCCAGATCCAGGAATTGAGCGAAGTCGTCGGCACCAATCCTCACCTGAAAGTGGTCGCGACGACGAGCGACATCCTGACCGTCGAAAAAAGCGATCAGCTGATCCGCGAAAGCCAGTCGGAAACGTATGTCGGCATCGTGCGCTCCGGACAGGTCATCAAAGCTGAAGGCGACTTGGTCGTCATCGGCGACGTCAACCCGAACGGCCGCGTGGAAGCAGGCGGCAGCGTTTACGTGCTGGGCCGGCTGAAAGGTGCGGCGCATGCCGGAACCAAAGGCAACCGCGACGCCGTCATTGCCGCATCATGGCTGGAAGCGACGCAATTGAAGATCGACAACGAATTGGAAACCATGACAGACGAATTGTCCAGTCTTTCGGAACAACCGGAAATGGAATGTGCTTATTTACATACAAACGGCACCATCATCATTGACCGTTTGCAGGAATTGCGGTTTATCCGTCCGCAAATTTCAACGTTTAAAGGAGGAAGCTAGTGTGGGAGAAGCTATCGTAATTACATCAGGCAAGGGAGGCGTCGGTAAAACGACGACAACCGCCAACCTCGGCACTGCATTGGCTCTTCAAGGGAAAAAAGTATGCTTGATCGACACCGACATCGGATTGCGCAACCTCGACGTCATCCTGGGGTTGGAGAACCGCATCATCTATGATTTGATCGACGTATTGGAAGGCCGCTGCAAAGTGCATCAGGCACTCGTCAAAGACAAGCGCTTTGAAGACATGCTGTACCTTTTGCCGGCTGCGCAAACGGCCGATAAAAACGACGTCAATCCGGAACAGATGAAGGAACTCGTGACGGAACTGAAGAAAGACTATGATTTCGTCATCATCGATTGCCCGGCCGGAATCGAGCAGGGCTACAAAAATGCCGTCGCTGGAGCAGACCACGCGATCGTCGTGACGACACCGGAAATTTCGGCTGTCCGTGACGCGGACCGCATCATCGGATTGCTTGAATTGGAAGAGAACATCGACGCTCCACGTCTGATCATCAACCGGATCCGTCCGCATTTGATGAAAGCGGGAGAGGCACTGGATATCAATGAAATCACGACCCACTTGTCGATCGATCTGCTGGGCATCATCGCGGACGACGAACGCGTCATCTCGAGCTCAAACAAAGGCGAACCGATCGTCATGGATCCATCCAACACCGCTGCACTCGGCTACCGCAATATTGCGCGCCGCCTGCTTGGTGAATCGGTTCCACTGATGAGCATGGAAAAAGCACCGCCAAGTTTGTTCACTAAAATCAAAGCTGTTTTCACGAAATAAGAATTTTTAGCCTCCGCTGTCGAAGCGGGGGCTTTTTTAAAACTTTGGGGAGGTGTTGTATGAACGATTTCTTATTGGCGGGGATGATTGCAGCGGAACGCTTGCCGGCAGCGCATGAAGCGAAGTCGGCCGTTTTATCGGAATTAAGGAATGCACTGGCGGGTGCCAGCGGCGAGCAACGCACGGCCGCTTTGTTGAAACGGGAATTGGATCTGCCGGGGGACACGGCATTTTTGCATGATGTGCACGTCCCCTATAAAGATGGCACGGCACAAATCGATCTGCTGCTGGTTCATGCAGAAGTTGTCTGCGTGCTGGAGGTGAAGAATATGATCGGGGAGTTTTATTTTGACTCTGTGAATTCCCAGTTTCACCGTGTGGTCGATGGCCGCAGGGAAGGGATGCGCAATCCGGAAGCGCAGCTGCACCGGGCAGTGCGTGCGGTCAGCGGCTTTCTCGGCGTCCCAGTGCAGGGCGTCATCGTCCTCGCGAGCCGCTCCGGAAAAGTGGTCGAAGCGCCCAAGCAATATCCGGTCATCTCACTTGACTACTTGCCGTTTCACCTTGAGCAGTTGGCGAAGGGTTCGAAACTTTTCGACTCGGCGGCGCTCGCTGCCAAACTGGAAGGGCTGCCTGCGCGCAATTCGAGCCGCCACTGGCTCGAGCGCCACAACATCACCTTCGATTCATTGCGCCACGGTGTGACCTGTCCAACTTGCCGCAGTTGTCCATTGGTGTGGCAGGAGCGCAAATGGAATTGCAGCGTCTGTGGATTTACTTCGCGGAATGCGCATGAAGTCGCGCTCCAGGAATATGCCGTGCTGTTCGGCAGCGAACTCGATACGGGGCTTGCTTACCGTTTGCTCGGGGTGGAAGATAAATACATCCTGTACCGGCTGTTGGAGAAGACGGCTCCGCGGGGCGACAAGCGCGGAAAGCGCCGGATTGTCGAGAACCGGGAGCTGCTGCATGCGTATTTCGGCCGCGTTTATCGCTGACCGCACCTCAAATGGGCTTAACCGCACCTCGCGAGGCAATAACCGCACCTCAAACACGAAAGACCGCACCTCGCACCACGAGTACCGCACCTCACAAGCCTAACGCCGCACCTCACAATAAATCCACAAGCCGCCAGCAAGCAATTTTCCGAAACCTTACATTTTCTATTGACGCCACGGGTTCTCCCGTGGTATTATTCTAATGTTATGTTTGTAGCGTACCGTGCTGCAACCGCTCGAATCAGGTTGCTTTAAGAATTCGCTCCGGCGAGTCACCTGAATAGGCGAGTCTTAATCTAAGAGGAGGTGCAAGGATATGTACGCGATTATTGAAACTGGTGGAAAACAAATCAAAGTTGAAGCAGGCCAAGAGATCTACGTTGAGAAATTGAACGGAGAAGCTGGGGATGTCATCACATTTGACAAAGTTCTATTTGTAGGTGGAGAAAATACTAAAGTGGGTGTTCCTTTTGTTGAAGGAGCTACTGTTACGGCTAAAGTTGTAAAAAACGGCAAACAGAAAAAAATCACAGTATTCACATACAAAGCTAAAAAGAACTATCACAAAAAACAAGGTCACCGTCAGCCATACACGAAATTGACTGTCGATGCGATCAACCTGTAAGAATGATACGAGTAACTGTAAAAGAAACCTCAAAACGCATTTCGTCATTTGAAATGTCAGGCCATGCGGATTATGCTGGACACGGGCAAGACCTCGTATGTGCTGGAGCGTCCGCTGTCTCATTTGGAGCGGTGAACGCCATCATGGAGCTGACGGGAATCGAACCTGACATTCAGCAGGCAAACAGTGGCTTTTTAAAAGTCGGTTTTCCGGAGAACCTGGATGAGAAGACGGACGAGCAGGTTCAACTGCTTGTGCGCGCAATGATTGTTTCATTGAAAACGATTGAACAAGACTATGAAGAATATATTAAAATAACCTTCACAGCTTAGGAGGTGGGACAGAATGTTAAGATTAGATCTTCAGTTTTTTGCATCCAAAAAAGGTGTAGGTTCAACGAGAAACGGACGTGACTCTGAATCTAAACGCCTTGGCGCAAAACGTGCAGACGGCCAAGAAGTTACTGGTGGTTCAATTTTATACCGTCAACGCGGGACTAAAATTTATCCAGGTGAGAACGTTGGACGCGGCGGAGACGATACACTTTTCTCTAAAATCGACGGAGTTGTACGTTTCGAACGTTACGGACGTGATAAGAAAAAAGTTAGCGTATATCCAGTTGCACAAGAAGCTTAATACAAAACGAAAAGGGCTGCTTTCGCAGTCCTTTTTCTTTTGAAATTTATAAGCGCGGATCCGAGAACAGGCTCTACGCATTATTTTAGGAATTTACTCCAAACTCTTGGTATACTGGAATAAGAAGCTGAACCGGGACGTGACTTATGGAAAAGACAATCACAGTGGCACAATCGCTTCGGCATGCGCGCCATGATTTTTTAAATGAATTGCAATTGATCAAAATGAATTTGGACCTTGGCCGTCTCCAGGAGGCACAGGCGATTATTCGTTCGCATGCCGAAGCGGCTATGCATGCCAGCCGGCTGGCTGATATCGGGCTGCCGCTGACAGAAGAATGGCTGTTGACTGCAAATTGGCGCTTTCCCGGCTTTAATTTTCGAGTGGAGTGCCCGGCGTTGAAAGCACCTGTGCAGTTGGATGCAGACTTTCGGCGTTTTCTGGAGGCTTTCGTTGAATCCGCCAAAGGGCGCCTGTCACCCTATCAGGCTTTTTATGGCGTGATTACATTGACTTCGAGTGCGGCATCTTTTGAAATGAAAATTGAGTGTCCGGGAAATTGGCTGGATTTGGACGTTTTGGAAACACCGGGATTTATGGTACGAAAAGAGTGCAGCGAAGACAGCACAATGATAGCTGTTCGTGCACAGATGGAGGGATAATATGTTTGTCGATCACGTAAAAGTTTATGTTAGAGGTGGCGACGGCGGGGATGGTATGGTTGCATTCCGCCGCGAAAAATATGTACCGGACGGCGGACCTGCCGGCGGTGACGGCGGTAAAGGCGGAAATATCATCTTTATCGTTGAAGAAGGATTACGGACGCTGATGGATTTCCGCTACAAGCGGATCTTTAAAGCCGAACGCGGAACACATGGCATGAGCGCCAATAAACACGGTGCCAAAGCTGAAGATACATTCATCAAAGTTCCACCGGGCACAGTCGTAAAAGACGTCGAAACTGGCGAAACGATTGCCGATTTGGTGGAGCATGGCCAAACAGCAATCATCGCTAAAGGCGGACGCGGAGGCCGAGGAAACTCACGTTTTGCGACGCCTGCAAACCCAGCACCGGAGCTGTCTGAAAAAGGCGAACCGGGCTTTGAACGCAATGTCATCCTGGAATTGAAAGTGTTGGCGGATGCCGGACTTGTCGGTTTCCCAAGTGTCGGAAAATCGACGTTGTTATCGGTCGTTTCCGCTGCCAAACCAAAAATCGCTGAATACCATTTCACGACAATCGTCCCGAATCTCGGCATGGTTGAAACGGAAGACGATCGCAGCTTTGTCATGGCCGATCTTCCAGGCTTGATCCAAGGCGCCCACGAAGGAATCGGCCTTGGCCATCAATTCCTCCGCCATATCGAACGGACGCGTGTCATCATCCACGTCATCGATATGTCAGGTCTTGAAGGACGCGACCCTTACGAGGATTACGTCACCATCAATGAAGAATTGAAGCAATACAATATGCGTTTGACGGAACGTCCGCAATTGATCGTTGCAAACAAAATGGATATGCCGGATTCTGAAGAGAATCTAGCGAAATTCCGTGAAAAGTTGCCGGAAGATGCCCGCATTTTTCCGATCTCAGCATTATCACGCAAAGGCCTGAGCAATCTGTTGTTCGCCATTGCCGATGTGATTGAAGTGACGCCGGAATTCCCATTGATCGACGAGGCCGAAGAAGATTCAGAAAGCACGGTTCTCTACAAACACGAATCCGATGCAGATGGCTTCAACATTACGCGTGAGTCTGACGGCGCATTCGTATTGTCCGGTTATGCGATTGAACGGATGTTCAAGATGACCGACTTCTCGCGTGAAGATTCGATTCGCCGATTTGCCCGCCAGATGCGCGGTATGGGAATCGACGATGCGCTTCGTGAACGCGGAGCGGAAAATGGCGACACGGTTCGCCTGCTCGAATTCGAATTTGAATTTATGGATTGATGCGGAGGTAGCTTGAATGAAGGATATTTCGGAACAACGGTATTATTTAGTGCGTGAAGACGTTTTGACGGAAGCGATGCAAAAAACGCTCGAAGTGAAAAAAATGCTGCAGAATGACCGCATTTCCATTATGGACGCGGTCAACAAGACAGGTCTTTCGCGCTCTGCGTTTTATAAATATCGGGACGCTGTATTTCCGTTCCATTCGATTGTCAAAGAACGGATCCTGACGGTTTTCCTTCAATTGGAGGACCGTTCAGGGACGCTCGCGACACTTCTGCAGACAGTCGCTGAAAACGGCTGCAATATTTTGACCATCCACCAGACCATTCCGATCCAGGGGCGGGCGAATGTTACCTTGTCACTGGACGTAACGGCGATGGAAGGGGATTTGGACCTGTTTTTACAGCAGCTGAAAAAGCTCGATTTTGTCGAGTCGGCTGATGTGGTATCAAGTGGATCATCTTAATGGAGGAATGTTTAAATGACTGGACAATCTGTTGATAAACGAATCTCATATTTAGGGCCGGAAGCATCATTTACACACCTTGCGGCAAAAAAAGTTTTCCCTGAAGGTACCCTGGTGCCATTTACAACCATCCCCGAATGCATAGAAGCAGTGGCAGAGGGCAGCGTGGATTACGCTGTCGTGCCGCTGGAAAATGCGTTGGAAGGATCTGTTCCACTGACAGTGGATTATTTATTCCATGAAGCGCAATTGTATGTGACGGCTGAAGTCTTATCGCCGATCGAACAGCATTTGCTGGTACACCCTGAAAACCGCAACGCGGAAGCATTCGAAGCGATCTATTCGCATCCACATGCATTGGCGCAATGCCATAAATACCTTTTTTATACATATAAGAACACGCCTTTGGAGCAGTACAGCTCGACAGCTGCTGCGGCTAAAATGGTTTCCGAATTGCCGGAACGCAATATCGCGGCCATCGGCAATGAATTCTCCGCCCATAAATACGGGCTGGATATTCTGCAGCGCGATATCCACGATTTCCATTTTAACCACACACGCTTTTTCGTGCTGTCGAAATCCGACCACAAGCTGACCGACCCGACGCATGACAATCAAGTCAAAACAACGTTGATGATCACGCCGCCGGACGACGACCGCTCGGGTGTCCTGCACCAGATATTGTCCGTCTTTGCTTGGAGACGCTTGAACTTGAGTAAAATCGAGTCGCGTCCTTTGAAGACCGGCCTCGGCGATTATTTCTTCATCGCAGATGTGCTGGCAGACGAAGGGGACGCCATGATGCGCGGTGCCTTCGAAGAACTCTCAGCACTTGGCTGCACAGTGAAAACTTTAGGTTCGTATTATACGTATAAATAAAACATGGAAGCCCTGCAGCGAAAACGCTGCGGGGCTTTAAGTTTGTAGAAGGAAAAGTGATTTATAAACTCTATAGCGAATCCTGCTCTCCAGGCGTAGCTATGCCCTATGCGACCGAAGCGTTTTGTAAAAGCTGACTCCGTAGTTCAACTTGCCTTTCCTACACGTAAACATTCAAAACAAAAACCCACAACCCCGCAAAATGCGGAATCATGGGTTCAATCAAATCCTATTCAGTTTCCTCCAGCAAAAATCCGTTATCCCGCATCACGCTGACCGCTTTTTCAAGCGTTGCGTGATCTGCTGCGGTGATGGTGTGGAGGTGTGTGCCGTCTGTCAGTTCCAGCAGATAGCTGGCGCCGGTGTCGTGGACGCGCTTCATGAAGGCTTCGACTTCCTGGGCGCTCGCGACATGGATCCCGGCTGTCAGTTCGCCGTATACGGGATGCTCGATCGAGACGTCTTTGACCGTGACGCCTGACTCGACCAGCAGCTTCAGTTCACGTTCGGTATCTTCGGGCTGGTGGCGGCAGGCGATGCGCCGGCTGGCTTCTTGTATGGCGCGGTCAGCGAGATACAGATAGCCCTGGCTGGTGGCGAGGATCGGTTCGCCTTTTGCCTTCAGCAGGGTCATGTCGCCGACGATGACCTGGCGTGACACACTCGTAAGCGCAGCAAGTTCGCTGCCGGTCATCGGTTGTGCCGAAGCTTTGATTTTTTCCAGCAGGAATTGGCGCCGCTGTTCGCCGAATAATTTTTTCATGTGGATCCCTCGCTTATCGACTCGTTATCTTTATCTTAACATGTGCCGAATAGCAACGGGTTTATTTCGTCTAAAGCAGCCGAATATGGTATAATCGTTAAGTTGAATTAAAGGAGAGACTGTCCATGTACGATTACATAAAAGGCAAGGTTACACGCATAACGCCTGAATATTTAGTGATAGAACAGCAGGGCATCGGCTGGCAGATTTTTGCGCCGAATCCGTACTCGTTCGGCTCGGACGAACTGCAGGTATTCCTGCATCATCATGTCCGGGAAGATGCGCAGCTATTGTTCGGATTTCCGACACTTGAGCAACGGGAATTGTTCCGCAAGCTGATTTCGGTGTCAGGCATCGGCCCAAAAGGCGCGCTGGCGATCCTGGCAAGCGGACAGCCGCAGCATGTCATCGAAGCGATCGAACGGGAAGATGAATCCTATCTGGTGAAATTCCCGGGCGTCGGCAAGAAGACGGCCCGCCAGATGATTCTGGATCTGAAAGGCAAGCTGACCGAGTTTTTCGGCGATCCTTTCGATCCGGAAGAAACGAACACACTCTTGTCGAACGACCAGGGAGAACTGGAAGAAGCGATGCTGGCACTGGGAGCACTGGGCTATTCGGAACGCGAAATCACCAAAGTCAAACCGCAGCTGCGGGATTTGGATCTGGATACAGAAGGCTTCATGAAAAAAGCCTTGCAGCTGCTGCTTAAACAAAACTGATGAAAGGAGGCGAACGGCATGGAAGAACGCATCATAGACAGTGAGGTATCGGAGTTCGATGAACGCTTTGAGCAATCGCTCCGCCCTCAATTGCTGGGCCAGTATATCGGCCAGCATACAGTCAAACACAATCTGCAGATCTTCATCGAGGCCGCGAAAATGCGCCAGGAAAGTTTGGACCATGTGCTGTTGTACGGGCCTCCTGGACTCGGGAAAACCACACTCGCTGCTGTTATCGCCAATGAAATGGAAGTCAACATCAAAATGACCAGTGGACCGGCCATCGAGCGCCCGGGTGATCTGGCGGCGATCGTGTCGTCATTGGAGCCTGGAGACGTGCTGTTCATCGATGAAATCCATCGCTTGAACCGTTCGATTGAGGAAGTGCTGTATCCGGCGATGGAGGATTTCTGCCTGGACATCGTCGTCGGCAAAGGGCCGACCGCACGCTCTGTCCGGCTGGATCTGCCGCCCTTCACTTTGATCGGGGCAACGACGCGTGCAGGTGCTTTATCTGCGCCGCTGCGCGACCGTTTCGGCGTCTTGTCCCGCCTCGATTATTACGACACGGAAGCTTTGACGGATATCGTCATGCGCAGCTCGAAACTATTCGAAGCGGACATCCATCCCAACGCCGCTGTCGAAATCGCCCGCCGTTCCCGCGGGACTCCGCGTATCGCCAACCGTTTACTCAAACGCGTACGCGATTATGCGCAAGTGCGCGGAACCGGCTCCATCACCATGGAGATGGCGGAGCAGGCACTGGAAATGCTGCAGGTCGATCCGCTTGGATTGGACCATATCGACCATAAATTATTGACGGGCATGATTGAGCGCTTCCGCGGCGGTCCGGTTGGCCTGGATACCATTGCTGCGAGCATCGGGGAAGAGTCGACGACGATCGAAGACGTCTACGAACCGTATTTGCTGCAGATCGGATTTATCCAGCGCACACCGAGAGGCCGCACCGTAACGCAGCTTGCCTACGAACACTTTAAAATGGAGATGCCTGAATGACTAAATTGAACACACCACCCACAACCTTAACTGTACAGGATTTTGATTTTGAACTTCCGGAGGAATTGATTGCCCAAACGCCGTTGCTTGACCGTACGTCGAGCCGTCTGTTGGTCATGAATAAAACAACCGGTGACATTGAACACCGCCATTTCCATGATATCACGGAACATCTGCATGAAGGCGACACGTTGATCCTCAATGATACACGCGTGCTTCCCGCCCGCTTGATGGGTGTCAAGGAAGACACAGGCGCCAACATTGAACTATTGCTGTTGAAGCAGATCGAAGACGATGTCTGGGAGACCTTGGTTAAACCGGCGAAGAAAGTGAAAGTCGGTACGGTCGTTTCTTTTGGCGAAGGCTTGCTGCGTGCAGAATGCACCGGCATTCTCGACCACGGCGGCCGTCATTTCAAAATGATCTACGATGGTATTTTCTACGAGATTCTGGACCAACTGGGCGAAATGCCCCTGCCGCCTTATATCCGTGAAAAACTGGAAGATCAGGATCGCTACCAGACTGTTTTCGCAAAAGAGCGGGGAAGTGCTGCAGCACCGACAGCCGGGCTTCATTTCACCGATGAGCTGTTGGAGGAGATCCGTGCCAAAGGCGTCAATATTGCATTTATCACACTGCATGTTGGACTCGGAACATTTCGTCCCGTATCGGTCGATTCGATCGAAGACCACGAAATGCATTCGGAGTTTTACCGCATCACCCAGGAAACAGCCGATTTGATCAATCAAACCAGACAACAGGGAGGCCGCATCGTATCCGTCGGGACGACATCGACGCGCACCTTGGAATCGGTTGCCCAGAAGTTCGGTGGGGAGCTGCAGGAAGACAGCGGCTGGACCGATATCTTCATTTTCCCGGGCTACGAATTCAAAGCCATCGACGGCTTGATCACCAATTTCCATTTGCCGAAATCGACTTTAGTCATGCTGGTCAGCGCTCTTTCGAACCGTGACCACATTTTGAACGCCTATCAACAAGCCGTTGATGAACGCTACCGTTTCTTCAGTTTCGGGGATGCGATGTTCATCGAACCACAGAAAAAGGAGAATCACCAATGACAGCAGCAGTAACGTATGAACACATCAAGACCTGTAAACAAACCGGCGCGCGCCTGGGTATCGTCCATACGCCGCACGGTTCGTTCGAAACGCCGGCATTCATGCCCGTAGGGACGCAAGCGACGGTCAAGACCATGTCACCTGAAGAATTGAAAGCCATGAACGCCGGCATCATCCTCAGCAACACTTACCATTTATGGCTGCGCCCCGGCAACGACATCATCAAAGAAGCGGGCGGCCTGCATAAATTCATGAACTGGGATCGTCCGATCCTTACCGATTCCGGTGGATTCCAAGTGTTTTCGTTGAGTGAATTCCGTAACATCAAAGAAGAAGGCGTCCATTTCCGCAACCATATGAACGGCGATAAGCTGTTTTTAAGCCCGGAAAAAGCGATGCAGATCCAGAACGACCTGGGCTCTGACATCATGATGGCCTTTGACGAATGCCCGCCATTCCCGGCGACGCACGAATACATGAAATCCAGCGTTGAGCGGACTTCGCGCTGGGCGGAACGCTGCCTGGAAGCGCATGAACGTAAATCGGACCAAGCTCTGTTCGGCATCATCCAGGGTGGCGAGTTCGAAGACCTGCGCAAGCAAAGTGCCCAGGACCTCGTTTCGCTCGATTTCCCCGGTTATGCAATCGGCGGTCTGTCCGTCGGCGAACCGAAAGACGTCATGAACCGTGCACTTGAATACACGACGCCGTTGATGCCTGCCGACAAACCGCGTTACCTGATGGGCGTCGGTTCACCCGATTCCTTGATCGACGGCGCAATCCGCGGCATCGACATGTTCGATTGTGTCCTGCCGACACGTATTGCCCGCAACGGCACATTGATGACGAGCACAGGCCGATTGAACATCAAGAATGCTGCTTTCAAGCGTGATTTCGGCCCGATCGACGACAAATGCGATTGCTATACATGCAAAAATTATTCGCGTGCTTATGTCCATCACTTGATTCGTGCAGATGAAACGTTCGGAATTAGGCTTACTAGTTATCATAACCTGCAATTTCTGTTAAACTTAATGGAACAGGTGCGTCAAGCGATTCGCGAAGACCGTCTGGGAGATTTCCGCGAAGAATTTTTTGAAGCTTACGGTTTCAATAAACCCAATGCTAAAAATTTCTGAGTCTGTACGAGAATAGAGAAAGTGAAAGGGGGAAAATGAATAATGGAAACTTTAATTGCGTTATCACCTTTACTATTAATGTTCTTGCTAATGTGGTTTTTCATCATCCGTCCTGCCCAAAAACGTCAAAAGGCAACAGCAAACATGCAGTCTGAATTGAGACGCGGCGACCGCGTTGTAACAATCGGCGGATTGCACGGCCTTGTTGATGCAGTGGACGATGCAACTGTCTACATCACTGTAGCTGATGGCACACGCTTGCAGTTCGAGCGTCAAGCAATCGCTAAAGTAGTTGAATCAGCAAAATCGATGATCTAAAATGTAAAAGCTCGCCTTCGAACCTGAAGGCGTTTTTTTTAACTAAAAATAATGTCCTTATTCTAAATTTTCCAGTTACAGGGTACAATGGATACAGTACAAGGGAAAGGAGAACACGCATGACGAGTTATCCAGATCATTTTGAACTCGTATTGCCGGCGCTTCAAAGCAAATGCAGCGAATTTCATTATTTCCAATACGATACTTTCACCGAAGAAGACCTATGGGATTTTTGTATCAAGAAAAAATGGCGAAAAAAAGATATAAGCAATATGCACTTATATGAAATGATCAACGACATCATGGACATGACCGCTTCCGACTTCCTGGCTTACCACCAAGTCGAAGCGTTGAAGAAGGCGCGCTGGAACGACGACAGCACACTCGAAAACATCGAGCACCTCCTGCGTCCATCTCCGAAAAAATCGTAGTAGGTTGAATGTGGGCATTTAGGAGTTTAGCTTTTACCCGCCGCTTCGGACGCTTAGGGCAGAGCTCACACCAGGAACCGAGAAGAACACCCGTCTCCTGGCTCCGCACAGCCCGTGGACGCGCCGGCGCTAAGATATTTAGTGGATTTGAAACGAGCCTTTTTGTTTGGGATAGTCGTCCGATAATATGCTCTAAATTCTTACCAAATAATTGATTTGTAACGCAATGATCTCTGGAAGAAAGAGTGGAAGGCGGCACATGCTCCAGTAAAGCGAGTTGCGATAATACTGCTCCTGCATCGCTGCGCTAGCTTCGTCGCAAAGGCATTGTCCGAACTGCCTTCGCCCAATGCCTTGTCCGCCTGGAGCGAATTCTCCATACAATGAAAACTGTTTTTTTATTCAACTCACCAAGTTCAATTTGACAGCAATCAGCGGCTGTTTCATAATGATAGTGCTTATGTTTTACACACCCGAGGAGGAAGTTTACATATGAAAGCAAGAGGTCGCATCATTGCCTTTTTCTTACTGGTTATTGTACTGATAGGAATCATTGGCACCACGAGTTTACCCATCGCAAAAGACATACGGTTAGGGCTTGACCTGCAGGGCGGCTTTGAAGTGCTCTACGAAGTGGAAACCTTAGATGGCAAGGAAGTTACAGAAAGTGTGCTGACGGATACGACGGACGCGTTGATGAACCGGATCAACGTTCTTGGCGTCAGTGAACCGGTCATCCAGATTGAAGGGGAGGACCGGATCCGGGTCCAGTTGGCGGGAGTCGAGGACCAGTCGTCGGCGCGTGAATTGCTGTCGACGGAAGCGAATCTGACTTTCCGTGACGCGGAAGACAATCTGCTGCTTTCCGGAAATGATTTGAAGCAAGGCGGCGCAACCGGAACTTTCGACCAGAACGGCAATCCGATTGTCACGCTGGAATTGAATGATCCCGGCAAATTCGCCGAAGTGACAGAAGAAGTTTCCCAGATGCCGGCGCCGGACAATGTCTTGGTCATCTGGCTGGATTTTGAAGAAGGCGTGGATTCCTTTGCGGAAGAACGCATGAAGGCGGATCCGAAATTCGTCTCGGCACCGAGTGTACAGCAGCGGATTTCGTCACCATCCGTTGAAATCTCGGGATCGTTCACTGTGGAAGAAACACAGAACCTGGCAGGCATCCTGAATGCCGGTGCCTTGCCGGTGAGCCTGGAAGAAATCTATTCGACTTCTGTCGGCGCCCAGTTCGGTGAACAGGCGCTTGACCAGACCATGGTCGCTGCAGCTGTCGGTATTGCGTTAGTGCTGGTGTTCATGCTGGTTTATTACCGCTTGCCGGGTATGGTCGCAGTCGTTACGTTATCGGCGTATGTGTACTTGATCCTGCTGGTGTTCGAATGGATCGGCGGCGTTCTGACGCTTCCGGGAATCGCGGCGATCATGCTGGGTGTCGGAATGGCGGTAGATGCCAACATCATCACCTATGAGCGGATCCGTGAAGAGATGCGTGTCGGGAAATCAGTTCAAGAAGCGTTTAAAGTCGGCGCACGTTCTTCGTTCTCCGCAATCATCGATGCCAATATCACGACATTGCTCGCGGCTGTCGTGCTGTTCTATTACGGGACAAGCTCGGTTAAAGGATTTGCGACATTATTGATCATTTCGATTTTGGCCAGCTTCCTGACAGCTGTTTGGGGATCTCGCCTGCTGCTTGGCCTATGGGTCAACAGCGGCGCGCTGGACAATAAATTTGGTTTGTTCGGTTTGAAGAAATCGGCCATCCACGCAAGAGAAGAAGAGTTGGAAATCACGGATCTTTCAACCCGCTTTGATCGTTTTGATTTTGCGGGCAACCGTAACAAGTTCTTTTTGGCTTCGATCGTCCTGATTGTTGCGGGAATGGCTGTTATTGGCGTGTTCCGCTTGAATCTCGGCATTGACTTCTCGAGTGGTACCCGTGTTGAAATCACTTCAGAAGCGGCATTGACGAAGGAAGAAGTACAAAGCTTCCTGGGCGGCGCCGGCTTTGAAACGGAAGATATCGTCATTTCAGGCGATGCGTCCAATATCGGGGTAGCCCGTTATAACGAAGAGTTCAGCCAGGAAGACATCAACAGCCTGAAATCGGTAGCGACAGAAGAGTTCGGTGCAGAGCCAAACGTTTCGACTGTGTCGCCGACAGTCGGCCAGGAGCTCGCGAAAAACGCGTTGTATGCCTTGTCGATTGCAGCAATCGGCATCATCATCTATGTAGCCTTCCGTTTTGAATGGCGTATGGGTGTGGCTTCCGTCGTCGCCTTGATCCATGATGCATTCTTCATCGTTGCCATCTTCAGCCTTCTGCGTCTGGAGGTGGACATCACCTTCATCGCGGCTGTTCTGACGATTGTCGGGTATTCGATCAATGACACCATCGTGACATTTGACCGGATCCGTGAAAACATGAAGCGCATGAAGAAAATCGATTCTGTCGAACAATTGGAGAAAGTGGTCAATGTATCGCTTCGCCAAACGCTCGGCCGTTCCGTCAACACGGTATTGACCGTGCTGCTGGTGGTCATCGCCTTGTTGATCTTCGGCGCACCATCGATCACCAACTTCTCCATCGCATTGCTTATCGGGTTGATTGCCGGTACGTATTCTTCGATCTTTATCGCTGCCCAGCTATGGCTGGTTTTGAAGAAAGGCGAGCTGAAGAAAAAAGGGCCGATCGACATCGAGAAGAAAGAGCAAGAAAGCAAATGGGGTTCTGACGAGCCTGTCGTATAAGTTTAGGTTGGAATTGGAACAGGGTATAGTTATTATGACCTTGTTCCATTTTTTTATTAGTTTGAAAGGAGACTATACGATGAAATTACAATGGCTTATTTTAATTGGACTTGTTTTTGCAGTCATCATTGCGGTGTTTGCCGTTGTCAATGTGGATGAAGTGCCTGTCAACTATGTATTCGGCGAAGCTGAATGGCCGTTGATCCTGGTGATTCTGGCTTCTGCGCTTCTCGGGTTTCTGCTCAGCGGTGTGCTGGCGATCCTTCGCAACTACCAGATGCAGCGCAAAATAAAATCGCTGCAGAAAGAGATGGCGGTCAAAGAAAACCTGATCGCGACCCAACAGAACGAAATCGGCGAATACCAGAAAGCTGGTGTGGTGCCGGACGCTCAAGTCGTCACCAGCGAAGAGCGGACAAAAGAGGAAATCTGAAAAATGAACCTTTCGGTGCAGTTGTCGAAAGGTTTTTGTCTGCGATTTTTTACTGTATAATGAACCGGTGAGGAAGTGATACGATGATTGAATCCAAAAAAAGATGGCGTTTGACGACGCCGGACGAACAGGCAGTACAGGAAATCCAAAAGGAATTGAAGATTTCATCCGTATTGGCCAAGATTTTGGTGACGCGCGGTTTGGATACTGTGGAAGCAGCCCGCGTGTTTATGGAAATGGACGTCAGCGGCATACATAATCCCTATTTGATGAAGGATATGGATGTAGCAGTGGAACGCATTCGCGCAGCCATCGACCGCCAGGAGAAAATTGTAGTTTATGGCGATTATGATGCAGATGGTGTGACAAGCACCACGGTCATGATGACTGTTTTGCAGGATTTAGGGGCAGATGTGTCCTTTATGATACCGAACCGCTTTAAGCATGGGTACGGACCGAACACGGAATTGTTTCAACAGGCTTTCGATAATGGCACAAAATTGATCGTCACGGTGGATAATGGCATTTCAGGCATCGAACAGGTCGATTTCGCCAATGGGTTGGGGATGGATGTCATTATCAGCGACCACCACGACATCGGAGAAACCTTGCCGAATGCGTTGGCGGTTGTCCATCCGCGCCATCCTGAAGGGAATTATCCGTTCGGGGAACTGGCCGGAGTCGGTGTAGCTTTTAAAATGGCACATGCCCTTTATGAAGAAATGCCGGATCACCTGATCGAACTGACGGCGATCGGTACCGTTGCCGATTTGGTTCCGCTTCACGGCGAAAACCGTATATTCGTCAAAGAAGGACTGGCGGCGCTGATCGATTCGCCGAGCCCGGCGATTGCGGCGCTATGCGAAGTGGCGGGCGTCAAGCAGCAGGACATTACGGAAGAGACGATCGGCTTCATGTTCGGTCCGCGCATCAATGCAATCGGACGGCTTCAAGACGCCGATCCTGCGGTTCAGATGTTCTTGACGGAAGACCCGGCGGAAGCGCGTTCACTGGCTTCCGGACTGGACGTCTTGAACAAAGAACGCCAGGCCATCGTCAAGCAGATTGCAGAAGAAGCGATGCAGCAGGTGGAACAGCGTTATCCGGACGGGTCTCCGCGCGTGATCGTGGTCGCTCAGGAAGGCTGGAATCCGGGAGTTGTCGGCATTGTCGCGTCGAAACTGACTGAGAAATTCTACCGCCCGTCGATCGTCCTGTCGCTGAACCCGGATACCGGAAAAGCGAAAGGCTCTGCCCGCAGCATTGAAGGCTTCCATCTGTATAACGAACTGGCTAAGAACCGGGACATCCTTCCGCATTTCGGCGGACACCCGATGGCAGCCGGCATGACGCTCGAAGCATCTGATGTCGATGATCTGCGTGACCGTCTCAACAAACAGGCGGAAACCAGTTTAACGGAAGAAGACCTCTTGCCGGTCGTGGAAATCGACATCCCGCTTCGCCTGGATGAAATCGACATCACGGCCATTGAATCAATGCGTCTTTTGGCCCCTTTCGGCATGGGATTTGCCAAGCCGAAGTTCTATTTGGAAGGCGTCAAAGTGGCGTCGATCCGCAAAATCGGTGCAGCGCAGAACCATTTGAAGATGGAACTGACGCAGCATGCAGCTTCGCTGGACGCTGTCGGTTTCGGCATCGGACCAGTCGGTGATGAGCTGACGCCGGACGTTAAAATAGACGTCATCGGCGATCTGCAGATCAATGAGTGGAATGGCCGCAAAAAGCCGCAGCTGATGGTGGAGGATGTCCGCACAGATCAATGGCAATTATTTGATATCCGCGGCATTCGCCAAGTATCGCGCTGGTCCAAGCTCATTCCTCAGGAAAACCAGGTATATCTGGCTTTCAAAGAAGAGACGCCTTCTATCTTCCAGTCGTTTCTGTCACAGCCGATCTGCATGGCTGACAAATTGGATTCATTGGCAGGCAACAAGCATCACTTGGTGCTGTTGGACCTTCCGGAATCGGAAGAGCAGTTGGCCTCGGTTCTCGAGACATTGAAACCGCAGCGGATCTATGCGCATTTCCATGCCAAGGATTCGCAGTATTTTGAGCAGATCCCGACGCGTGAGCAGTTTAAATGGCTGTTCGCTTTCCTGAAGAAACGCGGTACTTTTGATTTCAATAAACATTGCGACGAGCTGGCAAAACATAAAGGCTGGACGCGTGAATCATTATTTTTCATGCTGCAGGTGTTTTTTGAACTCGGTTTTGTTACACTTAACAATGGCATTACCGAGATTGCACAATCGCCGAGCAAAAAGGATTTGTCGGAAGCGCCGATCTACAAGAAGCGCGAGCAGCAGATTGCACTGGAGCAGAAGCTTTTGTATGCATCTTATAAAGATTTAAAAGAGTGGTTCGATGCGAAAGTGTCTGCCAAGGAGGAAGAAATATGGATTTGAAGAAGTACATCACTATTGTTGAAGATTGGCCGAAACCAGGCATCCAGTTTAAGGACATCACTTCGTTGATGGACGACGGAACTGCCTATAAGTATGCGACGGATCAAATCGTTGAATACGCAAAAACAGTGAATGCTGAAATTATCGTAGGACCGGAAGCGCGCGGTTTCATCATCGGGTGTCCGGTTGCCTATGCGCTTGAACTTGGCTTTGCCCCAGTCCGTAAAGAAGGAAAATTGCCGCGCGAAGTAATCCGTGCCCAATATGGCCTTGAATATGGAACTGACGTATTGACGATGCACAAAGACGCCATCAAACCGGGTCAGCGCGTTTTGATCACCGATGACTTGCTTGCGACAGGCGGCACGATCGGTGCGACCATCAATTTGGTTGAGCAAATGGGCGGCATTGTAGTCGGCTGTGCATTTTTGATCGAATTGACTTATTTGGACGGCCGCAAGAATTTGGACGGCTATGATGTAACGACATTAATGCAGTATTAATAGTGAATCTCTTCGCCTTTTCGGGTGGAGGGATTTTTTTCTTGGATCAAGGGTATGGACACAGTAAAGACGAATAGGAGGTGGCCGGAATATGAAGTTGGAAAAAGAGCACAACCCCCGATTAAATGCTGCATGGATTGACCACTACCTGGACAATCGTACACCTCTAGAGAAAATCACCCGCGAGACCGAACAATACTTCAACGCCATCAAAAAAGATTTTGCCGTCAGCAAACACGCCCGGCGGAAATCCAGCCTCACTGAGAAACTATGGTCTTTATTCGCAGAAGAATTCATTCCCGAAGACGAACATGGCTTTGGGACCCGTGTGTCCGGACAGCAGCTTTATCCGGAATGGAAAGAACGGCTGGACAGTGAATACCGCAAATTGGATTCAACCATCCAGCGCCGCGTCAACGTCCGGGATTATGGCGCCTTGGGCGACGGGGAAACAGACTGCACCGAAGCTTTTAAAAAAGCTTTCGGCAAAGGTGCGGTCGAAGTGAAGGTGCCGGCAGGCGTTTATGTGGTAGAAGGCCTTCGGCTGCCGTCGTGGACCCGCCTGATTGGAGCGGGAAAAGGCCGTACCACCATAAAGTTGCATCCGAAAGCGCCGCGGAAGGCAAGGCTTTTGACCAATAGCCATCACCTGTCGGGCAACCGCAATATTTCCGTGGAGAAGCTGACGCTTGACTGGCATATCGAACGCCTCGGCGAAGTCGAGAACACCAGCGCAGGCGGCAATCATTCCAGTTGCCTGACCTATGCGCACGTCACCTATGGCTGGGTCAAGGACGTGGACGCACTCAATCCAGGCTTGCATTGCTTCGATATCACGGCACCTCTGTATAATTACGCCGGAGACGGGCTGCGGGGCAAAGGCGGCAGCCGGTTTGTCTGGCTCGATGGCGTCACCGGCTCCGGTTTTGGCGATGATGGTTTGACGACGCATCACAGCGATTATATTTTCGTCTCCAATTCGCATTTCAGCGACCCGAGCGGCCGGGCGCATCAAGCTGGCTTTTCCAACTCCAATGGCTTTGAAGTGGATGACGGCTCCCGCCACGTTTGGCTAGTCGACAATTCCAGCACCCGCTGTTTCGGAGGCATCGAGATCAAAGCCCACGCCAATTCCTCGGCAGCATCAGGGGTCTATATTTCGGGGCATCTATCGGTCCACGACAACCGGTCGTTCAATTTCCGCCATATCGGCCATCATAAAAAAGACGATCCGGAATCGCGGTCAGCGTTCAATATAAAAGCGCAGCGGCTGGTATCCATCGAACCTATTGAAACATCCCTCTACGAAGGGTCGCCACCGCGAAGTTTGGTGGTGTCCGGCTATCGGAATGTCGCCATCAACCGCTTTTTGTTTGTGGGAGACCCCGATACTGATTATAAAAAGCAGCCCGCTGCCGCGATTCAATACCGCGCCGCATGCGTGTCGTTGACCAATGGCGTCATCCGGGATTTCACGACGGCAAGCGCTGACGTGTCGATCGCCGGTGGCGAACAAAGCGCGCGGAGTGTGCGGGTGGAAAACTTGATCTGCCTGGGTTCTGCCGAACAGGCGGTGGCTGTCGGAAAAGGCAGCGAACTGGTCCGTTTGGAGAGTGTCAGAAAACGCAGCAGCCATTTACTTTAAACTATACGAGGAGGCAATAATATGAGATTGACTGGAAAGAAAGTGTTGAGTTTCATTCACCATGAATTCGAGGATCTGGAACTTTGGTATCCGATTTTAAGATTGCGTGAAGAAGGGGCAGAAGTGGACATCGCAGGAGAGGAGGCAGGTGTCGATTATATCGGCAAATACGGCGTTCCGGCAAAATCGGATATGACTTATGGCGAAGCGCTCGCCAAGGAATACGACGCGATTCTTGTTCCAGGCGGCTGGGCACCCGACAAAATCCGCCGCTTTCCGGAAGTTTTGGAGATGGTCTGCCATATGGATGACCAGAAAAAGCCGATCGGGCAAATTTGCCACGCCGGGTGGGTGCTTATTTCCGCCAATATTTTAAATGGCCGAAAAGTCACCAGCACGCCAGGCATAAAAGATGATATGGTCAATGCCGGCGCGGAGTGGCTGGATGAAGCCGTGGTGGTGGATGGGCACTTGGTGTCAAGCCGCCGGCCACCGGATCTGCCGGATTATCTCCGTGAATTCATTAAAGTGATGGAGAAGGGCTAACAAAGCTTTACATTTAACCACTTTGTTTTTTATAATAGAAAGATATACTTTTGGAAAAATTTAAAGCAAGGTGGGCAATTATGGCGAAGGATCAAGTGAGAACAGCTGAAGATGTATTCGAGATGGTTGCGTCTTATATGAATGCCGATCATGTGAAAACGATTAAGAAGGCGTATCAAGTTGCGTACGATGCCCACATGGGACAGTTCCGGAAATCCGGAGAACCGTATATTGTGCATCCGGTGCAGGTGGCCGGGATCCTGGCAGAGCTGCAGATGGATCCAGCCACTGTGGCAGCGGGCTTTTTGCATGATGTCGTGGAAGATACGGAAGTCAGCCGGGAAGACATCGTCCGTGATTTCGATGAAGAAGTGGCGATGCTGGTCGACGGCGTGACCAAGTTGAGCAAGATCAAGTATTTGTCCAAAGAAGAGCAGCAGGCGGAAAACCACCGCAAGATGTTTGTGGCGATGGCACAGGACATCCGTGTCATCCTCATCAAACTGGCTGACCGTCTGCACAATCTCCGGACCCTGAAATACCAGTCTGTTGAAAAGCAGCGCATCAAAGCCAATGAAACCTTGGAAATCTTTGCCCCGATTGCGCACCGGCTTGGGATCAATACCATCAAGTGGGAACTGGAAGATACGGCATTGCGCTATTTGAACCCGCAGCAGTATTACCGGATCGTCAATTTGATGAAAAAGAAACGGACCGAACGGGAAGAATATTTAAATAAAGTTATGGGTGAGATCCGCACACAGCTCGACGAAGTCGACATCAAGGCGGATCTTTTCGGCCGGCCGAAACACATCTACAGCATTTACCGGAAGATGGCCATCCAAAATAAACAGTTCAACGAAATCTATGATTTATTGGCAGTCCGCATCACCGTGGAAAGCATCAAGGACTGTTATGCGGTACTGGGCATCATCCATTCCACATGGAAGCCGATGCCGGGCCGCTTCAAGGATTACATCGCGATGCCGAAACAGAACCTATACCAGTCGCTGCACACGACCGTAATCGGTCCACAAGGCGATCCGCTGGAAGTGCAGATCCGCACCGAAGAAATGCACCGCATCGCCGAATATGGGGTAGCGGCGCATTGGGCCTATAAAGAAGGCAAAACCATCGACAAGCCGAAAAGCTCGGTCGATTCACGCCTGTCGTGGTTCCGTGAAATCCTTGATTTCCAGAACGAATCCGACAACGCGGAAGAATTCATGGAATCATTGAAATATGATCTGTTTTCCGATATGGTCTACGTCTTCTCGCCAAAAGGCGACGTCATCGAAATGCCGGCAGGCTCCTGTCCAATCGATTTCGCCTACCGTGTCCACTCGGAAATCGGCAATAAAACCATCGGCGCCAAAATAAACGGCAAGATGGCACCGCTCGATACGGAGTTGCATACGGGAGACATCGTGGAAATTTTGACGTCGAAGCAATCTTTCGGACCAAGCCGCGACTGGCTGAAAATCGCCAAATCGACGCAGACGAAAAACAAGATCAAGCAATTCTTCAAAAAGCAATTGCGTGAAGACAATGTCCAAAAAGGCCGGGACTTGATCGAAAAAGAGATCAAATCCCAGGAGTTCCCGATCAAAGAAGTGCTGACGAACGAAAATATCAAGCGCGTCTGCGATAAATTCAATTTTGCAGGCGAAGACGATATGTACGCAGCGGTCGGCTTTACCGGAATTACGGCTCAACAGGTCGTCAACCGCCTGGCAGAAAAAATGCGCAAAAAACGTGAGCAGGAAGAAGCACTTGAAAAAATCACCGTTGAAATGAAATCCAATGTACCGAAAAAGCAGACGGAATCAGGCGTCATCGTCCGAGGCATCGACAACATGATGATCCGCCTGTCGAAATGCTGCAACCCGGTGCCGGGTGACGACATCATCGGCTTTATCACTAAAGGCCGAGGCGTTTCCGTCCACCGCACCGATTGTCCGAACATCCACTCCGAAGAAAACGACCGTCTGATACCGGTTGAATGGGAGAATGAGGGGTCGCCGGACAATAAATCGTACCAGATCGACATTGAAGTGCAGGCATACGACCGCACCGGTTTGATCAATGAAGTCATGCACATGGTCAGCGAAACGAAGACGACCATCACCGCCGTGAGCGGCCGTGCGGATAAAGACAAGATCGCGACGATCAATCTGTCGATCATGATTCCGCATATCTCGCACCTGAACCGCGTCGTCGAACGGATCAAATCGATTCCCGATGTCTACTCGGTCCAGCGTGTGACGAATTAAGGAGGCAGCATGAGAGTAGTTCTGCAACGATCCAAAGGAGCATCGGTGACGGTCGAAGGCGACATAACCGGCGCCATCAGCTCCGGCTATGTGCTGCTTGTCGGCATCACCCATGAAGATACAGAGAAGGATGCCGATTATCTGGCCGGCAAGATTGCTCAGCTTCGCCTGTTCGAAGACGAAGAAGGCAAGATGAACCGGTCGATTCTCGACAACGGGGGCGAGATCCTGTCGATCTCCCAATTCACGCTTTACGGCGATGTCAAAAAAGGGCGTCGGCCAAGCTTCATCTCGGCGGCGCGGCCGGAAACGGCAGAACCGCTTTGGCAGGCCTTTAACGAGGCGCTGCGAAGTCATGGCCTGGTTGTCGAAACCGGCATCTTCGGCGCCATGATGGACGTCCAGCTGGTCAATGACGGCCCCGTGACGATCCTGGTGGAATCTAAATAGAAATTTGAGGAGAAGTGCAGGCGAGTTAGCCTGTGCTTCTTTTTGGTTTGTCCAGCTTATCCCTACTTCCCGCACGATACGCACGTTCGCGGCCAGATACGCACGCTTTTGTCAAAATACGCACGTTCACAGGAAAATACGCACGCTCAGCAGATATTGCGCACGTTCGGAAAGAAATATGCACGAAACACAAAAATCCACACAAAAAAAGCACGGAGAATATTTTCTCCGTGCTTTTTTTATTCACCCAGCTGGGCATCAAAGTAGTTGATGATGCCGGTGTAGAGGCCGAGCGCCGCCTGTTCGCGGAATTGCTTAGTGGTCAGGACGCGTTCCTCGTTGAAATTGCTGAGGAAGCCAAGTTCGACGAGCACGGCCGGCTGCTGATTTTCACGGAGCACGAGGTAATTGCCGTGCTGGACGCCGCGGTCATGCAGGGTCAATTTGTCGCCGAGTCCCGAGTTGAGGTATTCGGCTAATTCTTTTTGGTAATCGTGCTGGTAATAGGATGTGAATCCAGATATGCTGCTGTCGTCGGTGGAATCGTAGTGGATGCTGACAAAGGCGTCGGCTCCAGCCTGCTGGCTGCTGGCAACGCGCTTGCGCAGATCGACATAGGTGTCGGACTGCCGGGTCATGACGACTTCAGCTCCAGCTGCGTTCAGATGATGGGACAGGGTTTCTGCAGTCTTCAAGGTCAATTCTTTTTCTTCTGTTTTGCGGACGCCGACGGTACCGCCGTCATTGCCGCCATGGCCCGGATCGAGCACGATGGTGATGCCGTTCAAGGTGCCTTTCTTGCGGTCAGGCATCTCTGTCTGCTCTTCTTCTACAATCGCGTCTTCTGAAGACACGACCCATTCAGCAACAAAGGCGGCCTGGCCATCCGGTAATGAAACCTGATACCATTCGCCTTGCTTATCGAGGACCGGCAAGTTATCTCCGGCATCTGCGCGGCTGGCAACTTCAGATGCAGTTGTCGCTTCGGTCCGCAGGTTTGTGCCGTCGGTCAGGATGGTGACGGACTCTTGCGTATCGTTCGAGCGCGTTTCGGCTGTCTCGTCGGATAATTGGCCGTGGAATGCATATGCCCAGCCGCTTTTGCCTTCAGCCAATTGGATTTCCACCCAATTTCCTTTCATGGACACGACAGGGAAGACCTGTCCTTGGTTGACTGTCTGTTGGATCTTCGAGCTGAGATCAGGTTTTGAGCGGACATTCAATGCGCTGACGGCAATTTCGAAAGAAGAGACTTTGGAAAGCGCCTCTTTCTTTTCCTCTGTTTTCTCGGCGTCAGCCGGCTGATCTGTTTCGGGTGCTCCATCAGCCACGCTTATGTATTGCTTGGAGACAAATCCCCGGGTATTGCGGAAATTGATTTCCAGCCAGTCTCCTGCTGCGCTGATCACTTCAGCCTCGTCTCCGGCTTTCATCTTCGTCAGCACAGCTGCTGAGAGATCGGGTTGTGCACGGACGTTCAGGCCGTTGACCGAAGATACGGCTGTTTGGCCGGATGCCGTTTGTTCTTCATCCTTGGATGTCGTCAGCCAGGAAGCGATCCAGCCTTCCTTGTCATCCACACGGACTTCCAGCCAGTCGCCTTCTTTGGAAATGACGGAAGCCGTCTGTCCCTGCTCCAAGTCGCCGGTTACGCTATATGACAATCCAGGGCCGCTTCTGACATTGACCGTAGTGCCGGAAATTTCGACGCTGCCGGTATCGGCTGATGCATGATCTTTATCGAGCAGCGGCAAGCTGCCGGCTATGAATAAAAAGAATAAAATAAGTACGATGAACCATTTGCGTTTCATGCCATTCCCCCTAAAGAAACTTCTCTCCCATAGTATCAAAAAACGGGCGCCTTGTGTCAAAAAGGTTGACAAGCTATCGGGGAGTTATTAAGATTGATTTATTATACTTATATATTTGCTGACGACGGAGAAAGTAATTGCATGATTTGGCTGAAAAGAGAGGGAAAGTCTCAGGCTGTAAACTTTCCTGCAGACAACTGCGACGAAAAACACTTTCGAGGCTTTTTTCTGAAAAGCGTAAGCCGCTTATTAGGAAAAAACGGAACCGGCCGTTACCCGGAATGAGAGGATGCATCTTTTTGCATCAACTAGGGTGGAACCGCGGAAGCTTATACAGGCTCTCGTCCCTTGCGTAAAGCAAGGGGCGGGAGCTTTTTTGTATGGAAAAATAGAGGAGTGAAGAGAGTATGAACATTCAAGCACCACGCGGCACGTATGACGTGCTGCCCGACCAATCCGCCAAATGGCAGGAAGTCGAACAAAAAATCAACGACTTGTGCAGGCTCTACCAATACAAGGAAATCCGCACGCCTATTTTCGAACACACGGAATTATTCCAGCGCAGTGTCGGTGACACGACGGATATCGTCCAAAAGGAAATGTATACATTCCAGGACCGCGGCGACCGTTCACTGACGCTGCGTCCGGAAGGCACAGCGTCCGTTGTCCGATCTTATGTAGAAAATAAATTATTCGGCATGCCGGACCAGCCGGTGAAATTATTCTATACCGGCCCGATGTTCCGCTATGAACGTCCGCAGGCAGGCCGCATGCGCCAGTTTGTGCAGTTCGGTGTCGAAGCAATCGGTTCCAAGGATCCGGCAATCGACGCAGAAGTGATTTCACTTGCTATGGACCTATACCGTTCTGTCGGCCTGAAACAATTGCGTCTGGTCATCAATTCACTCGGCGACACGGAAAGCCGTGTGGCGCATAAAGAAGCACTGATCAAACATTTCGAGCCAAGCATCGATGAATTCTGCAGCGACTGCCAGATCCGGCTCAAGAAAAATCCATTGCGCATCCTGGATTGCAAAGTGGACCGCAACCATCCGTTGATGGCAACTGCGCCGTCCCTTACTGATTATTTGAACGAAGAATCACAGGCTTATTTTGATGAAGTGCAAGCGTACCTTTCGAGCATGGACATCGACTTTGTCGTGGATCCGAATCTGGTCCGCGGACTTGATTATTATAACCACACCGCTTTTGAAATCATGAGCGAAGCGGAAGGCTTCGGCGCCATCACAACTTTGGCCGGCGGCGGACGCTATAACGGCCTCGTCGAAGATCTCGGCGGTCCGGAATCTCCGGGAATCGGCTTTGCGATGAGCATCGAGCGCTTATTGTTGGCGCTTGAGATGGAAAAAGTCGAAATCGGCCAATCGAACAACCTGGAGGTTTACGTGGTGGCGATGGACGAGTCGAGCAAGAAAAAAGCATTTTCGGTCGTACGCGATCTACGTTTGAACGGCATTTCAGCGGATATGGATTTCAACGGCCGCAAAGTGAAAGCGCAGATGAAATCCGCTGACCGCAAAGGCGCCGGCTTCGTCATCGTCATCGGCGAAACGGAATTGGCAAGCGGAAAAGTGGCATTGAAGGAAATGGCGACGGGTGAGCAGCAGGAAATGGCATTCGAAGAAATCGCCCAAACCATATTGAAAAAGAAATCACTGGAGGAATAATTATGTCTAGAACGCATTATTGTGGGGAAGTCAACGAAACTGCCATTGGGCAGCGTGTTACATTAAAAGGCTGGGTACAAAAACGCCGGGACCTTGGCGGCTTGATCTTTGTCGATGTCCGTGACCGTTCAGGAATTGTCCAAGTGGTCTTCAATCCGGAAATTTCAACAGAAGCCGCCGCGATCGGTGAGTCGCTGCGCAATGAATTTGTGGTTCATATCGATGGTCTGGTTGTAGAACGAACTGAAGGACAAGTAAATGCGGCCATGAAAACCGGGAAAATCGAAGTGCAGGTGGATCATGCCTCCATTATCAATGCAGCGAAAAATCCGCCATTCGCGATCGAAGACAATACCGATGTCAATGAAGACCTGCGCCTGAAATACCGTTACCTGGACCTGCGCCGTCCGGCAATGTACGAAACATTCAAAATGCGTTCAGACGTCACCAAATCCATCCGCCGCTTTTTGGATGAAGAAGGTTTCATTGAAGTGGAAACACCAATTTTGACGAAATCAACTCCTGAAGGCGCACGCGATTATTTGGTGCCAAGCCGTGTCCATGACGGAGAATTCTATGCCTTGCCGCAGTCTCCGCAGCTCTTCAAGCAGATGCTGATGGTGTCCGGCTTCGATAAATATTACCAGATTGCCCGCTGCTTCCGTGATGAAGATCTCCGTGCAGACCGCCAGCCGGAATTCACGCAAATCGATATGGAAATGAGCTTCCAGACGATGGAAGACATTATCGGGATGAATGAACGTTTGATGGTCCAAATGATGAAAGACGTCAAGAAAATCGACATCGAGCCGACGTTCCAGCGCATGAGCTATACAGAAGCGATGGACCGTTTCGGTTCGGATAAACCGGATGTGCGCTTCGGCCTGGAATTGGTCGACGTCTCGGATCTAGTGAAAGATTCAGCATTCAAAGTCTTCACCGGCGCCATCGAAAACGGCGGCCAGGTTAAACTGATCAACGTCAAAGGCCAGGCTGCCAATTATTCACGCAAGGACATTGACGCACTTGGTGCTTTCGCTGCCGTTTACGGCGCAAAAGGACTTGCGTGGCTGAAAGTCGAAGAAGAAGGCGTAAAAGGGCCGATCGCCAAATTCTTTGAAGGCGAAGCGGCAACTGCTTTGACCGAACGTGCAGAAGCGGAAGCTGGAGATTTACTGTTGTTCGTGGCAGACAAGCGTACGGTTGTAGCCGATGCACTTGGCGCACTTCGGTTGAAATTCGGCAAAGAGCTTGGCTTGATCGACAACTCAATCTATAAATTCCTGTGGATCACGGACTGGCCACTGCTTGAGTATGATGACAAGGAAGGCCGCTATTATGCTGCCCACCATCCTTTCACCATGCCGTTTGAAGAAGACCTGGACAAATTGGCGACAGAACCGCAGAATGTCCGTGCACAAGCTTATGACCTCGTCTTGAACGGCTATGAGCTGGGTGGGGGATCTTCCCGTATCTACCGCCGCGAAATCCAGGAGCAGATGTTTGAAGTGCTGGGCTTCAGCAAAGAAGAAGCCAATGAGCAGTTCGGTTTCCTGATGGAAGCATTCGAATACGGAACGCCTCCACACGGCGGAATCGCTTTCGGCTTGGATCGTCTGGTGATGCTGCTGGCAGGCCGCACGAATCTGCGCGACACCATCGCATTCCCGAAAACGGCCAGTGCCAGCGACCTGCTGACAGATGCGCCGAGCCCGGTTTCCGGCGCGCAGCTTGAAGAATTGAGCCTATCGCTGAACATTCAGAATAATAAAAAAGTATCAGAGTAAAAAGCTTGTCTAAATAAAAAAGGTATGCTAACATACGGGTATAGAGAATCCTGATGTGTTCGTTTTAAGCAATTCGATTTTGACCCAACATTATGTCGTCGGGAGATCGGATTTCACCATGGCTAACATGCCTTAACGGGAAGTTATAAGTGGTGAAGAGGTCACCCACCTGCTTTCAGCGGGTTCAAACGATGCGCACCAACAAAGACGGCACGATTGGGATTCCTAATAAAAAATCATTTTTATCCCTTCGACAATTATTTGTCGGAGGGATTTTTAATGTGTATAATCCCTATTATGCGTATCAATATTGAAAGGCAGTGGCTTAATGTTACACCAATTCTCGAGAAATGAATTAGCAGTAGGTAAAGAAGGAATCGATTTATTGAAAAATGCAACGGTTGCCATTCTGGGCATCGGAGGCGTGGGGTCATTTGCGGCGGAAGCGTGTGCCAGAAGCGGCGTCGGCACCATCATTTTGGTGGACAAAGACAATGTTGACATCACCAATATCAACCGCCAGCTGGTTGCCAACCTGTCAACAGTGGGGCAGTCCAAAGCAGGCGTCATGAAAGACCGCATTGCTGATATCAATACAGAGTGCAAGGTGATTTCCCTGCATATGTTCTATACGGAAGAAACGTACGAAGAATTCTTCAGCTATAACCCGGATTACGTCATCGATGCTTCCGACACCATGATCTACAAAGTCCATTTGATGGAGGAATGCTATAAGCGCGGAACCAAGATTATCGCGAGCATGGGAGCGGCCAACAAGACCGATCCGACCCGCTTTAAGATTGCGGATATCTCCAAAACGCATACCGATCCACTGGCGAAAATCATCCGCAAGAAATTGCGCCAGGCCGGAATCTACAAAGGCATTCCTGTCGTCTTCTCAGACGAAAGCCCAATCATCGTCCGTGAAGACGTGGTCGGAAATGTCGGCAAGCCCGATGCAACCATCCGCAAAGCACAGATGCCGCCGTCCTCGAATGCCTTCGTGCCTTCCTCAGTCGGCTTGATTGCTGCCAGCTGGGTGGTCAATGACATCACCAAGTCCATTCCAATTACACGTGTCCGCATGAATTAAACGAAAGCCGGCTCTTTTCATGAGCCGGTTTTGGCTTTTAGCCAAAAGATTATTAGTTAGAAGTATGAACGAGTAATCAGTGGGTTCTATATTAGATCCTTCACTACAGGCGGACGCTTTCCTACGGGCTTGCGCCGAACTAACTCGGGCTTTGCGCCCGAGTGGATTTCGGCACTTCGCTATCCCGCAGGAGTCGCCGCCTTGCGTTCCGGATTCTGGAATGCATATGTTAAAATTTGGTTTTTTCTTTTCTAGCTAGTTAAGGAATAGAAAAAACGGATTGGATTCGTCACCCTCATTAAGCGTGATATCAATAACGAGACTGGGTGTGAGTCTCATGTAGTGTGGAATCAATTCGGGCTGAATATACCTGTGAGAAGAAGTTATCAGGGCAAATACCTGTTTCTGCCTACTCATTTTCCGTAGACTTTATCTGCAACCAGCTGCTGGCTCTTTTCATGAGCCGGCTTTTCTGTGCTGTTTTCAATAAATTCGTGCATTAAAAAAGCCACCTCCGTTTAAGGAAATGGCGTTGCTTAGAACATATTTATTTTTTATTTTTACGGAAGCTCTTCAGCTTTTCGTAGATTCCGGCGAATTTCTTCTCTTCGCCGGCGACAACCGGTTTGTAGAACTCGGTCGATTTCACTTCTTTCGGCAGATAATCCTGATCAGCCCAGCCGCCGAATGATCCGATCGGCGTGTCATGCGGGTAGCGGTAGCCCCCATGTCCGAGGTCAGCGCTGCCGGCGTAATGGGTATCCCGCAAATGCATCGGGATATCGCCGACGTCGCCTTTGTTGATGGAAGCGATGGCTGCATCGATGGCTTTGTAAGCCGAATTGGATTTTTCGGACAGGCACATTTCTGCGACGGCCTGAGCGAGCGGGATGCGGGCTTCCGGCAAGCCGAGGCGATCCGCTGCCTGGCATGCCGCGAGTACATGGCCGCCGACAGCTGGGTTGGCAAGGCCGATGTCTTCATAGGCCATCACCAGCAAGCGGCGCGTCACTGCGGTCAAGTCGCCATTTTCCAGCAAGTGCGCCAAATAATACATAGCCGCGTTGACATCGCTGCCGCGTACCGATTTTTGCAGCGCTGACAGCAAGTTGAAGAAATGCGATCCTTTTTTGTCGCCGAAGACGCCGACGCGCTTGATCATCTGTTCGACCATCTGATCTTCGACGATGAATTTGCCGTCGCGTTCGTCAGAGGCAATGACAATCGACTCGAGCATCGTCAACGCTTTTCGGGCGTCGCCGTTGGTGCCTTCTGCGATGCGTTCAACCTGCTTCTCTGAAATATCGATCTGCTCGCTGCCGAGGCCGCGTTTCGGATCGGCCAATGCGGAATTCAAGAGCTGGACAATATCTTCATGCGACAGCCGTTTCAGCTGCTTGATTTCACCGCAGCGCGAGCGGATGGCCGGGTTGACATCGTGGAACGGGTTTTCCGTCGTCGCGCCGATGAGGACGATCGAACCGCTTTCGACATGCGGCAGCAGGGCGTCCTGTTGGAGTTTATTGAAACGGTGGATTTCGTCTAGGAACAACAGGACTTTTCCGGTCATGCGTGATTCCGTCACCACTTCTTCAACATCTTTCTTGCCGGAAGTGGTGGCGTTCAAGGCGATGAATGGCAAATTGGACGTGCCGGCGATGGCGTGTGCGATGGACGTCTTGCCGATTCCCGGCTCGCCGTACAACAGCATGGACGGTACGTGGCCGTTGCTGATCATTTTATATAGAGCCGTATGCGGACCGATGACATCTTTTTGTCCGACGACTTCATCGATCGTCCGTGGCCGCATACGGAAAGCTAAAGGTTCGTTGTGCATAAGAAAACTCCTTCCGTACATTCGTTCTATCAGTATAGCGTTTGAAGTTTCAAAAGTCATTGCAAGTCCATTCGGCTCAAATTATGCTATACTGTTTTGAAGAATATTGGTATTTATTTGGAGTGAATCACTTATTTATTATTAGCATTATTCTGCTAATGATGTTCGGTTTTCAACAGAAAGATCTTTCGTTCAATTTATCAAACTTAGAGGTGTAATGATGAAAATATCAACCAAAGGCCGTTACGGTCTGACCATAATGATCGAATTAGGAAAACTGTACGGGGAAGGCCCTGTACCGCTGCGGAAGATTGCGGCGGAAAATGAGTTGTCTGAAGCGTACCTGGAGCAGCTGGTGGGACCACTCCGCAACTCCGGGCTTGTTAAAAGTGTCCGCGGCGCATACGGCGGCTATATGCTGACGCGCCACCCGAAAGAGATTTCCGCTGGAGACGTCATCCGCGTCTTGGAAGGCCCGATCCAGCCGGTTGAAGGCATCGAAGATGAAAAGCAGCCTCAACGCGAGTTGTGGGTGCGCATCCGTGATGCTGTGAAGAATGTTCTCGACACCACCACGATCGAAGATTTGGCGAATGCCAATAACGGTGAAACTGAAAATTATATGTATTATATATAAGGGAGTTAACAGATCATGAATCGAATTTATCTAGACCATGCGGCGACTTCGCCGATGCATCCGGAAGTTGTCACGACTTTTTCCGAAGCACTCGGAACGGTCTACGGCAACCCGTCAAGTATCCATGGGACCGGAAGAGCTGCACGTAAGGCACTGGACGATGCGCGTAAATTACTGGCTGAAAGCATCCACGCTGAGGACAATGAAATCATTTTCACCAGCGGCGGAACGGAAGCGGATAATTTCGCGATCTTCGGAACGGCCGCTAAAAAGAGCGGCAAACATATCATCACGACAGCAATTGAACACCATGCCGTTTTGCATGCCTGCGAGAAGCTGGAGCGGGAAGGCTATGACGTGACGTATTTGCCGGTTGGTGAAAATGGGCGTGTGCGAGCAGAAGACGTGAAAAATGCGCTGCGTGACGATACAATTCTAGTATCGGTCATGCTGGGCAACAACGAAGTCGGCACCCTGCAGCCCATCGCTGAAATCGGCGAATTGCTGAAAGGGACGGAGGTCACTTTCCACACGGATGCTGTCCAGGCATACGGGGTGTTGCCGATCGATGTCGATAGCCTGAATGTCGATTTATTGTCTGTGTCCGCACATAAGCTCAATGGCCCGAAAGGCGTCGGTTTCCTGTACCAACGCAAAGGAACGGCATTGACGCCGCTCCTCTACGGCGGAGAGCAGGAACGCAAACGCCGCGCGGGCACGGAAAACGTGCCGGCGATTGCTGCATTTGCCAAAGCTGTAGAGATTTCTTTGGCGACAATGGAAGAAAAAACAGCGGCTTACGAGCAATACAAAACCATCTTCAGATCTGCTTTAGATCAGCAAGGCATCGACTATAAAGAAAACGGCAGCAACCAAATGCCGCATATTTTAAATCTCAGCATTCCGGGCATTGAAATCGAGTCGTTTCTGGTCAATCTGGATTTAGCGGGAATTTCTGCCTCCAGCGGGTCAGCCTGTACGGCGGGATCGATCGATCCTTCCCATGTGCTGGTTGCGATGTACGGGGAACAGGCGGTAGAGAGCCGCAATTCCATCCGCTTCAGTTTCGGCATCGGTTTGACGCCTCGGGATATTGAACAAGCTGCCGAAAAGACAGCTCAAATCAGCCAGCGTTTGGCGTTAAAATGAAAAGGTGAGAAAAAATGACTGCAAAAGCACCACAAGATACACGCGTTGTTGTCGGCATGTCCGGAGGGGTGGACTCTTCGGTTGCCGCTTATTTATTGAAAGAACAAGGTTATGATGTCATCGGCATCTTCATGAAAAACTGGGATGATACGGACGAGAACGGTGTCTGTACGGCAACAGAGGATTACGAAGACGTGATCCGGGTCTGCAACCAGATCGGCATTCCGTATTATGCCGTCAATTTCGAAAAACAGTATTGGGATAAAGTCTTCACCTATTTCCTGGAAGAATACAAAGCGGGACGCACTCCGAACCCGGATGTCATGTGCAATAAGGAAATCAAATTCAAAGCTTTCCTTGAGCACGCGTTGAGCCTGGGCGCGGATTATTTGGCGACCGGCCATTACGCACAAGTCGAGCACGCTAAAAACGGCGAAACGAAAATGCTGCGCGGCAAAGACAACAACAAGGACCAGACCTATTTCCTGAACCAATTGGATCAAGGCCAGTTGTCCAAAGTGATGTTCCCCATCGGCCATATGGAAAAGAAAAAAGTCCGTGAAATCGCATTGGAAGCTGGGCTTGCCACAGCGACGAAAAAAGATTCCACCGGCATCTGCTTTATTGGCGAACGCAATTTCAAGGAATTCCTTGGGCAATATTTGCCTGCACAGCCTGGCACGATGGAAACCTTGGAAGGCGTCAAAATGGGCGCGCACGACGGCTTGATGTACTACACGATCGGCCAACGCCAGGGACTTGGCATCGGCGGTGCCGGCGACCCGTGGTTCGTCATCGGCAAAGACCTGAAAAAGAATGTGTTATACGTCGGGCAAAATATCCATCACGATGCTCTTTTCTCGGATAGCCTGACGGCGGTAAACTTAAGCTTCACGTCAAATACAGCACCAACCGGAACGTTGGAATGCACAGCGAAATTCCGCTACCGCCAACAGGACGTTGGCGTATCAGTAGAATTCAAAGGTGAAGAAGCCATTGTGACATTTGCAGAGCCGGTCCGTGCTATTACGCCTGGCCAGGCAGTCGTTTTCTATGACGGCGAAGAATGCCTCGGCGGCGGAACCATCGACCGCGTCTTTAAAAACGGTGCGCGTTTGGAATATGTAGGCTAATGGGAGAGACAGCGATGAATTACAACGAAATCGGCATTCAGGCATTACAGGAAGGCAACACGGAAGAAGCGATCAAAGCTTTTACACAAGCGATCGAAGAGCAGCCGGACAATCCGCTTGGCTATATCAATTTTGGCCATGTGCTGACTTCCATGGATGAAATCGACCGCGCAGAGCGGTTTTTCCAAAAAGCGATCGTGCTGGATGAAACATCGGCGACGGCTTATTATGGCCTCGCCAATCTGTATTTCAACTCGGAACGTTACGAGGAAGCGTTGAAATTATACGAAAAAGCCCTCCAATACGAACTGGAAGGCGCGGATGCGCATTTCATGATCGGCAAATGCTTCGAAAAACTGGAGCAGCCAAAATTGGCGCTGCCCTATCTGCAGCGCGCAGTGGAGCTGGATGAAACCGATGTCCAGTCCCGTTTGAGCTTCGGCATCACGTTGGCATCATTGGAATTGTTCGAACTGGCAGAGCCGCAATTTTTGCAGGTGCTCGAACAGGATCCGAACCATTCGGACGCCCATTATAATTTGGGTGTTCTTTATGCGGTTTCCACAAACCGCAAAGAAGATGCCATGAACCACCTGAAACAAGCCTATACGCTTGATGAACGAAACGAAATGGCGCGATACGCCTACGATATGATTGCAACGACACTGGAATAGCCACGTGAAAGGGAGACGACAGAAATGACCGGACAAATCGATTTATTCCAAGAAGAAAAACAGTTTGTATTAGGGCGTCCTGTCGTCTCGATATTTCACAATCCCCAAAATTTATTCTCCATTGCGAAAGTGAAGATCCAGGAAACCAACACCCCGTATACCGAAAAGGAAATTATCGTGTCGGGTTATTTTCCAATGCTGTCCCTTGAAGAGCAATACCGTTTTACCGGCGCCGTGAAAAACCATCCGCGCTACGGCGTTCAGTTCCAGGTAGAAACTTTCACCAAGGAAGTGCCGGAAACCGAACAAGGAATTATCCATTATTTGTCAAGTGACATGTTCAACGGCATCGGCCGGAAAACAGCGGAAACGATCGTCAAAAAACTTGGCAAGGATGCCATCAAAAAGATTTTGGAAGACCCGGATGCACTGGACAAAGTGCCGCGTCTGTCCGACGAAAAAAAGGACACGATCCGTGCAACGCTGCAGATGAATCTCGGGCTTGAGCGTGTCATGATCCAGCTCAACGACTGGGGCTTTGGCCCGCAAGTTGGCATGCGGATCTACCAGGCCTACCGCGAGGAAACCATCGACATCCTGACGAAAAACCCGTTTCAGCTGATCGAGGAAATCGAAGGAATCGGTTTCCAGCGCGCTGATGAACTGGGCATGAAGCTCGGCATCACAGGCAGCCACCCGGACCGCATCAAAGCATCGATCCTGCATATCCTCAACCAGGCCTCGCTGTCTGAAGGCCACGTCTATGTGGATGCCAAGGCTTTGATTCCCATGGTCAAAGAGATGCTGGAATCACGCCAACAAGAAGAGATTCCGATCGATGCGATTTCCAAAGCGGCGATTGAGCTGAATGAAGAAGGCAAAGTCGCTGGAGAAGAAACGCGGCTTTATTTGCCATCGCTGTATTATTCGGAAGTCGGCATTGCGACAAAATTGGAAACGCTGCTTGCAGAACAGGAAACCCGGACGAAGTTTCCGAGTTCTGAAGTGCGGAAGGCACTCGGCGAAGCGGAAGAGCGGCTGGGTGTCAGCTATGCCGAAACGCAGGTCGATGCGATCGAAAACAGCATCAATTCATCCGTCATGATCTTAACCGGCGGACCGGGTACCGGCAAGACCACCGTCGTCCGAGGTTTGGTAGAGATCTATGCAGAGCTGCACGGGCTGTCGCTGGACCCAAAAGAGTACGCCAAGAAAAAAGAGCCGTTTCCGATCATCCTGGCAGCACCGACAGGACGTGCAGCGAAGCGGTTAAGTGAATCAACGGATTTGCCGGCCATGACCATCCACCGTCTGCTCGGCTTTAACGGGCAGGAAAAAGACGAAGAAACCGAAAAGGAAATCGAAGGCAAATTGATCATCATCGATGAAATGTCGATGGTCGATACATGGCTCGCGCACCAGCTCTTAAAAGCGGTGCCGGAAGATGCCCAATTGATTTTTGTCGGGGACCAGGACCAATTGCCGCCGGTCGGACCGGGGCAGGTGCTGCGGGATCTGCTCGAATCAAAACGGATTCCCACTGTGGAATTGACCGAAATCTATCGGCAGTCGTCGGGCTCATCAATCATCGAGCTGGCCCACCAAATGAAAAAAGGCCAATTGCCGGATGACATCACCGCAAAAACGGCCGACCGTTCATTCATCAAAGCGGGCATCGACCAGATTCCGTCTGTTGTTGAAAAAGTCGTCAAGAGCGCTTTATCAAAAGGCCATTCAATCAAAGACATCCAGGTGCTGGCGCCGATGTACAAAGGACCGGCAGGAATTGATGCCTTGAACCGCATGATCCAGGAAATGGTCAACCCGAATCCGGATGGCAAACGAAAAGAACTGGTATTCGGCGACATCACCTACCGCATCGGCGACAAGATTCTGCAGCTCGTCAACCAGCCGGAAAGCAATGTCTTCAACGGCGATATGGGGGAAGTTGTGGCAATCCTAAAAGCGAAAGAGACCGTCGAAAAGCAGGACATGCTGGTGGCGTCGTTCGACGGCATTGAAGTGACCTATGAACGCAGCGACTTGAACCAGTTGACGCTGGCCTATTGCTGCTCGATCCATAAATCACAGGGCTCCGAATTCCCGACCGTCATCATGCCCGTGGTCCGCGGCTATATGAAAATGCTGCGGCGCAATTTGCTGTACACCGGCATCACCCGAAGCAAAGATTTCCTCATCCTCTGCGGCGACCCGAGCGTTTTCCGCTACGGCGTCGAACGCACAGACGACGCGCAGCGGATGACGACTTTAAAGAATCGCTTAGCAGTCGCAGCGGAAGAACCGAAAACCGAACAGCAAACACAGCAAAAAGCTGAAGCCAAACAAAGCGGACCCGTCAGCCTGACCAACGAAAACGTCCACGCCATCCACCCGATGATCGGCATGGAAGGCATCACGCCACAGAAGTTTATGGAAGCTTGATGTGAAAAGTTGAAAAGGTAGATTGGGCTTCGATATTCCACAAAATAGCTTTGCTTTTTCCTATACCGGTTGCTTGGAGTGCAGGTGCTCGACTCCTGCGGAATAGTGAGACGACCGAGACCCCGCAGGGAGCGAAGCGACTGAGGAGGCTTGGGCGCGAACCCGTGGAAAGCGAGCGCCGGAACGGAAAGCAGCCATTTCAATGAAAAGATGCTTGATTAATATTGAGAAGCGCATGGAGCGATTTCTTAACCCTTCTATTGACATCACCCAAAGCTTTTTCTATAATTCAAATTAGACTGATAGACAAACACATTGATGGAGACAGTATAAAATCGCATCCGGACAGAAACGGGACCCCTGGCTGAAAGGCCCCGACGAGATCTGATTTTAGAAAGCTACTCCGGAGTGCAGCTAATCCCTGCCGTTGAACCGCGTTAAGGTGTTCGAGAGACACGGAGCTTCATGGTCCGTGTAACTAGGGTGGTACCGCGAAATAAAGCCTTCGTCCCTTTTTTGGGATGGGGGCTTTTTATTATGCTGAGGAGGAAAAACAGATGAAAAATTTGAAAGCTGAAGACATCAGACAATTGTATCTCGACTTCTTTAAAGAAAAAGGCCATGACCAGGAGCCGAGCGCACCGCTCGTGCCTTTTGAAGATCCGTCCCTTTTATGGATCAACAGCGGCGTGGCGACCTTGAAGAAATATTTTGACGGCCGTGTCATTCCTGAAAACCCACGGATCGTCAATGCACAAAAATCGATCCGTACGAACGATATTGAAAATGTCGGCAAAACGGCACGCCACCATACGTTTTTTGAAATGCTTGGCAACTTCTCCATCGGTGAATACTTCAAAACTGAAGCGATCCACTGGGCTTGGGAATTTCTGACTGACGAAAAATGGATCGGCTTCGATGCCGAGAAATTATCGGTGACGATCCATCCGGAAGACGAAGAGGCTTATGGCATCTGGTTGAACGAAGTCGGGGTGCCGGCTGAGCGCATCATCCGGCTGGAAGGGAACTTCTGGGATATCGGAGAAGGCCCAAGTGGACCGAACTCTGAAATTTTCTATGACCGCGGCGAAAGCTACGGCAATGACATGAACGACCCTGAATTGTATCCAGGCGGCGAAAACGACCGTTACCTGGAAATCTGGAACCTGGTCTTTTCTCAGTTCAACCACAATCCGGACCATACCTATACGCCGCTTCCGAAGCAGAATATCGATACAGGAATGGGTTTGGAACGTATGGCTTCTGTTGTACAGGATGTACCGACCAACTTCGATACGGATCTGTTCATCCCGATCATCCGGAAAACCGAAGAGATTTCAGGCAAGAAATATGGTGAAGATGCCGATATGGACATGGCTTTCAAAGTGATCGCCGACCATATCCGCACCGTGGCATTTGCAATCGGTGACGGAGCGCTACCGTCGAATGAAGGCCGCGGCTATGTATTGCGCCGCCTGTTGCGCCGGGCTGTCCGTTACGCGAAGAAACTGGGCGTCGAGAAACCGTTCCTGTTTGAATTGGTACCGGTTGTCGGCGACATCATGAAAAACTTCTACCCGGAAGTGAACGACAAGCAAGACTTTATCATCCGTGTCATGAAACTCGAGGAAGAACGTTTCCACGAAACGCTTCACGATGGCTTGGCAATTTTGTCGTCAGTAGTAGAAAAAGAAAAAGCTGCCGGACTTACGGAAGTCCCAGGCGAAGATGCATTCCGCTTGTATGATACGTATGGCTTCCCGGTGGAGTTGACAGAAGAATACGCAGAAGAAGAAGGCATGACAATCGACCATGCAGGCTTTGAAGCCGCAATGCAAGCACAGCGTGACCGTGCGAGAAATGCACGCCAGAATGTCAATTCGATGCAGACACAATCCGAAGTGTTGGGCGATATTAAAGAAGCAAGCGAGTTTATCGGTTACAGCCAGACAGTATCCGATGCCAACATTCTGTTCATCATCAAAGACGGTGAACTGGCAGACAGCGCACACGAAGGTGAAGAAGTGCAGGTCATCCTGGATGAGACGCCATTCTACGCTGAAAGCGGTGGGCAGATTGCGGATCACGGGACCTTGCGCAACGACTTGGCAAGCGTAGCTGTGCTCGATGTCAAAAAAGCGCCAAATGGCCAGAACCTGCATTCCGTGCGCGTAGAAACCGGTGAATTGACGAAATCGGCTGTGCATGCGCAAGTGGATGCATCCGAACGTCGCCATACGGTGAAAAACCATACGGCGACACACCTCTTGCACCAGGCGCTCAAAGATGTTTTGGGGACGCACGTCAACCAGGCAGGATCTTATGTAGGGCCGGACCGTCTGCGTTTCGATTTCTCGCATTTCGGCCAGGTGACGAAAGAGGAATTGGAAACAATCGAGCAAATCGTCAACGAAAAGGTTTGGGAAGGCATTGCGGTCCAGACCGGCTACCATAACCTGCAGGAAGCAAAAGAAATGGGTGCTATGGCTTTGTTCGGCGAGAAATACGGCGACGTTGTCCGTGTCGTGGAAATCGGCGGCTATTCGCTGGAGCTTTGCGGTGGTGTCCACGTGGCCAATACGTCTGAAATCGGATTGTTCAAAATCGTTTCAGAAGGCGGCATCGGAGCCGGTATCCGGAGAATTGAAGCGGTAACCGGCAAAGGCGCATATGAAAGCCTGAAAGACAGCGAACAGATTTTGGAGCAGGCCGCAGGACTTCTGAAAGCCAATCCAAAAGACATGGTCCAAAAAGTTCAGTCTGTCCAAGCCGAAATCAAATCATTGCAGCGTGAAAATGAATCGCTGCTTGCGAAGGTATCAAATGCACAATCCGCTGGTATACTGGATCACGCGCAAAAAGTCGGCGATATCACCGTATTGTCTGTCAAAGTAGAGGCCAAAGACAACAACCAATTGCGCCAGATGCTGGATGATTTGAAAACGAAAATCGACAAGGCGGTCATCGTTTTAGGTGCAACAGACGGAGACAAAGTCATGCTGGCTGCAGGTGTTACGAAAGATTTGGCAGGCGGCGATTACCATGCTGGGCAAATCGTCAAACATGTGGCAGAGCTATGCGGAGGAAAAGGCGGCGGCCGTCCGGATATGGCGATGGCGGGTGCAAAAGATGCCGGGAAATTGGAATCGGCGCTCGAATCCGTTTACAGCTTAGTGAAATAGGTTTAATAAATCCAAGCTATCGGTTATAATGGTAATCAGACAGCAGGAGCAATTATTCCTATTTAAAATCCGAAAGCGAGGTGCTTGTCGTGAGTTCATTTGATCGAACTATGAAATTCGATTCTTCTGATGAGTCGATGGAGCAGGAAGTGAAGCAAGTGATGCTTCAGGTCCATTCTGCACTTGAAGAAAAAGGCTATAACCCGATCAATCAGATTGTCGGATATTTGTTATCAGGTGATCCGGCTTATATTCCTCGCCATCAGGATGCGCGAAATATGATTCGCAAACTGGAACGGGATGAAATTCTGGAAGAGCTTGTAAAGTTCTATATTAAGAAGAATAACGGGGAATAATGAAATGATGCGTATAATGGGACTTGATGTCGGTTCGAAAACGATCGGAGTCGCAATCAGCGATCCGATGGGCTGGACAGCCCAAGGAATCGAAACCGTCAAAATAAATGAAGCGATCGAAGAATTTGGAATGGACCGCCTCGGTGAACTGATCAAGCAATATGAAGTGACCGAAGCGGTTGTCGGCTACCCGAAAAACATGAACAATTCAATCGGGCCGCGCGCTGAAGCATCCGAAAGATTTGCAGCTTTGCTGAAAGAAGCGTATAGTATACCGGTGGTCCTATGGGATGAACGGCTTACGACGTCGGCAGCAGAGAAGATGTTGATCTCCGCAGATGTCAGCCGCAAAAACCGCAAAAAAGTGATCGACAAGATGGCGGCAGTCATGATTTTGCAAGGCTATCTTGATTTTAAAAAATAATGAGGTGACACAAATGGAACACGGACAAGAGCACATTACAGTCGTTGATGAAAACGGCAACGAACAATTATTTGAAGTATTGTTTACATTTGAATCAGCAGACTTCGGAAAATCATACGTTTTGTATTTCCCGGTAGGCGCTGAAGAAGATGAAGAAGGCGAAATCGAAATTCATGCATCTTCCTTCACTGAAAACCCTGACTCGGACGAAACTGTAGGCGGCGGAGAACTTCGCCCGGTTGAAACGGATGCTGAATGGGACATGATCGAAGAAATGTTGAATACCTTCCTTGACGAAGAAGAAGAAAACGAAGAGCTTTAAAAATGGAGGACGGAATTGATTGCTGATTCCGTCTTTTTCTTTTGTGCGTTTTTCTTGTATACTTAAAGAAGTTGAACAGCTAAGGTCCAACTTTTGCAGAAGAGAAAAGCTGGGGGGGGGAACCCGTGGAGAAACAGTCAAAAAAAGACATCATGTTTGAACGCATGAAAGAAAAAAAGAAGGAAGTGAGAGTCGTCCGACGCATCGTATTAATAGTCGCGCTGATCCTATTGGTCATTATCGGGATCGCAGGCTTTCAAGCCTATAATTACATCAGCAGCGCCCTTGCGCCGGTAGATCCGGATTCAGAGGAAGTGGTGACCGTTGAAGTCCCGATCGGTTCAAGTCTGGACAGCATTGCGGCATTGCTTGAAGAAAACGGAGTCATTGAAGATGCACGCATCTACAAATACTATGTGAAATTCAATAATGAATCCGAGTTTCAAGCTGGAACTTATGATTTGCTGCCGTCCATGACATTGGATGAAATTACGGAAAGCCTAAAAAGCGGTAAAGTCTATCGCGAGCCGCTGTTTACGATCAACGTTCCAGAAGGCTTGACGGTGGAAGAGATTGCCGAAAACGTCATTGCGGAAAAAACTTCGCATACGGCTGAAGAATTTTTAGCGAAAATCGAAGATCCGGCTTATATTGAAGAGCTGATGATCAAGTATCCGGAGTTATTGACAGATGAGATATTGGGCGATAATATCCGTTATGCACTTGAAGGCTATCTGTTCCCGGCCACTTACGCCATTTACGAAGAAGATCCTTCACTGACATTGCTCATTGAACAGATGCTTGATACGACTCAAGCCAATGTTCTGCAGTATCAAGCCGTTTTGGAAGAAAGCGGAAGATCGCCGCATTGGTTGTTGACCTTCGCTTCGCTGTTGGAAGAAGAAGCGACAGCGCAGTCTGATCGCCAAACCATTGCCAGCGTCTTCTATAACCGTTTGGATGATGATATGCCGTTGCAGACGGATCCAACCGTCATCTACGCAATGGGTGAGCATAAAGACCGCTTGTTCAATACGGATTACGAATTTGAACATCCATACAGCACTTACCAGAACAAAGGGCTGCCGCCTGGTCCGATCGCGAATGCCGGAGGATCTTCAATTGAAGCAGTGCTCGATCCTGCTGATACTGACTACTTCTACTTCCTGGCTGATTCGGAAGGTACGAATCATTTTGCCAAAACTTATGAAGAACATTTGGCGAACCGCGATGAATATATCGGGAATTAACACCTTCGAGAAGGAAGCGTCCTCGCTTTCCTTCTCTTTTTATGGTAATATTTGAAGTAATTTTTGCTTAGTCGAAAAGGAGCTTTCCAGTATGGTGAACAATCAATTAGCAACGACGCTTGAAGAGATGCGAACATATGCAGCTACGCATCATGTGCCGATCATGGAAGATCAGGGAATCCGGGAACTGCTGGATCTGCTGAAACAGCAGCAGCCCGAACGGATTTTGGAAATTGGTTCGGCCATCGGCTTTTCGGCGATAAAAATGGCAGAAGCCTTGCCCGCTTGCACAGTGGACACCGTTGAACGCGACGATTCCCGTTATCGGAAAGCGGTCGAATTTATTGCGCAATCAGGTTTAGGGAACCAGATCCGAATATTCCATGCAGATGCATTGGAGCTCGAACTGGCAATTCTGAAACCGCAATATGATGCTATTTTCATCGATGCAGCAAAAGGGCAATATGAGCGCTTTTTCGACAAGTATGAACCTTTATTGCCAAAAGGCGGAATCATATATTGCGATAACATGGCCATGCATGGACTTTCAGATATCCCGTTATCTGAAGTGCCCAGAAGAAAGCGCACGATGATCCGCAATCTGGCGGCCTTTAAAGAACATATGCTCAGTCACTCCGGTTACGACACGGAATTATTGTCTTCGGGAGACGGCATTATGATCTGCAAAAAAAGATGAATACACTAAAAAGAGATTTGCAAGGAGCTAAACAACATGTCGAAGAAACGGCCGGTCGTTATTGGGATCGCAGGGGGTTCGGGCTCGGGGAAAACGAGTGTAACGAACTCCATCTATGAAGTATTTAAAGAAAACTCGGTGGTGGTGATCGAGCAGGATTATTATTACAAAGATCAAAGCCATTTGGCTTTTGAAGAACGCCTGGAAACGAATTACGACCATCCATTGGCATTTGATACAGACCTGCTGATCGAGCACATCAACGAATTGCTGGAGCGCCGCCCAATCGAAAAACCGGTATATAATTATGCGCTACATACGCGTGCTGAAGAAACGGTCGTAATCGAACCGAAAGATGTCATTATCCTGGAAGGGATTTTGGTGCTGGAAGATGTCCGGTTGCGTGAATTGATGGATATCAAATTATTCGTCGACACGGATGGCGACTTGCGCATCATACGCCGTCTGCTGCGTGACATCAACGAACGTGGCCGGACCATCGACTCGGTCATCGAACAATACTTGACCGTCGTACGTCCGATGCATAACCAATTTATCGAACCGACCAAACGGTATGCAGACGTCATTATTCCAGAAGGCGGACAAAACGAAGTGGCGATTGATTTAATGGTCACAAAAATCAAAACTATTCTTGAATAGATTGTCAATCTATAATATGATGAGACCAGACTGACGGTTGCACACGTGCATCCAGGTCAGCAGTTGAAGGAGTGGAAACAATGGCTAACGAAAAACAATTTCCAATGACAGCTGCAGGAAAGCAGAAGTTGGAAGATGAACTGGACTTTCTAAAAACGATTAAACGCAAAGAAGTGGTTGAACGAATTAAGATCGCGCGTGATTTCGGTGATTTATCCGAGAATGCTGAATATGATTCTGCGAAAGAAGATCAGGCATTTGTAGAGGGCCGTATCTCAACACTCGAATCGATGATCCGCAACGCGGTTATCATAAATGAAAATGAATCGAACAAAGACATCGTCCGCTTAGGGACGACCGTTACATTTATAGAAGTTCCAGATGGCGATAAAGAATCCTACACAATCGTCGGGTCAGCTGAAGCGGATCCTTTGGAAGGCCGTATTTCAAACGATTCTCCAATTGCAAAAAGCATGATCGGCCGCACAATCGGTGAAAATGTCAAAGTACTGACACCTGGCGGAGAAATGGAAATCAAGATTCTTTCAATCACGTAATGGAGACGGCCGTTCTGTAAAAGGGATGGCCGTTTCTCATTATTTTGACTTTTACTGAAACGAAATTATCGCTGAAACGTCAAATTTGTCATACTGGATTTATGGTAAACTATTAAGAAAGGGGGACATCCAATGACTAACGAAGAAAAACCTTATCCCTCTCGTTTGAAGAAAAAGAAAAACCGGTCAAATTCCATTTTGAATATAATGATCGGCTTGGTATTTGCATTGATTCTCATTATCGGGGTTTCCATGCTGTTTAGTGGAGGGGACGATCAGGCTCAAGATCTTGAAGCGGTGACGATTTCACCTGAAACCGAAGACCAAACGAGTGGCACTGGAGACAGTGAAGAAGGAAGCGCAGGCACCGATGAAGATGCTGAAGCCTCTGAAGAAGAAAAAGAAGCAGCTAAAAAGGCTGAAGAAGAAAAAGCTAAAGAAGAAGCTGAAGCTAAAAAAGCTGAAGAAGAAAAAGCTAAAGAAGAAAAAGCCAAAGAAGAAGAAGGATCTGTCACAAAAGGCGGAACCATCACACGAGAAGATTCCAGTGACCCGATAGTGGAAGAAACAGTCATCAATACGAGCTGGGAGCCGGTAGGCACTAAGCAAAAAGGTGATCATGTCTCTGTGTACCAGAAGGATTCTGTGGATTGGAACGAAAAAGTCAATGCGGTAGCTTATGCGACTGGCCTTGATGCCAACAATATGTATGTCATGATGATTAAAAACGGCGGCGGTCCTCAGAAGTCGATTGCGACTGTTCAGTCCAAAGACGAATCTGAAAAATATCGTGTCCATATGGAATGGGTAGACGGCGAAGGCTGGAAACCAGTGAAAATGGACGTGCTGAAAACATTGGAAGGCGCCTATTGATAAAGGCGTCTTTTTCTTTGGTATAATATAAGTTGAACTAAAGAAACCGTCTTTTACACAACGCTTCGGACGCTTTGAGTAGGGTTCCTAAAGTAAGAGTTGTAAAACCTCTGCTTCTGCATCGCTCCGCTACCTTCGAAGCAAAGAAAATAACCTAAACTTCCTTTGGTTTATTTTCTTGCCTAGCCCTTGGGCGCGCCGGCGCTAAGAGATGTAGTGAATTTGAAGCGAGCCTCTGTGTTACCACTGTATCCATAATAGATTTGCGGAATATCAGCAGGCGAAGATTCTTTGTACAACTTATATATAAAAGGGTATTGAAACAGGAAAGATAAATTGACGCTGGAATGGGGAATAGCAAAATGAAAATCGGTGTAATTGGTGCGATGGAAGAAGAAGTTCAACTATTGAGAAGCGGTCTGGAAGATTCCCGGACAGAAGAAATTGCCAAATGTGAATTTACTTTGGGTACATACGAAGGGCAGGAAATCGTCTTGCTGAAAAGCGGCATCGGCAAGGTCAATGCCGCCATGTCAACAACAATCCTTTTACAGCAGTACCAGCCGGATATTGTCATCAATATCGGTTCGGCAGGCGGCTTTGATGAAGAACTCGAAGTTGGCGCGGTAGTCATCTCTGATGAAGTCCGTCACCACGATGTGGATGTTACAGTCTTCGGCTATGAAATGGGGCAGGTGCCTCAAATGCCGGCAGCATTCACTTCCAACGAAGAATTGATTGAACTGGCAATCAAGGCAGTCAAGGAAATGGGGCAGCATGATTACGCAGTCGGCTTGATTGCGACAGGCGATTCCTTTATGAATGATCCCGAACGTGTGGCAAAAGTCCGTGAATATTTTCCAACGATGAAAGCAGCTGAAATGGAAGCGGCTGCGGTTGCGCAGGTCTGCTATCAGTTCGACGTGGCATTCGTAGTCATTCGGGCACTGTCTGATATCGCCGGAAAAGAATCTTCTGTATCATTTGATGAATTTTTGCCTGTGGCAGCCAAGCATTCAACGGAAATCGTCTTCAATGTAATCAGCCGGTTGGCAGCGCGCATCTAACTTGAACTATGGAATTGCCCAAAATAAAAAGCTGAGGACGTTTTCTCAACGTCACTCAGCTTTTTTACACTTTTCTTAAAGAGAAGGTACTGACCATCAATAAAGAACAAAGGATGAACAGGAACATATAGGCGACTGGCGAAACCATCGTCAGACCAAAATAGGATAATGTAATGACCGTACCGGCCGCTGTAATCGGCAAACCGGTGAAATAACCGGTGGCATCCGAAATATTGAAACGCGCCAAACGAAAACCACCACAAGAAATATAGATGACTGTAAAAACCATTCCGATAAAACCGAAGTCCGACAAGACAAGCTGGTACATTAAAATTGCAGGGGCAACACCAAAGGATAATATGTCGCTCATCGAATCGAGCTGCTTACCGAGTTCAGATTCCTGATTGAACTTTCTTGCCACCATACCGTCAAAGCGGTCCAAAAAAGCCGCAATAAATATAAATAGCACGCTATAGCTATAAGATCCATTTAAAGTGGCCATAAGTGAGGCACCGCCAAACAGCATATTGCCGATTGTGATGGTGTTAGCGGTCTGTGACCTCAGCTTTTTTATGGTGTGATCCATTCTTTCTGTAATTAACAATGGAAAACACTCCTTCTTTTTTGTAAACTTGTTCACTCTATTATACTGTGAAAGGTAAAAAAATGGTAGACTATTTTAGCAACGGAGGCATCTCTATGAAAAAATATCTATACCAGCGTTCAATTGAACTTACAAACGGAGCTTTTACTTCCAATCTGATCCGCCAATTCTCTCAATCCAAAAACAGCCGAAGGTTTATTCCTGGCTATATCAAAGCCTATCAGATCTTAGTGGATGATGTCGAAGAGCCTGTGGATTCCTTTCCGACACTCCATGATTTCTTTGTCCGTAAACTGACGGCATCGAGCCGTCCGATCGCCAGTGCCCCTGTGGTTTCTCCAGTCGATGGCAAAATAGAAATTGCCGGAGATATGCAGGAAGGCATCACGTTCCTGGTGAAAGGCCAGCAGTATTCTTTGGCTGATCTCCTCGGGGATAACGCCTTGGCTGACCGCTATCAGAACGGAAAATATGCAGTGCTGTATTTATCGCCTGCCGATTATCACCGGATCCACAGTCCGGCTGATGGCAAAGTAGAGAAGCAATACGTACTCGGAAAAAAATCATACCCAGTCAACGCAGCTGGGTTGCACTACGGCAAAACGCCGATCAGCGGCAACTACCGCATGATCACCGAGCTGGAAACGGCGTTCGGCAGGATGCTGGTTGTCAAAGTCGGCGCCATGTTCGTCAATTCCATCAAGCTGACGGAAACCGGCAGTGAATGGCAAAAAGGCAGTGAAGTGGGCTATTTCAGTTTCGGATCCACAGTTGTGCTGTTCTTTGAGGAGAATTCCATCAAATTTGTCGAAGATATGTCGGATGGACAACGGATCAAGGTGGGAGAAGCGCTAGGAATTATGGTATAATCAATAGCATTAAGTTCGGAAAACAGGAGTGGGTTGCAGTGTATCAGAATTTTGTACCAAGCCAATACGTGAAAGACGTATTTGACATCAAGCCGGAAACATTGATTGAAAAGAATATTAAAGGCATCATTACGGATTTGGATAATACGCTTGTGGAATGGGATCGACCGGATGCGACACCGAAATTGATCGAGTGGCTGAAATCGATGAAGGACGCCGGCATCCAGGTAGTCATCGTTTCCAACAACAAGGAATTGCGCGTCAAGTCATTTGCGGATCCTTTAGGGATTCCGTTTATTTACCAGGCACGCAAACCGATGGGCCGCGCCTTCCGCAAAGCGCTCCGGATCATGGAAGCGAAGCGCGACCAGGTGGTGGTGATCGGAGATCAGATGCTGACGGATATTTTCGGCGGCAACTTGAATAAGATGCATACGATCTTGGTATTGCCAGTGGCTCAGTCCGATGGCTTTTTTACGCGTTTCAACCGGAGAGTCGAACGCAGAATCATGAAGAGATTGAAAGATAAAGGACAATTGATGTGGGAGGAAGAAAATTGAGTGAAATGCCAACTTGCATCGGATGCGGTGTACAGATTCAAACAGAAAACAAGGAAGAGGTAGGATATGCTCCGCCGTCTTCATTGGAAAAAGAAGAAATTATTTGCCAGCGTTGTTTCCGCCTGAAGAATTACAATGAACTTCAACCGGTTTCTTTGACGGATGATGATTTTCTGCGTATTTTAAACGGCTTAGGGGAACGCGATGGCCTAATTGTGAAGATTGTCGACATTTTCGACTTTAATGGCAGCTGGCTTCCGGGCCTTCACCGCTTTGTCGGAAATAACGATATCTTGTTGATTGCTAATAAAGCGGACTTGCTGCCGAAATCAGTCAAACAGCATAAACTGATCCATTGGATGAAACAGGAGGCCCGCAAGCTGGGCTTGCAGCCAATCGATGTGTTGACTGTCAGTGCCCATAGAGGGACTGGAGTTCCGGAAGCGATGGAAGCCATCGAAAAATACCGCAAAGGCAAAGATGTCTATGTGGTCGGCTGTACGAATGTGGGGAAATCGACGTTCATCAATCGCGTCATCAAACAGGCGACAGGACAAGCTGATGTCATTACAACTTCCCATTTCCCGGGAACCACGTTGGATATGATCGAAATCCCACTGGATGACAAACGTTCATTATTCGATACGCCAGGCATCATCAACCATCATCAATTGGCGCACCATCTTCAAACGGCAGATCTTAAGCAGATCATGCCTAAAAAAGAGATCAAGCCGCGCGTCTTCCAATTGAATGCGGAACAGACGTTATTTGTTGGCGGATTAGCCCGTTTCGACTTTATCCAAGGTGAACGCTCGTCTTTCACTGTCCATATCGCAAATGATCTGCCGATTCACCGGACCAAACTGGAAAACGCAGATGCTTTATATGAACAGCATTTGGGTGATATGCTGGCACCGCCATCGGCCGAATACAAAGATGATTTTCCGGAATTGGTGCGCCATGAGTTCAGCGTCAAGGAAGCGAAGACCGATATCGTCTTTTCGGGGCTTGGCTGGATTACCATTCAACACGGCAATGCTGTCATTGCTGCCCATGCACCTAAAGGTGTAGAAGTTCTATTGCGCCCATCGTTGATCTAGGAGGTTTTTAGATGAAGAAATGGTACGCGGTGATCGGTGATCCGATCTCCCATTCCTTATCCCCATTCATGCACGATACATGGTTTAGTGAACATGGCATTGAGGCAGCCTATATTCCGGTTCATGTGGAACCGTCACAGCTGGAAAAATCATTCGAAGCCATGAAAACGCTGGGAGTCAGCGGTTTTAATATCACGCTTCCGCATAAACAGTCGATTGTTCCGTTTCTGGGCAAACTGGAAGAAAGTGCCATGCAGATGAATGCCGTGAATACGGTGAATTTCGATGGGAAACAGTATGTCGGTTCCAATACGGATGGTGATGGCTTTGTCCAATCCTTGCTTGTTCATCCTGTCGATAAAGCATCTAAAGTCTTGCTGATCGGAGCGGGTGGTGCAGCAAGAGGCATCGCTTTCGCGTTGAAGCGCGCCGGGTTCAGTGAAGTCACGATCACCAATCGGACTTTCCGCCGGGCGGAGGAGCTGGCTGCTGAAACTGGCGGTTCCGCTATAACGCTTAAGGAATCCGAGGAACAATTGGCGGAATTTGCGATTCTGATCCAAACGACATCTGTCGGTTTGGCGACGGGCGAAGCTTTGCCGATTTCCCTGGAGCAGGTCAAGGCGGGAACTTTGGTGGCGGATATCATCTATGTTCCACTAGAGACACCTTTTTTAAAGAAAGCCGAAGAAAAAAATTGCGTTATATTGAATGGTGTCGGCATGTTTGTCTATCAGGGTGCAATTGCATTCGAAAAGTGGACAGGCGTACAGCCGGATACTGAAAAAATGATCAAATTGATCACAGAAAAACTAGGAGGCACTTATGTTAACAACTAAACAAAAAAGCTTTTTGAGAAGCGAAGCACATCATCTTGATCCGATTTTCCAGGTAGGCAAAGGCGGAGTCAACGAAGCCATGCTCGTTCAAATCAAAGAAGCATTGGAAAAGCGTGAATTGGTGAAAATCAGCATTCTTCAAAACAATGAAGATGGCAAAGATGAAGTGGCGAAAGCTCTTGCCAAAGGCACAAAATCACAATTGGTTCAATTGATCGGCCACACAGTGATTCTTTATAAACAATCGGTCAACAACAAAAAGATCGAGCTGCCGGTTAAAAGATGAAAAAAGTCGGGATTCTGGGCGGAACGTTCAATCCACCTCATCTCGGCCATCTGATTATGGCCAATGAAGCGTATCATTCAGCCGGATTGGACGAAGTGCGCTTCATGCCCAACTATATTGCACCACACAAGGATGTGGCGGGAGCCAGTGCGCACCAGCGTTTGGAGATGACGGGACTGGCCATTTCAGGCCGTCCGCAATTCCGGCTGGAAGCTTTTGAAATCGACAGCGGCGGGGTTTCCTATTCGTTTGACACACTGACGCGGCTGACTGAAAAAGAACCTGATAAGGAGTTCTACTTCATCATCGGAGGCGATATGGTGGAAGGTTTGCCTTCCTGGTATCGCATCGACGAATTGGTGAAGTTGATTCGCTTTATCGGAGTCAAGCGTCCGGGTTATAATATAGAAACACCTTATCCTGTCATGATGATTGATTCACCCGAATTGCTGCTGTCATCCACGATGTTGAGAGAGCGTGCCGCTAAAGGCGGACCCCTCACTTTTTTGGTGCCTGATAAAGTAGAAGCGTTTATCCGAGAGGAGGGCTTATATGGATTCCAGCGAAATGCTGCAGAAAGTTAAGGAACGACTGCCTGAAAAACGCTTTACGCATGTGCTGGGCGTGGTGAAAACAGCAAGAGAACTCGCCAAGGAATTTGATGTATCCGAGTCTAAGGCGGAAACTGCCGCGATTTTGCATGACGCAGCAAAATTTTCAGATCGGGAGTGGATGAAGTCCATTATCGTCTCTGAGAAGCTGGATCCCCTATTGCTCGATTATCATGCGGAACTTTGGCATGCACCTGTGGGCGCGTATATGGCGAAAACTGAATTTGGCGTGGAAGATGAAGATGTTCTGAATGCTATCCGTTACCATACAACCGGACGCGCGGAGATGTCTGATTTGGAAAAAGTCGTCTATATTGCCGATCTGATCGAACCGAACCGCAAATTTTCAGGTGTTGAAGAATTGCGACAATTAAAAGAACAGGGATTGGATGTTATGATGGAAGCCTCGGTCAAACATTCCATCGAATTTTTAGTATCGAAAAATCAACCGGTATTTCCGGATTCACTGAAGTGCTACAACTACTTCGTGCAACAGAAAGGGAAAGTGAAAGAATGACTAAAGAAACTTTACTACAAGTAGCTTATAATGCTGCAGAAGATAAAAAAGCGGAAGACATTGTTGTCTTGAATATGGAGGGGATTTCGCTTTTGGCTGATTTCTTCGTCATCTGCACAGGAAATTCCGATCGCCAAGTTCAGTCGATTGCAAGAGAAATCATGGATAAAGCACATGAAGAAGGCCATGAAGTGAAAAGCATCGAAGGATTCGATTCAGCGCGCTGGATCCTTGTCGATCTTGGCGATGTCGTGGCACATGTCTTCCACAAAGACGAACGCTCATACTATAATTTGGAACGCCTGTGGAGAGAAGCTCCGCAAATGGAAATATGAAATACGGAAAATTTGCCGCAGTCTATGATGGACTGATGGAGGATATTCCTTATGAAAAGTATGTGGAGTGGGTCGCTTCCCATGCTCCGTCCGGCAAATTGCTGGATGTGGCGTGCGGAACCGGCACATTGTCACAGCTTTTTGCTGAAATGGGCTATGACGTGACTGCCAGCGACTTGTCGGAAGACATGCTGACGGTCGCCAATCAACGTTTCCAGGAAGCAAACCAGTCGATTCCGGTACTTCAATTGTCCATGGACAACCTGGAGGGCCTGGACGGCTTTGATCTTGTCACGATTGCGATCGATTCCTTGAATTATCTGCAGACGGAACAACAGGTCCAGCAGACGTTCAAGGAAATCTATGCTTCATTGAATCCGGGCGGCCATTTTTTCTTTGATGTGCATTCCATCTTTAAAGTGGATGGAGTCTACATGGACAGCCCGTTTGTCTACGACGCGGAGGAAATCGCTTATATCTGGCATACAGAGCCTGGTGAAGCAGAACATAGCGTGATTCACGATATGACATTCTTTGTCCGCCAGAATGGGTTGTTTGAGCGTTTTGAAGAAACGCATGAGCAGCGCACCTTTTCCGTTGATGTGTACACGAAATGGCTGGAAGCGGCAGGGTTTTCTGTAGAGTCGGTCACCGCCGATTTTTCAGATCAGGCTCCGGACGAAGAAAGTGAACGCATTTTCTTTCATGCCAAAAAATAAAAAAAGCAATTCAGCCATCTGCATTTTGCAGGTGGTTTTTTGCTTGTCCGAAAAGGATGGACAGCAGCCGGTGAATTAATATATAATTCAAACAGCTTCCATTTAATTGCCTTCTGAAGAAATGAGGAATGCCAGCTGAAACCTTCCCAGCTTCAGAAAAACTCCGCATGGCTGTTGATCCCCGCTGCCGCCATTGCGTTATTGATGATCTACTTCTTCTTTCCACAAGAAAAGGCGGAAACAACACCCGCCGCTTCTCTCGAATTGATCAGCGCTGAATCCCCTCAGCAGACAGAAACCCCTGAAAACGAAAATCCCGTAATCGAATCCACATTAATGATAGATATGAAAGGCCAGGTGGTCAGTCCCGGCGTTTATGAGCTTCCGGCAGGATCGCGTATGCAGGATGCCATAGATGCTGCCGGCGGATTTACGCCTGAAGCCGACAGCCGCTCCATAAATCTGGCATTGATTGTTGTTGATGAAACCAGTCTGTATGTTCCAGCGGCGGGTGAAGAAATCATCTTGCCGGCAGCCCAGCAGACAGCCCCAGGCAGTAGTGGGAGCACCCTCATCAACATCAATCTGGCAACAGAAACCGAATTGATGGAACTGCCGGGAATCGGTCCTTCCAAAGCTGCTGCTATACTAGCTTACCGGGAAGAAGCCGGAAGCTTCAAAACGCCGGGAGAATTGACGGAAGTCACCGGGATCGGCGATAAAACCTTTGAACAATTAAAAGAGTTGATCATCGTTAAATAATCGCGATGTGCAACAAAGGCGGTTGACGAAACCGTCGCCTCTGCTACACTTATTTTAACTACACAAGCAGGAGGCAATTAAATGAAGCGAATAACTTGGGACCAATTTTTCATGGCGCAAAGCCATTTGCTCGCACTCAGAAGCACATGTACACGACTGGCTGTCGGCGCCACCATTGTACGCGACCGCAGAATTATGGCTGGGGGGTACAATGGATCGATTTCAGGCGGCGACCATTGCATCGATAAAGGGTGTTACGTTGTCGATGGCCATTGTGTCCGGACCATCCATGCAGAAATGAATGCGTTGCTGCAATGCGCAAAGTATGGCGTCAGCGTCAATGGCGCCGATATGTATGTCAGCCATTTCCCTTGCCTGCAATGCACCAAGTCGATTATCCAGTCAGGAATTTCCCGTTTGTATTATGCCACCGACTACAAAAATCATGAATACGCTATTGAATTATTGGAACAGGCTGGCGTTGAAGTGGTGCAGGTAGTATTCGATGAGCGGAAAATCGATTTTTTGAGTGTGGAAAAATCAGCTCTATATATTGAGCTTCTGGAGAAATTGCGTGAAAAAGGCGGAAGTGAAGAAGAATTGGCCCATTACAGTGAACGGGTGAATCAATTATTCGGAGAAGTCGAAGTCTAAACACCACGATCTTTCTTTACCTGGCAACAGCGACAGCTCTTGCCACATATGCAGCGCATGAAACAGCGGTTCAGCTCGTGTTCATGGCGCTGCTTTTTTGTTGGATGGCTTGGAAAAAGGAAACTTTGTCCGTCATCCTCAGTATCCTGTTGTTTGCCTGCACCGTTTACCTGGTACAAGATATTCGCAGCCAGGATACGTTTGGTTATTCCGGGAGGTACTCAGGAGAACTGACATTCAAGCCAGGAGCAGTCATCGATGGCGACAGCCTCAGAGGGTTTGCGTTGATAAGAGAGGATACCGTCGTTTACGCCCGGTACCGTGTGGACTCAGAAGAGGAAAAGCATCTTATGGAGAAGTTAGTGGATGGATCGGTATTTCAGGTGTCCGGCGTTTTCGAAGCAGCTTCAGCACCATCGCACCGCTATTCGTTCAATATGGCCGATTACTTGAAACACAATGGAGCCGCATCTCTCTTGACGATCCAGTCGATGGACGGGGCTCGGACGAATGCTACATGGGCTAATCGGTTACTTGGGAGAAGAGATGCCCTCAAAAATCATATCCGTGCGCATTTCCCGGAAAGTTTGGCTGCGGAAGCGGAAGCGCTATTGATCGGTGAACGTGAAAACATGGATCCTGACGATCAGCGGGTGCATCAAACACTCGGCATCTCTCATTTATTCGCCATTTCGGGACTGCATGTCGGGATAGCGTCCGGCCTTTTGTATGTGATTCTGGTCCGCCTGCACGTCCGAAAAGAGACGGCTTTCCTAATATTGCTGATTGTCCTGCCGCTGTATGCGGTGATAGCAGGGAGTGCGCCTTCGGTATGGCGGGCGGTAAGCATGGTATCGGTGGTGCTGGCTGGAAAACTGCTAGGATTCAAGATTCCTATTGCAAGTATTATGTTAACAAGTATGGTGCTCTTCCTGCTGTGGAATCCATACGCGTTGTATAAAATCGGTTTTCAACTTTCTTATGGAGCGACGTTCGGTATCATCTATTCATTGAAGTTTTTGGGTGGAATCCAATCATCCCTGAAAACGGGGTTTGTCATCACGTTCATCTCTCAGATGACCCTGTATCCATTGCTGCTGTTCCACTTTTATGAACTATCGCTGTCAGCATTTGTGGTCAACAGCTTGTTTGTTCCGCTGTTCACCTTGCTTATCCTGCCGGCCAATTTTCTGCTGCTCTTTCTGACATCGGTATTTCAGCCGGCTGCCGACTTTGTTTTTTACTTTTATGAGCCGCTGCGCAGTGAAGTCGATCGTTTTATGGTTTGGCTGGCGGATTTGCCTTATCAGCTGTGGAATCCAGGAAAACCTGGAGTTTTTACCGTATTTTTGCTGATGGGCAGCGTCTATCTCTTTTATTGTACGGCTGAGCGGAAATTCCGTTTTCGGCAATTACTGATCTTATTGGTACCGGCTCTGCTGTTCACGGCCTTGCCTTATCTCGATCCGCGCTTGAAGGTGACTTTTCTTGATGTCGGACAAGGAGACAGTGCGCTGGTCGAACTGCCTTACCGGCAGGCAGTCTATTTGATTGATAGCGGCGGGCTGCTGCGTTTTGATACAGAGGCTTTCAAAGAGAAAAAAAGGCCGTATGAAATCGGCAGGCAAGTAGTGGCGCCTTATCTGAAAGGGAATGGGATTTCGTCGATCGACACCTTTATCATTTCGCATCCGGATGCAGACCACGCTGAAGGGGCGGAAGAAATTTTCCGGCTTTTCCCGGTCGATGAGCTGCATCTGACTCCGGGTTCCGCATCGAACGCATTGATGGTGCAGCTGGCACCGGATACGGCAGAAGCGAAAGTGGTGTTTCCGGGAGCGGGATCGAATTGGACAGTGGGTGAGACGCAATTCACCTATTTATCGCCAAAGGATGCGGAGTACGAAGGCAACAACGATTCGCTGGTGTTGTTAATGAAGACCGGGGACTACCGGGTTTTATTTACCGGAGACCTGGAAGCGGGAGGCGAGAAGGATCTATTGGAGTCTTATGGGAACGAACTCGCCGGATTGACGGTATTGAAAGTGGGCCATCACGGCAGCAAGACGTCCAGCAGCGAGGAATTCCTGGCCGCACTCAAACCGGCATTGTCGATCTTTTCAACGGGTGCAGACAATCGCTACGGCCATCCGAGCCCCGAAGTGGTGGAACGCTTTACCGAATTGAAGCTCGATACGCTGAACACTGCAGAAAACGGCACCATCCGATTGCTTTATGAAAACGGAGAATTGGAGCTTGAGACGATGCGATGACTAGTGAAAAGCGCAGGCAGCCATGGAGCTCTGACAGGCATAAGACAGTCCAACGAAGCGGCGTTCTTTGCCGTATAGTTGGGTTGGCTTATGACCCAAAGAGCTGGCTGCCGGAGTCTGGACTATAAGAAAAGCGCAGGCAGCCATGGAGCTCTGACGGGCATAAGACAGACCAACGAAGCGGCGTTCTTTGCCGTATAGTTGGGTTGGCTTATGACCCAAAGAGCTGGCTGCCGGAGTCTGGACAATGAGAAAAGCGCAGACCAACAAAAAAAGGTTCCGGGTCAGATGACCTGGAACCTTTTTTGATTTAATTACCGTGCTGCAAACTGTACAAGTCCAGCGATGATAAAGATAAGGGCGAAAAATCCAAAGGATACGACGAAGCCCATACCCGCGTCGATTGCATCGTTACGTTTGGACTGTACATTCTGTTCAAATTCATTCATTGAAATCCCTCCTAATTCCTTCTAATTATAAGCGAAGACAACGCAAAAATCTAGATTGAAGTGGACATAAAGAGATGAAATTGTGCGTTGACACATAACTGTCAAATACCCAAAGCGGCAAAAATCCGATATAGTAGAGAGAGGGGAGGCTGATAAGATGATTACTTCCGTGTGGAAATCCATACGCAGCGGACAAATAGACCCTGTTTATCTCATTGTAGGAACAGAAAGCTATTTTATCGAAAAAACTTTGGATTTATTAAAAGATAAATTAACGGGTGGCGGCGAATTGGAGCTGACTTTTTTCGATTTGGATGAAGTACCTGTCGAACATGTCATCGATGAGGCAGATACCATTCCATTCTTCAGTGACCGCAAACTGATCATTGCGCGGAACGCATCGTTCCTGAAAGCGGCAGAACGCGGCAAAGAAAAAATCAATCATGACCTGAAGGCATTGGAAGCCTGGTTGGAACATCCGCCAGGCAGCTCGGTCACAATTTTCGTGGCGCCTTATGAAAAATTGGACGAACGGAAAAAAGTGACCAAGCTGATGAAGCAACACACCGTTTTGGTGGAAGCGAAATCGCTGCAGACGAATGACCTCGAAAGTTGGCTGATGCACGAAGCGAAAAGTTTCGGCAAGGGCATCGATTTGAAGGCCGCCCAAAAACTGATGGAGATGGCCGGCACGAATCTGACGCTGTTGTCTTCGGAAATCGAAAAGATGTCCCTTTACCTCGGCGCAGCTGAAGGAAATATCACAGTGGAGCTTGTAGAGGGGATGACGGCACGGACCCTCGAACAGGATGCCTTCAAAATGCTGCAGTCCTATTTGGATGGCGACGTCAGCGGGGCGCTCAGCGTCTATTACGATTTGCTGCGGCAAAAGGAAGAGCCCGTCGCGCTGACGGCTTTGCTGGCTTCGCAGATCCGATTTATGATCCAAGTCTATTATCTGCAGAAAAAGGGCTATCATGCCCAGCAGATTTCCAAGCAATTGAAAGCCCATCCTTACCGGGTCAAGCTGCTGGTGGAAAAACGTCAGCAGATTTCCGAACAACGGCTATTGCAGGTGCTCGGTGATTTGGCGGCGATCGACTTGCAGCTGAAAACAGTCAGCGGCAACCGTGACCGCATCCTCGAATTCTTTATCATGAAGCGTGCGGGACAGATGAAACGCTGAAAAGAATAGAAAAAAGCCGGTTCCTCTAAAGGAACCGGCTTTTTTAAGGTTTTACGCTTGTTTCATCAAGCGAGCTTTTTTACGGGATGCAGTGTTTCTGTGGATCAAGCCTTTAGAAGCAGCTTTTTCTACCTGTCTAATCGCCGCTTTAACAGAATCGCTAGCGTTATCGTCTTTGTTAGTCAAAGCAGTTTCAGCTTTCTTAACAGATGAACGCATTGCTGATTTCACATGTGAGTTTTGAGCGTTTTTCGTTTCGTTCGTGCGCACACGTTTGATTGCAGATTTAATGTTTGGCATATCTTTCACCTCCTAGACAAATAAGAAAGAGAGGAAATTATCCCAACTCTTTAATGTCTCTATACAACATGAGTTATTTTATCAAATCGACGGAAAGAATGCAATAGATACATGCAAAGAAGTTTTCCTTGACAGTGAAATGAATTCGGGAGCTTTCATTGCTCAATGGCCATGGTACTGCTATAATTCATAGTAGTTTGTATAGGAGTGTGGACCATGAACCAAGAACAGAGATTAGCGCGTCAAAGCAAAATACGTAATTTTTCGATCATCGCCCATATCGATCACGGGAAATCTACGCTTGCCGACCGTATACTGGAAAGAACAAACGCCCTTACCTCTAGGGAAATGAAAGAGCAGCTGCTTGATTCTATGGATTTGGAACGTGAACGCGGCATCACAATCAAATTAAACGCTGTCCAATTAAATTACACAGCAAAAGACGGCGAAACGTATATCATGCATTTGATAGACACACCCGGGCACGTCGATTTCACTTACGAAGTCTCACGCAGCCTTGCTGCCTGTGAAGGCGCCGTTTTGGTCGTTGATGCTGCACAAGGCATAGAAGCCCAAACGTTGGCGAATGTTTATTTAGCCTTGGATAATGACCTTGAAATTTTACCGGTCATCAATAAAATCGATTTGCCTGCTGCAGATCCTGAGCGTGTACGGCAGGAAGTGGAAGAAGTTATCGGACTCGATGCCTCTGAAGCCGTTCTTGCTTCGGCGAAAGCGGGTATTGGAATCGAAGAGATCCTTGAACAAATCGTTGAAAAAATACCAGCACCTACAGGTGACCCGAGTGCGCCGTTAAAAGCGATGATTTTCGACTCGCTTTATGATCCGTATCGTGGAATCGTTTCGTATATCCGTATTGTTGAAGGAACGGTCAAGCCTGGCGACACAATCAAAATGATGTCCAGCGATAAAGAGTTTGAAGTTATCGAAGCAGGAGTGTTCACACCGAGAGCCACGCTCCGGGAGGAATTGACGGTTGGAGATGTAGGATTCCTGACGGCTGCCATCAAAAATGTGGGTGATGCACCGGTGGGTGATACCATCACTCATGCAAGAAAACCGGCATCGGAAGCATTGCCAGGATACCGCCGTTTGAATCCGATGGTTTATTGCGGACTTTATCCGATTGATACGTCAAAATACAATGACTTGCGTGATGCACTCGAAAAATTGGAATTGAATGATGCGGCACTTCAGTTTGAACCGGAATCTTCCCAAGCGCTGGGCTTCGGCTATCGCTGTGGTTTCCTTGGTTTATTGCATATGGAAATTATTCAGGAGCGGATTGAACGCGAGTTTAATATCGACCTGATCACCACTGCACCAAGTGTTATCTACAATGTCCATATGACGGATGAAGAAGTTCTTAAAATCGATAACCCGGCCATGATGCCTGATGCACAAAAAATCGATTATGTAGAAGAACCTTATGTCAAAGCAACGATCATGGTACCGAATGATTATGTCGGTGCTGTTATGGAAATATGCCAGAAAAAACGCGGAAATTTCCTGACGATGGATTATCTGGATAATTCACGTGTCAGCATCATTTATGAGTTGCCGCTGGCGGAGATTGTCTACGATTTCTTCGATCAATTAAAATCCGGCACAAAAGGATACGCCTCTTTCGATTATGAGTTGATCGGCTATAAAGAGTCGAAACTCGTGAAGATGGATATTCTGCTTAATTCGGAGCAGGTCGATGCTCTCAGTTTCATCGTTCACCGTGACTTCGCCTATGAACGCGGCAAAGTCATCGTCGATAAATTGAAGAACTTGATTCCGCGCCAGCAGTTTGAAGTGCCGATCCAAGCCGCTATCGGCCAGAAGATCGTTGCGCGCCAGACTATCAGCGCCATGCGTAAAAACGTCCTTGCTAAATGTTACGGGGGAGACATTTCCCGTAAGCGGAAACTTCTTGATAAGCAAAAAGAAGGTAAGAAGCGCATGAAGCAGGTCGGATCTGTTGAAGTTCCCCAAGAAGCCTTCATGGCGATCCTGAAAATGGACGACCAATCAAAATAAACGAAAAAAAGGAGGCGGGAATTTCAGCCTCCTTTTCTTATTAGAAAAGAGGAAATAAAATGGTAAAAGGATTGTACATCCATATTCCATTCTGCCACCAAATCTGTTTTTACTGCGATTTCAATAAAGTCTTTTTCAAAGACCAGCCAGTGGATGCCTACATCGATTCAGTAGGCAAAGAATTGGCTTTATGGAAACAACAGGGAGCACTCGATCAGCCGCTGGAAACGATTTTCCTTGGAGGGGGCACGCCGACGTCCCTGACGCCTGCCCAATTGGAGAAGCTGCTTGGCTATATCCATCGCTATGTGCCGATGGCTGCCGACCTGGAATGGACCTCAGAAGCCAATCCCGATGAACTGACCAAAGAGAAGATGCAGGTGTTGTTTGACGGAGGCGTCAATCGCTTAAGCATGGGCGTCCAATCATTTGATGAAGACCTGTTGAAACGGCTTGGCCGGACCCACAGCAATTCAGACGTCAAACGCGCGGTCGATTCAGCCCGTTTGGTCGGCTTCGAGAATTTGAGCTTTGATTTGATGTATGGCTTGCCTGGGCAAAGCATGCAGCAATGGGACGACACGCTCGAGCAGGCATTCGCTTTCGACTTGCCGCATTTCTCTGCGTATTCGCTGATCATTGAACCGAAGACCGTTTTCTATAATTTGATGACCAAGGGCAAACTCAATACCGTAACGGAAGATCTGGAAGCCGATATGTATGAAAAGCTGATGAATGAAATGGACAGACGGGGATTGAAGCAATACGAAATCTCCAACTTTGCGCGTCCAGGCCATGAGTCGCACCATAATTTATTGTATTGGGACAATGTCGAATACATCGGCGTCGGTGCCGGTGCCCATGGCTATGTGGATGGCGTCCGTTATTCGAATGCCGGTCCGTTGAAGAAATACATGGAACCGCTGGATAGAGGCGAACGGCCAATCCTCAATACCCATGAAGTTCCGGTCCATGAAAAGATGGAAGAAGAGATGTTTTTGGGTCTCCGGAAAACGTCCGGTGTGTCTTTGCTGCATTTCCAGGAAAAATTCGAAAAACCGATACAGGACGTATATGGCGCTATATTGGAAAAAGAAATCGCCAAGAAGAATCTGGAGATTGCCGGTGACTTTGTCCGTCTGACCAGAAAAGGCCGCTTCGTCGGCAATGAAGTTTTTGAACAATTTTTATTGGCATAAAGCTCTTCCGTTGACATCGCTCATTATATTTGTTAATTTTAATGTAGTATTAGCACTCGGGTACTTAGAGTGCTAACAGAGGTGATGATCATGTTAACAGAACGGCAACTGCTCATCTTAAAGGTGACAGTGGATGATTACATTCAATCAGCTCAGCCGGTGGGATCGAACCAACTCTCCAAGAAACCCGAAATCCCTTTCAGTCCGGCGACGATCCGCAATGAAATGGCGGATTTGGAAGGGATGGGATTTTTGGAAAAAACACATACGTCTTCCGGACGCATTCCTTCCGAAAAAGGGTACCGCTATTACGTCGACCATCTGTTGACGCCAAGGCCGCTGCCGCAGCAGGACATCGTGCAATTGCGCTCAATTTTCGAAGAAAAACTGACAGAGACTGAAGAAGTCATTAAACGCTCTGCAATGATCCTTTCGGAATTGACCAATTACACGTCCATTTTACTGGGTCCTGATGTGCGCAGGCATATCGTCAAGAAGTTGTCGATCGTGCCGTTGACGCAGGACGCGGCGGTTGCGATTATCGTAACCGATTCGGGTCATGTGGAAAATCGGGTATTTTCCATTCCGCCGGGGCTCAACCCGTCGGATATAGAAAAAATGGCGAATATCCTCAACGAACGGCTGGTCGGGGTGTCGCTGAACAATCTGCATCTGCGGCTCGAACAAGAGACTTTGACGATTTTAAAGCAGCATGTAGAACGCTATGGCGAACTGTTCCATACGTTCAGGCAAGCGGTCTTACTGCCGCATGATGATGAAAACATCTATTACGGCGGAAAGCTCAATATCCTGAAACAACCGGATTTCCACGATCTTCAAAAGATCAGGGATTTGATGGATGTTATGGAAGAAGCCAAGCACATTCCGATGATCCTGCCAGTAGGAAGCCAAGGCCTCCACATTCGAATCGGCTCGGAAAACACGCTGTCGGCAATGGAAGACTGCAGTGTCATTACGGTGTCGTATGATATCGGAGAAGAACAGACAGGGTCGATCGCCATAGTCGGTCCGAAACGGATGGATTATAAACGCATCGTGTCCATATTGGATCTATTGAGCGGCGATTTATCGAAAGAGCTGACCCGTATATTCAAAGGAACGTGAACAAAGGAGGAATAGATTTGTCTAAAAAAAAGGAACCATTAAAAACCGAAGAACAAGAAGCAGCTGAAGATATGGCTGCAAAAGAGCCTGTCCCTGAAACGGTTACGGAAGAGCAAGCGGAATTCGCTGACTCGGAAACTCCGGAAATCGACCTTTCTGCTGATCAGGAAGAAGAAACAGTTGATGAAACTGAAGAACTTCGCAAACAGCTGGAAGCAGAGCAAAACAAATATTTGCGCCTATTGGCCGATTATGATAATTTCAAACGGCGTACTCAAATAGACAAAGAAATGGCCAATAAGTTCCGCTCGCAATCCTTGCTGTCGGATATCCTGCCGGTACTGGATAATTTCGAGCGCGCATTATCGCTCCAAACCACCAGTGAAGAATCCGCTTCCCTATTAAAAGGCGTCGAGATGGTACAAAAATCCCTGATCGAAGCAGTAAACCGGGAAGGCCTGGAAGAAATCAAAGCTGTGGGCGAACCATTCGATCCGAATTTCCATCAGGCGGTCATGCAGGAAAAAGATGATTCAGCTGAAGAAGGAACTGTTCTGCAGGAATTGCAAAAAGGCTATGTCCTAAAAGGACGAGTACTTCGTCCGGCAATGGTAAAAGTAAACGAATAAAAATTATTGGAGGAATTCTTAATGAGCAAAATTATCGGTATTGACTTAGGTACAACAAACTCAGCAGTCGCAATTCTAGAAGGCGGCGAACCAAAAATCATTCCAAACCCAGAGGGCAACCGTACAACACCTTCTGTTGTAGCTTTCAAAAACGGTGAACGCCAAGTCGGCGAAGTGGCAAAACGCCAGTCGATCACGAACCCGAACACCATCCAGTCTGTAAAACGATTGATGGGTACACAGGAAAAAGTGACAGCTGAAGGCAAGGAATACACGCCTCAGGAAGTATCTGCAATGATTCTTCAGTACATTAAAGGATACGCTGAAGAATATCTAGGCGAAAAAGTAACAAAAGCGGTTATCACAGTTCCTGCTTATTTCAACGACGCAGCGCGCCAGGCTACGAAAGACGCTGGACGCATCGCAGGCCTTGAAGTGGAACGGATCATCAACGAGCCGACTGCAGCAGCACTTGCATACGGCTTGGATAAAATGGACAAAGATGAAACGGTTCTTGTCTATGATCTTGGCGGCGGTACGTTCGACGTATCGATCCTTGAGCTTGGCGATGGCGTTTTCGAAGTAAAATCCACTGCCGGCGACAACCGTCTGGGCGGCGATGATTTCGATAAATTGATCATCGATTATTTGGTGCAGGAATTCAAGAAAGAAAACGGCATCGATTTGTCGAAAGACAAAATGGCTACTCAGCGCTTGAAAGATGCTGCTGAAAAAGCGAAAAAAGACCTTTCAGGTGTTTCTTCAACTCAAATCTCATTACCGTTCATCACTGCAGGAGAAGCCGGACCGCTTCACCTGGAAGTTACAATGAGTCGTGCTAAATTCGATGAATTGACTTCTTCATTGGTCGAACGCACAATGGGGCCAACTCGCCAGGCATTGAAAGATGCAGGAGTTTCAGCTTCTGAACTTGACCGTGTCATCCTTGTCGGTGGATCTACTCGTATCCCGGCTGTACAGGAAGCTGTCAAGAAAGAAACAGGAAAAGATCCGCATAAAGGCGTTAACCCGGATGAAGTGGTAGCAATGGGTGCTGCGGTTCAGGGCGGCGTTTTGACTGGTGATGTTAAAGATGTTGTACTATTGGACGTGACACCATTATCACTTGGTATTGAAACAATGGGTGGCGTGTTCACAAAATTGATCGAGCGCAACACAACGATCCCGACTTCAAAATCACAGACATTCTCAACTGCCGCTGACAACCAGCCGGCTGTAGATATCCATGTATTGCAAGGGGAGCGCCCGATGGCAGCAGCCAACAAAACGCTTGGCCGTTTCCAATTGGCTGATATCCCGCCAGCACCACGCGGCGTGCCACAAATCGAAGTAAGCTTCGATATCGACAAAAACGGTATCGTCAGCGTTAAAGCGAAAGATCTTGGAACGCAAAAAGAGCAGACCATCACGATTCAATCCAACACTTCATTGACTGACGACGAGATCGAACGCATGATCAAAGAAGCGGAAGAAAATGCAGAAGCGGATGCGAAAGTGAAAGAAGAAGTGGAACTTCGCAACGAAGCGGACCAAGCTGTCTTCACAACTGACAAAACAATCACTGATCTTGGTGAAGTTGTTTCTGAAGAAGAGAAAAAACAAGCAGAAGATGCACGCGACGAACTGAAAGCGGCATTGGAGTCGGACAATAGTGAAGACATCCGTGAGAAGAAAGACAAACTTCAGGAAATTCTGCAAGGCCTTTCGATGAAAGCTTATGAGCAGGCAGCAGCAGCTCAGCAAGCAGGACAAGAAGAAGGCGCAGCCCCAGGCAACGACGATGTAGTTGACGCTGAATTCGAAGAAGTAAATGATGATAAAAAGTAAGACCTTGAAAAGTCAAAGCAAAGCAACATGCTTTGGCTTTTTCAATGTTTTTGCAACAGTGATTTAAACCGTGTACAATTACAGTTGATTGCTAGAGGGAGAGTGACTTATGAATAAGCGAGATTATTATGAAGTACTTGGCGTATCCAAGTCCGCTTCTAAAGAAGAGATCAGAAAAGCTTACCGGACTTTATCAAAAAAATTCCATCCGGATATCAATAAAGAAGCCAATGCTTCCGAGAAATTCCAGGAAGTAAAAGAAGCCTATGAGGTATTGAGCGATGAGCAGAAACGTGCACAGTACGATCAATACGGCCATCAGGATCCGAATCAGGGCTTTGGCGGCGGATTCAGCGGCGCCGATGGTTTCGGTTTCGACGATATCTTCAGCACCTTCTTTGGCGGCGGTTCGAGACGCCGTGACCCGAATGCTCCACGCAAAGGCGATGATCTGCAATACTCGATGACCATCGATTTCATGGATGCCGTATTCGGCAAAGAATCGGAAGTTGAAATTCCGAAAGATGAGACATGTGACACTTGTGACGGTTCTGGTGCTAAACCTGGAACCAAGAAGAAAACATGTCCGTATTGTGAAGGCTCCGGCCAGATGAATGTTACGCAGGACACGCCTTTTGGCCGTATGGTCAACCGCCGCGCCTGCCAGCATTGCGAAGGAACCGGTCAGATCATCGAAGAGAAATGTACGACTTGCCATGGCGAAGGAAAAGTGCGCAAAGTCAAAAAAATCAAAGTCACCATTCCAGCGGGTGTTGACGATGGCCAGCAATTGCGTGTTACAGGCCAAGGCGCGCCGGGTGTCAACGGGGGACCTGCCGGAGACCTGTATGTCGTTTTCCGCGTAAGACCGCATAAACAATTCCAGCGGGAGGGCGATGACATTTACCTGGATATTTCGATCACCTATCCACAGGCTGCTTTGGGTGACGAAATTGAAGTGCCGACCATTTCCGGCAAAGTGAAATTGAAGATTCCAGCTGGTACACAAAGTGGAGCGCGTTTCCGCTTAAAAGGCAAAGGCGTCAAAAATGTCCATGGCTACGGAACCGGCGATCAACACGTCATTGTCCGCATCAAAACACAGACAAAACTGAGCGAAAAACAAAAGCAGCTGCTGCGTGAATTCGCTGAAATCAGCGGTGATATCCCTGAAGAACACAGCAGCTCTCTTTTTGCAAAAATCAAACGCACCATCAAAGGTGAATGATTCGAGCTGTTAAGGATGAAGAGTTCATTGTTCGTGGTGAATTAAAGCAATTCAAATTTTACAAACAGAAGACTCTTGCGTAAAGCAGGGGTCTTACTGACTGTAGAAGCGAAAAGGAGCTGGGCAGAATTGAAATGGTCAGAACTGGCGATCCATACGACAAATGAAGCGATTGAAGCGGTTTCCAATATTATGCATGAAGCAGGAGCAAGTGGTGTAGTCATTGAGGATTCAGAAGACTTGACGAAAGAAAGAGAAGATCGCTTCGGCGAAATCTATTCGCTGGATCCGGAAGACTTTCCAGTGGATGGAGTTGTTCTGAAAGCTTATTTGCCGGTCAACAGCTTCCTGGGCGAGACGATAGAAGCTATTAAGTCGGCGATCAACAACCTCGTTGCATTCGACATCAACTTGGGCAAAAACGAAGTGACCATCAGCGAAGTGAACGAAGAGGAATGGGCAACATCCTGGAAGAAATACTACCATCCCGTGAAAATTTCCAAACGTTTCACGATTGTTCCCACATGGGAGACATATAATCCGGTATCGAGCGATGAATTGATCATCGAATTGGATCCGGGAATGGCGTTCGGGACAGGAACCCATCCGACCACTGTCATGAGCCTCCAGGCGTTGGAGAAGATTGTGCAGCCGGACGACCGTGTCATCGATATCGGTACGGGATCAGGGGTATTGGCGATCGGAGCAGCATTGTTGTCCGCCAAAGAAGTTTATGCGCTGGATTTGGATGAAATTGCTGTGAAAGCAGCAGGCATCAATGTCAAGCTGAATAAAGTTCAGGACATTGTGACGGTGGAAGAAGGCAATCTGGTCGATAAAATAGATCAGCCGGGTGATGTGGTCGTCGCCAACATTCTGGCGGAAGTCATCATGTCATTTACCGATGACGCATTCGGCATCGTTAAACCGGGTGGCCGCTACATCACATCAGGCATCATAGCAGCGAAAAAGAATGATGTAAAAAAGGCTCTTGAAGCTTCCGGATTCGTCATTGAAGACGTCATGATGATGGAAGACTGGGTAACCATCATTTCAAAAAAACCTGAATAACGGGGTGCCACAATGCAGCGATATTTTATAGAAGGCAAGATTCCTGAAAATCGAATAGTGGCGATAACCGGCGATGATGCAAAGCATATCGCCAAAGTTATGCGCCAAACGGCCGGAGACTACTTGATTGCGGTCATGGAAGGCAAGGCTTATCTTGCAAAGATACTGGCTGCTGACTTTGATGTGGAAGTAGAGTTGGGTGAAATACTGGAAATCCAGGTGGAGCTGCCGAAAAAAGTGACGATTGCTTGTGGATTGCCGAAAGGCGACAAACTGGATTTAATCACCCAGAAAGCCACCGAACTCGGGATGTATGCCCTGCTGCCATTTTCTGCAGAGCGTTCCATCGTAAAATGGGATAGTTCCAAAAGCGAGAAAAAAATCGGACGGCTCCAGAAGATCGCCAAGGAAGCAGCGGAGCAGTCGCACCGGACACATGTCCCTGAAATACATGGTGTCCATAGCTTCAAGCAATTGCTGGCCAAAGCTTCTTCTTCCTATGACACAATTATCGTGGCTTATGAAGAAGAAGCGCGGGAAGGCGACAGAACGCGGTTTGCTGAAATTTTGAAATCATTGTATGATAAAGATTCAGTCCTGATCATTTTTGGTCCGGAAGGTGGAATTTCTGAAAAGGAAGTGGCCGCACTGAAAAGCACTGGAGCCATCTTCACTTCTCTCGGCCCCCGTATTCTGCGGACAGAAACGGCGCCTTTGTATGCATTGGCCGCCATTTCCTGTGAATTCGAATAGAGCTGAGAGTTTGTTCCGGACATCATCAAAATTACTGGGCACTGAGCTGCAGTGACATTTCCCGGTTGGGGGAAATTGCCTGATAGACAAAATGACTTTTTAATAGAATGGGGATTTTAAATCATGACGAACATTGCATCATATATTGACCATACTTTACTGAAACCCGAGTCGACAGAAAGCCAGGTCGTTCAATTGTGCAAAGAAGCAGCTGAATACAAGTTCGCGTCTGTATGTGTCAATCCGACATGGGTTGAAACTGCAGCAGCTGAGCTTGCCGGCAGCGGAGTGAAAGTATGCACCGTCATCGGATTCCCGTTAGGGGCATCAACTCCTGAAACAAAAGCTTTTGAAACGACTGACGCCATTTCAAAAGGCGCCGGTGAAATTGATATGGTCCTGAACGTCGGCGCATTGAAAAGCGGCAATACCGACCATGTGAAAAAAGATATCGAAGCAGTCGTCAATGCGGCAAAAGGCAAAGCGATCGTAAAAGTGATCCTTGAAACCTGCCTGCTGACTGACGACGAAAAAGCCACTGCTTCGCGCTTGTCCAAAGAAGCGGGAGCTGACTTTGTTAAAACTTCTACTGGCTTCTCAACTGGTGGAGCAACTGTAGAGGACGTCAAATTGATGCGCCAGACAGTCGGTCCTGATTTGGGAGTGAAAGCTTCCGGCGGCGTACGCAGCCTGGAAGATGTTGAAGCGATGATCGAAGCGGGAGCTACACGCATCGGAGCAAGCTCTGGCGTGAAAATCATGCAGGGACTAACTTCAGATTCCGATTATTAACTATTGACCTTTTTTAGGGGATACGGTATAATTTCTGAGTATATAACACTTGTTGTTCTTCGCTTCAACGTGTGTTCGGAGGGAGGGAAAAAGAGATGTCAAAAACTACAGTTCGTAAAAACGAATCGATTGAAGATGCTCTTCGCCGCTTCAAACGCACTGTTTCTAAATCTGGAACAATGCAAGAGGTAAGAAAGCGCGAGTATTATGATAAGCCGAGCGTGAAACGTAAATTAAAATCAGAAGCTGCGCGTAAACGTAAATTTTAATTGACTTTAAGAAGTATAATCGACTTTTAAAAAATATGAACGACCAGCTTAAACCATCGACACGTTGAACGTGTCGGTGGTTTTTCTATTTGTCACATTTGTAAGCGCATTCTTTCGTTATTCCAGATACTTTCCTTTATAATGGGATTATATAGGGTGAGTGGAATTGTGCATGCATTTCTCAAGCAGGCACTCACTAAACCCACCACGACTAAAGTGCCATGACAGCTTCCTCGTCAAGTTGTTAGGCTCCATTCATCTGGAACAGAAAGTTGAAACCTAATTCCTGTTCATCCGTATATATACAAACAGTAAATTTGTAATGCGAAAGGAGAGATCCAATTGAGCAGAGTCAAAGTCTTTATTGGTTTTGGACTTTTACTGTTATCGTTTCTGCTCATGCTCCCGGCTATCCAGGCTGACACTTCGACAGTGTATGTCATACCGATCGAAGATGAAGTTGAAAGAGGACTGCAGGCTTTTATCGAACGGGGCATTGAAGAAGCGGAAGACGCTGGAGCCGAAGCCATCATATTTGAAATAGATACACCGGGGGGATTTGTGGACGCGGCAGATGGCATTGCCCGTCAGTTAAACAAAACTTCACTGGAGACATTGGCTTTCATCAATCAGGATGCTCTTTCTGCAGGTGCATTCCTGGCCTTGCACAATGATGAAATTTACATGCATCCCAACGGCCGCATTGGAGCCGCACAGGTGATTGACATGTCCGGAAATGCAGCTGCCGATAAAGCGAACAGTGCTTGGTTGGCTTCTATGAGAAGCGCAGCTGAGACAGCAGACCGTAATCCGGAGTATGCGTTGGCTATGGCAGATGCCTCAATCAGTCTGCCTGAACTCGGCTTAGCCGAAGGGGAGCTATTGACTCTCGGTGCAACAGAAGCCGAACAGGTGGGTTACTCGGAAGGAACTGTATCTTCCTTGGATGAACTGCTTGTTTTAAAGGGCTTTGAAGATGCCGCTGTAGTGACGATCGATGAGACTTTTTCGGAAAGTCTGGCCCGTTTTCTGACCAATCCGATCGTCGTGCCGATTCTCCTATCTTTTGCGGGGTTAGGCTTGCTGCTGGAATTGTTTACACCGGGAGTCGGAATTCCGGGACTCATTGGCCTGTCCTTTTTGCTGCTGTTCTTTTATGGACATCTGGTGGCGGGCTTAGCTGGCTACGAATCCATCATTCTATTGGTTATCGGATTCGGGCTTTTGGTGGCTGAGTTCATCATCCCGGGCGGTGTCGCCGGATTCTTGGGAGTAGCTGCCATTCTCGGCAGCATTCTTTTGGCGGGAGGGGACCTGAAAACCACCGCCATAGCAGTACTAATTGCAATGATAGTAGCAACAGTGGGGATGGTGATTGTAGTGAAATTCTTTGGTAAACGGCTTGATTTGTTCAAACGGATTATCTTGACTGATGCCACCGATACGGAACATGGTTACGTATCGACTACAAATCGCCCGGAACTTGTCGGTAAGATTGCTCATTCAGTGACGGCACTTCGTCCATCCGGTACCATCCGGCTGGATGACGAACGCATCGACGCCGTCTCTGAAGGCAGGTTTATCGACAATGGAAAGGATGTTAAGATAATCAAGGTAGAAGGTTCACGAATTGTTGTTCGCGAACTTGAAAAACAAGAGGAGGAATAAGAGAATGGGACTTGAAACAATTGGTTTAGGTGCAGCAATAATAGGGATTATCATCATTTTGGCAATTTTCTTCACTTTCGTGCCAATCACTTTATGGATTTCAGCATTAGCGGCAGGGGTAAAAATCAGCATCTTTACACTGATCGGGATGAGATTGCGCCGAGTTATTCCATCACGGATTGTAAACCCGCTGATCAAAGCGTCAAAAGCAGGGTTGACTGTAAGCATCAATCAATTGGAAAGCCATTACTTAGCCGGCGGTAACGTTGACCGCGTCGTCAATGCATTGATTGCGGCTCATCGCGCCAATATCGAATTGCCATTTGAACGTGCTGCAGCCATCGACCTTGCAGGGCGTGATGTATTGGAAGCAGTTCAAATGTCCGTTAACCCGAAAGTTATCGAAACACCATTTATTGCAGGTGTGGCGATGGATGGAATCGAAGTTAAGGCAAAAGCCAGAATTACAGTTCGTGCCAATATTGACCGTTTAGTCGGTGGTGCAGGTGAAGAAACAATCGTTGCCCGTGTGGGTGAAGGTATCGTTTCGACACTCGGTTCCAGTACGAGCCACAAAAAAGTTCTTGAAAACCCGGACTTGATTTCCCAGACAGTCCTATCGAAAGGTTTGGACTCTGGTACGGCATTTGAAATCCTATCGATTGATATCGCAGACGTTGATATCGGCAAAAACATCGGAGCGGAATTGCAGACAGAACAAGCTGAAGCAGATAAGAAAATTGCACAGGCTAAAGCTGAAGAGCGCCGCGCAATGGCCGTAGCAAGCGAACAGGAAATGAAAGCGAAAGTTGTGGAAATGAGAGCGAAAGTTGTGGAAGCGGAAGCAGAAGTGCCGCTTGCAATGTCCGAAGCGCTTCGCACAGGAAATATCGGCGTTATGGATTATGTCAATTATAAGAATGTCCAAGCGGATACAGGTATGCGAGAGTCCATTTCGAAAACAGGCATGGATAAATCCGACGATAAATAATGGGCGTTGACCATAAGGGAGGTTTGTCGTATGGAAGCTCTCATATTTGGACTTGTCATCATGGCGATAAGCGCTTTTTTCAGTAAAGGGAAAAAGGAGTCAGCTGATGATGCTCCGGCAAGGCCGGTCTCGACACCAAAATCGACTGGTAGGGACAACCGTTCCGGACAAAGAACGTTCAAACGAGTAGAAGATTATGCGAAAGAAATTTATGGAGAACTTCAGAATCAAAAAACTCAACAGCCTGAGCGAACAGAACAGGTCAAGAGAAAAGCTGAAGAAGCTGTTAAACGGACTCCGGTTCGGGAAGCGCGCAAGGAAGTGCAGCGTCGTGTGACTTCCCGAAACAAACAAAGTGAAATACAGGATCTTATTTCCGCATCGGAAGCGCGGGTTTTACAAAATGAGCCAGCTGTAACGCAGGCTGTAAAAAACACTGATGAACTTTTGCCATTAAGTGGTGAAGACGTCCGAAGAGGCATTATCATGGCGGAAATTTTAATGCCGCCAAAGTCTAAAAGGTAACAGCAGTCGTCCAGTGGAAACTGGGCGACTTTTATTTATATAAATAATATTATTATGTAAACAAATCGTATGATTTAATTTAGGTGTCGATGTTCAATCGTTATTCTGGGGAGCAGGGACATGGCTGAGAAAATCTTTTGTTCTGGCCATTATCAGACAAATGTTTTACAAGTGATTATCTTTAATGATAGAGTGAAAACAGTAGTAAATACTCGATTCCAAGGAGCGTCCACATGACAGAAAATAACCTACTCGAATTACATGTGAAAGACCCAAATGAAGCGGTTCAGCTGCTCGGGATATCAGACAATCATTTAACATTAATCGAAGAAGCTTTCGACATTCAAATCATCACCCGTGGTGAAGTCATCAAATTATCCGGTTCCGAAGAAGGCAGGCAGACGGGGAGATTATTAATAGAACAGTTATTGAAGGTAATTCGAAAAAACATCAATATCGATCAGCGTGATATTGTTTCCGCTATCGAAATGGCCAAAAATGGCACGATTGAATATTTTGCAGAACTATATGACGAAGAAGTGGCACGCAATGCCAACGGCAAATCCATCCGTGCTAAAACGATTGGCCAACGCCATTATATCCACGCAGTGCGAAGCAAAGACCTGGTATTTGGAATTGGACCTGCCGGCACAGGAAAAACCTATCTGGCAGTTGTCATGGCCGTGCAGGCATTGAAAAACGGCCAAGTGAAGAAAATTATTTTGACACGTCCTGCCGTAGAAGCGGGAGAAAGTCTCGGCTTTTTGCCGGGTGATCTGAAAGAGAAGGTGGACCCATACCTGCGTCCACTGTATGATTCCCTGCACGATGTACTGGGGCTGGAGCAGACCAATCGCTTGATCGAACGCGGCACCATAGAAATTGCCCCTCTCGCTTACATGAGAGGGCGCACTTTAGACGAAGCATTTGTCATTCTTGATGAAGCACAGAATACCACCAAAGCGCAGATGAAAATGTTCTTGACGCGCCTTGGCTTCGGTTCGAAAATGATCATCACCGGAGATAAAACGCAGATCGATTTGCCAAAGGGAGCAGAATCTGGATTGATTGCGGCTGAGACGATTCTAAAAGGTGTCCGCAACATCCATTTCCAGTATCTTGAAAGCGGCGATGTGGTTCGTCACCCACTAGTTGCAAAAATCATAGAAGCCTATGAAAATCAGCCTACCTAAAAAGGATGAGGAAAGATGCAGGGAGCGTTCCCTGCATCTTTTTCTTTCGTTGAATTCGATCTTGCCTAGATTGTTTAAACCCATAAATATGGAGATAATTTCAAATTTTTAGAAATACACGGTGAAATCCATTTCTTTAGTTGTTATGATGGAAATAAGAAATGCGGGGTGTATGGGCATGCGTCAACGAGCACAAAAAATCTTCGAAAAAATGGGTTACCGAAAATTGATAGCGATAGGCGTCTTATTGACCGGCATGATGCTCTATGCTTTTTTGATGGACTCCGTTCAGGGAGATACATATGATATCCGGTTATTCCAATTATCACCCGAAACCATCCGCTCTGAAAAAACAGTAGAAGATCCGATTAAAACTGAGTTGGAAAGACAACGGCTAGCGGAAGAAGTGGCACCGAGCTATCAATTCATGGATGAAATTGCGGCTAACCAATCCGCTGTAATCGAATCTCTTTTCGGCTATATACTCGATGCGAAAGCTCCAACTGAAGAAGAGCAGGAAGAACTTTCCCGAGAAGCGATGATTGCAGAGCTTAGGGAAGAATTGCGCTTGATGGAAACCAGCGAAAATGGCCTCCGTTTAACAGAAGACATGTTGAATTCTTTAGTGTCTCTGCCGACTGAAAGACTCGTTGAAGTCCAAGAAGAATTAGACCGGCTGCTTCAATCTTATTTGAGCGAACCGGTACGCGTTGAGGAAGTCGCGCGAATCCGCACGGAAATTGAACAGGATATCCGGCGCAATGAACAGATTCCGGCTGACGTGGTCCAAGCGGCAGTGGCTGTGGGCCGTTTCGGCATCATCCCGAACGAACTGGTCAATGAGGAACTGACAGCTAGCCAGGTGGAGCAGGTGCGAAGCAGTGTAGAGCCAACGCGCATACTCCAGGGACAGGTCCTTGTCCAGGAAGGGCAGATTGTGGACAGGGAAGTCTATCGACAGCTGGAACTGGCTGGAATGACAGAAGAGCAGCTGAACTATAAACCGTTGCTCGGGCTATTGATTTTTGTCTTGATCGCTATGGGACTCTTACTGACGGTAATCTCCCGTTCACAAAAAGATGACAGAAATAAAACGACTGAACTGTTGGTCATGATTGTAGCAATCGCCATTTCGCTTTCGCTTATGAAATTATTGTATGCGGTCAGTGGAAATTTTGATCTTGTTATTGCCTTTCTTTTCCCAACGGCGCTTGCAGGTATGCTTGTCCGCCTGCTGGTCAATGAGCGGGCGGCTGTCTTTGTGACGATCCTGCTCAGTGCAGCAGCTGGAATCATGCTGCAAAGCGGCTATTCGGCCTCTTTGCAGGTGGACGTCGCCCTTTATATCCTGTTCGGTGGATTGACTGCTATTTACTTGATTGATCGGGATGGCGGCCGAGGACGCCTGCTGCAGATCAGCTTGGCGGTGGCAGGGGCCAACGTACTGTTTGTCGCTTTTTACCTGCTGATCGGACAGGCGCAATACAGCTGGTCGGAAATCGGGTTTTATTTTACAGCTGCTGTTGTATCGGGCTTATTGTCCGGTGCATTGGCAATTGGTTTGCTGCCGTTTTTCGAGTCGGCATTCGGGATGCTGTCGGCCATGCGGTTGATCGAGCTGTCCAATCCGAATCATCCATTATTGAAAAAAATCTTGATGGAAACGCCGGGCACCTATCACCATAGCCTGATGGTCGCCAATTTGGCGGACGCTTCCTGTGAAGCGATTGGTGCCAACGGCCTGCTGGCCAGAGTCGGCTGCTATTACCACGACATCGGAAAAACCAAACAGCCGCAGTTCTTCATTGAAAATCAAGTGAATATCGAAAATCCGCATGACCGTCTGCCGCCGGAAAAAAGTCGGGACATCATCCTCGCACACGGTGTGCAAGGAGCCCGGATGCTTAAAAAATACAAGATGCCCAAGGAAATTGTGGATGTGGCGGCGCAGCACCACGGCACCAGCTTATTGAAGTTCTTCTATTACAAAGCGAAAGAAACGGATCCAGATACCAAAGAGGAGTCTTACCGCTACGTAGGGCCAAAGCCGCAAACCAAGGAAATCGCCATCATCTGTATTGCGGACAGCCTGGAAGCGGCCGTGCGTTCGATGAAGGAACCAACATCAGAAAAAATAAAAAAATTGGTGGAATCGATTGTAGAAGATAAACTGAAGGATGGGCAATTCGAGGAATGTGATATATCCTTGAAAGAGCTGAAGAAAGTAAAAGCGGTTATGTGCGAAACCTTGAATGGCATCTTCCATTCCCGCATCGAATATCCGAAAGAAACCAATTGACAGGAGGAACTGCTATGATTGCAATCGATTTTATGGATGAAACGGAAAGCCTGAAACAGCAGGAACTGGATTTTGTGCAAAAAATACTGGAGCATGCAGCAAAAGAAGAGGGATTGGGGCAGTCGGAAGTATCAGTGACTTTTGTCACCAATGAAATGATCCGTGACATCAACCGCGAATACCGCGGCAAAGATCAGCCGACAGATGTCATTTCGTTTGCCATGGAAGAATTAGGAGAAGGGGAAACAGCCATCATCGGTTCACCTGAGCCGAGGATGCTCGGGGACATCATCATTTCGCTGGACCGCACAAAAGAGCAGGCCGCCGATTACGGCCATTCGTTCGAGCGTGAACTGGGCTTTCTGGCTGTCCACGGCTTTTTGCATCTGCTGGGGTACGACCATATGACAGAAGAAGACGAAAAGAAAATGTTTTCCCGTCAAGAGGAGATCCTGGTTTCACTCGGCATCACGCGTGATAAGCATGACGGCGCGTAGATTTTTCCGCTCTTTCCAATTTGCAGCTCAAGGCATCGGGACCGCCTTAAAGCGTGAACAAAACATTCGCTTTCATTTTCTGGCTGCTGTAATTGTCGTGCTCGCCGGATGGTTGACGGGGCTGTCTTATTTGGAATGGCTGATGGTCATCCTGTTGATCGGCGGCATGATTGCGCTGGAGATGGTCAACTCGGCCATCGAACGGGTTGTCGACCTGGCGACAGCAGAACTGCATCCGCTTGCCAAACAGGCCAAGGATATGGCGGCAGGTGCCGTTTTGGTATTTGCGGCAGCAAGTGCTATAATTGGATTACTGATATTTCTACCCAAATGGTTTTAAATTCGCAGAGGTGATAAACATGGAAAAAGAACAATTGATGAAGCAAGCGATAGCGGCACGCAGCAATGCATATGTGCCTTATTCGAAATTTCCTGTCGGTGCAGCCTTGCTGACAGCTGACGGCAAAGTATACATGGGCTGCAATATTGAAAACGCTGGCTATTCCATGACGAATTGTGCAGAGCGCACAGCGGTGTTCAAAGCTGTTTCTGAAGGCGATAAGACGTTTGTGGCACTCGCTGTGTCTGCAGACACTCCGGGGCCTGTATCGCCTTGTGGTGCATGCAGACAGGTGCTGGCCGAGTTTTGCTCGCCGGACATGCCGGTTTACTTAACAAATTTAAAAGGTGACGTCCAGGAAACAACTATCAGTGAATTGCTTCCCGGCGCATTTTCAACGGAGGATTTAAAATATGCAGCCAGAGAATAACGGATTCAAATCAGGGTTCATTTCAATCATCGGTCGTCCGAATGTCGGCAAATCGACATTCCTAAACCGAGTAGTGGGCCAGAAGATTGCCATTATGAGTGACAAGCCCCAAACCACACGCAACAAAGTACAAGGCGTCGTGACCACCAATGAAAGCCAAATGATTTTCATTGATACACCTGGCATCAACGAACCCCGCCATAAATTGGGTGACTTTATGCTGAAGGTTGCGAAAAACACGTTCCGTGAAGTGGATGTGCTATTGTTTGTCGCAAGCGGCGTCGACCGTGTCGGCAAAGAGGACCGCTATGTGCTGGATATGCTGAAAGGCATCGATGTGCCGGTATTTCTGGTCATCAACAAGATCGACCAGGTGCATCCGGATAATTTGCCGAAAATCATCGAATCGTACCGCAAGGAATTCGATTTTGCAGAAGCGATCCCGATTTCAGCATTGCAAGGAAATAACGTCGAGAACCTATTGGCCAAAATCAGCGAGCGCCTTCCCGAAGGCCCACAATACTACCCGGCTGACCAAATCACCGACCACCCGGAACGCTTCATCATTTCCGAGTTGATCCGTGAAAAGGCCCTGCATTTGACGCGCGAAGAAATTCCGCATTCCATTGCAGTGGTTATTGAAAAAATTGCGCCGGATTCCGAAAACAAGGACATGATCCGTGTCCAAGCGACCATCATGGTCGAGCGCGACTCCCAAAAGGGCATCGTCATCGGCAAAAAAGGGGCGCTCCTTAAGGAGATTGGGACCCGTGCACGCCAAGACATCGAGAACCTGCTTGGCTCGAAAGTGTATTTGGAACTTTGGGTCAAAGTGCAAAAGGACTGGCGCAATAAAGCGATGCATCTGCGCGATTTCGGCTTCAGAGACGACGAATACTAAGGAGTCCTTCCCATGCAAAGTCAAGTAGAGGGAATTGTCATTCGTACGATGCCTTACGGCGAAACGAATAAGATCGTCACCCTGTTTACGAAAGAAGCGGGGAAGATCACCTGCATGGCGAGAGGGGCGAAAAAGCCCGCGAGCCGATTGGCTGCCATCACCCAGGTTTTTACCCATGGAACGTTTTCCATCTACAAAGGAAGAGGCATGGGAACCTTGCAGGCAGGTGACCCATTGGAGTCCTTGCGGCATATTCGGGAAGACATCATGTCGACCGCCTATGCCAGTTATGTCACCGAACTGATTGACCGGCTGACCGAGCAGGATGAACCGCAACCCGTCATTTTTGACATGCTGTATCAGGCACTCCATGCTATTGACGAAGGCTATGATCCGGAAGCGATCACTTTGTTTGTGGAGTGGAAGATGCTGCAGGCGGCAGGCCTTGCGCCTACACTGCATCAATGCGCAAACTGTGGAGCGACGGAAGGGGAATTCGCCTTTTCGTTTCAGGAATTGGGTTTTCTCTGCCACCGCTGCTTCCAGATCGACCGTTACATCATCCGCTTGAGCCCGGCTTTAGTGAAACTGATCCGCACCTTCTATTTTGTGCCGATTGAGCGGGTAGGTTCCTTGACTTTGAAAAAAGAATCCAAGAGCCTGCTCAAACAAATCGTCCGCACAATTTATGAAGAAAAAGCAGGAATCCGCCTGAAGTCCAGGAAGTTCCTCGAGCAGTTGGAGCGGACGCCGGAATTTTTACCGAAAAAAGAAGAGTTGCCGAAAGACGAATAGTCTTTCGGCAACTCTTTTTGTTTTGCTTTTAGATAATGAAGGAGTTGGGAAATCGCTTTATGTCTGCCCGAACTGACCAGGCACTTCCGCATTTCGGTGTCCAGACTCCAGCGCCCAACTCTTTGGGTCATAAGCCAACCCGGCTATGCGGCAAAGAACGCCGCTTCACCGGTCTGTCTTATGCCCGTCAGAGCTAGATGGGCACTTTCGCATTTCGGTGTCCAGACTCCAGCGCCCAGCTCTTTGGGTCATGAGCCAACCCGGCTATGCGGCAAAAAACGCCGCTTCACCGGTCTGTCTTATGCTCGTTCGATTGCCTGTGCGGCTGAAAATACGCTGCTTCGGCAAACTACCTTAAGCCTGTCGGTTCTAAACAGGTGCTTCCGCTTTTCTAATTAAAACTGAATATGCTTTTCGATATAAGCCTGTACTTCAGCGATCGGCATGCGTGTCTGCTCCATGGAATCACGGTGGCGCACGGTTACCTGGCCATCTTCGACAGAATCGAAGTCGTAGGTAATGCAGAACGGTGTACCGATTTCATCCTGGCGGCGGTAGCGTTTGCCGATGGATTGGGATTCGTCATACTCAACCATGAAATGCTTGGCAAGGTCGGAGAAGACTTCTGTTGCACCTTCAGCCAACTTCTTAGACAATGGCAAAACAGCAGCTTTGTAAGGAGCCAATGCCGGATGGAAGCGTAAAACAGTGCGTTTTTCGTCATTTTCAAGTTCTTCTTCACTGAATGCATCCACAAGGAATGCCAATGTAACACGGTCAGCACCTAGGGAAGGTTCGATGCAATACGGCACGTAACGTTCGTTTGTTGCTGGATCGATGTAATTGAAATCTTCTCCGGAATGCTCCATATGGCGTTTCAGGTCAAAGTCGGTGCGGTCAGCAATGCCCCAAAGCTCGCCCCAGCCGAATGGGAATTTGTATTCGATATCCACAGTGGCGTTCGAGTAATGCGAAAGTTCATCTTCCTCATGCTCGCGCAGGCGGATATTGTCTTCGGTAATGTTCAAATCCAATAACCATTTTTTGCAGAAATCGCGCCAGTAAGCGTACCATTCCAAGTCTTCACCAGGCTTGCAGAAGAACTCAAGTTCCATTTGTTCGAATTCACGCGTCCGGAAAGTGAAGTTGCCCGGTGTGATTTCATTGCGGAAACTTTTGCCGATTTGGGCAATCCCGAATGGCATTTTCTTGCGCATTGAACGCTGTACGTTCTTATAGTTGACGAAAATTCCCTGAGCCGTTTCGGGACGCAGGAAGATCTCATTGGTTGAAGCCTCTGTAACGCCTTGGAACGTCTTGAACATCAAGTTGAACTGGCGAACTTCTGTGAAGTCCTGTTTGCCGCATGTCGGGCATTTTACTTCATGTTCCTGGATCAGTTCCGCCATCCGTTCAAAAGACAAGCCGTCGACAATCATTTCGATGCCTTTGGCGTCTAATGCATCTTCGATCAATTTATCCGCGCGGTGGCGGGTTTTACAGCTCTTACAGTCGATCATTGGGTCGTTGAAGTTGCCGACATGTCCTGAAGCGACCCAAGTTTTAGGATTCATCAGGATAGCTGCGTCCAACCCTACATTATAAGGAGATTCCTGAACGAATTTTTTCCACCATGCTTTTTTGATATTGTTTTTCAATTCAACGCCAAGTGGGCCATAATCCCACGTATTCGCCAATCCTCCATAAATTTCAGAGCCGGGGAATACAAATCCTCTGTGTTTCGCTAATGCTACTACATCTTCCATTGACATAAAATTACCTCCATAAAATAAAAAAATCGTACCCATCCACGGACATGTCATCATGTCCGAGGACGAGTACGTTAAGACCCGCGGTTCCACCTCGATTGACTGCAAAATGCAGCCCGCTTAAAATAAAAAATGGCTCTGGATCACCTTTTCCTGTAGTTGCAGGCTTTCACCATCCCTGCTCGCTTCTGTTACAGTACTTATCTATCCGTCATTGCCTCTGTTAAGTTCCTTCATATTGTACCATGGCGAAGTTTTCTTCGCAATATCGTGTTGATTAGTATATAATAATTGGTATTGAGTATAACATATATATATTTTGAGGCGGTGAGTCCAATCGAACTCAATAAACGGCAAGAAGAAATATTACAGATCGTCAAAGGCAATGGTCCGATTACTGGCGAACAGATTGCGGATCGACTAAACTTAACAAGATCAACGCTACGACCTGACTTAGCCATCCTGACAATGGCAGGCTTTTTAGATGCCCGTCCACGTGTTGGCTATTTTTATTCGGGCAAAAAACCGGGCCAGGATGTTACGGACACCATGAATAACATGAAGGTCAAAGACTTTCAGTCGATTCCGGTCGTCGTCAGGGAAGATGTCAGTGTATACGACGCTATCAGCCAGATGTTTTTGGATGATGTCGGCACGCTTTTTGTCGTGGACAAAAAATCGCATCTGACCGGGGTGCTTTCAAGAAAAGACTTGCTCCGTGCCAGTCTGGGCAGCCAGAACCTGACAGGCATTCCTGTACATATCATCATGACGCGCATGCCGAACATCACGTACTGCGCGAAAAACGAATCCCTGATACAGGCAGCGCATCGCCTGATCAATCAGCAAATCGATGCCTTGCCAGTGGTGGAAGAACAGCCGGATGGCTTCAAAGTCGTCGGCAGATTAACAAAAACGAATATTACTCGTGCGTTTTTATCGCTATCGGAAAACCACGATTTGTGAGGTGCCAACTATGAATTCACTCCGTTTGTTCATTGTCTCCGATTCGGTCGGAGAAACAGGGGAACTGGTCGCAAAGGCGGCCATCAGCCAATATCTTAATAATGATCAAAATGCTATACTGAAACGCTTTCCATATATCGATTCCATCGACCATCTGCAGGAGATCATTAAATTGGCTGTTGCTCAAAAAGCCTTCATCGTCTATACGCTGGTCTCCCAGGAACTGCGTAATTATATGGAGGCTGAAACCGCTAAGTTTTCCGTGGCTGCAGTGGATCTGATGGGCCCTCTTTTGGATGCATTGGAAAAAGAACTCGATGCACCTCCGCTGCAGGAAGCAGGCCTAGTCCGTAAATTGGATGATGACTATTTTAAAAAAGTGGAAGCCATCGAATTTGCCGTCAAATACGACGACGGACGGGATCCACGCGGCATACTGATGGCCGATATCGTCTTGGTCGGAATTTCAAGAACATCCAAGACGCCTTTATCCCAGTACTTGGCACATAAACGCTTGAAGGTCGCGAACGTTCCGCTGGTGCCGGAAGTTGATCCGCCGGATGAGCTATACCATGTAGATCCAAAAAAATGCTTTGGATTGGTGATTTCACCGGACAAGCTCAATAGCATCCGCAAAGAGCGGTTGATTGCACTCGGATTGAACGATGATGCCAATTATGCGAAGTTGGACCGCATCCACGAAGAAATCGGCCATTTCCATAAAGTGGTGGATCGTATCGGTTGCGAAATCCTTGATGTGACAAATCGCGCTGTAGAAGAAACCGCCAACCTGATATTAAGCAAACTTCAAAAGTGATTTCGGGAAAACCACCTGTACTGGCGGTTTTTCTTTCTTTTTGGTGGATTTTTTCATAAAAACGTTTTATAATGAAGAATTGTGGCTAAAGCTTATTATATAAGTTAAATTGAATAGTGTTTGAAGAGGGATATTCTGATAGGGGTATCTAGATCCAACTCCGCTTTCTCACTTATCTTCATGGATGAGAAGCAGGCCCGGCCTGCCGTCGTGCCTGCATTCAAGGGCTTGTGCCGAACTGACTCAGGCTCGATGTCCGAGTAGAGATATCGGCATTTTGTTGTTTAGTGAGGAGCGGCGGTATGGAGCAATTTCTTCAACTCCTTTCCTCTTACCTATTTTGGAATACGTATTCATTTTTTAGCTTAGAATGTGTCAGAAATAGTTTGCTTATCTTTTTGTCGAAAAATGAAGGATTTTGTCTTTGTATCACGAATTAAATAAGTTAAGCAAACAAAGATGGTGAAAATAATGTCCAATCGAGTTCCAGAAGAAGTGATCGAGAAAATCCGTTCCAGCACAGATATTGTGGATGTCGTGGGTGAGTATGTTCAGTTAACAAAAAGGGGCCGCAATTGGTTCGGCCTTTGCCCTTTTCATGGAGAAAGCACGCCGTCTTTTTCGGTCACTGCCGATAAGCAGATTTTTCATTGCTTTGGCTGTGGAGCTGGTGGCAATGTCATCACTTTTCTGATGGATATTGAAAACATAACATTTCAGGATGCTTTATCGAGACTCGGAAGCCGTTCAGGCATAGATGTCGATATACAGGCCCCTGCCGATTCCGGTCCGGTGCAATCAAAAAGTGATCATCAACTGATTTTGATGCACGAGTTTGCTGCGGACATGTACCACCATATTCTATTGAATACGGAAGAAGGCCAAGTGGCATTGGACTATTTGGAAAATAGGGGCTTTACCCGGGAAATCATCGAGAAAAATAAAATCGGGTGGTCGCTTCCGGAATGGAATTATATGGCGTCGGCGCTGAAGCGAAAAGGCTTTAGCGAAGAAGAACTCGAAACAAGCGGATTAGCGATTGCCCGTGAGCAGTCAAGCGGCTATTTTGATCGATTTCGTGGGAGGATCATGTTTCCGATCATGAATGAAAACGGCAAAGTCATCGCCTTTTCAGGAAGGGTCCTAGAGCAGACTAAACAGGAAGCCAAATATATGAACAGCCCGGAATCTCCGATTTTCCAAAAAAGCCAAGTGCTCTATAATGTACATCATGCCAGAAGCGCTATACGAAAAAATCGGAAAATCATCTTGTTTGAAGGGTTTATGGATGTCATTGCAGCGGGTAAAGCAGGAGTTGACAATGCTTTAGCAACGATGGGTACATCACTAACTGCTCAGCATATCCGCCAAATGAAGCGTTTCGCCCAGGAAGTCGTTATCTGCTTCGATGGCGATGATGCAGGTTGGGAAGCCGCTAAACGCGCTGCAATCGCCCTCAATGAAGATAATTTCAAAGTGGAAGTGGCAGTCCTGCCAGGCAAAATGGACCCGGATGACTTTGTCCGCGAAAAAGGGGCGGAAGCCTTTAAGGAACAGATCATCGGCAAACCGCATGCATTTATTGCATTTGCCATGATGCACGCCCGCAGGAACAAGAATTTCCAGTATGAAAACGACCTGCTGCAATATATTCAGGAAGTGCTGCAACTTCTGGCCGGTAGATCCTCGCCTTTAGAGCGGGATTTATATATAAAGCAATTATCAGAGGAAACCGGATTATCTCAAGAAGCGATCTTACAGCATTATCGGAAATTGGAAAACAAGACGATCGAACGGAACCGTCCTGAACCACAAGCACCTGCAGCGAAGATGGCAAAAAAAGAGCCAAAACGGGTCACTTCACTGCATAGGGCGGAACGGATACTTTTATCGCATGCCCTGGCAGATCCGTCAGTTATGGATAAATTAGCGGTTGAAGACAATGGCATACCCTTTGTCAGTGAGGAATTCCAGGCGCTGTACGTTCAATTGCTCGGTTTCTATGAAGAATGGGATAAAGCTGATTTCCATAAATTCCTGGAGACCTTGCAGGATGCAGAACTCCGCAAGCTTGTCATGGAAACTGCATTATCCGAACGCGATCCGGAACATGCGGATGAAGAAATTTCCGATTGTTTAAAGCATCTGCAAAAACATCGGGTCGAACAGCAAATCAATCTAAAAATCCAGCAATCAAAAGAAGCGGAAAAACAGCATGACCTTAAGCGCGCTTTACTTCTCGCACAAGAAGTGATTGCTTTACGGAAATCATTGTAAGTTAATTCCGGTTTTTTTAAAGGAGGAAGTCACATGGCTGAGAAATCTGAACGCCAAACTGAAGTTGAAGCTAGCAATGTACCATTGACTACTGAAGGTCCGGAAGCAACTGTCGAAGAAGCGAAAAAACAGCTCATCGAAACAGGTAAAAAAACCGGAGAGCTCAATTACGAACAAATTGCCGATAAATTAGCGGTTTTCGAAATGGAATCCGATGCAGTGGAAGAGTTTATCGATCAACTGGAAGGCCACGGCATCGAATTGGAGCGGAAATCCGATGATGAAGAACATTTGGATCGCTTGATGAAACCGACTGAAGATAAATTCGACTTGAATGATTTAAGTGTACCGCCTGGCGTCAAAATTAATGACCCTGTCCGGATGTACCTGAAAGAAATCGGCCGTGTCGACCTGCTTAAAGCGGAAGAAGAAGTCCGCTTGGCTAAATTGATCGAACAAGGTGATGAAGAAGCGAAAAAACGTCTTGCTGAAGCCAACCTGCGTTTGGTCGTCAGTATCGCTAAGCGATATGTCGGCCGCGGGATGCTGTTCCTGGATTTGATCCAGGAAGGGAATATGGGCTTGATTAAAGCCGTCGAGAAGTTCGACTACTCAAAAGGATTCAAGTTCAGTACTTATGCAACGTGGTGGATTCGGCAAGCTATTACACGTGCTATCGCTGACCAGGCGCGGACAATTCGTATCCCTGTCCATATGGTTGAAACCATCAATAAACTGATCCGTGTACAGCGCCAGCTGCTTCAGGATCTTGGCCGTGAGCCTTCTCCGGAAGAAATCGGGGAAGAGATGGACCTATTGCCTGAAAAAGTGCGGGAAATCCTGAAAATCGCTCAAGAGCCTGTTTCATTGGAAACGCCGATCGGTGAAGAAGATGATTCGCATTTGGGTGACTTTATCGAGGATTCGGATGCGCAATCGCCATCTGATCATGCTGCCTATGAATTGTTGAAAGAGCAATTGGAAGATGTGCTGGACACTTTGACCGACCGTGAAGAAAACGTGCTGCGCCTTCGTTTCGGCTTGGACGATGGCCGTACGCGGACATTGGAAGAAGTGGGCAAAGTGTTTGGTGTTACGCGCGAGCGGATTCGCCAGATTGAAGCGAAAGCTTTGCGAAAACTGCGTCATCCTTCCCGTAGCAAACGCCTGAAAGATTTCCTTGAATAGAAAAAAAGACTTGAGCCGCTGCCGGATTTTCCGGAAAGCGGCTCTTTTTTATGAATCAGACAAAAAGGAATTCCAGTTAAAGCTTGAGTTTGTCTTAATTTTCCCTATATAATGAAAGTTGTAAGCGTATTCATGACAAAGGGGATGTACACAAATGGATTTCGATTTGACACAAGAACAACAAATGATCAAAAAGACCATCAAGGAATTTGCCGATAAGGTGGTGGCACCAGGTGCCATTGACCGCGACCGTTCCAAAGCATTTCCGACTGAAATCTTTAAACAGCTGTCCAACATGGGGATGATGGGCTTGCCGTTTGATGAAAAGTATGGCGGAGCGGGATCGGACACCACCAGTTTTGCTATTGTGACAGAAGAATTGAGCCGTGCCTGTGCATCTACAGGCATCACCTATTCTGCGCATATTTCACTTGGCGGGGCGCCGCTGAATTTATTCGGGACTGAAGAACAAAAAGAAAAATACCTGGCGCCGATCTGTACCGGCGAATCATTCGGTGCTTTCGGATTGACGGAACCCAATGCCGGATCGGATGCTGGAGGAACTGAAACCCGCGCGGTGGAAGATGGCGACGATTGGGTCATCAATGGTTCGAAGGTCTATATCACGAATGCCAGCTATGCCAAACATTTGGCGATTACTGCGATTACCGGTATGAACGATGGCAAGAAGGAAATCAGCGCCATCATCGTACCGACGGATGCTGAAGGCTTTACCATCATCGACAATTACGAAAAAATGGGACTGCATTCATCCAATACGACGGAATTGGTGTTGGACAATGTCCGGGTGCCGAAAGAAAACCTGTTAGGCAAACGTGGTGACGGCTTTAAGCAGTTCCTGGTGACGCTTGACGGCGGGCGTATCGGCATTGCCGCTATGGCTGTAGGCATCGCCCAGGCGGCGTTTAACAAAGCGCTGGCTTATTCAAAAGAACGCAAGCAGTTCGGCAAGCCTCTATCCGAGTTCCAGGTGACTCAATTCAAGCTGGCGGATATGGCCATGAAGATTGAATTGGCACGCAATATGGTCTATAAAGCTGCTTGGCTGAAAGATCAGGGACGTCCGTTCACGAAAGAGGCTTCAATGGCGAAGCTTTATGCTTCTGAAATCTCCATGGAAGTGGCCGACGAAGCCATTCAGATCCATGGGGGATACGGCTATATGAAGGAATATGAAGTAGAGCGCTATATGCGTGATGCAAAATTATTGGAAATCGGTGAGGGCACTTCTGAAATTCAGCGTATGGTCATCGCACGCCAGATCGGCTGCTGAGAATTTTAAAAGCCCCGCTGCATGCGGGGCTTTTATCGTTGCAGAAATTTTTGTTGGATATTTCTTTTATCAGGAAAGTATCGTGGAAAAGCTATGCCAGCCTGTGACGAATAAAAATTAAATTACCGTTTTTGTCACAAAGAAGGAAAAGTTGCCTGATAAGACTTTTCGTTTCATGGATAATACAGTACAATAATGAATGATACGAATAATATCATAAAGCAGAACTTAGTAGAGGGAGGGGTAACGGATGCAAAAAAATGCAATTGTACCTTATATCTTAATCATGGCGTTCGGTATTGGTTTAATTTTCTTCTTATCAATAGAAGGAGTTAACAACGAAGCTGAAATCGCAGAAGAACATGCAACAGAAGAAGGCGGCGGAGAAGCTGCTGAAGGTGAAGAAGGCGGAGAAACAGCTGAAGGGGATTTCGATCCTGAAGCACACGCACAGGCAAACTGTATTTCTTGTCACGGTTCAAGCTATGAAGGCGGAGTAGGTCCATCATTAGTTGGCACTGAACTTCCACAAGAAGATATCGAAGAAATTTTGATCAACGGTAAAGGCACGATGCCAGGCGGGCTTGTTCCAGAAGAGAACGTAGCAGCAATGGCTGAGTGGGTATTATCACTCGAATAGCATCTAAAAACCCTTAGTTCTTCTGGAGCTAAGGGTTTTTCTGTCAAATTAGGAGGATTTCAATGAATGCTCAACAATTATCACACCGGTTGACAAGAGTGGCCTATCACGTGCCTAAAGGCGCGGTGGTCGCAGATATCGGCAGCGATCACGCTTATCTGCCTTGTTACCTGGTATTGAACGGAGTAGCGGACAAGGCAGTTGCTGGAGAAGTTGTCAAAGGCCCTTTTGAATCGGCCCGGAAACAAGTACAGCAGGAAGGCCTTACCGGACAGATTGATGTCCGGCTGGCAAGCGGACTTGATGCCATCCAGCCTGAAGACGGCATTACTGCTGTCACCATTGCAGGTATGGGCGGTCCGTTGATCTGCTCGATTTTGGAGCAGGGGAAAGAACGGCTTGATGGGGTGGAACGGTTGATTCTGCAGCCGAATGTCCATGCCAAATCCATCCGTGATTGGGCTGGTGCGAACGACTGGATCATCAGAGAAGAAGAAATATTAAAGGAAAATGAAAAGATTTATGAAATTTTGGTGCTTGAAAAAACGTTGTCATCTGTTTTTTTGACTCAACAGCAATTATTGATGGGGCCGGAACTGCTGAAAGAAAAGACGGCGATTTTCCGGGAAAAATGGATCCGCGAAAGCGAACAATGGAAAAATATTGTCGCTTCCATGGAAGCGACAGCCCAGACGATGGAAATCATCGAGAAAAAACAGGAATTGATTGAAAAAATTCAATTGGTGGAAGAGGTGCTGCAGCGTGAAAATTCCTAATGGCCAGCAAATCATTGAAGAGTTCGAGAAATGGTCGCCTAAGTATCTGGCAATGGAAGGCGATCCAATCGGTTTGCATGTAGGATCGTTGAATAAGAAAATCGAACGGGTCTTGGTGACACTGGATGTCAACGAAGAAGTCGTCGATGAAGCGATTGCCAAAGGCGCGGGATTGATCATTGCGCATCATCCCCCGATTTTTCGTCCGTTAAAAAATCTGCAGACCGATTTTCCGCAGGGACGCTTGATGGAAAAAATCATCAAGTCCGATATTGCCGTCTATGCCGCACACACGAACTTGGATGTGGCAACTGGAGGAGTCAATGACTTGTTGGCGGATGCCCTGGGATTGAAAAACACCAGCGTTCTGGTTCCGACCTATGAAGCGGAATTGGTGAAAATTGCGGTCTTCGTTCCGGAAAGCCATGAAGAAGCCGTTCGTGAAGCCTTCGGCAAAGCGGGAGCCGGAGCGATCGGCGATTACGAATACTGCAGCTATACCTTATCCGGTACCGGCCGTTTCCGCCCGACTTTTAAAGCGGATCCCTATATCGGAGAAGCCGGAAAAATGGAAGTGACGGCTGAATCGAAAGTGGAAGTTGTCGTCCGCACGAACGAAAAAGACCGCGTCATCAAAGCGATGATCGCGGCGCATCCCTACGAAGAAGTAGCATATGATGTCTTTACCTTAGAAAACAAAGAAATTGCGATGGGGCTGGGACGCGTCGGAACATTGGAGACCCCGATGGCATTGAGTGAATTTGCCGATTGGACAAAACAGCAATTGGATGTTCCATCCCTGCGCATGGTTGGTGATCCCAATGCCACCATCAAAAAAGTGGCTGTACTCGGAGGCGATGGCAATAAATACATCCAGCAGGCCAAGCGCGCGGGAGCGGACGTCTATGTCACAGGCGATTTGTATTTCCATGTCGCACAGGATGCAGAGGCGATGGGGCTTCATGTCATCGATCCAGGACATCATGTGGAAAAAGTGATGATCCAGGGCGTTGTGGACCATATGTCCAAGCAGCAGCCGACTTGGCAATGCGAATTCCTGCCGTCACAGACAAATACAGAACCTTTCCGGTTCATTTAAAAGAAGAGGCTGTGGCCTCTTCTTTTTTGCATTCATATATTGATTAACTAGCTTGTTTTCCAGGTTATCTGATAAGCTGATTGGGGTTTTTTATGGTATAATAAGGTAGAAATTAAAACGAAGTTGCGTTGCCACGAACGAATATCATCCTCATTTCAAACATCACCGAACAAAATCGTTCTTATCGATCCATTCGAGTTATCTTTATTTAACAACTGCAGATGCCAGGAAGAAAGGTGAATTTTGAAAATCCTTTATGGAAGCGCTTCCATAAAGGATTTTCAGCGGGGGAAAGGGTTTCATCGAAAGATTTTGCTTTTACTAAAAGGAGAATAAACAAGAGATGGAATTACAACGAGAGAAAAAATACATCCGACTCGATCAGGTGAGCCAAAAAGAGATAGACATGCTGATTTTAAGGGTCAATGGCTGCTCGTGGCGGCAAACGTTCCATATTCAACCAGTTTCAGGGCTTCTCAATGATCCGAATGGTTTCTGTTACTATAACGGGGAATACCATCTGTTTTATCAATGGCATCCGTTAGGTCCTTTTCATGGGTTGAAATATTGGTACCATACCAAATCCACAGATCTTGTAAACTGGAAGAATGTCGGAATAGCCATCCAACCAGACGATTATTTTGACAGCCATGGAGCCTATTCCGGAAGTGCCATTGAGCATAACGGAAATATCTATTTATTGTATACGGGCAATACGCGGGATGAGAATTTTGAGAGACATCCACATCAATGCATAGCCATTATGGATGCACAAGAAAACATCATCAAATTGGAAAAATCAGTTCTCGATAAAGTTCCGGTGGGATATACAGAGCATTTCCGTGATCCGAAATTATGGAAAGAGGGAGAAAGGTTTTATGCGGTGATTGGAGCGCAAAGGACCGATAAAACCGGATGTGTCTGTCTATTAAGTTCATCGGACTTGCTGGAATGGAATTTTGAAGGAGAACTTGCTACCGCATTGGATTTATTTGGTTTTATGTGGGAATGTCCGGATTATTTTGAGATAGAAAATCAAGGTGTTCTGATTTTCTCTCCGCAAGGGCTGGAACCGGAAGGGGATCTGTATCAAAATATTTACCAGGCGGGTTACGTGCTGGGCAAGAAGATAAATCTGCAACTACAGGAATTGGCTCATGGAAACTTTGTAGAACTCGACAGGGGTTTTGATTTTTATGCGCCTCATACCATGGAAGATCCAGAGGGCAGACGTCTTATGGTCGCCTGGATGGGATTGCCTGAAATCGAGTATCCCAGCGATATAAATGGATGGGCACACTGTTTGACCCTTCCAAGAGAATTAGTGGTTCAAGATGGAAAGATCATACAAAAACCTGTTCAGGAACTTCAGTCACTTCGTAAAACGAAAGTCGAAGCAACGGATAGAATTTCACATGAAAAGAAAGCGTATGATGGATTTTCTGGCGTCACTTACGAACTTATATGTGAGTTTGAACAAGGGGATGCCTTAGAATACGGAATAGAATTCCGTGCGGGAGAAGAAGAAAAAACGGTGATCAAATATGATGTGATGCAAGGGAAAGTTATACTGGATCGTACACTGTCAGGCCAAGTAATCGGCAGCACGTTTGGAACTGAAAGAAAATGCGGAATGACTGAAACCGTATACAAGTTCCATTTGTTCGTTGATGCTTCATCTGTCGAAATTTTTGTGAACGATGGAGCAGAAGTATTCACTTCCCGTATTTTCCCGGATAGAAAAAGCAAGGAAATTCGTTTTTTTGCAACGGGTGGAACCGCAGCGTTTAAAGCAGTGAAATGGGACTATTGATAGCGTGGCGATTAAAGAGGGAGAGGTGCTGAATGGGAAAATTATTTTCGATTGGTGAAATCTTAATCGACTTTATCCCCCACGAAAAAGGATCCGCATTAAAAGACGTCGTTTCTTTTACGCGGGTTCCTGGTGGTGCCCCAGCAAATGTAGCTGTTGCGGTAGCAAAGTTTGGCGGAACTGCTTCGCTGATCACCAAATTAGGGGAAGATGCCTTCGGTGATTACCTATTGGAACAATTGATAAAGTTCGGTGTCGAAACAGATAAGATTTCAAGAACAAAGGAGGCGAATACCGGTCTTGCCTTTGTGTCATTGCGCGAAGATGGAGAGCGCGACTTTTCGTTTTATAGAAATCCTTCGGCAGATCTGCTTCTTGAAGATTCAGAAATAGATGCCGACTGGTTCAACCAAGGGGATTTTTTGCACTTTTGTTCTGTAGACTTAGTCAAGAGTCCGATGAAACAAGCACATATCAAGGCGATTCAAGCAGCCAAAATGCGTGGCGGAATCATTAGTTTCGATCCAAACGTGCGTCTGGCTCTTTGGGAAGATCCACAGGAATGCCGGAAGACAATTTTGGGATTTCTCCCGATGGCGCATATTGTTAAAATCTCCGACGAAGAACTGGAGTTTGTTACAGGCATAGCGGATGAACAAAAAGCTGTCCGGTCTTTGTTTACAGGGGATGTACTAGCAGTAGTCTTGACTAAAGGGGCGGAAGGAGCAGATATTCACGTACAACACAAAAAATATTCATCTATGGGATATTCTGTGGAAGTAGAGGACACCACTGGTGCAGGAGATGCATTCATTGGCGGTTTCTTGTACCAGCTTTTGGATCTGCATGCACAACAAGCTGATGTAGAGTTTTTAATAAGTGAGCACCATAAAGAAATACTGGCATTTGCAAATGCGAGCGGAGCTTTAGCTACTACAGGTAAAGGGGCACTCTCTTCATTGCCCACTAAAGAACAGGTCTTGCAATTAATGAAATGAAAAATTTCCTAACATATCGATCATACAGAACCTAAAGAAAAGGCTGCCTCCAAAAGTCAGGAAACTAACTTTTAGGGCAGCCTTATGTTTTATTCGTTTATCGGATACGGCTCGATGCGATCCGATGGTTTCGGATGCTTGATTTTCGGAAGAATTTTATTGAGCGGCACAGACCGTGTCAGTGCATGGGTGCTCGGGTCAGCCGGGTCATAAAGATCCAGGAACTTCATCACTTCTTTGACGATCGGTGTCGGCGTGGAAGCGCCTGCTGTAATGCCGACGGTTTCAACGCCTTCCAGCCAGTCCAATTTCAGTTCGGATAGATCCGAAATACGGTAGGCAGGAGTTCCAGCGATGTCTTGAGACACCTGGGCCAATCGGTTCGAGTTATTGCTCATCGGATCACCGATGACGATCAATAGATCCGCTTCGCCGGCCTGCTGCGCAACAGCTTCCTGGCGCACCTGGGTAGCCAGGCAAATTTCCTTATGAACTTCGGAATGCGGGAATTTCTCCTTCAGGCGTTTCATCATGTCGACAACGTCCCACTGGCTCATTGTCGTTTGGTTGGTGACGATAATTTTTTCAGCATCGATTTCCAGACGGTTGACGTCTTCTACAGATTCCACTAAATGGACCATGTCCGGCGCGACGCCGATTGCACCTTCCGGTTCCGGATGTCCACTTTTGCCGATATAGACGATCTGATAGCCATCAGCTGTCTTCTCGCGGATCAAGTCGTGCGTCACGGTGACGTCAGGGCAGGTGGCATCAATTGACACCAGACCTTTGCGCCGTGCCAGTTCTCGGACTTGCGGAGAGACACCGTGGGCTGTGAAAATCACAGTACCGGTTTCGACTTTTTCTAAAATTTCCAAGCGGTTTGTGCCGTCCAATGTGATGATGCCGTCTTCTTCAAACGCATCTGTCACATGTTTATTGTGGACAATCATTCCTAGTATATAAATGGGGCGTGGCAAAGTTTCGTCCATCGCAGCATTCTTTGCGATGACCATGGCATCGACCACTCCGTAGCAATATCCTCTTGGCGATATTTTCATAACCTTCATCAAGTACCGCGCTCCTTTCAAAATCATACATTCATTATAACGGAGACGGCATAGCTTTACAAAAGTTGCATCGCGTAATGTCCCTATTTTATGCTATAATGTCTAGAGCGTAAGGAGGGAATTTAATCCCATGACAAAATTCAACGAATATCCATTCAAACCGTTTCTATTGGAAGCGGTAGAAAAACTCGGGTTTACAGAACCGACACCGATCCAAAAGGAAATGATGCCCCATATATTGAAAGGCTCAAGTGCAATTGGCCAATCCCATACTGGGACTGGAAAAACGCATAGTTTCATTATTCCGATCGTAGAACGCATCGACGTCAGCAAACAGGAAGTGCAGGCGGTAATCGCAGCACCGACACGTGAACTTGGAACGCAGATCTTCAACGAGTTGCAGAAACTGGTTGTCGGATCCGGCATTGAAGTGAAATCGTTTATCGGTGGAACAGACAAGCAACGTTCAATCAATAAATTGAAAACACAGCCTCATATCGTTATCGGAACACCTGGGCGCCTGAGAGACCTCGTCAAAGAAAATGCTCTTTTGGTGCACACTGGCAAAATTCTTGTAGTGGATGAAGCGGACCTTGCTTTCGACCTTGGATTTATCGAGGAAATCGATCAAGTAGCAGGCAAAATGCAGGAAAAATTGGAGATGTACGTTTTTTCAGCGACTATTCCAGAAAAATTGAAACCTTTCCTGAAAAAATACATGGAGTCGCCAATCCATGTGAAAATCGGCGATAAGCGTCCGACTGCAGACGGACTGGACTTTTATTTGGTTCCTGTCCGCAGCAAAAAGAAAATGGAGCGCCTGCAGGATGTTATGAAAGTCATCAATCCTTATTTGGCCATCATTTTCGTCAATACCCGCACGAATGCGGATTATGTTGCTGACCAATTGGCGAAAGAAGGCATCCGTGTCGGCCGTGTCCATGGCGACTTGGCTCCACGTGAACGCGTTAAGATGATGCGGCAGATCCGTGATCTTGAATATCAATACATCGTTGCGACAGACCTTGCAGCTCGTGGAATCGATATTCAGGGCGTCAGCCATGTCATCAACTATGAGTTGCCGGAAGACCTGGAGTTCTTTATCCATCGTGTTGGCCGTACGGCTCGCGCAGGGATGAAAGGGGTAGCCATAACGTTATTCAAACCAGAAGACGACGACGCAATCGTCCGGATTGAAAAAATGGGCATTCCTTTCCAGCAAAAAGATATCGTCAAAGGCGAATTCGTCGATTTGAAAGAGCGCCATAGCCGTACGACCCGTACAAGAACAACGAATGAAGCGGACGCGAAAGCAAAAACCATGGTGCATAAACCAAAAGCGGTAAAACCGATGTACAAGAAGAAAATGAAGTGGAAAATGGACGAAATCAAAAAAATGGAACGACGCAAAAATCGCAAAAAGTAAGGAGATAGTTTCATGCTATTAGGATCTCACGTATCAATGAGCGGCAAAGGAATGCTGCTTGCAGCAAGCGAAGAAGCCGCTTCCTACGGAGCGTCGACTTTCATGATCTATACCGGTGCCCCGCAAAACACGCGCCGCAAACCGATTGAAGAATTGAATATCGATGCAGGGCTTGCCCATATGGCCGCCAATAATTTAACGAATATTGTCGTCCATGCGCCGTACATCATCAATTTAGGCAATACCCAAAAACCTGAAACCTTCGCTCATGGGGTAGAATTTCTTCAAAAGGAAATCGAGCGGACAGCGGCTCTCGGAGCAAAACAAATCGTTCTGCATCCAGGTGCCCATGTCGGAGCTGGAGCAGATGCGGGAATCGCAAAAATCATCGAGGGTTTGAACGAAGTGCTGACGCAGGATTATCCGGTCAACATCGCACTTGAAACCATGGCTGGAAAAGGCACGGAATGTGGCCGCAGTTTTGAGGAAATCGCCGCGATCATTAATGGCGTGACGCATAACGAGCGCTTATCCGTGTGCTTTGACACTTGCCATACGCATGATGCAGGCTATAACATCAAAGAAGATTTCAATGGCGTGCTGGAAGAGTTCGATCGCATTGTCGGTATCGAGCGGCTTCAAGTACTTCACATCAACGACAGCAAAAATGTTCGCGGAGCTGGCAAGGACCGCCACGAAAATATCGGCTTTGGTGAAATCGGCTTTGATGCCTTGAATGGAATTGTCCATCATCCGGATCTTATGCATGTACCGAAAATCCTCGAGACGCCTTATGTCGGACTGGATGCCAAAAATAAGAAACCACCGTATGCATTTGAAATCGAAATGTTCAAAGCGGGCATCTTTTCACCAGGTGCCATCGAAGAGTTAAAATCGCCACTATAGGATGTAAGATATTGAAGCTGGAGACTGGCCCGATTTTAAGGGGCTGCCTTCAGCTTCTTATTTTATGGATTACAGAAAAGAGATCACGGGCTGCGAAGTTATTTAAGCTCAATCTATTTACAATACCGGTGAACTCTACTATACTTTCTTAAGGTAAATCGTAATCATTATTAATTAGAAAAGAGGCGACACAATGGTCGCGCCATTGATTGACATTAAAGACATCAGCTTTGAATATGAACAAACAAAAGCACTTGATAACATTTCCATGAAAGTGGAGGAAGGCGATTTTCTGGCAATTTTGGGTCCGAACGGCTCCGGGAAATCGACTTTGCTGAAAATAATGCTGGGGCTCATGAAACCGAGCAAAGGGAAAATTGAGCTTTTCGGCGTAGACGCGAAAAATTTCAAGAACCGCGAATGGATCGGCTATGTCTCCCAAAAATCCAATTCGTTCAACTCAGGATTTCCCGCGACAGTTGAAGAAGTTGTAGCAGGCGGTCTGGCTAAGAAAACCGGGTTGTTCCATCGTTTGCCGAAATCTGCCCATCAAGAGGTAGCAGAAGCACTGGAAGCGGTTGGCATGCAGGACTTTATGGGCCGGAGCGTCAGTGAGCTGTCGGGGGGCCAACAGCAACGGATTTTCATCGCCCGCGCATTGGTTGCTAAACCGAAGATCCTGATTCTTGATGAACCGACTGTCGGTGTCGACCATCAGAATGTCCAGGCATTCTATGACATGCTGGCTTCACTGAATCGTGACAAGAATATCACACTGGTATTGGTGACGCACGATGTCGATACAGTGACAGACCGGATCACGCATGTGGCCTGTTTAAACCAGACCATTCATTTCCACGGATTCAAAGAACAGCTTCACACGATGAGCGATGAACAGCGTGAAGCGTGGTACGGCCATTCTGTCCGGAAAATTCACCATATCGGAGGAAGCCACGCATGATCGAAGCTATATTATCCTACGAATTTTTACAGAACGCCTTTGCGGCCGGATTGATCATCGGGGTCATTGCGCCGCTTCTCGGCGTCTTTATCGTTGTCCGCAGGCTTTCGTTGATTGCAGACGCTTTAAGCCATGTAACGCTTGCAGGGATAGCAGGGAGCCTCTATTTAAGCCAAAGCGTTGCTTCACTGGCATTATTGAACCCGCTGTTTCTTGGGATTGCGGCGTCAGTAGCCGGTTCGGTACTGATTGAGCGATTGAGAAGCCTGTACAAGCATTACGAAGAACTGGCGATTCCAATCATTTTATCAGCCGGCATCGGCTTCGGGGCAATCTTCATTTCCCTGGCGGAAGGTTTTTCAAATGACTTGTTCGGATATTTGTTCGGCTCGGTTTCAGCTGTCAGCAGGGAAGACTTGTTGATTGTTGCCGCAATAGCAGTAGTAGTATTGGCATTCATCTATTTCTTTTTCAAAGAATTATTTGTGTTGTCTTTTGATGACGAATACGCGAGAGCATCCGGCCTGCCTGCAAAATGGATTCACTTTATCTTCATGATCGTTACGGCATTGGTCATTGCCGGGTCTATGCGCATTGTCGGCATTCTTTTGGTGTCTTCGTTGATGACGATTCCGGTGGCAACTGCCATGCGGGTGACTAAAAGCTTTAAACAGACAATTATCCTGTCTATCGTCTTCGGTGAGATTTCGGTCATCACGGGGCTTGTCACTGCCTTTTATTTTGATTTGGCACCGGGCGGCACAATTGTCGTCACTTCTATATTCCTGTTGCTTTTGGTCATTGCCTATAAAAAGATCATGGTTTCACTTAAAAAAGGAGCGATCGCATGAATTTAACCAATGCATGGAATATCCTGAAGGAAAACGGTTTTAAGGAAACATCAAAACGCAATCAGATTCTGGAGTTGTTCGCCAATGACGAACGTTATTTAACGGCGAGGGATTTGCTGGATGTCATGCAAAAGGATTATCCAAGCATGAGCTATGACACGGTGTACCGCAATTTGGCGACTTTTGTATCGCTTGGCATATTGGAAGAAACGGAATTGTCAGGTGAGCGCCATTTCCGCATGCAATGTGAAAGTGATCACCATCATCACCATTTCATCTGCATGGATTGCGGCAAGATAAAAGAAATTCCGGTGTGTCCGATGGATATGCTCGGAGCCGCCTTGCCGGCATACGAAATCGCCAACCATAAGTTTGAAATATACGGAAAATGTCCGGAATGCAAATAAAAGCGAGAGTGGGAAAAACCCACTCTCGCTTTTTGTTGGTATCAACTGCTATTTGCCGCTCAATGTCTTCTGGATGCTGAATTCATTTTTGACCCATTCATTCGCTTCGAGCCAATCGTAAACGCGTATGACGTTGTCAGGTACCGGCTGCCGGTTATAAGGGGTGTCGAACAGGACAACTGGGATATCCAGCTCTTCTGCGATCTCCACGGCATTATCATGTTTGTCCTCGAAGAACAAATGGACATTGTGACGCTTCGCTGTTTCGATTTTCTTATGGGAGCCGATCAACTCGATATGGTCATAGGCGATGGCATGTTCTGCGAACCAATCGAAAGTGACGTCGCGGACATTGTCACCTCTGGCTGAAATGTAATACAGTTCATATTGGTCTTTCCAGTTGTTCAGGATGTTCTTGGCATTTTCCGAAACCGGTGAAGCCGCGTAAATCTGCGGCTCGGAATCCCGGAACCAGGAATAGAATTCACCCTGAGCCAGATGGGGAAGGGCAGCGGTCAAATCATATTCCTTGATATCATCCAATGTCAATTCACTCTTGAACTTTTCATTTATGTGAGGGATGAGCGACGTTGGTGAAGTCACAGTCCCATCAATATCAATTCCAAAACGGTATCTCAATGTGCTCACAACCTTATACTTGTTGTTGTTCCATTTCTTTTTCTTTTTTCTCTGCAGCTTGCTTCGCGAAATACTCTTCCGCCAATTTATCGATTTCGACCTTCAATTCGTCGACCATGGTTTCTTCCGGAACTTTCCGGACGGTTTTGCCGTGCATGAACAGCAAGCCTTCGCCGCGTGCACCGGCGATGCCGATATCCGCTTCACGTGCTTCACCCGGTCCGTTGACTGCACAGCCGAGAACAGCCACTTTCAATGGCGCTTTGATGTGGGAGATGTATTCTTCCACTTCGTTGGCGATTGCAATCAAGTCGATTTCGATGCGTCCGCAAGTCGGGCATGAAATCAGGGTTGCTGCGTTAGAGGAAAGGCCGAAAATCTTCAGCATTTCACGCGCCACTTTAACTTCCTCGACTGGATCAGCACTCAATGAAACCCGAAGTGTGTTGCCAATGCCTTTGGCGAATAACGCTCCAAGGCCGGCAGCACTTTTCACTGTGCCGGAAAACAAGGTACCAGATTCCGTGATTCCGAGATGCAAGGGATAATCGAACGCTTTTGAAGCTAACTCATAGGCCTCGACAGCCAGGCTGACATCTGATGCTTTCAATGAAACGATGATGTCATGGAAATCAAGATCTTCCAGGATCTTAATGTGGTGAAGGGCACTTTCAACCATGCCTTCAGCTGTTGGATAGCCGTATTTCTCAAGGATTTTGCGTTCCAATGAACCAGCGTTGACGCCGATACGGATCGGAATGCCTTTTGCTTTTGCGGCATTGACAACAGCTTCCACTTTTTCGCGGCGTCCGATGTTGCCTGGGTTGATGCGGATTTTGTCTGCACCTTGTTCAATAGCGATCAAAGCCAATTTATAATCAAAATGGATATCCACTACGAGTGGAATATTAATGCGTTCTTTGATGGCGCCGATCGAATACGCAGCTCGCTCATCCGGGCAGGCTACACGGACTATCTGGCATCCTGCTTCTTCCAGACGCAGAATTTCAGCCACAGTCGCTTCTACATCGTGCGTTTTGGTGGTTGCCATACTCTGTATAAATAATTCATTGCTGCCGCCGATCGTCAAATCTCCGACTCTTACGGGGCGTGTCTTTGAACGGTGTGTCATTTCGCTCATGAAAAAATCTCTCCTTTTTGATGGTGGCCTGTTCTATCGGCTCACATATCTTTGTCCAGCAACTGTCGGATTTCCCAAAAGTTGTCGGCTCTATTCCGTTACCTATAGCCATTTTAGCAGTGTAGCGCTCAAAAAGACAAGAAAGACGGCTGATTATCACCGTTCTTTACAATAATTTAACGTACTGTTTGTGTCTTTTGCATCGGTGGTTTTTTTGGATAATAACCGACAGCCAAATACAAATACAGGATGGTCAGCAGGCTGGTGGCAAGTGAAACGCCCAAGCCGAAATCAAAAAAGCTTAAAATAAATGCCAGCAATGTCGGAACTGTGACACTGAGAGCGGCCGTTCTCCATAAGTGTCGGTATTCACCGCGGCGTTTTCTGGCGTTTAATATCCACAAGCCAATCAGCGCGAACAAACTGATCTTGATGAAATGATAAAGAGTAGTGGAAACAAATAAAAAAATCAAAGCAAAGGGGTAAAGCAGCCATTCAATATCCTCCACAAATTCAATGAGGCCGTCTATACTGCTGGTCGTATCACCTAAACCGAGGGTCCATTCAACAAAAGAGGCGACTGTCAAAAGAGCCACAAAAACAAAAATAAACTGCATAATTTTGCCGATGGTCATAATACGGACGGCTGCCTGTCTTTTAGGTTCCATCAAACTCGCTTTGAATAATTGATATATATTCACGATCATCTTCCTTTCATCTATATAATAATCGTACCATGTCGGAAGAAGAAAAAAATCCTGCTTTGTTACGGGAATGTAAATTTTAAATAAAGGTGTTTACAAATTCTAAGTAAACTATTCATAATAGGTTAGGTGTGAATATGAAATTTAGGAGTTGAATAAGTATCGTGGAAATGAACTGGCAAGAAATCCTCTTTTCCTTTTTTGGCGGATTAGGGATTTTCCTATTTTCGATTAAGTTTATGGGTGATGCTTTGCAGAAAGCAGCAGGCGATAAACTTCGCGACATCCTGGACCGCTTTACGACAAATCCATTCATGGGTGTCCTGGTCGGGATAATCGTAACCATCTTAATTCAATCAAGTTCAGGTACGACCGTAATCGTTGTTGGATTGGTTAGTGCCGGGTTTATGACATTGAGACAGGCAATTGGTGTCATCATGGGTGCGAATATCGGTACTACTGTCACAGCCTTCATCATCGGGCTGGATGTCGGAGCTTACGCTTTACCGATCATGGCAGTCGGAGCCGCAATGATTTTCTTCTTAAAGAAAAATCAGATTCAAAACATCGGACAGGTCATTTTCGGTTTTGGTGGACTTTTCTACGGTATGGAACTAATGAGCGGGGGCATGAAGCCGCTTCGTGAATTGCCGGCCTTCATCGATATGACGATCAGTCTAAGTGAATTCCCGATTCTTGGCGTTGTCGTCGGTACAGTATTTACGCTGATTGTTCAGAGCTCCAGTGGTACAGTCGCAATTCTGCAAGGGCTTTACGATGAGAACATCCTGACGCTTGCAGCTTCCTTGCCGGTTCTGTTCGGAGATAACATCGGAACGACCATTACAGCCGTCCTTGCAGCGTTAGGGACGTCAATTGCGGCGCGCCGTGCTGCAGCAGTGCACGTGCTGTTCAATATCGTCGGTTCGGTCATTTTCTTGATTTTATTGATTCCATTTACCGCTTACGTAGAATGGATATCCGGAGTACTGGCATTAGAACCGAAAATGCAGATTGCCTTTGCCCACGGATCCTTTAACGTAGCGAATACAATTATTCAATTTCCATTAATAGGTGCCTGGGCATATTTGGTCACAAAAGCCATCCCGGGTGAAGAAGTATTGGTTGAATTTAAACCAAAACATCTCGATATCCATTTCATCGAACAATCACCATCAATTGCACTTGGACAGGCAAAAGAAGAAATCCTGCGCATGGGCGAGTATTCAGTCCAAGGATTGCAGGAAACTTATTCCTATTTGATGACCAAAAGCAAAAAGAACGCGGAAATGGGTTATCAGCTGGAGGATGCCATCAATAATCTCGACAGCAAAATCACAGATTACCTGGTGCTCATTTCAGCTGAATCCATTTCAGCAGCTGATTCCACTCGCCATACGATGTTGATGGAAACCGTCCGGGATATTGAACGGATCGGAGACCATTTTGAAAACATCATTGAACTGGTCGATTATCAGGAAAACAACAAAGTGAAAATCACCGAAGATGCAATGGAAGATTTAACGGAAATGTTTACATTGACTATTGCAACGGTCCAAAAAGCATTGAATGCATTAAATACGACCAGCCATGAGCTGGCTCGTGAAGTGGCCGAACAGGAAGACCTGATCGACAAAATGGAGCGCAAATTCCGTAAAAAGCACATCCTGCGCTTGAACGAAGGCGCATGTACAGCACAAGCTGGAATCGTCTTTGTCGACATCGTCAGCAACCTGGAACGCATCGGTGACCACGCAGTAAATATCGCAGAAGCGATCTTGGGTAACAGAGCTTAATGAGAAAAGCGGAAGCGCCCGTTTAGCTCTGCCGGGCATAAGACGATCTGGCGAAGCGGCGTTCTTTGCCGCATAGCCGGAGTGGCTTATGACACTAGAATCTGGGCGCTTCAAGCACAAAGCAAAAGCAATAACAAAAAACACAAAAAGCTCTTTTTCATCACGCTTTACATTTTAAAAAATGTAGGGCACGATGGAAGAGAGCTTTTTTATATATAGGGAGGAATACAAGATGGAGGTAATCGGCTGGATTGTCATCCTGCTTTGTTTCGTAATCGGTTTTATCGGTTTGGTTTACCCGATCATACCGGCAGTGCTGTTCATTTTCGGCGGCTTTGTCATGTATGGGCTGTTTTTCAGCTTCAGCGATCTGCCCTGGTGGTTCTGGGCGATCCAAAGCCTGTTCGTCATTCTGCTGTTCGGAGCGGATGCCATCGCCAATGCCTTTGGCGTCAAAAAGTTCGGCGGTTCCAGAGCCGGCTTATGGGGCAGTACAATCGGCTTGATCATCGGACCTTTTGTCATCCCCATCATCGGCATCCTGATCGGTCCATTTGTCGGCGCCATCATTGCAGAAATCCTGTTCAATAAATCTTCTTTGAAAAAGTCGTTTCTTTCCGGAATCGGCTCTGTCGTCGGATTCATCACGTCCGTCTTCACCAAAGGAATCATTCAGGTAGTCATGGTCGTTATTTTCTTTTTCACCATTTGAACCGGTCCAATCCCACAGACTGCTAAATCAGGTTAAATCAGTCAAAGGTCTGAATAAAAGGATTTGCCGTGCATTATGTTTGTGTAGGTCAGAAAATTTTGATAGGCTAAGAGAGTAGACCAATAGACTCAAGGAGGAATTTTATCATGGCATATGAATTACCGGAATTACCTTACGCGTACGACGCACTTGAACCGCACATCGACAAAGAAACAATGAACATTCACCACACAAAACACCACAACACGTACATTACGAACGTAAATGCGGCTTTAGAAGGCCACGAAGATCTAGCTTCAAAATCTGTGGAAGAATTGATTTCTGATTTGAACGCAGTACCTGAATCAATTCGTACTGCAGTTCGCAACAACGGCGGCGGACATGCCAACCACTCGTTATTCTGGAAGCTATTGTCTCCAAACGGCGGCGGCAACCCGACTGGCGCTCTTGGCGAAGCAATCAACAGCAAATTCGGAAGCTTTGACGAATTTAAAGAAAAATTCGCAGCTGCCGGCAAAACTCGCTTCGGTTCAGGCTGGGCTTGGCTTGTTCTTTCTAACGGCGAATTGGAAGTAACGTCAACTCCTAACCAGGATTCACCATTGATGGAAGGCAAAACGCCATTGCTTGGCCTTGATGTTTGGGAGCATGCTTACTACTTGAAGTACCAAAACAAACGTCCGGATTACATCAATGCATTCTGGAACGTAGTGAATTGGGAAGAAGTATCCAACCGTTACGAAACATCGAAATAATTGTCACTAATTGAAACTTTGCACACACTTTTTCGTCTGAAAAAGTGTGTGCTTTTTTTTGTGTGATGATATACTGAGAAGTGGATATTTTTGCGAAAGGAGCAAACGCCTCATGAAACCGCCTCAAAAAAGACGCGTATCCCTTGCGAGAGTGAAACTGCAGTCCAATACCGTCTTTCGGATGAATATCCTCTTTTTCACCATTTTCTTGTTGTTTTCCGTACTGATCCTCCGGTTAGGGTTTCTCCAGATCGTTAAAGGAGAAGACTACGCGCGTGCAATAGCGAGGACTGAAGAAGTCCCTGTCAACACCAGCGTGCCAAGAGGCCGCATCTTTGATAGCGAAGGGCGGATTCAAGTCGACAACACACCGGTCAATGCGATCACTTATACAGCGATGCAAACGACCAAAAGAGAAGAAATGCTGATTGTGGCAAAAGAATTGGCGAATTTGATCGAAAAAGACGATGACAAAGTGACACTCCGGGATAAACAGGATTTTTATATACAATTGAACACCGAAAATGCCAACAAAAAAGTCACGGATGAAGAAAAAGCGGCAATCGCCGCTGAAGACATCACCGAAAAGGAAAAGCAGCGTAAGCTGGATTCCTTAGTCAGAGACAAGATCACTGACGAAGAACTGGCGAGTTTAACTGCTGAAGACTTGGAGATTCTTGCCATCTATCGGGAAATGACTTCCGGCTATGCACTGGCTCCCCAAATGATCAAAAATGAGGGCGTCACAGATGAAGAGTTTGCGCGTGTCTCGGAGCGGCTGACTGACCCAAAACTCAAGGGCGTCAATACCGTCACGGATTGGAAACGCGTCAAATCAACTGATTTGACGATACTTGGGAGCACGACGACGCCAGAAACCGGAATTCCTGCCAATAAACTGGATTATTACCTGGCACGCGATTACTCGCGCAACGACCGCGTCGGCATCAGCTTTTTGGAACAGCAGTATGAAGACGTGCTGCAGGGGCAAAAGTCGGTCGTCAAAAATATCACAGATGGTCGAGGAAGCGTCATCGAAACACTCCCTGTAGATGAAGGGGAAGCGGGTAAAGACCTCGTTCTTTCTATCGACAGCGAATTGCAGAGCGAACTTGAAAAAATTGTCGAAGATAAATTGCTCCAGTTGAAAGCAGGTCCGAGTTCTAAATTGGTGAAAGATGCTTACTTGGTGATGATGAATCCGCAGACTGGAGAAGTCCTTTCAATGGTAGGAAAGCGTCTCGGGAAAGATGAAAACGGCAAGCAGGTTATCAACGATTACGCGTTCGGCAGTTTTACAGCCGCTCATGAAATGGGATCGACCGTCAAAGGTGCGACGCTATTGACCGGTTATTCGCAGGATGTAGTTGATTTGAATGAAGTCCAGATTGATGAACCGCTGAAATTTGCGAGTACACCTCAAAAGAACTCCATTTTCAATACGCAGTTGTTCAACCGCATTCCCATGACGGATCTGATGGCCATCGAGCGTTCTTCCAACGTCTATATGTTTAAAATTGCGCTGAAGATTGCAGAAGCCGAATATCAATATAATCGAGGTTTGTATGTGGATCCAAAAAGCTTCGAAGTCATGCGGAATTCATTCGCACAATTTGGACTTGGCGTAAAAACGGGCATTGATCTGCCGAATGAAGCGCCAGGTTTTATTGGTGGAACTTCTCCTGGCCCTAAACTTCTCGATTTAGCCATTGGGCAGTTCGACACGTATACACCGCTGCAATTGGCGCAGTATATTTCAACCATCGCCAATGATGGATTCCGGATGGAGCCGCATGTTGTCAAAGAAATCCGCAAAGCTTCCAGAGACGGTGAAACACTGGGGCCGATCGAAACCATTATTGAACCTAAAATCTTGAATCGCATCAATAATACGCAGGAAGAAATCGATCAGGTTCAAACCGGTATGCGCAATGTGTATATAGGAAGTTCCGGCTCGGCTCGAGCCCAGTTCGCTGATGCACCTTATACGGCAGCCGGGAAAACCGGAACAGCCGAAGTGTGGTTCTATGAAAAGGATCATGAAATGAACGGAGCCTATGCCATCAATATTGCGCACGTCGGCTACGCACCATTTGAAAATCCGGAAATCGCCTATGCAGTAGTGATTCCGTTTGTCACGACCGATCCGAAGAATGTGCCAAAAGCCAACAATGAAATCGCCCGCGCAGCGGCTGATAAATACTTTGAACTAAAAAATAAAGAAGCAGGATCCGCCTCTAATCTAATTAAACCGCCTTACAGCGATTCAGTTATAGTGGAAGGCGAGTAAAGCAAAAACCAGGGAAGTTCTCTTGAATGAGAACTTCCCTGGTTTTTTATTGAGAAAAAATCAATTTACAATTTCTTAACATAGCCTTTATATGTCCTCAACAAATGCTGTTTATAGTGGAGAATGTAAACAAACATAATCAATAGGGGGAAACAACTCAATGAGAAACTGGAAATTCGCGATGGCTTCAACAATTCTTGGATCGGCTTTAATTCTGGGTGCATGCGGCAGTACAGAAGAGTCTGGTGATACCGGTACACAATCAGAACAAACCAGCTCTGATACAGCTGGAGAAGAAGCAGCTGTTGAAGGAACTGTAGCTGGCGACGGTTCTTCGACCGTGGCACCGATCATGGAAGGCATAGTGGAAGAATATGCAGGTGCGCAACCAGATGTCCGAGTGACCGTGGGTGTTTCAGGTACAGGCGGCGGATTTGAAAAATTCATTCAAGGCGAAACCGATTTCTCTAACGCTTCACGTCCGATAAAAGAAGAAGAAGCTGCGAGCCTAGAAGAAGCGGGTGTCGAGTACACTGAATTCCAATTGGCCTTCGACGGTTTGTCAGTGGTCGTCAGCCAGGAAAATGACTGGGTGGAAGACTTGACAGTTGAAGACCTGAAAAAACTTTGGGTAGAAGATGGTTCCACTAAAAAATGGTCGGACATTAATCCGGAATGGCCAGATGAAGAAGTGGTTTTCTATGCACCGGGAACAGATTCAGGGACGTTCGATTACTTTAACGAAGTTATTCTTGAAGAAGAGGATCTTGTCAGCTCAGCAACACTTTCTGAAGACGACAATACATTGGTTCAAGGAATTCAATCAGATCCAAATGCCATTGGATTCTTCGGCTATGCGTATTACGTTGCCAATCAGGATACATTGAAAGTCGTGACAATTGATGGGGTTGAACCAACTAATGAAACGATTGAATCAGGAGAATATTCACCATTGTCACGCCCGTTGTTCACTTATGCAAGCAACAAAGCATTGGCTGAAAACGAAGCGGCCTACGATTTCATGAAGTACACGCTTGAAAATGCAGGCGCTATGGCAGAGGCTGTCGGTTATGTTGCTTTGCCACAGGAAAAGTATGACGAAGGTCTAGCTGCTTTAGAAGCTTTGAAATAAAAATACGTACCAGTCTAGTTTAGTCTGAGGGTGAGCAGCCACTGCTCACCTTTTGCGGTTGAAAGGGGATTCTATATGCGACCATCTGTACAGGAAATGATCGCGAAGTCGAACGGCAAGAAAAACAAGAAAGTGCTCGAAAAGATCATTCCAATCATTCTTTTCCTGATTGCTTCTGTTTCAGTTTTGACATCCATCGGGATTGTTTTGACATTGATATTTGAAACCATCACCTTCTTTACACGTGTTCCAATTTTTGATTTTATTTTTGGCACTACCTGGCTGCCGTTTTCCAATAACGAAGCACAATTCGGCATTTGGCCCTTGATTATCGGTACGCTGAAAGTGACCTTAATTGCGATCATCGTAGCAGTGCCTATTGGGATATCAGCAGCAATTTACTTGAGCGAATACGCCAGCGAAAATGTTCGCCGTGTTGTAAAACCTGTGCTCGAGGTATTGGCAGGTGTCCCGACGATTGTCTATGGATTCTTCGCATTGACATTCGTGACACCAGTGCTTCAGGCAATCTATCCGGAAATCAAAATCTTCAACGCGATATCTCCCGGAATTGTCGTGGGCATCATGATCATTCCCATGATTGCCTCATTATCGGAAGACGCTATGTCATCTGTGCCAAAAAGCATTCGCGAAGGGGCATTGGCGATGGGATCAACCAAGTTTGAAGTAGCTTGGAAGATCACCATACCAGCAGCGCTTTCAGGAATTGTGGCATCAATCGTTTTGGCAGTATCCAGAGCGATCGGTGAAACCATGATCGTTTCACTTGCTGCCGGGTCAACACCACGATTCGACGGTGATTTTACCGACTCGATTCAGACGATGACCGCTTATATTGTGCAGGTATCAAAAGGGGACGCCGGATACGGAACAACAATTTATTATTCCATTTACGCGGTGGGATTCACGCTTTTCCTTTTCACCATGGCCATGAACATCCTTGCGGGCTACGTCTCGAAGCGTTTCAGGGAGGAATATTGATATGAGATACATCGAACAGCAAACAGTAGTCAAACGAATGAATGGCAGATTGATTGCCAATGCCATCTTCAAATACATTTTCCTTGCAGCAACCTTATTGGCTTTATTGGCATTAGTCATTTTGCTTTTCCGCATTGTTACGCAAGGAGCGGGAAATCTATCGATTGATTTCTTGACTAATTTCGCTTCTCGCTTCCCGGACCAGGCAGGAATCAAAGCCGCATTGGTTGGCTCTTTATGGCTAATGATGGTTGTCGCACCGACTTCAATCATCCTGGGAGTCGGATCAGCAATCTACTTGGAAGAATACGCAAAGCAAAACCGCATTACAAACTTTATCCGAATGAACATTTCCAATCTGGCAGGCGTCCCATCAGTCGTTTTCGGATTGCTTGGACTGACTATATTTGTTCGTGCTATGGCACTGGGAAACAGTATTTTAGCTGCAGGATTTACAATGAGTTTATTGATTCTCCCTGTTATTATTGTTGCTTCACAGGAAGCGATCCGCGCAGTTCCGGGTGAATTGCGTGACGCGTCCTACGGTATGGGTGCCACTAAATGGCAGACCATTTTGAAAATCATACTGCCAGCAGCTATTCCGGGAATTCTGACCGGCAGCATCCTGGCACTGTCGCGCGCCATCGGAGAAACGGCACCGTTAATCGTCATCGGGGTGCCAGTCATCATCCAGTTTTTGCCGTCCGGTGTCATGGACACCTTCACGGCGCTGCCGATGCAGATCTATGACTGGGCAAGCCGCCCTCAGCAGGAATTCCAAGCGGTGGCAGCAGCCGGAATCATCGTTTTGATGGCTGTATTGCTGTTCATGAATTCCATTGCCGTTATCATCCGCAATAAATTCGACAAACGTTATTAACGCAAATTATGTGGAAGGGGTTCTGCAAATGACCACCATTGTTACAAAGAAACCAGCAAAAGAGACAGCATCAATCCAGCCTCAAAAAAAGGCGGTTTATGAAACCAAACAGCTCAATCTTTGGTATGGCAACAACCATGCATTAAAGAATATCGATCTTGAAATTATGGAAAATGAAGTCACGGCGATCATCGGACCTTCAGGATGTGGAAAGTCGACGTACATCAAGACCTTGAATCGAATGGTCGAATTGGTGACGTCCGTTAAAACTTCAGGTGAAATCCTGTATCGCGGACGCAATATCTTTGATCAGGATTATGGAGTAGAGGAACTTCGGACGCGCGTCGGCATGGTTTTCCAAAAACCCAATCCGTTTCCAAAATCCATTTATGATAATGTGGCATATGGGCCACGGATCCATGGCATCAAAAACAAGAAAATCCTTGATGAAATCGTCGAAAAAAGTTTGCGGGGAGCTGCTATATGGGATGAAGTGAAAGATCGCCTGAACGAAAATGCCTACAGCATTTCCGGCGGACAGCAGCAGCGGATCTGTATCGCCCGCGCATTAGCGATCGAACCGGATGTCATTTTGATGGATGAGCCGACTTCGGCACTCGATCCGATCTCAACCTTGAAAGTGGAAGAATTGGTCCAGGAGTTGAAAAAGGATTACAGCATCATCATCGTGACGCATAATATGCAGCAGGCTGCGCGCATTTCAGATAAGACCGCATTCTTTTTAAATGGGGAAGTGGTGGAGTTTGACCATACAGATACAATTTTTTCAAATCCATCCGATAAGCGGACGGAAGACTATATTTCAGGCCGATTCGGCTAAAGAAGGAGGCGGAGTTTTTGTCAGTACGTGAAAAATTCGACTTTGAATTGAATTCTGCTCAGGAGGAATTGATTTCACTGAGCACCATGGCGGTCAACGCCTTGAATAAATCAATGGAGGCCTTGATTTCGCAAGATGTGGATGCAGCGTTGGAAGTGATTGAGGACGATAAAGATATCAATCAGCTGGAAGAGTATATCAATGACCGGGTCATTTTGTTGATCGCCAAGCAATCCCCAGTGGCGACTGACTTAAGGCGTTTGATCGTCACGATAAAAGTAGCGTCGGATATGGAGCGTGTGGGAGATTATGCGGTCAATATCGCAAAAGAGACTATACGCATCGGCAACCAGGAACTATTGCCGCAGATCGGACAGATCCAGCAAATGCAGAAACTTGCTGTAGCTATGCTTCGCCAGGTAATCGACGCATTTGTCGAAGAGGACGTCGTGAAAGCAAAGGAAATTGCTGAACTGGATGACCAGGTAGACGAGTTATATGGGGATGTCATCCGCAAACTGATGCGTGCGGGAGGAGAAAATCCGGACAGGCTCAGCCAAATCACCCAATTGGCATTCATCAGCCGTTATATGGAACGCTCTGCCGACCATGCGACCAACATTGCCGAACAATTGTTTTATATGGTCCGCGGACAGCATTATGATCTGAACAAATAAAAAAGTGCAAGGCCATGTTTTTGCCTCCTGGATTGTCGGAGCGTCATCGACAATTTATGTCAGAATAAATGAGTACCGGGAGCGAAAAAGCTGCCGGTCTTCTTTTTATTTTGAAAGGTTCAAATTAATGGGTTTTTACAGTAGACTTTATTCCGGAATATGCTATAATAATTAAGTCGTATAGATCACGCTTATTTACAAATGATCTTTGAAAGAATTAGGAGGGATACCGATGCGTGTTAACATCACTTTAGCTTGTACAGAATGTAGCGAACGTAACTACAGCACTGTTAAAAATAAGCGCAACAACCCTGAGCGTCTTGAAATGAAAAAATATTGCTCACGTGAAAAGAAAATGACAGTACACCGTGAAACGAAGTAATTCATTGATTGCCAAAACCTTTTAGGGTTTTGGCTTTTTTCTTTGTAAAGGAGCGGGTGTTGATATGGATAAAAGTACACAGCGAAAAGAAGTGCTGGCTTCACTAAACAATATGGCGATAGAAGAATATAAAAAGAAGTCGGAACAAGTGATCAGCCGCTTGATGGAAGACCCTGCATTTTTGGCAGCGGAAACCATCGGCATGACCATTTCCGCATTTCCCGAAGTGGATACTTTCGATTTGATGGAAAAATGCTGGGCTGCGGGCAAAAAAGTAGCCGCACCGAAATGCCTGCCGGCGAGCCGGGGCATGGATTTTCGGATGATCGAGCATAGGGATCAATTGGAAGTGGTCTATATGAAATTGCAGGAACCGATTGTTGCGAAAACTTTATACATAAAACCGGGTGACATCGACCTATTGATTGTGCCGGGTGTGGTTTTTTCCAAGCAAGGCTATCGAATCGGCTTTGGCGGTGGCTATTACGACCGGTTTTTGGCAGGTTACCAGGGTGTCACACGTTCTTTGGCTTTCGATTGCCAGATAGCGGAGTCGATTCCGGTGGAAGCCCATGATCTGCCGGTACAAGGGATCTATACGGAAAGCGGCTTTATCAATGCAGAGGCGGTGAGTGAATGAAGAATTTATTTGATGTCATGCAATTACTGAAACGCTATGGCACAATCATCTATACAGCTGATTACAAGGCCGATCTTGAATTGATGGAAGATGAAGTCAAGGAGCTGTATCGACTGCAATTTATTTCTGCAAAAGAATACGCTTCTGCAATCCTTATTCTCCGCCAAAAGAAATTGGAATATGACAAGAAATAAATTCGTCCCACGAAACTTTCTCCGATTTTCTTCGTCTAGAATAAGGCTAATTACTTCATTTGACTGCAAATTTCTTCTATACTGTACTATTATGATGTAATTGTTAAAAAGAATTCGAACGAATTAGGAGGATGTCTGCGGATGTTGAAAAAAGAATGGCCGAAACATTCCATACTGGCAATTGCCATCATCACGACATGGCTAAAAACATATATTGTTTATAAGACCAGTTTTTCAATCACAATTGAGAATTTATTGCAGGAATTTATATTATTCATTAACCCTTTAAGCATGCTGTTATTCATTTACGGAATATCACTGTTCTTCAAGAGCGAGAAAGCCAAGAACCGATATATGGTATCGATTGCCGTCATTACATCGATTGTGCTATACGGAAACGTCGCCTTTTACCGCTTTTTCAGTGATTTCATCACGTTGCCTGTTCTGTTCCAGACCGAGAACTTCGGCGATCTGGGATCGAGTGCGGCAGCCAGTGTCTTCTGGACGGATCTTTTCTACTTTTCAGATGTACTGGTTATTCTGCTGGCAATCAAATTCATCAACGTAAAACAGGATAAAGTGGTTTCTTCTTCCGTACAGCGCAAGACCTATTACGTTTTGGCACTTGCGGTCCTGTTCTTCAATCTGGGGCTTGCTGAAGCGGAGCGTCCACAATTGCTGACCCGCAGTTTTGACCGCGAGATGCTGGTGAAAAACTTGGGCATGTACAATTATCATCTCTATGATATCTATGTCCAGTCCAAATCACAGGCACAGCGTGCGTTGGCTGATGGCTCTGAGCTTGTTGAAGCCAACAACTATGTGCGGGCAAACCAAATAGAACCTTCGGAAGATATGAAGGGAATAGCGGAAGGCCGAAACTTGATCGTCGTCACCTTGGAATCACTGCAAAGCTTCGCGATCAACAGTGAAATGAACGGACAGACGATCACACCGTTCCTGAATTCTTTGACGGAAGATGAAGATACGATCTATTTCGAGAATTTTTATCACCAAACAGGCTTGGGCAAAACCTCGGATTCGGAGTTTTTGCTCGAGAATTCACTTTATCCGTTAAGCGGTGGAGCGGTGTTCTTTACCCATAGCGGAAATACCTACAATTCCATGGCTGAAAGCCTCGGCGAAAACGGCTACTCGACAAATGTCCAGCACGCCAACACAAAGAGCTTCTGGAACCGCGATATCATGTACGAATCGATGAACATCGATGAATTCTATGATATTGAAAGCTTTGAAGTCGGTGAAGGCGAAGCCGTCAACTGGGGCATGAAGGATATTCCTTTCCACGAGCAATCAGTCGAACATATGACTGAGATGCAGCAGCCATTTTACAGCCGTTTGCTGACATTGACCAATCATCATCCGTTTACGTTGGATGAAGAAGATAAATTGATTGATGAATACGATTCAAATTCAGGAACATTGAACCGTTATTTCCAGACATCGCGTTATCTGGATGAGTCGATAGAAGTTCTTTTTGACGAACTGAAAGAAAAAGGGTTGTATGAAAACTCGATCATTGTCATGTATGGCGATCATTACGGAATTTCCGATAATCATAACGAAGCCATGACACAATATCTGGGTGAAGAAGTGACGGATTTCACTTCTGCTGAATTGCAGAAAGTTCCTTTCTTTGTTCATATTCCAGGATACGGGGAAGGCTACGTCGACGATGAAGTGGGCGGGCAAATTGATATGCGTCCGACCATCATGAATATGATGGGGATTGATACGTCAAAAGATATTCAGTTTGGCGGGGATCTTTTCTCAGAAGAGCATGAGGAATTTGTTGTTTTCCGCGATGGTCGATTCGTCACAGATGAAGTGGTTTATGCGGGAAATGTCTGCTATGACAAAGAAACCGGTGAACCGACAGAACAGGAACTGTGTGCGCCGTATATAGAGCAGGCATTTACAGAACTTGAATATTCCGAGTCGATCATCAATGGAGACCTGCTGCGTTTCTACGATGAGGAAGATGGCCAGTTGACCACGATTCCAGATGTGGAACTGGAACGATAAAAAGAGAGCGCGCACTGCGCCCTCTCTTTTTTTTGCATGAAAAAAGCCGATGCGTTTGACGGCATCAGCTTTTTCTTGATTAATGAAGTGCTGGTGGATAACCTTGCGTGATAAGTGTAGCAATAGTGAAGCCGCCAAAAATTACAAACGTCCCAAAGTTAAAAAGAAAACCGAGGATTTCTTTGTTTTTAAGCGTTTGTACGGTGCCGACAGCTGCAAGAATTGCAATAAGTCCAAAAATAACCATTAAAATCCAACTCATCGATGACACTCCCTTCAACTTAAACAGCCAGTGCCGCTTTGTTCTCTTTATATTGTAAAGATAATCCGCTGTTTTGTCGAGGACAAAAAGTGTCATTATCTTGACAGTCCTGCAATATGCGGCGTGTTATAATCGTAGGGAGGTGAAGAAGATGTTGAAAATCGACCAATTGGAGCTGGGACCTGTCCAGACCAACTGTTACATTATCTCGGACGATCAGAAGGAATGCCTGATTTTCGATCCCGGGGAAGAAAGTGCCAGAATCCATGCGCTGTTGAAAAAGAAGAACCTGAAGCCTGTAGCGATTCTGTTGACGCATGCCCATTTCGATCATATCGGAGCAGTCGATGAGATAAGGGAGCGTTATTCGATTCCGGTTTATTTGCACCATCTGGAGAAGGACTGGCTGGGCAAGCCTAATTTAAATGGCTCAGGAAAGTATGCCGCATTGCCCGATTACCGGATTAAAGACGCAGATGTCCTGCTGACAAATGAGAAGCACCTGCAGATCGGTTCTTTCCAGATGGATATTTTCCATACTCCTGGGCATTCCCCTGGCAGTGTAAGCTTTTCATTCGGCAATGAAGGATTCGCCATTGTCGGCGATACGCTGTTCCGCGGAAGCATCGGGCGAACGGATCTGATAGATGGTTCCGAGAAAAAGCTGCTGAAGTCCATCCACGACTCGTTGCTGACACTACCTGAACACATGATCCTCTATCCAGGGCACGGCCCGGAAACGACCCCACAGCAGGAAATGAACAGCAACCCGTTCCTTACCGGTTTTTAAGCCATTAGTTAACCGTCAAGAAGCAAACAAATAAAAGGTCTGTCGGATTTCTCCGACAGACCTTTTATTTGTTAATTTCATTTTGATTAATGTCCAGCACCAGGAACGTGGATGAACGTAGAGTAATAAGTGAAGCCTACGAAAAATACTGTTAGATAGGCGCCAAAAATATACAAGTACATACGTTCAGAAATATTTAAGAATCCAAGAAGAACAAAAAATCCGGTGTTAGCGACCATTAATAATGATACTTCAACCATATCGCCTACATAAAAGAGAACTGCAAATATACCAGTCCACCATCCCATTAATTTAAACATATTATTCATGGGTAATCCCTCCTTTGCCACAACACAATAATCTCTTATTTATTATATAGGAAATAGAGTGAGTGTGTAAACAGCGAGTTCATCTTTCTTTGTGACAAACAGGTGGACGGCTGCAGCCGACAGATCGTTTCCGCGAAAAAGGCACAGATCCATTCTTCAGAAGCCAAAGTCAACGGACACCAAAAATAAGATTTGGCGCGTATCCGGGGTTCAAATTTTTATTTTGGCGAATAATATTCCTTTCTCAAAAAGAGCCGGTTATACTATGTGGGAGCAGAGAAGCAGCCTTTGTTCAAACCGAAACAGGAGGTGGATATGCAATCGATAATCGAACGCCGCTGTGTTGAACTTTTGCACGACGCGGCGAAAAATGGCACGACAGACATCCACATCAAACCCGAACCATCCTGCTACACCGTTTCTTACCGTTCGTTCCAAAACCTGCGGCAAGTAACACAACTCCCCTTTGACTTGGGTGATCGCATGATCGCTTATTTCAAATACCTATCCCTTTTAGACATGAGTGAACGAAGAAAACCCCAAACCGGTTCATTTCAACTTCCCATCGATCAGCTCTCCCATTATTTTCGAATTTCGACCTTGCCTTCCGTATTGACCAAGGAAAGCATCGTCATCCGGATCATGCCCGACGCTAACACACAATCCATCCATCAACTGGCAGCTTTCCGTGACTCAGCGCGCCTGCTGGAAAAATTGTCCGAAGCGTCCCAGGGACTTATTTTGTTTACGGGCCCAACAGGTTGCGGAAAATCGACCACTTTATATTCGTTGTTGAAACATTGTGCGGAACAGCTGAACCGGAATATCATCACCCTTGAGGATCCGGTGGAACGCAAAAACCAGTCCATTCTGCAGATCCAGGTGAACGAGAAAGCCGGCCTCAGCTATTCTGCAGGCTTAAAAGCGATTCTCCGGCACGACCCGGACATTATCATGATCGGAGAGATACGAGACGCTGAAACAGCCCAAATTGCGGTTCGTGCGGCCTTGACGGGGCATTTAGTCTTTTCGACCATCCATGCGAGGCATTCGGTCGGCTGTCTGCACAGATTGCGTGATCTCGGTGTGTCGTTTGAAGACATGGCCCAAACGCTGATTGCGGTGTCGGCCCAAAAGATCATTCCGATGTTTTCGGACATTGGGCAATCAGAGCCTTGCCACCGTGCCCTCTATGAAATCCTTGATGGCGAGCGGCTCGAGGAGGCGCTGCAGTCTGCGGTTTTGAAACAATCCTATACATTGCCGAGTTATTTGACGTTTGATGGGCAAGTCCGGGAAGGGGTGAAGATCGGTGCGATTCAAGCTTCCTATGCACTCAGACAAGATCCGTCTTCGTGACCGCGAGCAATTCCTGACACGTCTGGCTATCCTGATGAAAGAAGGCTACCTGCTGCCGGTAGCGCTCAGCCTGTTGCTGCCGATGCATACCACAAAGCTGCAGGAAACTTTGGATGGCATTACCGATATCTTAAAAGGCGGAGGCAATGCGGCAGAAATCCTGAAATTCTTAGGATTTAAAGACCATGTGCTATTTCCGGTTGAAATTGCGGAATACCATGGGCGCTTGCCGGAATCGATAGACAGCATTGCAAAAAGTTTTGCGCGAACCGAACAGGTGCAGAAAAAGTTGAAGAACATTTTAATCTATCCGGTATCCCTGCTGATTTTCACTTCTGTGCTGTTCCTGTTTTTCCGGACCAGCTATGTGCCGAATCTAACCGAGATGATGGAGTCGCTTCAATCAGGAGAGGAAGGTTCCGGCGTTCCGGCCTATTTGCTGAGTCTGCCTGACTTTTTCATTGGGATTTTTGCGGCCGTGGCCATTTCGGTATCTGCCTTCAGGATGCTTTTGAAGCGGCAGGCGATTCAAAAACAAATCGACTGGCTGCTTGCCATCCCGGTCCTTCGAAGCTTCATGAAGCTGTACTGGTCGCATTTGCTGGCGCGTGAACTTGGGACTTTGCTGCATAGCGGCATTTCCATGCAGGAGTCGCTCGACCTGCTGCAGCGTCAAAACTATCATAAAATCATCCAGTTCATGACACGGCTATCTCATGAAGAATTGATGATGGGTCAGACATTCTCCACATCACTTGCGCATTTTTCATTTGTGTCCAGAGATATGCCCGCTTTTGTCCAGCATGGTGAAATGACGGGCTATTTGGGGAAAGAATTGATTCTATACAGCGAAGTGCTGATGGAGCGGATCGAGCAACAGACGCAAGCCTTGCTGCGTATTATCCAACCGAGCTTTTTTATTATGATTGCCGTCTGTATCGTAGGCGCCTATCTGGCGATTCTGATGCCGATGTATAACCTGGTCCATACCATTTGAGGAGGAAGAATATGCGCTTATTAAAAAACCAAAAAGGATTTACGTTAATTGAAATGTTGATTGTTATGCTGATCATCACTGTACTGATTGCAATTGCAATTCCGAACGTCACGAAACAATCATCGGCAGTTGATGAAAAAGGTTGCAAAGCATTTGTCCAGATGGTCCAGGGGCAGGTCGAGTCCTACCGGATGGATCTGAAAGTGGTTCCGACTTTAACAGATCTGGTTTCGGAAGGGTATTTGAAAACAGGGGAAACAGATTGCCCGAACGGTGATGTTGTGAATATTTCGGTTGATGGAGTGGTGACATCTACAAAATCATCCTAAAAGAACAGGGCTTCACGCTGTTGGAGATGCTGCTGGTGCTCGCTGTGCTGATGGCAATTGTCGCAATCTCGATTCCGGGTTATCAAAACCGAATGGTCCAAAAAGAAGAACAGCGTTTTTTTGAGGTCCTGCAGCAGGATGTCTATTTCGCACAGAGCCAGAGCTACGCTTCAAAACAGACCGCAAAAATCATTTTCAGGGAACCTAAAGGAAGCTACGAAATATTCACAGATCTGCAATCAGTTGCTGTATCCAGAAAACTTCCCGCTACTGTGACGTTAAAGAAGACCAGCAACCTCAACGAAATCTATTTCAATTCAAACGGTTCAGTCGTCCAGTCCGGAACTTTCCGTTTTGCGACGAACAGCGGAGAAAAGACAGTAGTCGTCCATCTCGGGAGAGGGAGAGTGGTTTTTTCTGAATGACAAAGGAATTTCCTGGGCAGAAACCATGGTCAGCCTGTTCATGGTTTTCATCATTTTCGGCAGTTTGCTTCCGATTATGCTCAGCATGCAGCAGAGCCTGCAAGAGAAAAAAGAACGCGTCAGCGCATTTGAAACTTTGCATGAAGCGGCCAGGGAGATAAATTCGACTGGTGCATCAAATGGACAGCGGACCGTCAACGGCATCGTCTACAGCTGGGTGATGGCTGGTGAGCTTTGTGTCGATTATGCAGATTACAAAGGGCAACGGGAGCGGCTATGCGCCGAATAAACCGGTTGGACGACAAAGGCTTTTCATTTATCACGTCGATATTCGATATGCTGGTGCTGCTGACGGTGCTGCCGCTGATCGTGTTGTTCTACAGTTTCGCGCTCAGTTTTACGGAAGACCTGGATCCGCACCGGGTGGAGTGGCAATTGTTCGCGGTCGATCTGCAAAGTTACGTGAACAACAGCGATTCACTTGAAATCATCGATGGAGGAAGCGGAATCCGTGTTGTCCAGATGGAGGAGGAGTTTGACATTGAACTGTATACCAATATGATCCGCAAACAAAAAGAGAGAAAAGGCCACGAAGTCATGTTGACCCGTGTACGGTCCTGCCATTTCTCATTGGATGGGAATACGCTGAAGGTCCGTACTGAGTTCACCACAGGCAGTCTGGAAGAGGCGGAGTATGTTTTTACGCAGCCTCAATAACGAGAAAGGTGCCGTCTATCCCATAGCAGTCGTCTTTTTCCTGTCGGCCCTGATGCTGTTATCCCACACCCTGATGCTCTATTCCATCCAATATAAAACGTATGATGGTTTGGAAAATATGCATAGACATGCTACGATACAACTACTAATGGAAAATGAGCAAAAAAAAATACCTGAGTAGAGGTAAGTATCGGGTGGGTAGGATGAACAGAATATATTTGATTGGATTCATGGGCTGCGGGAAAAGCGCGGTCGGCAGGAGGCTGAGCTTCCTGTTAAAACTGCCCTTCTACGATATGGACAAAGAAATCGTCCGACAGACAGGGAAAACGATTCCGGAAATTTTCGAGCAGCATGGCGAAGAATATTTTCGGGAACTGGAAACGCAGTTTTTGCAAAATTTTAAAAACGATTATTGCATCATCTCCACGGGCGGCGGCGTCACCATGCGGAAAGAAAACCAGAAAATCATGAGGAATACGGGTTTGGTGTTATTTTTGGATGCGCCGTTCCGCGAAATCTGGCGACGGATTCACCGGGATCCGAATCGTCCGATTGTCCGCCAATCCACTCGTGACGAAATCGAAGCGTTGCATAAAGCGCGCTACCGGGATTATAAACAAACTGCGCATATCACCATCCGGACAGAATACCGGACCTTGCGCCAGATTACACAATACGCTGCTTTTCAAGTAAAACGTTTAAAAGGCGAATGATTTGATTTCAATAAATCAAATCATTCGCCTTTTGGCCTTCTAAAGAAAAAAGTTTGCGCTTTCTCTCTTTCAATGTTAGGATATATTCAAAGTTATACTATTCTGTATAACGGTTTGGACCAATCAATTTTGATTTGGGCGGATGATTGTATGGGGAGAGAACGCACATGCGTCGCCGAAGGAGCAAGTAACAGAAGTTATGAATCTCTCAGGCAAAAAGACTCGTACAGGACGCATCTCTGGAGAATGCTGCATGTCAGCTACCAACGAGGAAAGCCATTATGGTAAACTTTCAGGTTCCAGGACAGAGATTTCCCTTTAAAGGGAAATCTCTGTCCTTTTTTCGTGTCCAGGCTCGTAGTGAAGCTGGCCGGAAGGGTTTTGAAAAATGAGGAGGAAAATCATTGGCACAGTTAAAGCGTACACCTCTGTTTGAAATGTATTCGAAATATGGTGGCAAAACAATTGATTTTGGTGGTTGGGAACTGCCTGTGCAATTTTCGAGCATCAAAGAAGAACATGAAGCGGTCAGAACAAAAGCAGGACTTTTTGATGTATCGCATATGGGTGAGATCTTCGTAACAGGAGCAGACAGTTTAGACTATCTCCAGCATCTCGTAACCAATGATGTGTCCAAAATCCAGGATGGCCAGGCGCAGTACACAGCGATGTGCTACGAAGATGGCGGTACCGTGGACGATCTATTGGTTTACAAGTTGGCCGACGAGCATTATCTATTAGTCGTTAACGCGTCCAATATCGAAAAGGATTTCGCTTGGATGGAACAGGCCAAAACAGGCGACGTGGCATTGGACAACGCTTCTGAACGCTACGGTTTATTGGCATTGCAGGGTCCTTTGGCTGAAGCGGTGCTTCAGCGCCTGACAGAGGAAGACCTTTCGGCAATCAAACCTTTCCGCTTTAAACAGGATGTGGAAGTGGCTGGACAACAGGTCATTTTATCCCGGACCGGCTATACCGGGGAAAATGGCTTTGAAATTTATGCAGCACCTGAAGCACTGGCCGTTCTATGGGAAAACATCCTGTCTGAAGGACAGCCGGAAGGTGTTGTGCCGGTAGGTCTTGGCGCCCGTGATACCTTGCGTTTTGAAGCGTGCCTTGCTTTATACGGCCAAGAATTGTCGAAAGACATTACACCTCTTGAAGCCGGCATCAACTTTGTGGTGAAATTGAAGAAAGAACAGGATTTCATCGGCAAACAAGCATTGGCCGAGCAAAAAGAAGCAGGAGTCCCGCGTAAATTGGTGGGCATTGAAATGATCGACAAAGGCATTCCACGCCATGGTTATGCGGTTTACGCAGGAGACAAAAAAATCGGAGAAGTGACTACAGGCACTCAATCGCCGACCTTGAAAAAAAACATCGGGCTGGCTTTGGTTTCAAGTGAATGGGCTGAAGTGGGAATCGAACTGGAAGTTGAAATTCGCAACAAACGATTAAAAGCGAAGACAGTGGAAACACCATTTTACAAACGATCCAACTAATCTAACTTGAAAAGGGGACAGCACTCGATGAAACATCGCTATTTACCAATGACTTCTCAAGACGAAAAAGAAATGCTGGAAACGATCGGCATCGAATCCATCGATGAATTGTTTTCGGATATCCCGGAAAAAGTTCGTTTTAAAGGCGAATATAATATCAAAGCAGCCAAATCAGAGTCTTCATTGACAAAGGAATTGGCTCAACTCGCGGCAAAAAATGCCGACACCAACCGTTACGCTTCTTTCCTGGGAGCTGGCGTCTACGACCATTACAAGCCGATCATCGTGGATCATGTGATTTCGCGTTCTGAATTCTATACAGCTTATACGCCTTACCAGCCTGAGATCTCTCAGGGTGAGTTGCAGGCTATTTTCGAATTCCAGACGATGATCAGTGAATTGACGGGCATGGATATCGCCAACTCTTCCATGTATGACGGTGGAACGGCACTCGCCGAAGCTGGAATGCTCGCTGCGGGACACACGAAACGCAAAAAAATTCTGGTATCGAATGCAGTCCATCCGGAGTCGCGTGCTGTTGTCCGCAGCTATGCACTTGGCCAGTCGATCGAGGTTGTGGAAATTCCATTGAAGGACGGCCATACCGACCTGGATGCATTAAAAGAGATGATCGATGAAAACGTCGCAACCGTGATGATCCAATACCCGAACTTCTTCGGACAGGTTGAAAACCTGAAGGAAATCGAACCGATCGTCCATGAAGCCGGCGCGTTATTGTCCGTTTCTTCCAATCCGTTGGCGCTAGGCGCATTGACTGCTCCTGGCCAACTCGGAGCAGATATCACAGTGGGCGATGCACAGCCTTTCGGTATTCCGGAAGCATTCGGCGGGCCTCATTGCGGTTATTTCGCCGTCACAAAAAAATTGATGCGCAAAGTACCGGGCCGTTTGGTCGGCGAAACGACGGATGAAGAAGGCCGCCGTGGATTTGTGTTGACCCTGCAGGCGCGTGAACAGCACATCCGCCGCGACAAAGCGACGTCCAATATCTGCTCGAACCAAGCCTTGAATGCATTGGCTGCATCGGTTGCCATGACGGCACTCGGCAAAGTCGGCACACAGGAAATCGCCAAACAAAATATCGTGAAAACCCATTATATGAAGCAGCAATTGAAGAAAGCGGGTCTTGAAATTGCGTTTGAAGGCGCCCACTTCAATGAAATCGTCGTGAAAACAAAAGAGCCTGTCAAACAGTTAAACGACCGCTTGTTTGAAAGCGACATGATCGGCGGCTATGATCTTGGATTGAGCTATGAAGAGTTTACTGGCCATATGCTGGTTGCAGTCACTGAACAGCGGACAAAAGAAGAAATCGATGCATTTGTGCAGGAAGTTGCTGCAAAAGTGCAGGAAGTGGGGGCTACTCATGCATAAGGACAACCAAGCGCTAATTTTTGAATTGACCAAAGAAGGCCGCGTTGGCTACAGCCTGCCGACGCTTGACGTACCGGAAGTCGACTTGAGTGAGCTCTTGCCGGCTGATTTGATCCGTACGGAGGCAGCTGAACTGCCTGAAGTATCGGAACTAGACATTATGCGCCATTACACAGCCTTGTCCAACCGTAACCACGGCGTGGATTCAGGTTTCTATCCACTGGGCTCCTGCACCATGAAATACAATCCGAAAATCAACGAAACCGTTGCGCGTTTCCCTGGATTCGCAAACATCCATCCATTGCAGGATGAAAAAACGGTTCAAGGAGCTCTTGCTTTGATGTTCGATCTGCAGGAGCATCTGAAAGAAATCACCGGCATGGATGAAGTCACGCTGCAGCCAGCTGCGGGTGCACACGGGGAATGGACCGGATTGATGATGATCCGTGCCTACCATGAAGCGCGGGGCGACTTGAAACGAACGAAAGTTATCGTTCCCGATTCGGCACATGGCACCAATCCGGCGTCAGCGACCGTTGCTGGATTCGAAACCGTGACAGTTAAGTCAAGCGATCAGGGACTTGTAGATCTCGAAGACCTGAAGCGTGTAGTCGGAGACGATACGGCAGCATTGATGCTGACAAATCCGAATACGCTTGGCCTGTTTGAAGAGCAGATCCTTGAAATGGCAGCCATCATTCACGAGGTCGGCGGCAAGTTGTATTATGACGGCGCCAACTTGAACGCGGTAATGTCAAAAGCACGTCCGGGAGACATGGGCTTTGATGTGGTTCACTTGAACTTGCATAAGACCTTCACTGGACCTCACGGCGGCGGCGGACCTGGATCTGGCCCAGTCGGCGTGAAAAATGACTTGCTTCCATATTTACCGAAACCGGTATTGGTGAAAAAAGACGATGCCTATACGTTCGACTACGACCGCCCGGATTCCATCGGCCGCGTCAAGCCTTTCTACGGCAACTTCGGCATCAACGTACGTGCCTATACGTATATCCGTTCCATGGGGCCGGATGGCCTGAAGGCAGTGACGGAATATGCAGTATTGAATGCCAACTATATGATGCGCAGACTGCAGCCTCATTTCGATTTGCCGTACGACCGCCATTGCAAGCATGAGTTCGTATTGAGCGGCCGACGCCAGAAAAAATTGGGTGTCCGTACATTGGATATGGCAAAACGCCTGCTTGACTTCGGCTACCATCCGCCAACGATCTACTTCCCATTGAATGTGGAGGAAGGCATGATGATCGAACCGACGGAAACTGAGTCCAAAGAAACGTTGGATGCCTTCATCGATGCGATGATCCAGATTTCCAAAGAAGTGGAAGAAAATCCGGAAATCGTCCAAAATGCACCACATACCACGGTTATCAACCGTTTGGACGAAACGAAAGCTGCGCGCAAGCCCGTGCTTCGTTACTATAAAGACGAATAATATCTTTAAAAAGGCGTGGAAGCTGTTCAGCCTCCGCGCCTTTTTCTTATGTGCAGCAATAAAACCGATGAGCCAAATTGGAGCGTCCCGGTTATTTTTTTGTGTGTCGACTTTCGTCCTGTGGTTTTCCCGTGCATTGTGCCTGGCTGAAATTGTCGTCAAATCAAACGGATAGCTGTTTAAATGGTGATGGGCAGTTGTTGTCTCCCCAATAGTCCAGAACCCGTCAGAAACGACAGCGGACGGGTTTAGGGCGAGTTCGGAGCCTGTGCCGATGGCCAAATGATGAGGAAGCATTTCCCGTATCGTTTTATCGCGAAGAAAAAGCTTGGAAGGTTTCACATGATTTCTTCAACGCAATCAAAGTGAGATAGAAAAGAACCCTTCCATTTCTGGAAGAGTTCTTGAAGTTTAAGCTTTGGATTTGATTTTTCCGGTCCATTGCTTGAAACCGCCCTGCAATTGGAACAAGTGGTTATAGCCTTTCTTCTTCAGGAAAATTGCGACGCGGCCGCTGCGTGCCCCGTTCTGGTCATATAAATAAACCGGCTTGTCCGAGCGGATTTCCTTATAGCGCTGACGCAATTGCGATTGGGGAATATTGCGTGCTCCCAGGATGTGGCCAGCCGCAAAATCTTTCGGCTCACGGACGTCGATCAACTGGGCTTTGCGATAGCCTTCGATAAATTGTTCCTGTGTCAGGTTAGTGACCGCTTTTTTGATGCGGAAATAAGAAATTACCGCGTAAATGATGATTGCCAGCAGTATGGCGATTGCGATATACAGAAATTCCAATGTTCTTGCCCCTTTCTCATCTTCTTTTATTATAAAAGAAGAGATGACGGATATTCAATGCCAATGTTACACTAATTAGCGGAAATAGGAGGCGATCTTGTGAAATATCCAAAATGGGTTTTTATAAATTCAGGTGCGAGCAGCCCTTCGTTCAATATGGCTCTTGATGAAGCCTTATTGAACTGGCACAGTGAAGGATTGATTCCGCCGGTCATCCGCTTTTACAGCTGGCAGCCTGCTGCCCTATCAATCGGTTATTTTCAAAAAGTGGAAAAGGAAATTGACATGGAAGCCGTCAACCGGCTCGGCCTTGGATTTGTCCGCCGGCCGACAGGAGGCAGAGGGGTTCTCCATGAGCATGAACTTACATACAGCATCATCGTCAGTGAAGATTACCCGGATATGCCGGAAACGGTTACGGAAGCGTATCGTGTATTAAGTGAAGGTTTATTGGAAGGCTTCAAGAACTTGGGACTGGATGCTTATTTCTCTGTACCGGATACAGATGAGAAGCGGGCGGATCTGAAAAAACCGAAATCAGCTGTTTGTTTTGATGCGCCAAGCTGGTATGAAATGGTCGTCGAAGGAAAAAAAGTCGCAGGCAGTGCGCAGACACGCCAAAAAGGTGTCATTTTGCAGCATGGTGCTATACTGATAGATCTGGATGCTGAAAAGCTCCTATCGGTTTTCAAATTTTCAAGCGAACAGGCTAAAGAGCGGATGCGCGCAAAAATCCCTGAAAAAGCGGTGTCGATCAACTCCCTGCGCGAGGAGCCCGCTACAGCTGAAGAATGCGTCCGGGCATTCAAGTCCGGATTTGAGCAGGCGCTGTCCATCGATCTGCAAGCTTATCATTTGTCTGAGCAGCAACTGGCAGATGTCAAGGCTTTGGAAGAAAAAAAATACGCCAATGCTGAGTGGAATTTCCGGGCGTGAGAGTCTTTTGGCTCATTTTAGAGATTTCCAAAGATGGAAACGCTGGTAAATAAAGCTTTCCATCACATGAGAAATTTCCATCAGAAAATTGTTATTGAAAAGAAGTTTCAACATGTAGTATGCTGGGAATTGAAGTAATACTATATATAGTATCTAACTCCATATAACACGAAGGAGGAATTGTCAAATGGTTTCCGCCACACAATCCCAGTATTCATTAAATTCAAGAGCGTTAAACGAAGATATCGAAACGTTCCCGCAAGTGCACGCAATTACTCCGGATATGAAATTGACGCATAAAGGTGTATCCCGCCTCGTGATGATCGACCGTTATTCTTTTAAGGATACGGAGAAAAAGACACTTAAGGCAGGCGATTTCGTTGTCTTGACTGTCAAAGAAGATCCGAAATTTCCAGCTCGTGGACTCGGCTATATCGTTTCCATCGATAAGGAGTCCAATAAAGCGCAGGTCTGGATCGAGGAAGATTATAGAAGCGCAATCGACAAACCGGAAGAGCAGCAGGCAGGCATCGTCAATCGTCCGATTGAAGTGATTGAGAAGCCGCTGGAAGTGTTTTACGAGCAGATTGCGAAACGGAATGCAACAGGCCTTGCGTCAGTCGAGAAAACTTCGGAAAAGCGTCAGGAGTGGTTCGAAAAATTCTACCAGCAATTGGTTGGATTGAAATTCATTCCCGCTGGCCGTGTCCTGTATGGAGCAGGGGCAGATACCGACGTGACGTATTTCAACTGTTACGTTATGCCGTTTGTAGCTGATTCACGCGAAGGCATTTCCGATCACCGCAAACAGGTGATGGAAATCATGAGCCGCGGCGGCGGTGTCGGCACCAACGGTTCGACACTTCGTCCGCGCAACACATTGGCTCGCGGAGTCAACGGTAAATCGTCTGGTTCTGTCTCGTGGTTGGACGATATCGCGAAACTGACGCATCTTGTCGAGCAGGGTGGTTCACGCCGCGGAGCACAGATGATCATGCTTGCCGACTGGCATCCGGATATTGCGGAATTCATCATCTCGAAAATGCAGAATCCACGCATTTTGCGTTATTTGATCGAAAATACCGAAGATGAGACCATCAAGAAATTGGCTCATGATAAACTGAAATTCAAGCCTTTGACAGAGCAGGAAGATGCGATGTATCAAGGGATCCTGAATTACCGTGCGATTCCTGGAATGGGCGGATTCAACGAGAAAATCATGCGCGACGCGGAAACGAAATTGCGGGATGGCGGAACTTATACAGTCCATAACGAAGAATTTTTGACAGGTGCCAATATTTCTGTCACGTTGACAAGCGACTTCATGACAGCAGTCGAAAACGATGCGGATTTCGACCTTCGCTTCCCGGCTGTGGAATCTTATTCGAAAGAAGAGATGGCTATCTACAATGAACAGTGGCAGGAAGTTGGCGATGTTCGTGAATGGGAACGCATGGGCCACGGTGTACGTGTTTACCGTACAATGAAAGCGCGCGAGCTATGGAACCTGATCAATATCTGTGCGACCTACTCAGCGGAGCCAGGCATTTTCTTTATCGATAACGCTAATGAAAAAACAAATGCTGCCGCTTACGGACAAAAAGTCGTTGCGACGAACCCTTGTGGCGAACAGCCTTTGGCACCGTATTCTGTCTGCAACCTGGCTGCGGTCAACTTGGCTCAGTTTGCAGATTCGAAGACGAAGCAAGTTGATTTTGAAGCTTTGAAGGAAACGGTGCGTGTCGGTGTTCGTATGCAGGACAATGTTATCGATGCAACTCCATACTTCCTTGAAGAAAACGAAGTACAGGCACTTGGAGAACGCCGTGTTGGGCTTGGCGTAATGGGCCTTGCCGATCTGTTGATTTATTGCGACAAGGAATATGGCTCTCCGGAAGGCAATGAGCTAGTGGATGAGATTTTCAAGACAATCGCTACCGCAGCTTATGAAGTTTCGACTGACTTGGCAGCAGAACGCGGCAGTTTCCCATTCCTTGTCGGCAAAACCGATGATGAAACAGCGGCACTCCGCAAAGCTTTCACAGAAACCGGATTTATGCAGGACATGCCGGAACACGTCCGTGAAGCGATCCTGGAAAAAGGCATCCGTAATTCACATCTATTGACAGTGGCGCCAACCGGGTCTACCGGAACAATGGTCGGCGTTTCAACCGGACTGGAACCTTATTATTCTTTCACCTACTACCGCAGCGGCCGCCTTGGGAAATTCATCGAGGTCAAAGCTGACATCGTCCGTGAATACTTGAAGAACAATCCGGAAGCGGATGAAGAGAACTTGCCGAAGGCATTCGTTACATCCATGGATTTAGCGCCAGAAGCACACGCGGATGTTCAATGCATAATCCAGCGCTGGATCGATTCCTCGATTTCGAAAACCGTCAATGCACCACGCGGCTACACGGTCGAACAGGTGGAAGGCGTCTATGAGCGTCTGTACAAAGGCGGAGCAAAAGGCGGTACAGTATATGTCGACGGCAGCCGGGACTCACAGGTCCTGACACTGAAAGCTGAAGACAATACCTTTGAAGAAGAGGATCAGCCGGAAGAAACTAGCAAGCGTCCGATCGTCCTGATCGACACGATCCAGGATCTCCGTTCAACCAATGTGAGTATCGGTTCTGAAGTGGGCGATACATGCCCAGTCTGCCGTAAAGGTACAGTGGAAGAAATGGGCGGCTGCAATACCTGCACCAACTGCAACGCTCAATTGAAATGCGGATTATAAGATGAACAGCGCGATGGCCGAGCAGCCATCGCGCTTTTTTTATGCATTGATTTAATGGAGCTGCCTTAAGGTTTGGGTCCAGTAAGCGTGTGGCGGGAAGTTGTGGTTTTAGGTCGGGTTCAGCTGTTAGACGCTTCCGTATTTCTGTTGTCCAGCTGCAGCGCCTAGAACCTCGGGGTCTTAAGTCGCTTCGCCTGTGCGGCAAAAAAACGCCGCTTCGGCAAACCGCGCCATTACCGGTGAGCCTTCCAGCGCTTGTCGGGGCTAAACGGTTGCTTCCGCTTTTCTTAGTGTCCAGCTCCAACGGCCAACTCCTCGGGTCATAAGCCACTCTGGCTGTGCGGCAAAGTACGCCGCTTCGCCAGATTGGCTTATGCCTTTCGGAGCTTAACGGCCGTTTCCGCTTTTCGTAATATTTGCTCGATTGTTCCGATATGTTAAAATAATGAAGAATGTGTCAGGGGAAGGAGAAGGTTGAATGCGAGTGCTGGTCTTGAACGGCCCTAATTTAAATCGTCTGGGCAAACGGGAGAAAGAAGCCTATGGAACGTTTACACTGGAAGAACTGGAACAGGATCTGGTGGAATTTTCCTATCATCACAATATCGAATTGATTTGCCGGCAGTCGAACCATGAAGGGGAATTGATCGACTGGATTCACGGAGCCGGCGATGAAGCACTATCCGGCATCGTCATGAATGCGGGGGCTTATACGCACACCAGCATCGCTATCCGGGATGCCATTGCCGCTATCGAGGTTCCTGTAATCGAAGTACATATATCGAATGTCCATAAACGGGAAGAATTCCGCCATCATTCCTACATTTCTCCAGTTACGATCGGGCAGATTGTGGGATTCGGGCAGGATGTTTACAAACTGGCGCTGCATGCGCTGCTTTTAAGACAAGAGAGAGGATGAATCGATTGAAACTTCAAAAATTACGCACTGAAATGAAACGTCGGGATGTGGAGGCGATCCTCGTCACCAGCCCTTTTAATCTGCGCTATATAACTGAATTTACCGGCACAGCCGGACTGGCGCTTGTCACTCAGGACAAAGCAGTCTTCATTACGGATTTCCGCTATACCGAACAGGCCAGTGTCCAGGTCAAAGAGTTTGAAGTGGTCCAAGCCAAAAAAAATCTGATGGACGAAGCGGTGCAGGCCATCGACTCCTTAAGCATCAAAACGCTTGCTTTTGAACAGGATTATATGACATATGCCACAGCCTTGCAGTATAAAGAGAAAGTGGAAGTGGAGATGGAACCCATCAGCAATTTGATCGAAAAGATCCGGATGGTCAAAACACCCGAAGAAGTCGCTGTTCTAAAAGCCGCCGCTAAAATTGCGGATGACGCCTTCGAACATATTTGCGGATTTATCCGTCCAGGGCTGACTGAACTTGAGGTCTCCAATGAATTGGAATTTTTCATGAGAAAACAGGGAGCCACGTCTTCAAGTTTTGATGTCATTGTGGCTTCGGGTCTCCGTTCGGCACTGCCCCATGGTGTTGCCACGGATAAAGTTATTGAAGATGGCGATATGATCACATTGGATTTTGGCGCCCTCTATAATGGCTATATCTCGGACATCACCCGTACGGTCGCAGTCGGCGAACCTTCTGCGCAGATGAAAGAAATATATGATATTGTATTGAAGGCGCAGGAATTAGGCGTTGAAAAAATCGGTCCGGGCATGAGTGGTATAGAAGCGGATGCGATTGCGCGCGATTTTATCAAGTCAAAAGGCTATGGCGAGGCATTTGGACACTCTACAGGCCATGGCATCGGTTTGGAAGTCCACGAAAGCCCCGGCTTGTCATTCAGATCGGAAACGATTCTGGAGCCAGGGATGGCTGTAACGGTGGAACCCGGCATTTATCTGCCAGGAGTTGGCGGAGTTCGCATTGAAGATGATATACTGATAACCGAGTCAGGAAATGAACGGTTGACTAACTCCACAAAAGAGCTTCGCATTTTATAACAAACGGAGGAACTATTATGATTTCAGTAAACGATTTTAAAACAGGTGTCACAATTGAAGTGGATGGCGGAATTTGGCGCGTTATGGAATTCCAGCACGTAAAACCCGGCAAAGGCGCGGCATTCGTGCGTTCCAAGCTTCGCAACCTGCGTACGGGAAGTGTCACAGAAAAAACATTCCGTGCAGGTGAAAAGGTAGCAAAAGCACAGATCGACAACAACAAGATGCAATATTTGTATGCAAATGGCGATATGCATGCTTTCATGGATACAGAAACTTACGACCAGATCGAATTGCCTGAAAAGAACATTGAATACGAATTGAAGTTTCTTCAGGAAAACATGGAAGTTCAAGTGATTCAATTCCAGGGAGAAGTTCTTGGTGTTGAATTGCCGAATACAGTGGTCCTTGAAGTGGTTGAAACGGATCCGGGCATTAAAGGCGATACAGCAAGCGGCGGATCGAAACCGGCGAAATTATCGACAGGATTGACGGTTCAGGTACCGTTCTTCATTAATGAAGGCGACCATCTGATCATCAATACCACTGATTCTTCGTATGTTTCAAGAGCTCAATAAGCAAAAATAAAAGGCCTCTTTTTAAGAGGCCTTTTTTTAAAAAATCAGATTTAGTGTTTCAAAATAGACTAAATAAGTCTAAAATGGAATAGGAATCAGTAAAATACATAATTAGGGGAGTAGGATGAATATGAAAATTCAAGAAATCCGTGAAATTATCAAATTGGTCGATGGGTCATCTATCGAAGAGTTCTCTTATGAATTTGAAGGCGTCAAAGTCAAGATGAAAAAGAGTGGTTCAGGCACAGTTCAACCAAACGCCAGCTCATCCATCCAGACACCCCAGGCACCAAAAGCTGTAGAATCGCCAAGTGCTCCTGCACCGGTAAAAGAACCGAAGGCTGAAGAACTGGTTTCTCAGGAAGCACCAGAAATACCAGCTGACAACGATTCGGAATACCACAAAATCCTGTCTCCAATGGTCGGTACCTTCTATGAATCTCCATCACCGGATGAACCTGCTTATGTACAGGCAGGAACTAAAGTAAGTGCGGACCAAGTTGTCTGCATCGTCGAAGCGATGAAATTATTCAACGAAATTGAAGCGGAAGTGGATGGAGAAATTGCTGAAATTCTTGTAAAAGACGGACAGCTAGTGGAATACGGCCAACCTTTATTCCTCGTGAAAGCAAACTGAGGAAAGGGGAGATGGCGATGAAGACGATGAAAAAAGTATTGATTGCAAACCGTGGCGAAATTGCGGTCCGGATCATCCGTGCCTGCAAAGAGATGGATATCGAGACGGTTGCTGTATACTCAGAAGCCGATAAAGAAGCACTTCATGTCGAATTGGCAGACGAAGCGTATTGCATCGGCCCAAAATTATCGAAAGACAGCTATCTGAACTTTTCCAATATCATGTCGGTTGCCAAACTGACAAATTGCGACGGCATTCATCCGGGATACGGATTTTTAGCTGAAAACGCCAGCTTCGCGGAACTATGCGAAGCTTGCGACATCATGTTCATCGGCCCGACAGCGGATGCGATTTCGCGTATGGGTACGAAGGATGTGGCACGTGAAACGATGCGCAAAGCAGGAGTGCCTGTTGTACCAGGTTCTACCGGCATCGTAGCCAGTGAAGAAGATGGCTTGCGCATTGCAGATGAACTCGGATTCCCGGTCATCATCAAAGCAACGGCTGGAGGCGGCGGAAAAGGAATCCGCGTAGCCCGTACACGTGAAGATTTCATCACCGGCCTGAACATGACGCAGAAAGAAGCGGCAGCAGCTTTCGGCAATCCAGGCGTTTATATCGAGAAATTCATCGAGGATTTCCGCCACATCGAAATCCAGGTGCTTGCCGATTCCCATGGCAATGCCATTCATTTAGGCGAGCGTGATTGTTCTATCCAGCGCCGCATGCAGAAATTGGTTGAAGAAGCGCCATCACCGGCTTTGTCGCCCGAGTTGCGCGCGGAAATGGGCGAAGCGGCGGTCAAGGCAGCTTTGGCGGTCAACTACCGCGGAGCGGGAACCGTGGAATTCATCTTTGACGCTGTCAACCAGAAATTCTATTTCATGGAAATGAACACGCGTATCCAGGTAGAGCATCCGGTGACGGAGATGATTACCGGGATTGACCTGATCCAACAGCAATTGCGGGTTGCTTCAGGCGAAACATTGGCCTACTCTCAGGAAGACGTAACCTTTAAAGGTTGGTCGATCGAATGCCGCATCAATGCGGAAAATCCAGCTAAGAACTTTATGCCATCAGCGGGAAAAATCGATATGTACCTTCCGCCGGGCGGCATGGGTGTAAGAATCGATTCTGCAATGTACTCGGGATATACCATTCCGCCGTATTATGATTCCATGGTGGCGAAATTGATCACATTCGCCGATACACGTGAAGAAGCGGTAGCGAAAATGAAACGCGCGTTGGACGAATTCGTCATCGAAGGTGTGTTTACGACGATTCCATTCCATTTGAAACTGATGGATCACGAAGTATTCAAATCAGGAGATTTCAATACGAAATTCCTTGAAAAATACGATGTGCTGGGATCTTAAGGAGGAGCTTTTCAAATGGCAGAAAAAATAGCACCTTATGTACGCATGAAATCTCATGGAGCACAGGATTTGGGCAATATCGAAGTGGCTCCTGAAGTTCTGGAAATCATTGCAAGCATCGCTGCGACGGATATTGAGGGAGTCGCCAGTATGCGCGGCAATTTCGCGTCCGGCGTCGTCGAACGTTTAGGAAAAAAAGTCCACGGCAAAGGCATCAAAACCGATTTGTCTGAAGAAGGCTTGGCCATTGATGTCTATTGTGTCATCAATTATGGTGTATCGATTCCGAAGACGGCTTTAAAGATTCAAGAGCAGGTCCGGCAGACATTGGAAAACATGACTTCACTTCAAACGCAAGAAGTGAATGTCCATATTACCGGTGTCAATTTCGAACCCCAAGCAGCAGAATAAGCAGCTAGGCTGCTCCAAGGCCCTTACAATGGCTTTGGGGCAGCCTTCTCTTTGTTTTTGCCGGCTAAACCCAAAATATTCCTCCCACAAACCGGATTTTCAAAGGCGAAGATGAACTATTGACCGAACATTTCAAACATGGAAGTTCAGCCGGAATACCTGTATAATGAGGGATAATTAGCTGTGAAAAGGAGATCGGATACAATATGAAACGACACGAAGCACGCGAAAAAGCGCTTCAGACCTTATTTCAATTAGAGGGCACTGAATTGACCATCGATGAGGCCATGGACCATGTGATGGCTGGAGAAAACGATAATTTCTATAATTTATTGGTGCAGGGCACCCATGCCAATATGGCGGAAATCGATGAAAAGCTTGTCGGCCATCTGGAAAACTGGTCATTGGAACGGCTGCCGAAGATTGAACGGACGATTCTTCGCATGGCTATCTTTGAACTGGGCTATATGGAAGACGCTCCATCACGGGTTATTATGAACGAAGCGATTGAACTGAGCAAAACTTTCGGGGACGATAAATCAAGTCGATTTGTTAATGGCGTCCTGTCGAAGTTCACTGACGAAACAGCAAATTAATTGGAGGAGTTTACATGACTGCAAAATTGATTGATGGAAAAGCAGTAAGCCAGAAAATTAAAGTCCAGGTAAAAGAACGCGTAGAAAAATTAGCGCAACAGGGCATCATCCCTGGACTTGCCGTTGTGTTGGTTGGAGAAAACTCCGCCTCCCTTACATATGTAAAAAACAAGAAAAAGACCTGCGAGGCACTTGGCATGCGTTCAGACCTTCACCAGTTTCCGGATACCTTGACCGAGCAGGAATTGCTTTCAAAAATAGATGACTTGAACCGGGATCCGGAAATCCATGGCATCCTTGTCCAATTGCCGCTGCCGCAGCAAATCGACGAATTCAAGGTCATTTCGGCAATCAGTCCCGAAAAAGATGTGGATGGCTTTCACCCGATTTCTGTCGGCAATATGATGATCGGCAAAGAGGCCTTTCTGCCATGCACCCCGCACGGCATCATGGAATTGTTGTCGCATTATGGCATTGACCCTGCAGGCAAACACGCTGTAGTGATCGGCCGCAGTAATATCGTCGGCAAACCGATCGGCCAGTTGCTGCTGCAGAAAGATGCGACTGTGACCTATTGCCATTCAAAAACCAAGGATTTGGCACAATTCACGGCTCAGGCGGATATTCTGATTGCGGCGATTGGCAGAGCTAAATTCATCGACCATAGTTTCATCAAACCGGGCGCAGTCATTATCGATGTCGGCATGAACCGGGATGAAAACGGCAAATTATGTGGAGATGTCGATTTCGAAGATGTCCAGGAAGCCGCCAGCTTCGTGACACCGGTTCCAGGCGGCGTCGGACCGATGACCATCGCGATGCTGATGGGAAATACATTGGAGTCCGCTGAAAAAGGGTTATCAAAGACAAAACAGGCATAAGCATGTAAAATAAAGAGCAATAGGGCTGTTTTTCGAAAGAAAGACAGCTTTTTAAATTCACAGACAGGGGTTGAAAGTGTGTCAACCGACCCATACTTGAGTGTCAAAGCGTTAACCAAATACATAAAAAAGAAATTCGATGCAGATCCCCATTTACGCGATGTTTATGTAAAAGGGGAGCTGTCGAATGTTAAAATCCATACAAGCGGCCATATTTATTTCACTTTAAAGGACAATGCCGCCCGTTTGCCGGGCGTCATGTTTTCTGCAAGCGCCAAGTCCGTGAAATTCAAACCGGAAAGTGGCATGACGGTGCTGATCCGCGGGGATGTCTCGGTCTATGAGGCATCCGGCCAGTATCAATTGTATGCCCAGTCGATGCAGGCTGACGGTATCGGTGATTATTACTTGGCATTTGAACAATTAAAAGAGAAGTTGGCTAAAGAAGGCCTGTTCCAAGCTTCCCATAAACAGGCATTGCCGCGTTTTCCAAAACGGATCGCGGTGGTGACTGCCCAGACAGGTGCTGCCGTGCGTGACATCATCATCACGCTGCACCGCCGCTATCCGCTGGCGGATGTCGTGCTGTATCCGACACTTGTCCAAGGGGCAGGCGCGACACAATCGATCGTCCAGTCCATCCAATCCGCCAATAAAGGCGATTTTGATGTATTGATCGTTGGACGAGGCGGTGGGTCCATTGAAGATTTATGGGCATTCAACGAAGAAGCGGTAGCACGGGTCATTTTTGACTCGCGTATACCTGTCATTTCTGCCATCGGCCATGAAACGGATACGACCATCGCCGATTTCGTATCGGATCTTCGGGCGCCGACACCTACAGCTGCTGCAGAGCTGGCTGTACCCAGCCAGGCAGAGCTGCTGGAACGTGTGACAAGTTACCGCAGCCAGATGTACCGGACTGTTTCAGGAGCCGTCAACCAGCAAAAGCAAGCCTTGAACCGAATGACTTCATCTTTTCCACTGGCTTATCCGGAGCGCTTGTACCGGCCGTTCATCGAGCGCGTCGAACGCGCCACCGATTCACTGCAGCGGGAATCCCTACAGCAGTTGAACCGTTCAAAAGAACGCTACCGGACGCTGGATCAGCAATTGAAATCACGTGTGCCGCTCCAACGTATCCGGCAGTCCGAGACAGATGTGACGGAACTTGCAAGAAGGCTTGATTACCAAATGAACCAATTGCTGAAGAACCGCTCACAGCAGCTGTCTTCTGCAATCCGCACATTAGATGCGCTGAGTCCGCTGAAAATTATGGATCGCGGCTATTCAATTCCTTATATAGAAGGAGCCGTCGTCAAAAGTGTATCGCAGGTGAAAGTGGGCGACCGCTTGACCATGGCGATGCAGGATGGCACTATCCTGACGACTGTCGATGAGATAAATCCAGCAAACGAAGGAGACCGAAACGATGGCTGAAAAGAAAATCATGTTCAATGATGCAATGGAACAACTTGAAGAAATCGTCCGCCAGCTCGAGCAGGGGGATGTACCGCTTGAACAGGCATTGACACTTTACCAAAAAGGCATGGAGCTTTCGAAAGTCTGCCACGATAAATTACAGAACGCGGAAAGCCAATTGGTGACCATGATGAAAGACGGCAAAGAAGTGCCGGCTGACATAGAAATGGACGGGAATGCCAAATGAACTTAACCGAATTCCGCACCCATTACGAACCGCTCATCCAACAGGAAATGGCTGAGCAGATTCTGTCTCTGTCGATTCCGGATTCACTGAAGGAATCGATGCATTATTCGTTGCAGGCCGGTGGAAAACGGATTCGTCCGATTCTGCTGTTGGCAGTACTTCATGAACTGAATGGACAGGAACATCCGGATGCGCTGAAAGTGGCGGCTGCGATTGAAATGATCCATACCTATTCACTGATCCATGATGATTTGCCGAGCATGGACGATGACGACCTGCGCCGGGGCATGCCGACCAACCACAAAGTGTTCGGTGAAGCCATCGCCATTCTTGCCGGTGATGCATTGTTGACCTACAGCTTCGGCATCGTCGCACGGCTGCAAAATGTTTCAAGCGACGATAAAATACGCTTGATCGATTTGATGAGTGTTTCTTCAGGAGCTGAAGGAATGGTAGGCGGCCAAGTGCTGGACATTGAAGGCGAAGAAAAGAAATTGACGCTTGAAGAGTTGGAACAGGTACACCGCTTGAAAACGGGGGCTTTGCTGACCTATAGCATTCTGGCCGGTGGTATTTTAGCTCAAGCGACCAATGAAGAGATTATGGCACTCAGCCGTTTCGGGGAGCATCTAGGACTTGCTTTCCAGATCCAGGATGATATTTTGGATGTTACTGGAACTTCCCAGGAACTGGGAAAAACAGCCGGGAAAGACGAATCCAGCGAAAAGAGCACCTATCCGGGGATATTGACATTGCCGAAAGCAAAAGAAAAGCTGGACTTTCATGCTTCTGAAGCCATCAATGCACTGGGGGAATTGAGCGGTGAAAAATCATTGCTTCTGCAATTGACTCAATTGATCGTCGAAAGAAAAAGCTGATTTTAAAGGCTCTGATTTGTACATTCCCAATGTATTGATATAATATGAACAGACAGTCTGAAGGAAAAATTTCTATAAAAAGGTGCGTGATGGCAATGGATCTTCATTCGATTACTGGTCCATCTTTCTTAAAAGAGCTGACTACCAAGCAGCTTGAAGTATTAAGTGAAGATATTCGACGGTTTCTAATAGAGAACTTATCAAGAACAGGCGGGCATATCGGTCCGAATCTTGGAGTGGTGGAACTGACAGTTGCACTGCATAAAGTATTCGACAGCCCGTCGGACAAATTTATCTGGGATGTGGGACATCAATCTTATGTCCACAAAATCCTGACGGGAAGAGCTGGACAATTCGACACATTACGCCAATTTAAAGGCCTTTGTGGCTTTCCGAAACGCAATGAAAGCGACCATGATGTCTGGGAAACCGGACACAGCTCGACTTCATTGTCGGCAGCGATGGGAATGGCAGCAGCCCGCGACATCAAAAAAGACAGCAATCACGTCATCCCGATCATCGGTGATGGAGCTTTGACCGGCGGTATGGCTTTTGAAGCACTGAACCATATCGGACATGCGCAGACAGACATGGTCGTCATTTTAAATGACAACGAAATGTCCATCGCCCCGAATGTCGGTGCCATGCACAGCATGCTCGGCCGTATGCGGACTGCAGGAAAATACAATAAAGTCAAAGATGATTTGGAATACCTATTGAAGAAAGTACCGGCAGTCGGCGGCAGACTTGCGTCTACAGCTGAACGCGTCAAGGATTCCTTGAAATACCTGGTGGTTTCCGGAATGTTCTTCGAAGAAATGGGCTTTACCTATCTCGGGCCGATCGACGGCCACGACCTGGAAGAGCTGGAAGACAATCTGCGTTATGCCAAGAAAACAAAAGGTCCGGTCCTGCTTCATGTCGTTACGAAAAAAGGCAAAGGCTTTTTGCCTGCTGAACAGGATACAATCGGCACATGGCATGGAATCGGACCCTATAAGATGGAGACAGGCGACTTAGTGAAGTCTTCTTCAAAAGCACCTTCATGGAGCGGCCTTGTGGCGGAAACCGTCCGCAAATTGGCACGTACGGATGAGCGCATTGTGGCTATTACGCCCGCTATGCCGGTCGGATCGAAATTGGAAGGATTTGCTTCTGAATTTCCTGACCGCATGTTTGATGTCGGGATTGCCGAACAGCATGCAACCACGATGGCTGCAGGACTTGCGACTCAGGACATGAAACCATTCCTGGCTATCTATTCGACTTTCCTGCAGCGTGCTTATGATCAGGTGGTCCACGATATTTGCCGCCAGAATTTGAATGTCTTTATCGGGATCGATCGTTCCGGCCTAGTTGGAGCAGACGGAGAAACGCATCAAGGCGTGTTCGATATCGCTTTCCTGCGCCATTTGCCGAATATGGTCATCATGATGCCGAAAGATGAAAACGAAGGACAACATATGGTCAAAACAGCAATTGATTACAATGGCGGACCGATTGCGCTCCGTTATCCAAGAGGCAACGGCCTGGGCGTACCGATGGACGAAGAGCTTCAGGCATTGCCGATCGGCTCATGGGAAGTATTGAACGAAGGGACCGATGCGGTAATCCTGACATTCGGTACGACCATTCCAATGGCGATGCATGCGGCAGAACAATTGCTTGAGCAAGGCATTTCAGCACAAGTGGTCAATGCCCGTTTCATCAAGCCGATGGACGAAGCGATGCTTCACAGCATTTTCGAACTTAAAGTTCCGGTTGTAACGATTGAAGAAGCCGTTCTTCAAGGCGGGTTCGGGAGCGCTGTTCTGGAATTTGCACAAGATAATAATTATCGTGAGTCGGTTATTGACCGTCTGGGGATTCCCGATCAATTCATCGAACACGGCGACGTCTCTGAATTGATGGATGAAATCCATCTGAACAGCGATGAAGTTGTCCGTGTCGTCAAGAAATGGACGCAATCCAAAACGCAGGCAGGTTCGACTATTCTATGAACAAACCTAAAAAAGAGCGTGTAGATGTCCTGTTAGTCGAGCGGGGCATCTGTGAAACACGTGAAAAAGCAAAGCGTGCCATTATGGCTGGAATCATCTATTCAGGATCTGAACGGATGAACAAACCAGGCGAAAAAATCCTGGAGGATGCTCCGCTGCAGATGAAAGGCAATGATTTGAAATACGTCAGCCGCGGTGGCTTAAAGCTTGAAAAGGCCTTACAGGAGTTCGATTTATCGGTTGACGGAAAACTGATGCTCGATATCGGTTCTTCGACGGGCGGATTTACGGATTGCGCCCTTCAAAACGGGGCAAAGCATTGCTACGCGCTTGATGTCGGCTATAACCAATTGGCCTGGAAAATCAGGCAGGATGAACGCGTGACCGTAATGGAGCGTGTCAACTTCCGCCATTCCAAACCCGAAGATTTCAATCAAGGGCTTCCGGAGTTTGTTACGATCGATGTTTCGTTTATTTCTTTGCGCATTATTTTTCCAGTCTTGAAGCAGGTTCTGGTGCCTGGTGGCGATGTTATTGCATTGGTGAAACCCCAATTTGAAGCCGGTAGGGAAAATGTAGGGAAAAAAGGCATCATCCGCGATTCGAAAATACACCGCGATGTATTGAACAAAGTCGGTAAATTCGCAGTTGATTCCGGATTTCATGTAAAAAACATGTCGTTTTCACCGATCACCGGCGGAGAAGGCAATATTGAGTTTTTATTCCATCTTCAATCCAGTGCTGAAGGCAGTGAAATCGCCGAAGTTTCTGAATCGTTGGTTGACGAAACAGTCAAGAAAGCACATGAATTGTTGTAAACACATTCCAAAAGGGATGTGTTTTCTTGTCTAATGTATGGTATAACTGTAGAATATTAAGTATATGGAATAATTATTCATCCAAGGGGGAACACCATGAACAAGGGACAGCGCCACATTAAAATTCGGGATCTTATTTCAAATCGCGAAATCGAAACTCAGGACGAGCTCGTGGACCTGTTGAAGTCAGCCGGCTATGAAGTGACTCAAGCCACCGTATCGCGTGATATAAAAGAATTGCATTTAGTGAAAGTCCCATTGCAGGACGGCCGCTACAAATACAGCTTGCCTGCGGATCAGCGCTTTAATCCGATGCAGAAACTTCATCGTGCATTGACGGATGCGTTTGTCAGCATCGACGGAGCCAGCCATTTTCTGGTCATGAAGACCTTGCCGGGGAATGCCCATGCCATCGGCTCATTGATCGATCACTTGGACTGGGAAGAGATTCTAGGAACCATTTGTGGCGATGACACATGCCTGATCATCTGCAGAGACACCGAACATCGTGAAATTTTAAAACAGCGTTTAATCGAAATGCTTTAAGAAGAGGTGAACGGATATGCTTCGGGAATTAGATATACGCAATTTTGCCATTATCGACGCCCTGACCGTCAGTTTTTCTGAAGGGCTGACTGTTTTGACAGGGGAAACCGGTGCCGGTAAATCCATTATCATAGATGCAGTCCATCTTTTGGCTGGTGGACGGGGCAGCCAGGAGTTTATTCGGCATGGTGCAAAAAAAGCTGAAATCGAAGGCTTGTTTTCATTGGAAGACGACCAGCATCCGGTGTTTCGCAGATTAGAGGAATTCGGCATCTCCTGGAGTGATGGCGATATCTTGCTGCGCCGGGAATTGAATGACAAAGGGAAAAATGTCTGCCGCATCAACGGCAAGTTGGTGACCATCTCCATCTTGCGTGAAGTTGGCGCATCACTGATTGACATTCACGGCCAGCATGAAACACAGGAATTGATGGATGAAAAACAGCATCTTTACCTGTTGGACCAATTTGCCGGAAAAAGCTTGGCCAAGTCCAGGGAGAGCTATAGCCAAACATTCGATCGATACACAAAATTAAAGCGGGAATTTTCCTCTTATACAGAAAACGAACAGCAGATTGCCCAGCGCATCGATTTGCTGACTTTCCAGCTGCAGGAAATTGAAGCAGCGGAATTGGTGATAGGCGAAGAAGAAGAATTGGTATCAGAGCGCAAAAAACTGCAAAATTTCAATAAAATATACGAATCCATTTCAGCTGCGCATGAAGCGATCCAAGGTGAAAGCAAAGGTTTGGACTGGATCGGCTCTGCCATGTCTGAACTTGAACATGCGGCGGCGGTGGATGAAACCTTCAGCGGGTCTTCGGAAACGCTGTCGAGCGCTTTTTACCTCATTCAAGACACCGGCACTGAAATCAAGCGGATTTTGGATGATATGGAATTTGATCCAGCGCGTTTAAATGAGATTGAGCAACGTTTAGCGGTCATTCAATCCTTAAAAAGAAAATATGGTGCTTCCGTTGAAGATATTTTGCTGTATCATGAAAAGCAGACAGATGAATTGGATAAATTGGTTAACCGCGATCAGCGTTACCAGCTGGATCAGGAAAAGTTGAAAGAGTTGACCGAAGATTTGCGTGTGGAAGCGGAAGAACTTACAATTCTCCGCAAAAAAGCCGCGAAGAGTTTGGGCAAGGCCATAATGGAGCAATTGAAAGAGTTACATATGGCGAAAGCTTCGTTTGAAGTGAATTTTTCTGTGTTGCCGAACGGCCGCTTTGATCGGAATGGCCATGACGCAATTTCCTTCTATATTTCGACAAATCTTGGGGAACCGTTGAAACCTCTTACCAAAGTGGCTTCAGGCGGGGAATTATCCCGAATGATGTTGGCTTTAAAAACTATTTTTTCCAAACATCAGGGCATCACTTCCATCATTTTCGATGAAGTGGATACGGGCGTAAGCGGCCGGGTGGCACAGGCGATTGCTGAAAAGATTGCTGCCATTTCAGTCCATTCCCAGGTCTTGTGCATATCGCATTTGCCTCAAGTCGCGGCAATGGCCGATCAGCATCTATTCATTGAGAAGAAAGTCGACAACCAGCGCACGACCACTGCAGTCACAGAGCTGGATGGACGCGAACGGACAGAAGAAATGAGCCGGATGCTGTCCGGAGCCGAAATAACAGATTTGACGCTACAGCATGCGGAAGAACTGTTGTCACTCGCAGCAGATCGTAAGTTAATGATGAAATAAGCTTTGGCAGTGGGAAGAAAATTGATCGACCCGTTGACTGAAGGCTGTACCGGAAACTGCTAGAGTCAGTCACCAAGGAGAGAGTCGAATGGACAAAATAAAAATCGCAATTGCAGATGATAATCGCGAATTGGTTGGACTGATGCAAGATTATTTAAATGCGCAACTCAATATGGAAGTGGTGGATGTTGCCTATAATGGCAAGACCTGCATCGAAATGCTCCATAGACAGACAGTCGATATTTTGCTGCTGGACATCATCATGCCTTATTTGGACGGTATTGCTGTGCTGGATGCGATCAAGGAAAATGGCGATCTGCAGGGGATCGATGTGATTATGCTGTCTGCTTTTGGGCAGGAATCGATTATGAGCCAGGCTGCTGAGTACGGAGCATCCTATTTCATCATGAAACCTTTTGAAGCCGATCGTCTGGCCGTGCAGATCAATCATATTATGAAAGCAAGGAGCGCGACGCCAGGGCAGTCTGAGAGCAGATTGACGAAAGAGGACCGAATCACCAATATCGTTAAAGATATCGGCATTCCTCCTCATCTGAAAGGCTATAATTACTTGAAGGAAGCAGTCTCCTTAGTATTAGAGCAACCTGAAATCCTGAACAAAGTTACTAAAGTGCTGTATCCAGGAATCGCCTCCAAGTTTGATACGACTTCGACACGGGTTGAACGGTCGATTCGCCATGCAATTGAACAAGTGTGGAATCGCCATGAAACCGTAGAGCACATTTCTAAAATCTTTGGCTACAGCGTAGCGCATTTAGAATCGAAACCGACCAACTCGGAGTTCATCGCAATGGTCGCAGATAGTCTGCGGCTGGAAATGCGGAATGAGCCACACAATTAAAGACGGTTTTAAAATCTTCTGCGGATCAGCAGGAGATTTTTTTTTATTTTTACCCGTTGCAGCAGCACCTTGCATCATTCGGCTTTTCTAGAATCAATCCAACTTTAGAGGACAAAAAGGGTTTAAGAAAAACAGAATAGAGGAAAAGATTAAGACGCCGTTTTTCTGGATAGGGAAAAACAGACATGCAGAGTGAAGCGAAAACCGGCAAATCCAGCAGAATGAAAAGAGGCGAGCGCAATTGCAATTGATCAGGCAAATTGATGACTACTTTTTGGGGAATGGCGAAGGGACCGTCGTCGACCGGCTGTATTTTTACGGTGTCTATTGCGTCAGCATACTGATTGCGTTCTTTACAATGCTGTCCTTATGATAAAATCCAAGCGTAACCAATAGATTTCCAAACCAATGAAGCTTCAGTTCATTGGTTTTTTTGTATGCTGTTGTTCTTGGAAATATCCGCAATGAAAATTCATTGATTCGACTCACTGAAAGGAAAATAGAGAGAAAAGCGTAGATAGAAGGTCATACTTTTGTTATAGTGGTACTTAATATCCTAATACTAGGATAAACTATGAGGAAATTTGATTGAAGGAGTTTGATGATGAAAAAAACAATAGTCTATCTAACAGCCGCATTTATGGCACTTGGCATTATCGCATTGGGGGCACTCAAAGTGTCGGATAATCAAGGAGATGCCGAAAGCTCAAAATCAGCGCAAGTATCGGATGAAAAAGCAATGGAGGAAAGCACACAGAAAATGGAAGGGCTGGAATTTGTTCAATCAGTACCGAAAGATGCATCTGAAAATGCTCTATGGGCGATGATGCATAAAATGACCCATCAAAAAGTCATAGCTTCTGAAAAGTGGGGCTTGATCCGCATGAATGACGAATCCATCGCCAAAGCAGAAGAGATTTTGATAGCTTCCGACTTCAAGTCAAAGGAAGATTTGCTGCAAATAATCGAACGTTGGAAAAATGGCCAGTTTGACCAAGTGGATGATGAACATAATTTCATTTGGGGGATGCAGGGCGGCAGCATCGGAGAGGCTAGAGGCATTTTAACTGAGGAACAGGAAAAGGAATTTATTGAGAATAATTTTACCGGCGAATAGCGTTTTGAAATCCAGTCTTTGACTGGATTTTGTTGTTTTCAGCTTCCAATGTAAGATTTTACATAAGGTTCTTGTTCAAAATTCAAATCCGTAATAAGAAATCATAAGCAGCCTTAAACCTGAATAACCGGCAAGGCTTTTAGTCTCTTGTCAACAATGTTAAAATGGGGGAGAAACTAAGTTCAAGAGGAAAGTAAAGTTTGGGTAGTACCGACTTTACTGATCGAGTCGATTTCAGAAATGGAAGAGGATGATTTTATTGTCTGAAGTCAAAGTGTATGCACACCGAGGCGCTTCAGGATATGCATTGGAAAACACATGGAATGCTTTTTTTAAGGCTTGTGAATTTGGTGTCGGCATCGAACTTGATGTGCAGATCACCAAAGATGGAGTAGTGGTGGTCTACCACGATGACAACCTGCGTCGCCTCACCGGTATCAATGCTGGTATTCATACGCTCGCGTATGAAGAGATAAAGGAACTGCGGATAGGCAGGAAATGGATGCGGAATTTCTCGCATCATCAAATGCCGCTGGCTTATGAAGTATTCCAATGGGCGAAGAAAAAGAAGATCCCTTTGAATGTCGAACTGAAGGAATCTTTTGCAAAAAATTCAAAAGGGCCACAGATTCTCGCGGCTATGCTGGAAGGAATGGAAGATGTCCATCTATCTTCTTTCAACCCACAATTATTGAAGCAAATGAAGAAATTGATGCCTTCAACGGAAATGGCATGGATCATCAAAAAGAACACGCAGCTGTCTCGCATTAAAGACATGGATTGGGTGGACAGCATTCATCTCCACAAAAGGCTGATTGCCAAATCTTTTTGTGACGAAATTCTGAAGCTGGACAAGAAAGTTCGGTTATACGGAATTCTCGGATCAGAGTCGCTGATGGATCGCTTGGATCCACAAATGGTCGGAATCATCACCAATTACCCGGACCGGGTCAAAAGAAAAATTGCGTCTCCCCTTATGGGGTAGACGCAATTTTTTTACTTCTGGAATCTTTTTGAGACGGTCCCTTTTTTGCGGTCGCGGTTCAGGAGAAAGCCTGCGAAAAAACCGATGCCGAGAACGACAAAAACGGTGCCGAGTGTAAATTGAAGCCAAAGAGCCGGGTAAGGCTCAAGCAATTTATTGAACAAGGTATCACGCATCAGCTTTATGCCATACGCCGCCATGATTCCAGGGATCAGCAAGATGATAAATGCCACTAGACGACCCATATTTCCACATCCTTCTGCATCTATTGTTTCCAATTCCGTCAAAGTTGTCAAGAAAACCTTCCTGATGTACGCTTAAAACATTCTTGCAATTACTTGCAAAACAGAAGAGAAAGGTTGAATCAATTTGCAAACTGTATTAATTATAGGCGGGGGCGTTGGAGGCTCAGCCATTTTGAACACTCTTTTGGAAACTGATTACTTGCGTGTGCGCGGCGTTGTCGATTTGAACCCTGAGGCTGGAGCCATGTTGACTGCAAAGACACATGGTATTCCGGTCGCAGAAGATTATCGGAAGTTCGATAAGACGGATATCGACATTGTCTTTAATGTTACAGGAAGCAATTCACTCTATGAGGAGCTGCAAGGGCATTTTTTAAAAAATACCGTTATCATCCCTGGTAGCCTTGCGAATGTGTTTGTCCGTCTGCTGGAGGAGAAACAACATTTCATCAACCGCCTCAGCAAGGAGAGCCACCGGGAGAAAATCATCTTTAACTCGATAGAAGAAGGCATGATCGGCATCGACAAAACGAGCCACATCAATTTTATGAACAAAAGTGCGGCACGAATGCTTGAAGTGGCAGCGGATGAAACGATTGGACGGCATATCCACGAATTTATTTCGTTGAGTGAACTGCCAAGGATTTATGAAACAGGGCGCATCGAATTGAACAGGGAGCTGCAGCTGAAAAACGGCTCTAAAATTGTCACTTCCCGTTTTCCGATGATCGACGATAACGGAGAAACGATCGGTGCATTTGCGGTATTCAAGGATATTACTGAAGTCGTTTCACTGGCGGAGGAAATCACGGACCTGAAAGAAATTCAGACGATGTTGGAAGCCATCATCCAATCGAGCGACGATGCCATTTCGGTCGTGGATGAAAAAGGTTATGGCCTGCTCGTCAATCCGGCCTATACACGCATCACCGGCCTGCAGGTGGAGGATGTCATCGGGCAGCCCGCATCGGCGGATATATCTGAAGGGGAAAGCATGCATCTCAAAGCCTTGCAGACGCGCAAACCTGTGCGGGGGGTCAATTTAAAGGTCGGGCCATCGAATAGGGAAGTCATTGTCAATGTCGCACCGATTATCGTGGACAATAAATTGAAAGGCAGCGTAGGCGTCATCCACGATACGACAGAAATCCGTTCTTTGATGAAAGAATTGGACCGTGCCCGAAGCATCATCCGGACATTGGAGTCCAAATATACCTTCGATGACATCATCGGCCTGTCCTCAGAGATGCAATTATCGCTGCAACAGGCGAAACTGGCGGCACAAACGCTGGTGACTGTGCTTTTGCGTGGTGAATCAGGTACCGGCAAAGAACTTTTTGCTCATGCAATACACAGTGCGAGTGAACGGAAATACAATAAATTCGTGCGTGTCAATTGCGCTGCCTTGTCCGAAGAATTGCTCGAAAGTGAGCTTTTCGGCTACGAGGAGGGGGCAATTCCTGGCATCAAAACTGGAGAAAAGCGCGGCTTGTTTGAAGAAGCGAACAACGGCAGTATTTTCCTCGATGAAATCGGTGAACTGTCATCTGCATTGCAAAGCAAGTTGCTGCGTGTGCTGCAGGAGCATGAAACCTTGCGCCTCGGCGGGACCAAACCGATATCTGTCAATGTGCGGGTCATCGCCTCGACAAACGCCAATATGGAAAAAGCATTATTAGAAGGCAAATTTCGTGAAGATCTGTACTACCGCCTAAACCGTATGCCAATCCTCATGCCACCGCTTCGCAACCGCAAGCAGGACATCCCGAGAATCGTCGAACGGCTGCTCCTGAAGTTGAACCAGGAATATGGCCGCAGCGTCGAATCCATCTCTGACAAAGCCTTGCAGTATTTGCGCGTCTACGATTGGCCAGGCAATGTTAGGGAGCTTGAAAATGTGCTGAGCCGCTCAATGATTTTCATGCAGATGAACGACCGCATGTTAACCGAAGAACATATTCCGCTCAATATGCTGCGGGTCGCCGAAGCGAAAAACGAGGTGGTGATCCAATCATCAGTATCGCTGCAGGAACAGTTGGACACGGTAGAGCGCGGAATTCTTCATCACGCACTAACTCAATTTAATGGCAATAAATCCAAGACGGCAAAACAATTGGAGATTTCCCTTCGAACCTTGTATTACAAATTAGAGAAATATGGTTTGATGTAAGCTTTTTGCAAACTCTTGCAGGGTTTTGCAAGTATTTGCAAAGTATTGGGGGGAGAAACGCAAATAAAACGCTTTCATCCCTTATAAATCGCCATTCATTCTGTTTTAATTAAGAAGAATGAGGTGAGCAAGAATGGCCACATTAAATTATTTACTCGAAAATGCGCCAAACGGTTTCGGCCACACGGTGGCAGTAGCCGCTGCTGCTGACAGGGCTGTTTTGGAGGCGGTCAATATGGCTGTCGACCGAAAGATGGCACATTTTCGGCTATACGATGATGAATTGGCGGCAACAGCAATGATGCGGGAATATTTCCCTCGGCTGCTCAACCATCCCCATGTTCAGCTCCATCATGTCAGCTCAGTGGAAATGGCTGCAGAAGAAGCGGTGAAATCAGTATTCAGGAATGATTCCGATATCCTGATGAAAGGCCAGATTGCTACGGCAGTGCTATTGAAAGCCGTACTGAATCCAGATTATGGCCTGAGGACAGGATCGGTCATGTCCCATATTGCCGCTTTTGAAGTTGCTGGTTTCGACAGGTTGATTTTTGTGACGGATGCGGGCATGAACATCCATCCTGATTTATCTCAAAAAGTACAAATTATTCAAAACGCTGTTCAGATAGCGCGCGCAGTCGGTGTTGAAATGCCGATCGTCGCACCACTCGCGGGTTTGGAAGTAATCAATCCGAATATGGAAGCTACGCTAGATGCCGCGGCATTGACTGCAATGAACCAGCGCGGCCAAATCAAGAATTGCATTGTAGACGGACCATTCGCCCTCGATAATGCAATATCCGTCGATGCAGCCAAACATAAACGAATAGCAGGCGACAATGCCGGCAAAGCCGATATCCTGCTTGTTCCAACTATTGAATCCGGCAATATCCTGTATAAATCACTGGTCTTTTTTTCGAAGGCGAAAGTCGGCAGTATAGTAGCGGGTGCAAAGGCACCGATTGTTTTGTCATCTCGAGCCGACAGTGCCGAAAGCAAATTATATTCATTGGTTTTGGCCATTTGCTCATCATCAACTTCAGGAACAACTATTAGGAGGAATTGACAATGGAAATTTTCAAAAGAATGGAACAGGGCGATTACGAACAATTGGTTTTCTGCCAGGATAAAAACTCAGGACTTAAAGCGATCATCTGCATTCATGACACAACTCTCGGGCCGGCTCTTGGCGGAACGCGCATGTGGAATTATGCAACAGAAGAAGAAGCGATTGAAGACGCAATCCGCCTTGGCCGCGGAATGACATATAAAAATGCTGCAGCCGGATTGAACCTGGGCGGCGGTAAAACGGTAATTATCGGCGATCCGTTGAAAGACAAGAACGAAGAGATGTTCCGTGCATTCGGACGTTTCATCCAAGGGTTGAACGGCCGCTACATAACTGCTGAAGACGTTGGTACAACAGTTGCGGATATGGATTTGATCCATGAAGAAACGGATTACGTAACAGGCATTTCGCCAGCTTTCGGTTCTTCAGGAAATCCGTCTCCAGTTACTGCCTACGGCGCATACATCGGCATGAAAGCCGCTGCTCTCGAAGCATTCGGCGATGATTCATTGGAAGGCAAGACAGTTGCAGTACAAGGTGTCGGCAACGTTGCTTACCCGCTTTGCGAATACCTTCACAAAGAAGGCGCGAAATTGATCGTTACGGATATCAATAAAGAAGCGGTGCAGCGTGCTGTTGCTGCATTTGGCGCAACAGCAGTCGCGCCAAATGACATCTACTCACAAGAAGCGGATATTTTCGCTCCATGTGCAATGGGAGCCATCATCAATGACGATACGATCCCTCAATTGAAAGTGAAAGTGGTTGCCGGTTCTGCCAACAACCAACTGAAAGAAGAACGCCACGGTGACGAACTTGAAGCTCGCGGCATCGTTTACGCACCTGATTTCGTCATCAACTCCGGCGGTGTCATCAATGTTGCGGATGAATTATACGGATACAACAACGAACGTGCGATGAAGCGCGTCGAGACCATCTACGACAGCATCACGAAAATCTTCGCGATTTCCAAGCGTGATAATGTTCCTAGCTATATCGCTGCAGACCGTATGGCTGAAGAGCGCATTGACCGTGTCCGTAATTCAAGAACTCAATTCCTAAGAAACGAACACAACATTTTAAGCAGAAGATAAATAACGTCCAGCAGGTGAGCCAGTCATTTTCACCTGCTGTTTTTCTCTCAACTATTCCGATTCAAATCAATTCAAACAACTATGACTAATTTTACGAAGCAAAAAAGTAGAAATGGGGGATCGATGTGCAAAAACAGCTGAATCGCATTCTAGTCATTAACCCTGCCCCCACTTCGACTAAGATCGGCGTTTTTGACAACGATATCCTGATTATGGAAAAGATGATCAGCCATTCGGGTGAAGATATCGGAGGATTCCCAAGCATCTCGGACCAGCATCTTTTCAGGAAAAACACCATTCTCGAAGCGCTGGATGAAGAAGGTATGAACGTCTCCAACCTGTCGGCAGTATGTGGAAGAGGCGGTTTGCTCCGCCCCATTCAAGGCGGGACCTATGCAGTCAGCGATGGAATGATAAAAGATCTTCGAGAAGGATATTCAGGGCAGCATGCCTCCAATCTAGGCGGCATCATCGCTTTTGAAATTGCGGATGCCCTCAATATTCCGTCATTTATCGTCGATCCGGTAGTTGTTGACGAATTGGAGCCGATTGCGCGGGTATCCGGATTTTCCTCCATCGAACGAAAGTCCATTTTCCATGCGCTCAACCACAAAGCGGTGGCGCGGAGATACGCTCATAAAGTTGGCCGCTCCTATGAGGAGATGCGATTGATTGTTGCCCACATGGGACGCGGCATCACGGTCGGAGTCCATCAGGATGGGCGCGTCATCGACGTCAACAATGGTTTGCATGGTGATGGTCCGTTCAGTCCGGAACGGGCGGGAACGGTACCCGCAGGTGATTTAGTGGAATTATGCTTTTCCGGACAGTACAGCCGCCATGAAATCATGAAGAAATTGGTGAGGCAAGGAGGATTGTTCGGCTATCTGGATACCAATGATGTGGTGAAGGTGGAGAAACGGATTTTAAAAGGTGATGAAAAAGCAGAGTTGTTCTATCAGGCGATGGCTTATCAAATTGCCAAAGAAATTGGCTCTGCCAGTGCTGTCTTAAAGGGGCAGGTCGATGCCATCATCCTGACAGGCGGCCTGGCTTACGGAAAATCCTTTGTCGAATCGATTTCCGAAAGAGTCAGCTGGATTGCGGACGTCGAGGTCCAGGCAGGTGAAAATGAACTTCAAGCATTGGCAGAAGGTGCAGCAAGGGTATTGAATGGAGAAGAACGTGTAAAGATCTATCCGTATTAATCGACGGAGAACCTTCATTCAGCAGAATAAACAGATATGAACGTTGATTAAAGCGTATAAAGGAGGATATATCCATGGCTCAAAATTATGATGTTGTCATTTTAGGCGGCGGAACAGGCGGTTATGTAGCGGCGATACGCTCTGCACAACTCGGATTGAAAACAGCAATCGTCGAAAAAGGCGAATTGGGTGGCACTTGCTTGCACAGAGGCTGTATACCAAGCAAAGCATTGCTCCGCAGTGCGGAAGTATACTCAACTACCAAAAACCACGCAGCGGATTTTGGTGTTCAGACTGGTGAAGTCACACTTGATTTTGGACGTGTCCAGCAACGCAAACAAGGAATTGTCGACCAATTGCACGCAGGTGTTCAAGGCTTGATGAAAAAAGGGAAGATTGATGTCTACGAAGGCATCGGCCGAATCCTGGGACCTTCTATTTTTTCACCGAACGCAGGAACCATTTCTGTAGAGATGAAAAATGGGGAAGAAAACGAAATGTTGATTCCAAACAATGTCATTATCGCTACCGGCTCACGCCCACGCACGTTGCCGGGTCTGACCATTGACGGCGAGTTTGTCATGAGTTCTGATGAGGCATTGACAATGGAAAGCCTGCCGCAATCGATCCTGATTGTCGGCGGCGGAGTCATCGGAATCGAATGGGCTTCCATGCTCAATGATTTTGGTGTTGACGTAACGGTCATCGAATATGCGGACCGCATCATCCCGACAGAGGACAAAGACATTTCCAAGGAAATGCTGAAGTTATTGAAGAAAAAAGGCATCAAGTTTGCGACAAACGCAAAAGTGATGGCGGATACCTTGGAAACAGGCGAGAATGGCGTAACGATCCAAGCGGAAATCAACGGTGAAAACGAAAGTTTCTCTGCCGAAAAAATGCTGGTTTCTGTTGGTCGCCAAGCGAATATTGAAAACATCGGCATCGAAAATACGGACATCATCGTCGAAAAAGGGTTTGTTCAAGTGAAAAAATCCTTCCAGACAAAAGAGTCCCATATCTATGCAATTGGTGATGTGATCGGCGGCCTGCAATTGGCGCATGTCGCTTCCCATGAAGGCATCACTGCCATTGAACACATTAAAGGCAATGACCCGCATGCCATCGATTACGACCTGGTATCACGCTGCATCTATTCCAATCCGGAAGCAGCAAGCGTCGGCATTACAGAAGATCAGGCAAAAGAAAAAGGGCATGATGTCAAAGTCGGCAAATTTTCTTTTAAAGCCATCGGCAAAGCGCTGGTATATGGTGAGACTGATGGGTTTGTCAAAATTATTGCTGATAAAGAGACAAACGATATTCTCGGCGTCCATATGATCGGTCCGCATGTTACGGATATGATTTCAGAAGCTGGCCTGGCGATGGTATTGGATGCAACACCATGGGAAATTGCTGAAACGATCCATCCGCACCCTACACTTTCAGAGGTTATGGGCGAAGCGGCATTGGCAGTTGACGGCAAAGCAATTCATAGTTGAAGGAGGAACAAACAATGGCTTCTAAACATGAAGAGATCGGTTTGACGAACGATGACTTATTGAAAATGTATGAAACGATGTTGATGGCACGCCGTGTGGATGAACGCATGTGGCTTTTGAACCGCGCAGGTAAAATTCCTTTCGTGATTTCATGTCAGGGACAGGAGGCAGCGCAAGTTGGCGCGGCTTTCGCCCTTGATAACACAAAGGATTATATCGCTCCTTATTACCGTGATATCGGCGTGGTCCTTCACTTCGGCATGACGCCGAAAGACCTGATGCTGTCAGCTTTTGCGAAAGCAGAAGACCCGAACTCCGGCGGACGCCAGATGCCTGGCCATTTTGGACAGAAAAGCAACCGCATCCTGACTGGATCTTCACCGGTTACGACACAATTACCGCACGCAGTGGGTGTCGCTTTAGCGGGCAAAATGAAGAAAAAAGATTTCATTACATTCACGACGCTTGGTGAAGGTTCTTCCAACCAAGGTGATTTCCACGAAGGCATGAACTTTGCCGGCGTCCATAAATTACCGGTGGTCATCATGGTCGAAAACAATAAATATGCGATTTCAGTACCGGTTGAGCGCCAATTGGCCAGCAAAAACGTCTCAGACCGTGCAATCGGCTATGGCATGCCAGGTGTGACAATTGACGGCAATGATCCAATCGAAGTCTATAAGCACGTCAAAGAGGCTGCCGACCGTGCACGCCGCGGCGAAGGCCCGAGCCTTGTCGAAACCGTTTCTGAACGGATGACAGCCCACTCTTCAGATGATGATCATCGTCAGTACCGTTCAGCAGACGAATTAGCTGCACAAAAATCGACGGATCCAATCCTGACGTTCGGTGCCTATTTAAAAGAACACGGCATCATGAATGACGAGATTGAAAAAGAAATCAATGACCGCATTATGGCAACAGTCAATGAAGCGACAGATTACGCAGAAAATGCAGCATATGCAGAACCGGAACATGCGATGAAATATGTCTATGCCGAAGAAGGAGGAGACGAATAATGGCTATTATGTCTTATATCGATGCCATCACGCTTGCCATGAAAGAAGAAATGGAACGTGACGAAAACGTCTTTGTTCTCGGAGAAGATGTTGGTAAAAAAGGCGGGGTCTTCAAAGCGACACAAGGTCTTTACGATCAATTCGGCGAAGACCGTGTCCTGGATACGCCTCTTGCGGAATCGGCGATTGCCGGAGTCGGAATTGGTGCAGCGATGTATGGATTGCGGCCAATTGCAGAAATGCAATTCGCGGATTTCATCATGCCTGCCGTCAACCAGATTATTTCTGAAGCATCCCGTATCCGCTACCGTTCAAATAACGATTGGTCATGTCCGATTGTATTTCGTGCACCATTCGGCGGCGGCGTCCACGGCGCACTTTACCATTCGCAGTCGGTGGAAGCGATATTTGCGAACCAGCCTGGTTTGAAAATTGTTATTCCGTCCACTCCATATGACGCTAAAGGCCTTTTGAAGGCGGCGATCCGCGATGAAGATCCTGTTATGTTCTTCGAGCACAAACGCGCTTACCGTTTGATTAAAGGCGAAGTGCCGGAAGAAGATTATACAATTGAAATCGGTAAGGCGGATGTGAAACGCGAAGGCGAAGACATCACCGTCATCACTTACGGACTCGCTGTCCACTTTGCACTGCAGGCAGCAGAACGTTTGGCGGAAGACGGAATCTCCGCGCACGTCCTTGATTTGCGGACGATCTACCCACTGGACAAAGATGGCATCATCGAAGCCGCGAAGAAAACCGGCAAAGTCCTGCTCGTCACAGAAGACAATAAAGAAGGAAGCATCATCGGAGAAGTAGCGGCGATCATCGCTGAAAACTGCCTATTCGACTTGGATGCTCCAATCAAACGTCTCGCAGGACCGGATATCCCGGCAATGGCCTACGCGCCGACCATGGAGAAATTCTTCATGATCAATCCGGATAAAGTGGAAAAAGCGATGAGAGAATTGGCGGAGTTTTAAAAAGAAAAGCGGAAACAGCCGGTTAGTCCCGACAAGCGCTGGAAGCTTTCCTGGTAATGGCGTTCTTTGCCATTGCCGGGAAAGCTGAAGCGACTCGAGGGACTGGCTGTTGGAGCTGGACAGTGAGAAAAGCATAGGTGCCCGTGTAGCTCTGCCGGGCATAAGACAGACCGGCGAAGCGGCGCTTTTTGCCGCACAGCCGGGATGGCTTATGACCCAAAGAGCTGGGCAAAAAGAAAAGCGAAAGCGCCTAATAAAGAAACGTAAGCTAAAAGCGCGACTTCCTGTCGCAACGCTTACATGACCCGCATCCTGTGGGCCTCCGACAGGCATAAAACGTTCAAACAGAAAAATAGACACCATCAAGTAAAGGAGGAACTCTCTTGGCTATTGAAAACATCAAAATGCCTCAGCTGGGCGAAAGTGTTACAGAAGGCACCATTGAAAAATGGCTCGTCCAGCCGGGTGATCATGTGAATAAATACGATCCGCTTGCGGAAGTCAATACAGACAAAGTAACTGCGGAAGTCCCATCCTCGTTCACGGGTACAGTCAAAGAATTGATTGCTGCAGAAGGTGAAACCTTGGCGGTCGGCGAAATCGTCTGCACAATTGAAACAGAAGGCGGCGGCGCGGCTCCTGTTGAGGAAGCGAAACCGGCAAGCGGCGAAAAGGCGACAGAAATGCCGGCAGCCGGCGCCAAGCCGACTACGGAGCTTGAAGGGACGAAAGGCTCTTCCCAGCCCGCGAAACCATCGGGATCGAAAGGCCGTTACTCACCCGCAGTACTTCGTCTAGCACAGGATAACGACATCGATTTGGGTCAAGTGGAGGGCTCAGGAAACGAAGGGCGCATCACCCGCAAAGATTTGATGGCCTTGATTGACAGCGGCAATATTCCGAAAGCGGGAGACGCTCCTGCAGCTGAGAAACAAGCTCCGCAAACCGAACAGCCAGCTGCTCAACAACCGGCACCGGAAGCGCCGAAACCAGCCGCTGCACCGATTGAAAGTGCACCTGGAGATATTGAAATTCCGGTCACAGGCGTGCGCAAGGCAATTGCTGCCAACATGCTGAAGAGCAAGCACGAAGCGCCGCATGCATGGATGATGATCGAAGTGGATGTCACAAATCTGGTTCAATACCGTGATTCCATCAAAGGAGAATTCAAGAAAAAAGAAGGGTTCAATATCACCTATTTCGCCTTCTTTGTTAAAGCCGTTTCACAGGCTTTGAAAGAATTCCCGATGATGAATTCCATGTGGGCTGGAGATAAAATCATCCAGAAAAAAGATATCAATATTTCCATCGCTGTCGCGTCAGACAATGCTTTGTTTGTTCCGGTCATCAAGAATTCTGATGAAAAATCGGTTAAAGGCATCGGCAAGGAAGTGAATGAACTGGCGCTCAAAGCACGTTCAGGAAAATTGAAATCCGCTGACATGCAGGGTGGAACATTTACTGTCAATAACACCGGATCATTTGGTTCTGTCCAGTCAATGGGCATCATCAATCATCCTCAAGCAGCCATTATGCAAGTGGAGTCGATCGTTAAGCGTCCGGTCATCATGGACAATGGAATGATAGCGGCCCGTGACATGGTCAACCTGTGCCTATCGCTTGATCACCGTGTACTTGATGGCCTCGTATGTGGTCAATTCCTGGCACGCGTCAAAGAAATATTAGAGAATATGTCAAAAGAAAATACGTCTGTTTATTAAGAAAAGCTGGAGTCTTCGGACTTCCAGCTTTTTTTCCCCTTTAATGTCAGCGTTCAGTCGGGTAAAATGAAAGCAGATAGCCTTTGAGGAGGGAATAGTTTGACAATCGAATCGATGAAAAGAACACAATTTCCAACGCATACATACAGTGAATGGCAACAAGCAGCTGAAAAAGCGATTAAGGGCAAGCCTTTTGATGAAACGTTGAAAACACCAACTATTGAAGATGTAACACTGGAACCGTTATACACTAAAGAAATGCTTGATCAATTGGGCCGTTACGTACCGGCTCAAGTAGCTGCTATTCAACGCGGCAAGCATCAGCCAAGCTGGATTGTTTCCCAAGAAGTGACGGCAGATTCAGCCCAGGAATACCTGGCGTTGATGAAAGAGGATATTCTCCGCGGAAATGAATCGGTTGTCTATACGGGATTCCGTAAGTTTGACTGGACGGATGAACAATTGACTGAATTGGCAGAAATGATTGTCCAGTATCCTATTTATTTTAAATTAACGGGTGACGACCAGAATATTCTGCGGGTTTTCGATTTTGTATCTCCAGACCAGCTTTCGCAGGTTCAAGGTGTCATCTTTTCCGAAGAGGCCGTTGTGGCACCTGAAAACATCCGTACCCAATTAGTAGATACCATTCCGATCCACCATGCCGGAGGAACGGCAGTACACGAACTGGGCGTTGCGCTCAGTATCCTTTCTGAGCGCATGGAAGAGGCCGAGTTTGCAGAAACCGCAAAAAAAACGTGGATCCGTTTCGCGGTGGATACTCAATTTTTCCAGGAAATTGCTAAGTTGCGCGCATTCCGTGTGTTATGGCAGGCTTTCAGTTCCGCTTACGGAGAAGAAGCGCCGACGATTCCGTTGTTTACCGAAACTTCTGTCCGTTCTTATTCGAAACTGGATCCTTACGTGAATTTACTGCGGGCGGGAAATTCAACTTTTGCCGCAGTCCTTGGCGGCACGGATGCGCATACTGTCCATCCGCATGACTTCTTGACGGAACCTGACCTGTCGAGCCGGCGTATCGCCCGCAATGTGCAGCTGGTCATCAAAGAAGAAGCACATGTTTCCCATGTAATCGATCCGGCCGCAGGCTCTTATTTTATTGAAACTTTGACAAAAGAATACGTAGAAGCCGCCTGGAATTATTTCCTGGAGATCGAAGAGGCAGGAGGATATGCCGAAGTCATCAAGTCGGGCTGGCTGACAGACGATATTCAGGCGAAATGGATTGAGCGGGAAAAAAATGTAGCGACACGCAAACAATCGCTGATCGGTACCAATATTTATGCGAATCCACAGGAACCGGTAAAAGACGCCAAAATCGACGATGGGCATTTGGAGTACATGACAGCAAAACGCCTGGCTACGCCTTTTGAAAATATTCGTGCACAAAGCAGGGTGACCAGCCTGAAATCGGCAATCGTTTTGGTCGAACCATTGAAGAAGATCAAGGCCCAAGCTGATTTCGTATCGGGTTTTCTTGCAGTTGGCGGAATTGAACCCCTGGTTAGCCCTCATTTGGCGTCTGCTGAAGAGATCAATCAATTCCTGGCTGATGAACACATTGATTATGCCGTACTATGTGGATCGAAAGAAGCTGTTGCAGCCGTAGTTCCTGGCTTAAACACGCAATCCAGCATCGATTTGGCCGGTAAATACCCAAAAGAACAACTTTCGGAATGGGCAAGCTTTGGCATCGATGACACCCTATATTCCGGTAAACATATCACGTCAAAACTCGAGAAAATTCTTGCTCTAGGAAAGGAGGCGCTCTAAATGGCTAAACCCGATTTTTCCAAAGTCACACTCGGTGAGCTAGATGTTGCTTCTCAGAAGGTTACACAGCAAAGCGCCTTTACTACAAATGAAGGCATTGACATTAAACCAACCTATACAGAGAAAGACATTGAATTTCTGGAAGAAAGCCTGCCAGGATTTGCGCCCAATGTGCGCGGACCCTACCCGACGATGTACGTGTCACGTCCATGGACTGTACGCCAGTATGCTGGATTCTCGACAGCGGAAGAAAGCAATGCCTTTTACCGACGCAATTTAGCGATGGGCCAAAAAGGCTTATCTGTTGCCTTTGACCTTGCAACGCACCGCGGCTACGATTCCGATCACAAACGTGTAGTCGGAGATGTCGGCAAGGCCGGCGTTGCCATCGACAGTGTCGAAGACATGAAAATCCTGTTTGACGGCATCCCGTTGGATCAGATGTCTGTTTCCATGACGATGAATGGTGCAGTAGTGCCGATCATGGCATTCTTTATTGTAGCGGCTGAAGAGCAGGGTGTTTCTCCTGACCAATTGGCGGGAACGATCCAAAACGATATTTTAAAAGAGTATATGGTCCGCAATACATATATTTATCCGCCGGCTATGTCGATGCAGATCATTGCGGATATCTTTAAGTATACGTCCGATCATATGCCGAAATTCAATTCGATTTCGATTTCCGGCTACCATATCCAGGAAGCTGGAGCGACAGCGGATCTTGAATTGGCCTACACCTTGGCAGACGGACTTGAATATGTCCGTACGGGACTTGCTGCAGGCATTGATATCGATCATTTTGCACCGCGTCTGTCCTTTTTCTGGGGCATCGGCCTGAACTATTTCATGGAAGTCGCCAAAATGCGCGCCGGCCGTGAAATATGGGCAAAAATGATGAAAAGCTTCAATCCGAAAAATGACAAAGCCTTGGCGCTGCGGACACATTCCCAGACATCCGGCTGGAGTTTGACCGAGCAGGATCCATTCAATAACGTTACCCGCACCTTGATTGAAGCGAATGCAGCGGCAATGGGACATACACAGTCACTCCATACCAATGCGCTGGATGAAGCCATTGCGTTGCCGACGGATTTTTCGGCACGCATTGCCCGCAACACCCAATTATTCCTTCAGGAAGAGACCATGATGACCAATGTCATCGATCCATGGGGTGGTTCATATTATGTAGAATCGTTGACCAAGGAATTGATGGACAAAGCATGGGAATTGATTGAAGAAGTCGAAGAGCTGGGCGGAATGGCAAAAGCCATCGAAACGGGCTTGCCGAAGATGCGCATCGAGGAAGCGGCTGCGAAAAAGCAGGCGCAAATCGATTCCAATGAAGAAGTGATCATTGGGGTTAACCGCTACCGCCTTGATCAGGAGGATCCGATCGATATCCTGAACATCGATAATACGATGGTCCGTAAAACACAGATTGAACGCTTGGACCGCATGAAAGCCGAGCGCGACAGCGATAAAGTGGCAGCGGCTCTGGAAGCCTTGACGAAAGCGGCGCAAAGCGGCGAAGAAAACATTCTGGCCTGCGCTGTAGAAGCGGCACGGCACCGGGCATCACTTGGTGAAATCTCCGATGCGATCGAGAAAGCATCCGGAAGACATAAGGCGGTGATTCGTTCAGTGAGCGGAGTCTATAGTTCGAATTTCTCTAACCAGCAGGAAATGGAAGTCGTCAAGGAAATGACGGAAGATTTCATTGAAAACGAAGGGCGCCGTCCTCGTATCCTGATTGCTAAGATGGGGCAGGATGGACATGATCGTGGAGCGAAGGTCATTGCGACAGCATTTGCCGACTTGGGCTTCGATGTCGATATCGGACCGTTGTTCCAGACGCCTGCAGAAACGGCTCAACAGGCAGCGGAAAATGATGTCCATGTCATTGGCGTAAGCTCGCTTGCAGCAGGGCATATGACTTTGGTTCCGGATTTGAAAGCGGAACTGGCGAAAATTGGCCGTGAAGATATTCTGATTGTGGTCGGCGGAGTTATACCTGCGCAGGATTATGAATTCCTCCGCAATAACGGAGCCAGTGCGATTTTTGGACCGGGTACAGTCATACCGGTGGCAGCACAGAAAGTCATTGAGGAAATCTATGTGCGCCTTGGATATGAGGAAGTGGCAGACTGATGAGCCGCAAAAAGAATTCCAGGCGTGTCATGGAAGGCGTCCACGAGGCACATGATGGCATGAAGGCCTTGCCACGGAAAAAGTTCAAGAAGCCGGCAGACGAGATCTTGGATATCCAGGCGATGGCAGATGGGGTCCGGAGCGGTTCGCGTCTATACTTAGGCAAAGCGATCACCTTGCTGGAAAGCTCAAATCCCGAACATAAAAAGAATGGACAGGAATTGCTCAATCAATTGCTGCCGTTCACCGGAGGTAGCATCCGCATCGGCATAACGGGCGTTCCAGGAGCAGGCAAAAGCACATTCATCGAAACGTTCGGCGAAATGCTGACTGAGCTTGGACACCGGGTTGCTGTACTGGCGATCGATCCCAGTTCTTCTCTCACAGGAGGCAGTATTCTTGGAGACAAGACGCGGATGGAACAGCTGGCTCGAAATCCACAAGCGTTTATCCGGCCTTCCCCTACAGCAGGGACGCTTGGCGGCGTCCATAAAAAGACACGAGAAACGATGCTGCTGTGTGAAGCAGGGGGATACGATGTCATATTAGTGGAAACGGTCGGTGTCGGCCAAAGCGAAACACTGGTACGGGGAATGGTCGATATGTTCCTGTTATTGGTGCTGACAGGTGCCGGAGACGAACTGCAGGGCATGAAAAAGGGCATACTGGAATTGGCGGATGCCATCATCGTCCATAAAGCGGACGGGGAAAACGCGCAGCTGGCGAAAAAAACCGTTTCAGAATACAAACAGATGATGCACTTTCTGCAACCCGCTACGGATAGTTGGAAAACGCGTTCGCTCGCCGTTTCATCGGTGGAAGAAACCGGTATCCCGGAAGTCTGGAAAATGGTCAAAGAATTCGAAGACACGGTGAAAGTCAGCGGCTATTGGAAAAAGCGCCGCCAGGAACAGACCAAGGATTGGTTCCGCTCAATGATTACGGATGAGCTGCACAGCCGCTTTTTTGACAATGCAGAACGGCGCCAATTGGTCAGAAAACTGGAAACACAGGTCCTGAACGACGAATTGACTGTGTCCCAAGCGATTATGCAATTATTTGAGTAAGCTTTTTTGCAAGTCCATTGAACACCTGCTATGATAAAAGAAGCAATGATAAGGAGTGATATTTGATGAGCATGGATTTTAACTTCCTAATGAATGATATAGCTACACAAGCCCGTCAGGAATTGATTGATGGAGGATATACACAGCTCGAATCGGCTGAAGCTGTAAACGAAGCATTTTCACAAAAAGGAACAAGCCTTGTCATGGTCAACTCTGTATGCGGATGTGCAGGCGGCATTGCGCGCCCGGCTGCTTTACATTCCATCCACTATGACAAACGACCGGATAACCTGTACACAGTTTTCGCTGGACAGGACAAAGAAGCAACTGCTCAGGCACGCGCGATTTTCGGTGACGATCATTTGCCATCTTCGCCTTCTTTTGTCTTTATGAAAGACGGGAAAATGGTTGATGAAATTGGCCGTCATGAAATTGAAGGCCATGACCCAATGTCTGTTATTACGCATATTCAAGCAATATTCGAACAGCATTGCGACGAAGTTTAAGAAAGGATGCCTCTTATGGGGGCATTTTTTTCATGCCAAAATTTGGAGGATAAAATGAAGCTGAATTTGAGGCCATATTCAATTGGTTACCGAACGATGAAAACCGCTTTGGGCGTAGCGATCGCCATTACTTTAGCGCAATGGTTGCAGCTCGATTATTATGTCTCTGCCGGCATCTTGACGATTCTGTGCATCCAACCGACCAAAAAGAAATCGATAAGGGCAGCTTTTTCCCGATTTATCGCCAGTCTGATCGGCATATTATACGCCTTCATCTTTTTTGAAGGAATTGCCTATCATCCAGTTATGCTCGGCATCCTGATTGTGCTCTTTATCCCCCTATTGGTGACACTTCGGTTCCAGGATGGCTTTGTATCAAGTTCTGTCATTCTGCTCCATCTCTATGATGCGAAAAACCTGAATTTCGATCTATTGACTAATGAATTGATTTTAATGCTGGTCGGTTTCGGGACGGCACTTGCCGTCAATATGTATATGCCGAGCATTGAAAAAAAGCTGGACAGTTACCGGCACGAGATTGAAAATATTTACGCTTCCATTTTCCGCGAAATAGTCGTCTATTTGCGCGAAGGGGAATCCGGCTGGAGCGGCAAAGAATTGATGGAAGCCAGAAAACTGCTGGAAAAAGCGAAGGCATTGGCTTATCAGGATGTTGAAAACCACATAACCCGCCACGAAAATAAGTATTATCATTATTTCGAAATGCGCGAACAACAACTGGAAATCATCGAACGCATCTTGCCGAAAATCACGGCGTTGCCGATGATTGTGGATCAAACAGATCTGGTTGCAGATTTCCTGGAAGATTTAGCTGAACACGTCCATTCCGGCAATACGGCGTACCGTTATATTACGAAGTTGGATAAAGTCAAAGAGAATTTTGCCGCTTTGCCATTGCCCGACCGCCACGAAAAATTCCTGGCAATGGCCGAACTGTATCAAGTGATCCACGAAATGGAAACCTACTTAGAAATCAAGCAATCGTATAAGGGATTTCATACCCGAAAAGCGGAAGCGCCTGTATAGAACCGACAGGCTTAAGGCAGTTTGCCGAAGCGGCGTTCCTTCAGCCGCACAGGCAAGCGGACTTAAGACCCCGAGGTTCTAGGCGCAGGAGCTGGACAATGAGAAAAGCCGAAGCGCCCTATCTAGCATTCGCAGGTACTAAAACTTTCTCAAACTAAAAAAGACAGCAGGAGCACTAAGGCTCCTGCTGTCTTTTGGTATTTAAATTACAAAGCTTAAGCCCATCAGTAAACTTGACAGCACCATGATGCCGATCATGGTATAGACGATAAACTTGCGGAAAGCTGCGTTTCTCATTAATGGAAAACTCCTTTATCAATCAAATCATTTTGTAAATCATAACATATTTCTGCTCCAAGTTGAAGAGGGGCGCCTATTGAATTCACAATATTCGCTAACAGCCTAGAGTTTTTGATGCTGAATCTGTACAATAAGAGAGAAGTCAAAAAAGGAAGTGAAAATAGGATGAAAAAAGTAGATCATATCGGAATCGCTGTGAAGGATCTGAATGCCGTCCTTCCTTACTACACAGACACACTTGGACTCCCGCTGCTGAAAATCGAGGAAGTGGAATCTCAGAAAGTGAGAGTTGCATTCATCGATGCCGGCAATGTCAAACTGGAATTGCTGGAACCAATGGATGAGCACGGTGCGATTTTTAAATTTTTGGAGAAAAAAGGCGAAGGCATCCATCATATCGCATTTGGAGTTGTCGACATCGAACAACGAATGGCAGAACTGCGTGAAAATGGGGTGCGTTTGTTGAGCGATAAGCCGAATCCTGGAGCAGGCGGAGCCATGGTTGCATTCTTGCATCCAAAATCATCGAACGGAGTATTATACGAACTTTGTGAAAAAGAGTGATTGGGAGTGGGAAAATGGATATTTACGAAAGAATAAATGAATTGTATGACCGCAAGCGCGAAATTGAACTTGGCGGTGGCGAAGAACGTATCGCCAAGCAGCATGAAAAAGGGAAATTGACCGCACGTGAACGAATTGATTTATTGCTTGATGAAGGGACATTTGTTGAACTGAGCCCATTTGTTGAACACCGCACCACAGATTTCGGCATGGCCAAAGGTCCTGGCGAAGGCGTTGTCACAGGATACGGAAAAGTGAACGGCCGCCCTATTTACTTGTTTTCACAGGATTTTACGGTTTTCGGTGGAGCTTTAGGTGAGATGCATGCCAAAAAAATTGCCAATGTCATGGATTTGGCGGCACGTAATGGTGCCCCATTCATCGGATTGAATGATTCAGGCGGTGCCCGTATCCAGGAAGGCGTTTTATCGCTAGATGGTTACGGCCAGATTTTTTACCGGAACTCCATTTATTCAGGCGTAATTCCGCAGATTTCCGTCATCATGGGACCTTCTGCAGGCGGCGCGGTTTATTCGCCGGCCATTACTGATTTTGTTTTCATGGTCGACAAGACGAGCCAAATGTTCATTACGGGACCCAAGGTTATTGAAACAGTAACAGGTGAAAAGATTTCCTCCGAAGATCTTGGGGGATCAAGAGTACATACAGCAATCAGTGGAAACGCCCATTTCCGTGGTGATTCAGAACAAAAAGTGCTTGAAATGGTGCGCCAGCTGATCAGCTACCTGCCACAGAACAACCAGGAAATGCCGCCGCGCCTGGAAAATGGAGGAGAAGACGATTACCGCCCTGATTTGGCGGATGTCGTACCTTATGAAGCGATCCGTCCTTATGATGTACGGAAAGTGGTTGAGCAAGTAGTCGATCAAGACAGTTTTATGGAAGTGCAGCCGGAATTCGCCCGCAATATCGTTGTCGGACTCGGCCGCATCAAAGGCGAAACAGTGGGCCTTGTCTGCAACCAGCCGAAAGTGATGGCAGGCGGACTTGACATTGATTCTTCCGATAAGGCTGCGCGTTTTATCCGCTTCTGTGATTCATTCAATATTCCATTGATCACTTTTGAGGATGTTACCGGCTTCTTCCCAGGCATCAAGCAAGAGCACGGCGGCATCATCCGTCACGGAGCAAAAATCTTATATGCTTATTCGGAAGCAACTGTGCCTAAAATGACTGTCATTTTAAGAAAAGCTTACGGTGGTGCCTATGTGGCATTGAACTCCAAATCCATCGGTGCTGATCTGGTGTATTCATGGCCAAATGCGGAAATTGCGGTAATGGGACCAAATGGAGCAGCCAATATCATTTTCGCCCGCGAAATCGCTGCAAGCGATAATCCGGAAGAAACACGGGCAGCTAAAATAGAGGAATACCGCGTGAAATTCGCTAACCCTTATGTGGCTGCAGCCCGCGGCATGGTCGATGACGTCATCGATCCGCGCGAAACCCGCATCAAACTGATTCAGGCATTGGAAATGATGCGCAACAAAAAAGATACACGGCCTGCAAAAAAACACGGCAATATGCCGCTTTAAGTATAGAAGAGGTGCTTTAAATGAATAACGAAAGACTGATGAACGAATTTCTGGAATTGCTGCAAATCGATTCCGAGACCAAAAATGAAGGCGAAATCGCCGCTGCTTTACAGACCAAATTGGAAGCGATGGGTTTCCATGTCGTGATTGATGAGTCGGCTGCAGTTACAGGGCACGGAGCGGGCAATATCATCGCGACGCTGCGTGGCAGCCTGAGCGAAATTCCTGCCATTTATTTCACTGTCCACATGGATACCGTCACTCCGGGAGTCGGCGTCAAGCCTGAAATCCGTGATGGCTATGTCTATTCAGATGGTACGACGATTCTCGGTGCTGACGACAAAGCGGGAATTGCCGCTTTGTTCGAAATGATCCGGGTGCTTCAAGAGCAGCAAATCGACCATGGGGATATTCAATTGGTGATTACTGCTGGAGAAGAAAGTGGATTGGTCGGAGCCAAGGAACTGGATTCCTCCCTGTTGATCGCGAAGTACGGCTATGCGGTAGACAGCGACGGCAAAGTGGGCGGAATCGTAACTGCCGCTCCGAACCAGGCGAAATTATGGACTACCATCCATGGGAAAACCGCGCATGCAGGTGTAGCGCCAGAAAAAGGCATTTCTGCCATCACTATCGCTGCAAAAGCCATCGCTAAAATGACGCTTGGCCGCATCGATGAAGAAACTACGGCCAATATCGGACATTTTGAAGGTGGAGGAGCCACCAACATCGTGTGTGACGAAGTCAATATTTTGTCGGAAGCGCGTTCGATCAGCGAAGACAAACTAGCGGCACAAACGACTCATATGGAGTCTGTTTTTGAACAGATTGCAGAAAGCCTCGGAGGACGTGCTGAAACAGAAGTCAAGTTGATGTACCCAGGCTTCCATTTTGATGATATGGATCCCGTCGTGGAAATCGCACAAAAGGCTGCTGCCAAAATCGGCCGTCCTTCACCGATCCTGACAAGCGGTGGCGGCAGTGATGCCAATATCTTCAATGGATTTGGCATTCCGACTGTCAATCTTTGTGTCGGATATGAAGAAATCCATACGAAAAATGAACGCATGCCGATCGAGGAACTGGAAAAGTTGACCGAATTGCTGGTTGAAATTGTCAAAGAATCAACTCGAAACTGAATAGGGAAGCATCTCAAAAAAGAGAGAACAGGATGTATGTTCTCTCTTTTTTTGATACACTGAAAGAAAACGGAAAGTAGAGCGATTGTCATGGCGAGCCGAGTTATTTTTCATATTGATATGAATAGTTTTTATGCCTCTGTCGAACAATCGCATAACCCCGAATTGAAAGGGAAAGCGATTGCCATAGCCGGAAATCCGAAGGAACGCAAAGGCATCATCGTCACTTGTTCCTACGAAGCCCGGGCGCACGGCATCTATACGACGATGCAGGTGCACGAAGCCAAGCGGAAATATCCCGAGCTCCTGCTCTTGCCTCCAAATTTCGAACGTTACCGGGCAGCCTCGAAGGCGATGTTTGAAATTTTGCGTTCCTACACGGATCAAGTGGAGCCGGTATCGATTGATGAAGGCTATGTAGATGTTACGGAACTTATGGAACAGCGGCATGCACTCCAGATTGCAGACGAAATCCAGCAGCGGCTGCTCGCTGAATTGGATCTTCCTTGTTCGATTGGCATCGCCCCCAATAAATTCCTTGCAAAAACAGCCTCCGATATGAAAAAACCGATGGGCGTAACCGTTCTACGAAAACGTGACATCCAGGCTTTGCTGTGGCCGAAACCGGTGATCGAGATGCACGGCATCGGCGAAAGTACGGCAGCCAGGCTGAAAAGCTTGAAAATTGACACCATCGGAGATTTGGCGACAGCAAACGAGGGCCTGATCAAGGAAAAAATGGGCAAAAATGGGGTCCGTCTGCAGGCGCGCGCCAATGGCATGGATGACCGCCTAGTGGATCCTGATTCCATCTACGACACAAAGAGTGTGGGTACGTCCACCACACTGCCGGTGGATGAAACGGATGAGCAGCAATTGAAGGTTTTATTTCGCCAGCTTAGTGAAAAAGTGGCCAACCGGTTGGAAGCGAAAGAACTGGCGGGTCCGACAGTCAGCATCCAGACCCGCAGCTCTGACTGGAAAAACAGGACCCGCAGTGTCACCTTGAACAATACAGTCTGGAAAGCGGAAGATATTCATCGGAATGCCTGGCAATTATTTATACGGCATTGGAACGGGGAGCCTCTTCGGCTGATCGGTGTGACCATCTCGAATGTTTCCGGTAAAGGTGACATGACGGAACAACTGTCAATCTTCAACTTCCAGGAACATGCCAAAGAAGAACCGATTCTTGATTTGATGGCCAAACTGGAGACGCGTTTCGGCAAAAGTGTTTTATCACGGGGGACTAAAATTAAAAAAACCAATTACGATTCCAAAACAAGCTTCAGCAAAGATTTTCTGGACGATCATGACCACGAGAGAAAGTAGGGAAAGCATGCAGTTATTATTTCTTGGCACCGGTGCCGGTATGCCGTCGAAACAACGCAATACATCGGCACTGGTATTGAAATTGCTCGAAGAGCGGGGGACTGTATGGTTATTTGATTGCGGGGAAGCAACGCAGCATCAGATCCTCCATACGACGGTAAAACCACGAAAAATCGAAAAGATCTTCATTACGCATATGCATGGTGACCATATTTTCGGTTTGCCGGGTCTTCTTGGCTCCCGTTCATTTCAAGGAGGGGATGAGCCTCTCGAAATTTACGGTCCTAAAGGGATCGAAGAATACATCGAAATGACTTTATCGCTCAGCCGCACCCATTTGACGTATTCGATCGTCTATCACGAACTGACAGAAGGAATATTGGTTGAAGACGATTCGATGACAGTCGAGACGCGGTTGCTGAATCATGTGATTCCATCGTATGGCTTCCGCATCATCCAAAAGCCGTTGCCTCCAAAATTGCTGATCAATAAGGCGCTGGCGCTCGGTGTTCCGAAAGGTCCGCTGCTTGCGAAGCTGAAGAACGGGGAAGATGTAGAAAACGAAACGGGTCAATTGGTCCGCAGCAAAGATGTCACAGAACCCGAAGAGCCGGGATTCATCGTCACGATATTAGGCGACACCCGTTTTTGTGAGGCGGCTATAGAATTAGGGCGCGGCGCAGATGTACTGGTACACGAAGCGACATTTGATGGAACCGCTAAAAAAATGGCGGCAGAATATGGCCATTCTACGGTCTATGAAGCGGCGGAGACAGCTCGTCTAGCTGGTGCCAAAACGTTGATCATGAATCATATCAGTGCGCGTTTTCTGCCGGAGGACGACAAGCTGCTGCTGAAGCAGATGAAGGGAATTCACCCCCGCGGATTTATTGCGCATGATTTCTCGGAGTTCGAATGGTTGCAGCACGACAAAAAAATCAGGAAAAAACAGGTAAGCCATCCTTAAAAGATGGCTTTTTTTAGTAAATGTTAAAATTATTTATGGAAATAATAGAACATATGTTCCTTTTGTGATAAAATAAAGGTACAGCTGTATGAGGGCGGTTTGGCCATTCCCCAGGAAAGGGGGTGGTGACATGACCATTGCAGAATCATTCGGTCTCGTTTTTACGAGCATCGGGTTAACGATCAGCGCATTGACACTAGTCGTTTCCATGATTTTGGTCGTAAACAAAAAAAAATAACCGTCCCATGTGGCGTGGAATGACGGTTATTTTTTAAGCCTGTATTCCAGCCAACCGCTCTCGCGGCGGCATACAGCTGGCCGAATGCTCACGCATTCGGTTTTTTTACGTTACCTTTAGTATACTAAATCTGAAGCATTTTGCAACCGCCTTATATCCACCCGCGTTTATAAGGTGCTGGAGCCGTTATATCAGCCTTAAGCTCTTTTGCTGCTGAATATGCCCAATAAGGATCCCGAAGCAATTCACGGGCAAGGAAGACCAAATCCGCACGGTCATTTTGGAGAATTTCCTCTGCCTGTAAGGGGCTGGTGATCAATCCGACCGCGCCAGTCGCTATCGGGGTCTGATGTTTGATGGTTTCGGCAAAAGGCACCTGATACCCAGGGAATACAGGGATCTTTGCAGGGACGACAGCACCGGAGCTGACATCGATCAAATCAACGCCTTGCTGTTTCATCCACCGGCACATTTCCACATAAAGTTCAGGTGTCATGCCGCCTTCACTATAATCATGTGCAGAGATTCTGACAAAGAGCGGACCTTCCCAAACTTTATTTACTGCCTCGATGATTTGGCTCAAAAAGCGGTACCGGTTTTCGGAACTGCCGCCGTATTCATCGCTGCGCTGATTCGTTAATGGTGAAAGGAATTGGTTGATCAAATAGCCATGCGCCGCATGAATTTCGATTACATCGAATCCAGCTTTTTTGGCGCGCCGGGCACCATTTTTAAACGCCTCGACAGTTTCTTCAATCTCTTTCGAAGTCATTTCTTTGGGGGTTTTATAATTATCATCGAATGCGATGGCACTCGAGGATTGGATCTCGCCTTCGATTGTGGCTTTTCTTCCGGCATGGGCCAGCTGAATGCCGGTTTTGGCGCCATTCTGTTTCATCAGACGGACAATTTCCGTTTGACCACCGATGTGGCTGTCATTCCAGATGCCGAGGTCTCTTGTTGAAATACGGCCTTGAGGCTGAACAGCTGTCGCTTCAGTGATGATGAGGCCGACGCCGCCTACTGCCCGGGTCGGGTAGTGGATGCGATGCCAGTCAGTTACTTTACCGTCTTCGTGATCACTTTGGTACATGCACATTGGTGCCATGACGATGCGGTTCTTAAAAGTAGTTCCTTTAATCACATAAGGTTCAAATAGCTTTGCCATTGGACTTCCTCCTCCTATATACAACTAAAGATTATACAGAAGAACTTATTTGAATTCTTTTCCAAGCTCTTGCGAACGTTTGGAAGCTTCCGATACACACTCTCCAATGATTTCCTTGAAGTGATTTTTTTCCAACGAGTTAAGGCCGGCAGCGGTAGTGCCATTCGGGCTCGTCACTTTAATCCGCAATTCAGCAAAATCCTCCTGCTGCAACATCTCTGCTGCACCTGCGAAGGTTTGGCGCACCAATTTCTTGGCATCCGCTTTGGACAGGCCATTGGCGATTGCGGCTTCTGTCATCGCTTCTGCAAAATAATAGATATAAGCCGGACCACTTCCTGCAACGCCGGTAACAGCATGCAATTGTTCTTCTTCTACAACTGTTACACTGCCGATTGAAGATAAGAGATTCCGCAGTTCATGTTGTTGCTCCTTCGATACATGTTTGCTCCAGGCAACGCCTGTTGCCGACTTGCCAATTTTTGCAGATGTATTCGGCATCGCACGGGCTACCGGGAAATTCCCGACATGCCTTTGGATGGTATCAATCGATACGCCCGCAGCGACCGATACGATTACAGTATTGCCGGTCAGCTTGTCTTTGATGCCGCTGAGTGCAGCTTCGACATCTTTCGGTTTCATCGCCAGCAGGATAAAATTAGCGTCTTTCAGCTCGGTTTTTTCCTGGCAGACGATATTGACACCGTATTCATCACTTAAAAACTCCAATCGATCTTGATCCGATCGGTTCATCACTGAAATTTCTTCAGGCTTCATGATTCGTTTATTGATCCAGCCATGGATCATGGACTCGGCCATCGATCCGGCCCCTACACAGACTATTTTCATATAACTCACTCTCTTTCCTCAAAATAAAAAGCGCAATCATCCCTGTTTTTACAAGGACGAAAACGCTTTGTTTCCGCGGTACCACCTAAGTTTGCCGAAAAGGCACTACTCGATATCCATAACGCGGACAAACGGCCGTGTTTTCACGGCAGCTCAAAAGCAGGTTCCACCAAGGAGAGGGGGTGCGCATTTCAGCTAAAGCTGCACTCTCTTTACACCATCACTTCGTGTACTGATCTTTATCTTCGCTCACATATGTTAGTGAATTATAGCGGATAGACACCACTTTTGTCAAACGGCCTAAAGGAGTGACGGCATCCCGTTTTCCATGTATGATAGGTGAATAGTGATTCATTTAAAGGAGATGACTGAATTGACTTTACATAAGATTATTATTCCGACACCTTTTGCTGTTGGAGATGTCAACTCTTATTTAATCAAAGGCGATATGCTGACTTTGATCGATGCCGGTCCCAAAACACCTGAAGCTTGGCTGGCTCTCAAGGCAGGGCTCAAAGAGTTTGGTGCAGAACCGGGAGATGTAGAGCAGGTTGTGTTGACACACCATCATCCCGATCATGCTGGCTGGGTGGACGGCTTCGAAAACGCAAGATTATACGGACATCCGTATAACGATCCCTGGCTGCGCCGTGATCAGAATTTCTTCGATTACCACGATGCGTTCTATTTGGAGCGGTTAAAGGAAGAGGGAGTACCGGGAGACTTGGAATTTTGGGTCAAAAAGATGAAACGTCCCTTGAACCTGATGGGCAGCCGTCCTCTCGACATGTCCATCAATGAAGGTGATACGCTGCCAGGCCATCCCGAATGGGAAGTTCTCGAAACGCTGGGGCATGCACAAAGTCATTTGTCTTTTTGGAATAAAGAAACGCGTGAAATGATCGGTGGCGACCACGTCATTGCCGCGGTATCATCCAATCCACTGATTGAGCCGCCGCTCGATCGGGCGCAGGGACGTCCGAAATCGCTGCTTCAATACAATGCTTCACTCGGCCGTTTATTGAAAATGCCGGTGGACGTGATCTACAGCGGACATGGAGAAGAAGTCCGCAATGTCGATGAGTTGATTACAGCACGGCTTGCCAAACAGCACCAGCGGGCCATGAAAGCACTTGGCATAATCAGCGAAGAAGAATGTACAGTTTATGAACTGACAAAAGAATTGTTTGCTCATGCCTACGAAAAGGAACTGGGCCTGACCTTGTCGGAAACAATCGGCCAAATTGACTATCTGCTGGAGGATGGCCTAATCATTGAACGAATGGGTGAAGAAGGCATCTTCTACTATAGTAAGGTGTAAAAGAAGCTTCATTTAAAGAGAGGATCATTTCCAGTGAAGACCTAGAAGAAAAAAGGCGTTGCCGCTTTCTGCGGACACGCCTTTTTGATGCTCCGATCCAAGCTTCAAGGCTGATAATTGCAACTATTCTTTATAACAGGTAAAATTGTAACATCAATGTTTACACATCACGAATCTACAGGAAAAGGAATGGGTCGTTTTGAAAAAATGGAGTTTATTTTTAGCCGGTATCCTGCTGCTTGCAGCGTGTTCTAATGAAGAAACTGAACCTGCTGAATCAGAGAAAGAGGATAAGACCGAGATGGCGGTCGAACAGAAGAGCATGACAGAAGAAGGATTCATCACACAAGTCAGTGGAGAAGACATTCTGGTCAACAATATTTACTTCACCATTCCTGAAGATGTCGACGTGCAATTCAGCGACGGCGCAGAAACGACCGACGGGGTGGTCCGCGACATCCGTACAGGCATGAAAGTCAGCATGGATTACCAGGGGCCGCTTGCTGAATCTTTTCCGATGCAAGGAGAAGCGGAAACCATCACGATCCTGACAGATGAGGATTCCGTCAAACAATCAGAGGCACTTGAAGCATTCATCAATCAAGAGCAATTATCAAGGTTGATCATGATGGGACAGCCGATTATCCGTGATAACGAAATCGGTTTCCTGTTCAGCAACATGGAAACAGGGGAAATGTCCGAAGTTCGGATTGACCTTGATACTCATGAATATACAATTGGCGGGGAACAAAGCGAATGATGAAAAGGAAAAGCGGCTATAGCTGCTTTTTTTCATGAAAAATTATAGTTGTATCTCTTGCACTCGGCAAAAATCCATGATATAGTTTGTATATTCATTTCAAACATTGCATAAAAATACATTGGAGGTTTTCATATTGAATAAAAAGATTGTACTCGCATACTCAGGTGGATTAGATACATCGGTGGCCATTCCGTGGCTGAAAGGACAAGGCTACGACGTCGTTGCTGTATGCCTGGATATCGGGGAAGGCAAGGATTTGGACTTCATCAAACAAAAAGCGCTTCAAGTTGGAGCGGTTGAAAGTTATATGATCGATGCAAGAGACGAATTTGCGGATGAATATGCATTGATTTCACTGCAGGCGCATACTTTATATGAAGGCAAATATCCATTGGTATCCGCCTTGTCTCGTCCATTGATTTCGAAAAAACTGGTTGAAATCGCTGAAGCGACCAACTCTACTGCTGTAGCACACGGCTGCACAGGAAAAGGCAACGACCAGGTGCGTTTTGAAGTTTCCATCAAATCATTGAATCCGAACCTAGAAGTGGTAGCGCCGGTGCGTGCTTGGGCTTGGTCACGTGATGAGGAAATCGCTTATGCGAAAGAACATAATATTCCAATTCCTGTGAATTTGGACAGCCCGTTCTCCATCGACCAAAACTTATGGGGCCGTGCAAACGAGTGTGGCGTTCTGGAAGATCCATGGGCTACACCGCCGGAAGAAGCGTATGATATTACGGCTGCGCTTGAAGATACTCCGAATACTCCGGATGTTGTTGAAATCGAGTTCGTCAATGGTGTTCCAGCTCAATTGAATGGTGTTTCGTACTCATTCTCTAAATTGATCCTTGAATTGAATGAAATCGCCGGCAAACACGGTGTGGGAAGAATTGACCATATCGAAAACAGACTGGTCGGCATCAAATCACGTGAAATCTATGAAGCTCCTGCGGCAATGACGTTGATTGCAGCGCATAAAGAATTGGAAGATATCACATTGGTTAAAGAAATGGCCCATTTCAAGCCGGTCATCGAAAAGAAATTGACAGAATTGATCTATGAAGGTCTTTGGTTCTCTCCATTGCGTGTAGCACTGGAAGCTTTCCTGAAAGAAACACAGGCTTTCGTCAATGGAACCGTACGTGTAAAACTGTTTAAAGGACATGCCATCATTGAAGGGCGTAAGTCACCAAACTCACTTTACAGCGAGCAATTGGCCACTTATTCTACGGATGATACGTTCAACCACGAATCTGCAGTCGGCTTTATCGAATTATGGGGCCTTCCGACAGTCGTCAACTCAATGGTCAACAAGAAAGAAGTTGCAGTTCCAGAAGACTTGAAAGAGAAGGTGAAATCATGACCAAACTGTGGGGCGGCCGTTTTCAAAAATCGGCCGAACAGTGGGTCGATGAATTCGGTGCTTCAATTTCCTACGATCAAAAATTGGTGATGGAGGATCTGGAAGGCAGCTCAGCGCATGTAAAAATGCTGGCGGCCTGCCAGATTCTTTCTGAAGAAGATGCGGAGCTGATCCTATCCGGTCTTGCGACGCTGAAACAGAAAGCACAAGACGGCGATTTGAAGTTCAGTGTATCGAATGAAGACATCCACTTAAACTTGGAAAAGCATTTAATCGATGAAATCGGTCCTGTCGGCGGCAAACTGCATACAGCCAGAAGCCGTAATGACCAGGTAGCGACCGATATGCATCTGTATCTGAAAAACCGTGTCCAGGAGATCATCGAAGCCATCACGGCTTTCCAGGACGCCATCGTCACACAGGCGGAATCGCATGTGGAAACGATTGTTCCTGGCTATACGCATCTGCAGCGTGCCCAGCCCATTTCATTCGGCCATCATTTGATGACGTATTTCTGGATGCTGCAGCGCGACAAGGAACGATTGACGGAATCGGTAAAACGCATCGATATCTCCCCGCTTGGAGCGGGAGCGATGTCGGGTACGACCTTTCCGATCGACCGTGAAATGTCAGCTGAGCTGTTAGGCTTTTCAGCTGTCTATCAAAATAGCCTGGATGCTGTCAGCGACCGTGATTTCATCCTTGAATTTCTCAGCAATTCGTCCATGTTGATGATGCACCTTTCCCGTTTTGCCGAAGAAATCATCCTTTGGTCGAGCGAAGAGTTCCGTTTCATCGAACTGGATGATACCTTCTCAACTGGTTCAAGCATCATGCCGCAGAAAAAAAATCCGGATATGGCAGAATTGATCCGTGGCAAGACCGGACGTGTCTATGGCAATCTATTCGGCTTGCTGACGACATTGAAAGGCCTTCCGTTGGCCTACAATAAGGATATGCAGGAAGACAAGGAAGGGATGTTCGATACGGTCCATACATTGATGGGCTCCTTGCCGATCTTCGAAGGTATGATCCGCACCATGAATGTTCGCACGGATTCCATGGAAAAAGCCGTACATTCGGATTTCTCCAATGCGACGGAATTAGCGGATTATCTGGCTGCCAAAGGCATGCCGTTCCGCGAAGCTCATGATGTGACGGGAAAACTGGTTTTTACCTGCATCCAACGCGGTTATTTCCTGAAAGACTTACCGCTCGCTGATTTAAAGGAAGCGAGTCCACTGATCGATGAAGACATTTACAATACGTTGATGCCGAGAACGGCAGTAGAGAGAAGAAACTCACTGGGCGGCACAGGTTTTGAACAAGTACATCATCAATTGGGACTTGCCAAGCAACTCATCGGGTAAAAAGTCCATCTCTATAAAGCCGTCGGCGGTTGGTACCCGCTTTCGGTCAATAAAAGCCAATTTTCCTAGTCCCCTATGGAAAATTGGTTTTTATTTTTTTGTCTTTTTTTGAGAATGAGACCGCTGCGGTGATTCTGAATTTACCCTTCATGGCGATTTCAGCCGTAAGACTGATTTATTTTACAAATCGAACTATTGTCTTTCCAATAGTTGGCAGGTTTTGCTAAAATAAATTGAGATGAATCGGACACGCCAGAAGATAAAAAAAGATTTAGTATTTTAACACTCATACGTGCAGTGCGGAAAGCAAGAAGGCAAAAACTTAAATCAGCAAGGGGTAAGATGCAATGCGTGTATTTTGGGAATTGGGCTGGTTTTTTAAGGAACGGAAAAAGCAATATGCCATAGGGATTTTTTTATTGCTCATTGTGGCATTTTTAGGGGTTTTGCCTCCGCGCATCATTGGATTTGTAGTGGACCGCATCAGCCAAGGTACTTTGACACCAGCCTACCTGCTGCAATGGCTGGTAATTTTAGCTGGGGCCGCTTTAGCGATGTATGCCCTTAGATACATGTGGCGGCTGCTGATATTCGGTTCATCCATTATTTTGGCGCGGAATCTGAGAGAGCGGCTGTTTCAGCATTTCACCCAAATGTCCCCGGCTTTCTATCAAAAACGGCGTGTCGGGGGTTTGATGGCCCATGCGACCAATGATCTGCAGGCGGTTCAGCAAACGGCCGGGGCAGGTGTATTGACGTTGGTCGATTCGATTGCGACGGGAGGATTTGTCATCGCAGCCATGGCCATCACCATCGATTGGAAATTGACGTTGATCGTGCTGTTGCCGATGCCCTTGATGGCCTTTCTGACTAATTATTACGGGAAATTGATGCACCAGCGTTTTCATGGAGCACAACAGGCTTTTTCCGGACTGAACGACAAGACGCAGGAAAGCATTTCAGGAATGAAGGTCATCAAGACGTTCGGCCAGGAACAGCAGGATATTGAGGATTTCACTAGGCTTTCAGAACGTGTTGTCGATGAAAATATCCGGGTGGCGCGCGTCGATTCGCTGTTTGATCCGACGATTTCCGCAATCATCGGGATCTGCTATTTCCTGACCATCAGCTTTGGTTCTTATTTTGTGGTGAACGGTGATATGACTATCGGCGATCTGGTCGCTTTTACTGCCTATCTTGGCCTTTTGGTTTGGCCGATGCTGGCGTTCGGCTGGCTCTTCAATATCGTGGAACGCGGCCGGGCTTCCTATGACCGCATCCGTGCGCTGTTGGCGGAACCGATCGACATCGATGACCGTGAAGATGCCATCGATGAGGATCCGGCTGGCGATCTGATCTTTTCGTTGGAGCAATTCAAATTTACAGGTGATGACCGGGCAGCACTTCGGCACGTTCATTTTACGCTTAGACAGGGTGAAACATTGGGCATTGCCGGCAAGACGGGTTCTGGAAAATCAACCATACTGCGTTTGCTGCTGCGCGAGTTCGAAAACTATAGCGGATCCATTGTATTTGGCGGCCATTCCATCGATGCCTATAAAAAGCAGCGTTTGCGGCAGGCGATCGGCTATGTGCCTCAGGATCATTTTTTGTTTTCAACAAGCATTGCCGGCAATATCGCCTTTGCACGGCCGGATGCACAATTGCATGAAGTCGAGAATGCGGCTCTATTGGCACATATCCACGAAGACATCAGCAACTTTACCGAAGGCTATGCCACGGTAGTTGGAGAGCGCGGCGTCTCCTTGTCCGGAGGCCAGAAGCAGCGGATTTCGATTGCGCGGGCATTGATGACAGATCCTGAATTGCTGATTTTGGATGATTCTCTGTCTGCAGTGGATGCCAAGACGGAAGAAGCCATACTGAAATCGTTGAAACAGACGCGGGCAGGGAAATCCACCATCATCACCTCGCACCGGTTGAGTGCCATCCAGCATGCGCATCAGATACTGGTGATGGATGAGGGGACGGTTGCGGAAATCGGTTCGCATGAAGAACTGATGCGGAAAAAAGGACGTTATTACGAAATGTATGAGCTGCAGCAACTGGAAGCGCTTGTCGAACAAGGAGGCGAGGTGTAATGCTGGCCAAAGAAACCGAAAAACAACAGGAGCTGACCGGCCGGGATCAATGGATCGTCTTCAAGCGCCTATTAAAATACTTGGCACCGCATAAAAAAATGCTGGCATTGGCTATGGGGCTGCTGATTTTGACTGTACTCGGGGATGTACTGGGACCATTGCTCATAAAAATTTTCATCGATGACTACTTGACTCCTGGAACCTTTCCCACTGGACCGATTGTTGGATTAGCAGCCGCTTACTTATTTATTCAAACTTCCAATGTCATCATCAGTTATTTTCAGATGCTGAAGTTTCAGGAAGCCGCATTGAAGATCATCCAGCAGCTGCGGATCGATGTTTTTACAAAAGTGCACGGACTCGGCATGCGCTATTTCGATAAGACCCCTGCAGGAGGCATCGTGTCGCGAGTCACCAATGACACCGAAGCGATCAAGGAAATGTTCGTCACCGTCCTGATCGGCTTTATCCAAAGTGCATTCCTGATCGTCGGCGTCTATATCGCCATGTTCTTCCTCAATGTCCGGCTGGCGCTCATCACGTTGGCCTTGCTGCCGATACTTGGGTGGATCATCTATCTTTACCGCAAATACAGCTCGGTATTTTACCAGGATCTGCGGGAGCGCCTTGGGCAGCTGAACGCCAAATTATCCGAATCGGTCCAGGGCATGGGCATGATCCAGGCTTTTGGCCAGGAAACGCGCCTCAAGGATGAGTTTAATAAAATCAATGACAAGCATTGGCAAGCCGGCAAGCGCAACATCAAAATCGACGGCTTGCTGCTGCGTCCCGCAATCGATCTTGTCTATGCGTTGGCGCTGATTATGTTGTTGAGCTATTTTGGCATCACTTCGTTTTCGAATACCGTGGAAGTCGGCGTCATTTATGTATTCGTCACTTATATCGACCGCTTTTTTGAGCCGATCAATCAAGTGATGCAGCGGCTGTCGATATTTCAACAGGCCATTGTCGCTGCATCGCGCGTTTTCCTGCTCTTGGATGAACAAGAGAAAACACCAAGGCAGGAAGAGGCGGCGTTAAAGATCAAAGATGGGAAAATCGAGTTTCGGAATGTCAGTTTTTCCTATGATGGTCATGCCGATGTCTTAAAGAATATATCCTTTACGGCGTTGCCGGGACAGACTGTAGCACTTGTCGGCCACACTGGCAGCGGAAAAAGTTCCATCATCAATTTATTGATGCGCTTCTATGAATTCAACAGAGGCGAAATCCTGATAGATGACGTGTCGGTGAAACAATATCGAACTGCCGAATTGCGCAGGAAAATGGGGTTGGTGCTGCAGGATCCATTCCTGTTTTATGGAACGATTGAGAGCAACATCCGGCTTTACGATCAGTCAATTACGGAGATGGAAATACGGGAAGCGGCGGAATTTGTGCAAGCGAATCGTTTCATCGAAGCTTTGCCGGAAGGCTATAGCCAGAAAGTCACTGAACGGGGATCGACTTTTTCAAGCGGACAGCGCCAATTGGTGGCATTCGCTCGTACGATGGCGACGGATCCGAAGATTTTGGTGCTTGATGAAGCCACGGCAAACATCGATACAGAAACGGAAGTGGCGATCCAAGGGAGCCTCGAACGTATGCGGCGCGGAAGGACGACCATAGCGATCGCGCACAGGCTCAGTACGATTCAAGATGCTGAACTGATACTTGTGCTGCATCAAGGCGAAATCGTCGAGCGCGGATCGCATCAACAATTGCTTCAGCAGCGCGGGTTATACCATAAAATGTATCTTTTGCAAAACAGTATTGTGGAATAAAAACAATGGACGGCTCTGGCCGTTCTTTTTTTATGGAAAAAGAATCGTTAAAAAGAGGGAAACGCTTGTTTTCACTTACTATGTAGTAAACTACAAAAGGTTTTCGGATAAAAATCAAAACCGTCAACAAGAAAAATCAATACTAGCTAAAAGAAGTAAGAAAAATTCCCTAATTAAATGCAAGATTTTTGAGGGAGCAGATAGGCAGGGCTATTATTTCAAGGAACAGAAAAGAGTTGAGAGCAGCAAAAAGAAGATGGAAACTGCCGGTCCAATCAGTTCAGCAATCAAACGGCTGTTATTTTGTCCACAAAGATTTCACAGGCGCAGAGGCAGTGTTTCCACTGGAAATTTGGTAAGATGGGAAGAGCACAGGAAGGAGAATACCCAGTGGGATCTGATATTAATTTATTTTTAGCTTTTGGAGCAGGCTTTTTAAGTTTTATTTCGCCATGTACACTGCCTTTGTATCCTGCATTTTTATCTTATATAACAGGCATGACTATGGATGAGATCAAGAACGATAAAAAAGTCATGCAACGACGGGGCATGTTCCATACATTATTTTTCTTATTAGGATTTTCAACTATATTTATCGCACTCGGTTTCAGTACATCGTTCTTTTATGAGTGGTTCATCCGCTATGATGAATTGATCCGCCAAGTGGGCGCGATTTTTATCGTGTTATTCGGATTGATGATCGTTGGGGTCTTCTCACCTAAATTACTGATGCAAGACCGCAAGTTCTCGTTCAAGAACCGTCCGTCCGGCTTTTTAGGGACATTTATCATCGGTTTGGCGTTCGCAGCTGGTTGGACACCTTGTACAGGTCCGATTACTGCCGCTATTTACGCTCTTGCTGCGACCAATCCTGGGTCTGGTGTCTGGTATATGCTGGCCTATGTACTCGGTTTCGCCATTCCATTTTTCGTTCTGTCCTTCTTCGTGACACGGATGGGCTGGCTGCGCAAGCATAACCGCAAGATCATGAATATCGGCGGTTATGTTATGATTGGAGTCGGCATCCTGCTGTTTTTCGATGGCATGACGTATTTAATCCGGATTCTGAGCCCGTTCTTCGGTGATTTTCAAGGATTTTAAAATGATAGTAAGTAGGTGACAAAGATGGAAACCATTTCAGCGATAGAAGAATACCAAGCTAAAATTGGTCAAGAGCAGTCGTTTCTGCTTTTTGTCAAAACGGATAACTGCTCAGTCTGTGAAGGTTTGCGTCCCCAGGTCGAAGCATTCGAAAATGACTACAAACTGCCATTCCACTTGGTCAATGCCGCAGAGGTACCAGAGCTGGCAGGCCAGCTGATGCTGTTTACAGCACCTGTTGTCCTGTTGTACCGGCAAGGCAAGGAAATCCATCGATTTGCCCGGTTCGTACCGATCGAAGAGTTGCGCCGCAGATTGGATGAGTTGGAGGGGAGTTTAAATGCTTGATCAAATCCCCACTGAAGTGTATTTAATCATCACTACCATTGGTGCATTGGCGATGGGGTTGTTCGCAATGTTTGTCCGTTCGAAATCTGCAAAAAAACCGGCCTCAGTCAAGAAAATCATTCTTCCACCGTTTTTCATGTCAACTGGTGCATTAATGTTCATCTTTCCGTTTTTCCGTGTTGCGCCTCTGCAGATCTTTGAAGCATTGGCGGTCGGCATCCTATTTTCAACTGTTTTGATTTGGACTTCCAAGTTCGAAGTCCGTGACGGCGATATTTATTTGAAGCAATCGAAAGCATTTGTTTTTATTTTGTTCGGGCTTCTGCTGGTTCGAGTAGTTGGAAAAGTGGTGTTAAGTTCAAGCATTGATATCGGAGAACTGGGCGGCATGTTCTGGATACTGGCATTCGGAATGCTTTGGCCATGGCGGCTCACCATGCTGTGGCAATACAAAAAAATCGCTTCAAAGGATAAAAGCGCCATTCCCATTTAAGGGAATGGCGCTTTTTACTGTTCGAAATATTGTTCGTACGGACGGACATCAATCTCCATCTCGGCCAATTTTTTTCTTAAGAATTTATGGTCACGTTTCGGAGTTGCCAGGATGTAGCCGCGGATGATGTGTTCAAGCTTCATCTTTTTGACTTTTTCTTCAAGCATCACTTGTCCGATTCGGCCAGCGATTTTTTGCTTAGCCACCGGGCGGAATAAATCAGGAACCGGCTGCACCAACTCATTTAACATCGCTTTTTCTTCATCGCCCCATAAATGAATGGTTTTATCGACGTAATATTCTTCCCAGTTCAGATCCGAAAGACCATCTTCCTTCGGCATGGACTTGAGGAACTTTCTGAACATGAAATATCCCCCGATTGCGAAAAGCCCTACCAGCACGACTACCCAAAATAGGATAAACCATAAAAACCAGCCACTTAGTTCCATATTGTTTCACCTCATTTTTCCATTACTTCTATTATAGAAGGCTTTGTAAAGAAATTCATTAAAAATGTATCTCTTTTTCTGAACTATGTCTATATAGCGAATGAAAGGAGGTGAGAAAGATGGCTTTTAGTGAATTTAAAAACGCCAGCATTCGCTGCACATACGACAACGGGTTGGATGCCAATGGCAAAGTGAAACGCAAATTCAAGTCGTACCACAACGTCAAAGAAACAGCAGCTGCAGAAGGAATCTTCGAAACGGCAGCCGTATTGACGAACTTCGGAACCAAGACATTGATGGATATTGAGAAACAATCCGCAACGTCGATCTACCAATAATCAGCATAAGGGGGAATAGGAAATGGCTAAAACATTGGAATTGATTTTTACGAATACTGAAGGGAAAGACGTGACGTTGACCGTGGATGAGCCGCGTGCCAATGTCACAGATGCGGAATTGGCAGTTGGAATGCAGGCAATCATTGCCCAGGATATCTTTGAGGTGGAAGGTTCACCACTCGGTACGATAAAAGGTGCACGAATCGTCGAACGGAATATTGTGGAGTACGAAGTATAAGCAAAAAGCTCTCCTGATTCGGGAGAGCTTTTTTTAGTTAGAAAGGAGTGAAAACAATGGCTGAGTGGATGCAATGGATTCAGGAACTCGGATTCCCCATTTTTGTATCTTTTTATTTGATGCATCGTGTGGAGACGAAATTGGTCGCCATTCATGATGCATTGCTTACATTGAAACTGTCCTGACTTCACAAAATCGTGACAATGGCAGTGGAACGTGTATTGTGAAGATTCTACACTTTCGCTATGATAAGAATGATGAAAGAGTGGAGGCAATTTTTATGCGATATATTTCTTTGTCAGTTTTGCTGAGTTTGGCTCTATTGTTATCGGCATGCGGCAATTCTGCGATAGACGATTTTTCCTTTACAGACCACAGGGGAGAACCGGTTACTTTAGAGGATCTGGAAGGTACACCTTGGCTCGCAACTTTTGTTTTCACAAATTGCGAAACGGTTTGTCCGCCAATGACGTTCAATTTAAGTGGGATCCAGGAAGAGCTGGAAGCAGAAGGTTTGCAGGACTATAAAATCGTAGCATTCAGTGTGGACCCGAGTGTGGATACACCGGAAACGATGCAGACGTATTTAGCCCAGTATTCGGTGCCGGATGAATCGAAATGGCATTTGCTTACCGGCTATACACAACCGGAGATAGCGGAGTTTGCGAAAGATAATTTCAAATCCTTTGTCCGCAATGATCCCGAAAGCGACCAGGTCATACATGGAACAAGTTTTTATCTAGTGGACCAAGAAGGGGTGGTCGTCAATAATTACGATGGCTTCGAAAATGTTCCAGTGGAAGATATTAAAGCTGATTTACGCAATTTGATTGAAGACAAGTAAAAACCGGTCATAGACCGGTTTGAGCTTGTAGACAAAAGAATATTGATGTCATTTAAAGAATGAATACACATTTCATCCTGTTTATACCGGATCCTGCGCTTCAGGCGGACGCTTTCCACGGGCTCGCGCCGAAATCCACTCGGGCGCCAGTCCGAGTGGATTTCGGCACTTCGTCGCTTCGCTACTCCCGCAGGAGTCGCCGCCTTGTGCTCCGGATCCTTGAGTGAAGGGTTTTCTAGATTTGTTAGGACTATTTTTTCTAGAACAGACTAGCAAGCTTCTCTCTTTGATTGAAGCAACATGCCCCCAACCGGGCTGGCCACGAAGACTCCTGTGGGAGCAGCGCAGCGATGAAAGCTGAAGACCCCGCAGGAAAGGCATTGGCCGAGACTTATGAGGCCAAGCCTTTGCGACGAAGCTAGCGCAGCGATGCAGGAGCATGGGTTTTCCAGTGACGAGGAGGCTGAAGCTGAGCCCACGGAAAGCGAAGTGGCCGGACCGGTTGGGGATTATGCACCGCTATACATGTTGGTCAGACTTTGTCTACAGTCTGAAACCGGTCATAGACCGGTTTTTTCTTTGCCTAAAAGGTCTCTGATTTCGAGGAGGATCTCCTGGGTTTTGTCCAGTACTTCCGGCTCTTCGTCGGCAGGTATGTCTTTTTTGCGTTTCATCTTGGTAAAGATGCGAATAACCATGAAAATCGAGAAAGCAATGATGAAAAAGTCGATAATGGATTGGATAAATAGGCCGTAGTTCAAAACAACATCATTGAACGTATAACTCCAATTTTCAACACTGATTCCACCGACCAAAATTCCGACAAGCGGCATAATGATATCTTCCACTAAAGAAGAGACTACTTTTCCGAAAGCAGCGCCAATGACTACTGCTACAGCAAGGTCAAGGACATTGCCCTTCAACGCGAATTTTTTAAAGTCTTCCCAGATATAATTCACCTCCTGCTTTCAACTAGTTAATCATATCAGAAGAAATTTAATATACTAGATGAATCGGATTTTAGATTGCCGGCTATTTATCAGGAAACGGCAATAAAATAAAGTTTATGCTACACTTAAACAAATAAAAAATAGGTGTGGAGAAATGAAAAAGAAAAAATTACCAATTAGGTGGAAGCGTAAGATTGGTTGCCTGATTCTTTTTGTACCGGCGGCTATAGTCACGATGACAATCGGAATCCTTGTTTTCGCGATGGTCAATTCCGCTTCGGTATTCGATACCATCAAAGAAGCACCCAGCCACTTAGTGGAGCTGGAAGTTCCGGAAGAATACATTCCGCTCTATAAAGAAGCGTCAGATGCCTACAGCATTCCCTGGACTTTACTCGCTGCCCATCACCGGGTTGAAACAAGGTTTTCGAGAATGGATCCATTGTTGTCTCCAGTGGGAGCAGAAGGGCATCTTCAGTTTATGCCCTGCACTTTTGTGGGGTGGAGCCATCCGACCTGCTCGGGAAAAGGCCAAGGGGAAATCAGTGAAGAAGATAAGACAAACCTTGATGTGATTGCCTATTATGGAGGTTATGGAGTCGACGGCAACGGAGATGGCATTGCGGATCCCTATAATTTAACGGATGCCTTGTACAGCGCTGCGAATTACCTGTCACAGAATGGTGCCGCCGAAGGGGACTTGGAAAGCGCAATTTTCCAGTATAATCATAGTGAAGAGTATGTCGCTGACGTGTTGCATTATTACAATGTGTATGAAGAAGAATACAATTGAACGCAAAAAAAAGAGTGGACATTGTCCACTCTTTTTTATTAGGCTCTCCGGCCTTTTCTCATAGATCCCATAATCAGGCTAAGAACGAATACAAAGATCAAAGCACCGATTAATGCTGGGATAATAGCTACGCCCCAAACGACTGGACCTAGGTCTCCAAGAATCAATCCACCTAACCAAGCACCTACGATACCTGCAATGATGTTCCCGATAATGCCGCCAGGTACATCTTTACCAAGAATCATACCCGCGATCCAACCGATGATACCACCCATAATCAAATATAAAATAAAACCCATTTTTTCCAGCTCCTTTTCGAATGTAATGAATAATTGCTACACTCTAGGTATAACCAGATTCAGGACATTTGAAACATAAACGGGCAAAAAAATTATAAAACTTGTGCGCCTAAGGTTGTAGTGAAGTGCCGCAGAGCCCAGTCGTGGCCTGCCTGATCGAAGCTGGCAACGCCTTTTTCATGGATGAAAATTTTGTAACCTTTGTTGTAGGCATCGACTGCCGTATGCAGTACGCAGATGTCCGTACAGACGCCAACAATGTGCAATTCCTTAATATTCCGTTCACTCAACAGCAGCTCCAGGTTGGTGCCGGCAAATGCGCTGTACCTCGTTTTGTCCATCCAGATGATGTGGTCAGCATTCGCTTTATAGACTTCCGCAAGGCGGCCGTAAAGCTCTCTTCCAGCAGTCCCTCTTATATTATGAGGAGGAAAAAGTTTTGCCTCCGGATGGAATGCATTGGTTTTTTCATGCAGATCGACCGGCATTACCACCAGTTCTTTCTCGGTTAGAAATTCCTCTGTCAGTCTGCAAATCGTTTCTTCAATCGCCTGTCCAGGCTTTCCACAAGTCAGTGCTCCGTCATCCGCAACAAAATCCACAGTGTAATCGACAACCAACAATGCTTTTTTCATGTAATCCACTCCAATCCTTTTCTTGATTATAAACCTAAATCATTCCTTACTGAAAGCAACAATCCTTGCCATAGGACTTAGTTTTCAGTATAATCAGACTATTATATAAAGAAGGGGTGGTCCTGATGCAATATGAAAACGTAGAGAAACTAGATCGGCAAGCAATGATTTTTGTGGTGATCCATACTTTGCTCATTTTCAATTTTGCTTTGGATTTCGGTTTTTTCTTATGACCGGAAACCAAAAACAGCCTGTCCCGATATTCCGGGACAGGCTGTTTTAATGTGAACCTCTTTTCAGGCGAACCAAGGAATCCTTAAGAATACGTGATGCCGAGTCGAGCGAGACACCCAGAATTTCCTGGATTTCCTCAAGATTTTTGTGCTCAACAGAATAGAGGTAGTGGACATAAGCGAAACGGATATCACCGGATCGCATCGGCATGCCGACAAAAGCGGAAAGCGCTTCAGTGTAATCAGACAATGATCCCATCTGGAACATCGTGTATTCGTTTTTCACTTTGGACGACAGCAAATATGGCGTGCCACGGAATACGGCGCGTTCAATCCCGTCAAGCATGACAGGAATCTCCTTGTCCGAAAATTTCAGGAGACATTGATAACCGTCTTTCTTTTCGACCACCAATGCCAGTTTTCCATTGCGATCATCAAAATTATCCACATCGATGGCCACCATATCGCGCAGGCGAAGTCCGCGCAGATAAAGGATGTAGAGAATCTTGGCATTCAATGATAAATGATCCGCCTCAAGTACGGCGTCTTTTTTCTTCAATAAGTCTTCATAGTCCAAATAGATATCGGAAGGTGTCAAATCAAGTTTTTCGCTGAATTTAAATTTGGGCATGAAATCGTTCGGAATGCGCCCAATCTGCCACATATAATCAAACCATCTTCTGATATAGATCAGTTTTCGGTTCAAGGTGCTGTCTTTAATGCCGGATGCATGCTGATCCTGCAAGAACTGCTGGATATCGGAAGGGCGGATGTCATGCGGCTCCACCGGTTTTTTATAGGTATGCCGAAGAAAAGCGAAGAGCGAGCGGATCAATTGGACTTCATGGACAACCGTGTTCGGGCTTATGCCGTTGTCCAACCGGAATTTCTCATAACCGTAAGGCATCGTGCGTCACCTCTTCTAAGGAATTTCCTTAAATTATACCATTAATTCAGTCAAATAGAACGTATTTTCCCTTATTAGGCAAGACCGGAGAAAACTGCCGATTCTGGCTATCGGAAAGCTGTAGTGACAAGACAGAATGTGTTGTCTTTCATGTATATAATTCGGATAGATTAGGGTATGTTAATAGAGATAGGCATTTAGATGAAATGAAGGTGGATATTGAGATGTTCAAAGAAGACAACGCAAAAATCAGAAACCAGATTCTTCAGGCAGTAGAGGGGTTGAGTGACGAAAAACTGAACCAAAAACCGTCAGCTGAAGAATGGTCGCCAATTCAAATTCTGGATCATCTTCAATTAATGGAAAAAACCATTGCGAGGGGGGTGTCCCACGAACTCACGAAAGAAGACAGCCACAAATCGATCAAAAAACCGATTGGGTTGACTGTCAGCCGGTCGTTCAAAGTGAAGGCACCGAAACATGTGGTGCCGACTGAAGAATTCGTTACGCTCGAAGAGATGAAAGAGCGTTTGAACGCTTCACATAATTTATTGTATGAAGTGTATGCAAGCGCCAGCTCTGAACAGTTAAAACAGAAATCGATGGATCATCCGGTGTTTGGAAAAGTGCCGCTCTTTCAATGGTTTCCATTTGTCGGATTGCATGAAAAGCGGCATTTCAAGCAGCTGGAAAAGACATTAAGCAAACTCGATTGATTCGCAGAATAGTCATTCGAAAAACTTATCACAATGTATAATTTTAATGTAATTTACTTATGCTCCCACTTTCGGTATGATGGAAGAGGAGAAAAGCGCTGTCACGAGCCTTTTCAGAAGATTCAAAGGAGGAACACACAAATGGCAAAGAGCAGTTTGCACAACAGCCGCACTTCTTTTGAGCTAAATGGCAAAACGTATAACTATTATCGTTTAGCAGCATTAGAAGAAGCAGGAGTCGCTAAAGTATCACGCCTCCCTTATTCAATTAAAGTTCTATTGGAATCCGTATTGCGTCAGCATGACGGATATGTGATCAAAGACGAGCACGTTGAAGAATTAGCAAAATGGGGCAAAGATGCCAACAAAGAGGCAGAAGTTCCATTCAAGCCTTCACGTGTTATCCTTCAGGATTTCACTGGCGTACCAGTAGTCGTCGATTTGGCTGCACTTCGTTCAGCAATGGCTGAAATGGGTGGAGACCCGAACAAAATCAACCCTGAAATTCCAGTGGATCTTGTAATTGACCACTCTGTACAGGTTGATAACTATGGAACAGAAGATGCACTTCGCATCAATATGGAACTTGAATTCGATCGTAACGCTGAGCGTTACCAGTTCCTTAGCTGGGCTCAAAAAGCTTATGATAACTACCGTGCGGTTCCACCTGCAACCGGTATCGTTCACCAGGTAAACCTTGAATACTTGGCAAACGTTGTCCATGCAGTTGAAAATGCAGACGGTACATTCGAAACATTCCCTGATACATTGGTCGGAACAGATTCACATACGACAATGATCAACGGAATCGGTGTTCTTGGATGGGGCGTTGGCGGCATCGAAGCTGAAGCTGGCATGCTCGGACAGCCTTCTTACTTCCCAATTCCAGAAGTTATCGGAGTTAAAATGACTGGCGAACTTCCAAACGGTGCAACTGCTACCGATTTGGCGTTAAAAGTCACTCAAACATTGCGTAAAAAAGGTGTAGTTGGTAAATTCGTTGAGTTCTTCGGCCCTGGCGTTACAACATTGCCGCTTGCTGACCGTGCAACAATTGCCAACATGGCTCCAGAATACGGCGCAACTTGCGGATTCTTCCCAGTTGACGACGAAGCACTTGATTACATGCGTTTGACTGCACGTGATGCAGAACAAATCGCTGTAACCAAGAAGTATTTGCAGGAAAACGATATGTTCTTCACTGTTGAGAACGAAGATCCGATCTACACAGACCTTGTGGAAATCGACCTTTCTGAAATCGAACCAAACCTTGCAGGACCGAAACGTCCACAGGATTTGATTCCTTTATCTCAAATGAAACCTGAGTTCAACAAAGCTGTAACTGGCGAAGAAGGACCACACGGTTTTGCACTTGATGCAGCTGAAATCGAAAAAACTGCAACAGTTAACTTCAAAGACGGCAGAAATGTTGATATGAAGACTGGTGCTTTGGCGATTGCAGCAATCACATCTTGTACAAACACTTCCAACCCATACGTAATGCTTGGTGCTGGATTAGTAGCGAAAAAAGCAGTTGAAAGAGGATTGACTCCACCTGCTTACGTGAAAACTTCATTGGCTCCGGGATCTAAAGTTGTTACGGGTTATTTGAACGATTCAGGTTTGTTGGATTACATGAACCAAATCGGCTTTAACCTTGTCGGCTACGGCTGTACAACATGTATCGGTAACTCCGGTCCATTGCTTCCTGAAATCGAAGAAGCGATTCTGGACAACGATTTGCTGGTTTCATCTGTATTGTCAGGTAACCGTAACTTTGAAGGACGCATCCACCCGCTTGTAAAAGCTAACTACTTGGCATCTCCAATGCTGGTTGTTGCTTATGCACTTGCTGGTACAGTGGATATCGACTTCGCAGTTGAGCCGATCGGCACAGACAAAGACGGCAAAGACGTCTTCTTTAAAGACATCTGGCCATCAACCGAAGAAATCAAACAAGTCGTTAAAGACACAGTCACTCCAGAATTGTTCCGCAAAGAATACGAGCACGTATTCAATGAGAACGAAGCATGGAACGCGATTGAAACGAACGACGATTCTTTGTATGAGTTCGATGCGACATCAACTTATATCCAGAACCCGCCATTCTTTGAAGGTCTATCAAAAGAGCCGGCTCCGATCCAACCGTTGGCTGACCTTCGCGTAGTTGCGAAATTCGCAGACTCGATCACGACTGACCACATTTCACCAGCTGGTGCCATCGGCAAAGATACGCCAGCCGGACTATACCTTCGTGAAAACGGCGTAGAGCCACGTAACTTCAACTCTTACGGATCTCGTCGCGGTAACCACGAAGTCATGATGCGCGGAACATTCGCCAACATTCGTATCCGTAACCAGGTAGCTCCAGGAACAACTGGCGGTTACACGACTTACTGGCCAACTGGCGAAACAATGGCAATTTACGATGCTGCCATGAAGTATCAGGAACAAGGCACAGGACTTGTGGTCTTGACTGGTAAAGACTACGGCATGGGCTCTTCACGTGATTGGGCTGCTAAAGGTACATTCCTTCTAGGCATCAAAACAGTCATCGCTGAAAGCTATGAGCGTATTCACCGTTCAAACCTTGTAATGATGGGCGTTCTGCCATTGCAATTCGTTAACGGCGAAAGCGCAGATTCTCTTGGATTGACTGGACACGAAACCATCAGCGTCAACTTGTCTGATGACGTGAAACCACGCGACGTCCTTACTGTTACAGCTACTGCTGAAGACGGTAAAGTGACTGAGTTCAAAGTATTGGCACGTTTCGATTCCGAAGTGGAAGTGGATTATTTCCGCCACGGCGGCATCCTGCAAATGGTGCTACGCAACAAATTGTTAGAAGTATAAGAAAAGCGTAAGCTCCCATCGAATCTGGGCGCTGGAGTCTTTACAATAAGTCTCCAGCTGAAAGTTATATTTTCATAATGTAGAAAATCTACACAAAAAGGCTGCCGGGAAATTTCCCGGTAGCCTTTTCTGTTATATAAAGAAGAAATATCTTGTATACTGGTAAAGAGGTGAAATGGACATGTACATAAGCGAAAAAGAAATAGAAATCCGTTACGCGGAAACCGATCAAATGGGGGTTGTCTATCATGCCAACTATATTATTTGGCTGGAAATCGGCCGCACCAAACTGATCGAAGACTTGGGATTCACGTATGCGGGCATGGAGAAAGATGGCTACTTGTCTCCTGTGACCGATATTTCCATTCAATATAAAGCGGCTCTCCGTTATGGACAGAAAGCCTATGTCCGAACCTGGGTGGAGGAACACGGACGCCTGCGGACCAAATACGGCTACGAAATCGTCCATGAAGACGGTGCGATTGCCGCAACCGCAACATCCGAGCATGTAGTAGTCAAAAAAGAGTCGTTCCGTCCGGTTTCCATCAAGAAAATCTATCCGGAATGGCATGAGAAATACGAAGAGATCAAAAAGCAGGCTGCCGATGGCGTTCGGAATTAAGCGGGACGAGCTGGAGCGCTGGAAACAGGGAGTCGCCAACGGACAGATTTCATTTTTGACCCATTACTGGGTGGATGAGCGCTTTCCGGGATGCAGTACGGTCACCAAAGTCGGTTGCTGCGACTTGGATAAGCTGGAGACATGGGGCAAGCAGTACGGTCTGCACCGTGAGTGGATGGATTTGCGCGGCAATTACCCCCATTTTGACTTGTTCGGCGATCGCCAAAAAGCAATCCTGCAAAATGAAGGCCAACTGGAGCAACTGAATAAACTGCAAAATAAAAAAGCATGAATTATTCATGCTTTTTTATTTTGTATATGAATAATCAAGTTCGTGTAAGTCATCATTGACGCTGACCTGTAGATTGTGGCCATCAAAATACCAGACATCGGTTTGTTCAATAAAGTAGGTGACTTGGTCCTGTTCCACCTGGACAGCCATTTCATACGGCTGATCTTTGGTTACACCCAATGAAAATCCAGGCTGCAGCTTGCTGGAACCGCCGTAGCGGACGAAAAAGCGAACTGCTTCTCCCGGAGCCACTTCCATTTCTTCTTTAAACCAATCGAGTGCGTCTTGACTGATGTTAATCTGCATATCACACGTCCTTCCACTGGGTTTACCAGTTGATTTTTGGCTCAGTTCCGGCTCGGATCCGGGAAATATTGGCACGATGGCGGAAAATGATGAACAAAGCCAGAATGTAGATGACAATCATAAACAGGTAATCTCCCGTGTAGATCCCATAAAAAGTCGTATAGATGATGAAAACGACAGCCAGGATAATAGACGACAACGACACCATTTTCGTGATCTTCAAAGCGATGAGCAGCACTGCCACCGCCATGATAAACAATGGCCATTGATAGCCAAGAAGGATACCGCCTGATGTCGCAACTGCTTTGCCGCCTTTGAATTTAGCGAACACCGGATAGATGTGGCCAATGACTGCAAGAACTCCAAGCAGCAGCGGATGAATGTCAGTTGCGATATAGAGGGGAATCAGCGTTGCAGCCGTTCCTTTCAGGATATCCAGCAGCGTGACAGCAATTCCGGCTTTCTTCCCGAGGGTCCGGAATGTGTTGGTAGCGCCTAAATTTCCGCTTCCTTGTGTGCGGATGTCCGTGTTGTAAAATAGTTTCCCGACCCATAAGGCAGACGGAATCGAGCCGAGCAGGTAAGCGAGTAGAATGGGAAGCAGTATAGTCATCATGAACTCCTTTAAAACAACCTTATTTTGTAGTATCAGTTTACCATGACTGAAGTTCTTTGAACAATAGATGGCAAATTATTCAACAGGCAGGACGAATTCGTGTATGATAGAATAAAAAGGACAGGTGATGATCTTGAACAATCCTAGCCGTGAAGAAATCAAAAACGTACTCGACAATGCGAAAACAATTGCTGTAATTGGCCTCAGTCCGAATCCGAGCCGAACTTCCCATATCGTCTCGCAATCCATGCAACGTGCCGGTTACCGCATCATCCCAGTCAATCCGCAAGCAGATACTGTGCTGGGTGAAAAAAGTTACGCTTCTTTGAGTGAGATTCCAGAAAAAGTGGATATCGTCAATGTTTTCCGGCGAAGTGAGTTTCTAGAAGATATCGCTGAAGAGTTCATGAAAATCGATTGTCCAGTGTTCTGGACACAATTAAATGTAGTTGATGAAGACGTATTCAATCGCTTGGCTGATGCAGGTTACACAGTCATTATGGACCGTTGCATCAAAGTGGAACACGCCATTCTGAAATAAGGCATTACTGCTAAAGGGCGCTCAGCGCTCTTTTTCTATGAAGTTTGACAGATGCCTACAAAATAGAATACGATTAAGAGAGATTATTATGCGAACAAATGTTTGTTGGAGGGAATTAGATGGCTAAAATTCAAAATACGGCATACAACGAAGAAGCAATTCAGGTACTCGAAGGCTTAGATGCCGTTAGAAAGCGTCCGGGGATGTATATCGGTTCGACGGATACACGCGGGCTTCACCACTTGGTCTATGAGATTGTCGATAACTCGGTCGATGAAGCGCTTGCAGGATACGGGGACAGAATTACTGTAACCATCCATGAAGACAACAGCATCAGTGTCCGGGATTATGGACGCGGCATGCCTACAGGAATGCACCGAAGCGGAAAACCCACTCCAGAAGTGATTCTGACGGTTCTCCATGCCGGAGGAAAATTCGGCCAGGGCGGCTATAAGACAAGCGGAGGCCTTCATGGCGTCGGTGCATCGGTCGTCAATGCTTTATCCGAATTTCTGGAAGTGACGATTTACCGTGACGGCAAGAAGTACCGCCAACGATTTGAAAACGGCGGCAAGCCGGCCACGACTCTGGAAGAAATCGGTTCGACAAAAGAAAGTGGCACCATGATCCACTTTTTGCCGGATGAAACTATTTTCTCCGTGTCCAAATACAATTACGAAACTCTTTCCGAACGTCTGCGCGAGTCTGCTTTCCTGTTGAAAGGATTGAAGATCGAATTGTTCGATCAACGGACAGAAGCAAAGGACATTTTTCATTACGAAACCGGCATTGAAGCGTTTGTATCTTACCTGAACGAGGAAAAAGACGTGCTTCATCCAGTAGCCTACATCGAAGGGCAGCAGGACGAAATGGAGATCGAATTTTCGTTCCAGTTCAACGATGGCTATTCCGAAACGATCCTGTCGTTCGTCAACAACGTACGGACCCGCGATGGCGGTACCCACGAAACCGGTGCAAAAGCAGCCATGACACGCGTCTTCAACGACTATGCCAGAAAAATCAACTTGCTGAAGGAAAAAGACAAAAACCTTGAAGGCTCCGACATCCGCGAAGGATTGGCAGCCATCGTTTCCGTCCGCATCCCCGAAGGCATGCTGCAATTTGAAGGGCAGACGAAAAGCAAGCTTGGAACCAGTGAAGCAAGAAGCATCGTCGATTCAGTCGTGTCCCAAAAATTGATGTATTTCTTGGAAGAAAATGCTGATCTCAGCGCTTCTTTGGTGCGAAAAGCAATTCGTGCATCACAGGCTCGAGTGGCCGCCAGAAAAGCGCGCGAAGACGCGCGAAACGGCAAAAAGCGCAAGAAATCGGACGCGTTGTTGTCCGGTAAATTGACGCCTGCCCAATCCCGCAACGCCTCGAAGAACGAATTATACCTGGTGGAAGGAGATTCGGCCGGCGGTTCTGCCAAACAAGGGCGCGACCGGACCTTCCAAGCCATCCTGCCGCTGCGCGGGAAAGTCGTCAACACGGAAAAAGCGAAACTCGAAGAAATCATGAAGAATGAAGAGATTTCAACCATCATCCACGCCATTGGCGGAGGGGTATCTTCCGATTTTTCAATCGACGACATCGCCTACAATAAAATCATCATCATGACTGATGCAGATACGGATGGAGCGCATATTCAAGTGCTGTTGCTGACATTCTTCTTTCGGTATATGAAACCATTGATCGAGGCTGGAAAAGTGTTTATTGCGCTTCCGCCGCTATACAAGGTTTCCAAAGGCATCGGCAAAAAAGAAGTGGTCGACTACGCCTGGACAGAATCGGATCTGGATGCATCGATTCAAAAAGTCGGTAAAGGCTATACACTGCAGCGCTATAAAGGTTTAGGTGAGATGAACGCAGACCAGTTATGGGAAACGACTATGAACCCAGAATCCCGTACGTTGATCCGGGTTACGATTGAAGACAGTGCACGTGCAGAACGCGGCATCACTACCTTGATGGGTGATAAAGTGGAACCGCGGCGCAGATGGATTGAAAACAACGTCGACTTCGGACTTGAAGAAGACAGCAATATTCTTGAAAATGATTTGATTCACGCTGAGGAGGAACTTGTATGACACAAACCGAAAGATTTCAGGATTTGCCACTGGAAGAAGTAATCGGCGATCGGTTTGGCCGTTACAGTAAATACATTATCCAGGACCGGGCATTGCCGGACGCCCGTGACGGGTTGAAACCTGTTCAGCGCCGTATTTTATATGCCATGCACCATGAAGGCAACACCAACGATAAAGCGTTCCGTAAATCGGCCAAAACCGTCGGTAACGTCATCGGTAACTACCATCCACATGGAGACAGCTCTGTTTACGAGGCGATGGTGCGCTTGAGCCAGGATTGGAAAATCCGACATATGCTCGTTGAAATGCACGGCAATAACGGCTCGATGGACGGCGATTCGCCTGCTGCGATGCGTTATACTGAAGCCCGTCTATCTGCTATTTCTTCTGAACTGCTGCGGGACATCAACAAAGGCACCGTGGATTTCATCCCGAACTTTGATGATTCTGATATGGAACCGACTGTTTTGCCGGCTCGATTCCCGAACCTTCTGGTCAACGGATCGACCGGTATTTCTGCCGGCTATGCCACCGATATCCCACCGCACGCCCTTCATGAAGTACTCGATGCGGTATTGATGCGCATGGACAACCCGCAAGCGACGGTCGCAGAACTGATGACTGTCATTAAAGGACCGGATTTCCCGACCGGGGGCATCATCCAGGGAGTGGATGGCATCCGTAAAGCTTATGAAACCGGCAAAGGCAAAATCATTGTCCGTTCAAAAGCACGAGTGGAACCGTTAAAAGGCGGGAAAGAGCAGATCGTCATTACGGAAATCCCGTTTGAAGTCAATAAAGCCAATATGATCAAAAAAATTGATGACCACCGGTTCGACCGCAAGCTTGAAGGCATCTCCGAAGTGCGGGATGAATCGGACAGAAGCGGGTTGCGGATTGTCATTGAATTGAAGAAAGATGTCCAGGCAAACGGAATTTTGAGCTATCTGTATAAAAATACCGATCTGCAGGTCAGCTACAACTTCAATATGGTGGCCATCTACAAACGCCGTCCAACAATGATGACTTTACAGACGATGCTTGATGCCTATATCGAACATCAGAAAGAAGTCATCACCAAGCGCTCTGAGTTCGATCTCCAAAAAGCTAGCGATCGTATGCATATTGTAGAAGGCTTGATGAAAGCTCTATCGATTCTGGACAAAGTGATCAAGACCATCCGTTCTTCAAAAGATAAACGCGATGCCAAAAATAACCTGATTGAGTCATTCGATTTCTCGGAAGCACAGTCGGAAGCGATTGTTTCCCTGCAATTATACCGTTTGACCAATACAGACATTACGGAACTGCAAAAAGAAGAAAACGATCTGAAAAAATTGATCGCTGAATTGACAGGGATTCTGACCAGTTCAACAAAATTAAAAAATGTCATCAAGAAAGAATTGGCAAACATACGCAAGCAATTTGCAGAACCGCGCCGATCCGTCATTGAAGATAAAATAGAAGAAATTACCATTACACGCGAAATCATGATTCCAAGCGAAGAAGTGGTAGTGACCGTAACCAAAGAAGGGTATGTCAAGCGGACCAGTACACGTTCGCATGCCGCTTCAAACGGCAAGGACTTTGCGATGAAAGAAACGGATTATCTGCTGTTCGAAGGCAACTTGAATACGCAGCATACCATTCTGATATTCACCACTGCAGGAAACTTTGTTTACCAGCCGATCAATGAACTGCCTGACATCAAATGGAAAGACCTTGGCCAGCATTTATCCAGCATTGTTCAATTGGATGCCAATGAATCCATCCTTGCAGTGTATCCGTTTGAAAACTTCGATGCAGATGCCAGCATCCTGACGGTGTCTAAATTAGGGCAGGTCAAACGTTCAGCGTTGAAGGATTATCATATTCAGCGTTATTCACGTGCGATTAAGACGATGAACCTGAAGTCGGGTGATGCGATGATCTATGCAGGATTGGTGACGAAGGAAACTGAGTTGTTCATTGGGACTAAGCAAGCCTATGGTCTACGTTTCCCACTGGAGGAAGTTCCGCTCACCGGCCTTCGTACCGGGGGCGTCAAAGGCGTCAATCTGAAAGATGGGGATGAAGCAGTTTCCGCTGTTATGATCGACCCGGAAGTGAAGCAGGAATTGGTGTTGATCACCCACCGCGGTGCGGCGAAGAAAATGAAGCTGCAGGAGTTTGAGAGCGGCAGCCGGGCGAAGCGCGGGGTCGTTATGCTCCGTGAGTTGAAATCGAATGCTCACCGTGTGGTTGCTGTAGTCGCTGCAACCGGAAAAGAAGAAATCATACTAGAAACCGACAAAGGCGCACGCATTTCACTGATTGCGAATTCGTTAAAGAATGTGGACCGTTATTCAAACGGTTCCTTCATCGCGGATGAAGCGGCGGATGGAAAAGTGATTTCCGCCTACCGTGTCGAGCTAAAAGAGTAATACGAATAACCCCACCCTTTATTCAGAGGGGTGGGGCTTTTTTTATTCAAGGTATTCATTTTTTAACTGAGTTATATTTATTATTCATAAATATTCAATAAATAATATGGAGGGTGAACTATTTGTAAAAATGAATAATCAACAATCTTCAATTCAAATATTTTGCAACTGCTTTTAAGTTCGATAAAGACAAGATGGAAGAAACTTTTCATTGAATTGTCGCAATTTTCTTACCAAGTAAACGCTCTGATGTGGTAGAGTAGTGAGATAAATAAAAATAAGAAGGTGACATCTATGGCTAAGAGCAACATCACAGAGCTTGACAGGGAAGTAAAGCTATCTAGAGTATCGGTGGAAGAGATTATGGTGGCCAACCAGGCGCTCAAGGATGTCGTCAATAAAACTCCGTTGCAGAAAAACGAATTATTGTCCGCACGATATGAATGCAATGTCTATTTGAAACGTGAGGATCTGCAAGTGGTTCGTTCCTTTAAACTGCGTGGAGCCTATAACTTCATCCGCAGCCTAAGTGCAGCTGACCGTGCTAAAGGCGTCGTCTGTGCCAGCGCCGGCAACCACGCACAAGGTGTGGCCTACTCGTGCTTCGCACTCGGCATTGAAGGGAAGATTTTCATGCCATTGACGACTCCGCGTCAAAAAGTATCGCAGGTCAAGCGATTTGGCGGAGACAAAGTATCGGTAGTATTGACGGGCGATACGTTTGACGATTCTTTCACTGCGGCGATGGACTACTGCACGGTGGAAGAAAAGGTGTTTGTCCATCCATTCAACGACAGCCGTATCATCGCTGGACAAGGGACAGTTGCGGTAGAAGTGCTGAATGATATACAGGAGCGCGTCGATTATATGTTCTGCGCAATCGGCGGCGGCGGATTGGCATCCGGTGTCGGGTCTTATTTGAAAGGAATCAGCCCTTCGACAAAACTGATCGGTGTGGAACCGGCCGGAGCTGCAGGGATGAAAGCTTCTCTCGCCAATGGACAGGTGACGCGTCTGGATACCATCGACACATTCGTCGACGGCGCTGCAGTCAAACAGGTTGGCGATTTGTCCATGGCCATCTGTTCGGATGTACTGGATGACATCGCTCTGGTGCCCGAAGGTAAAGTCTGCACGACGATTTTGCAGCTGTATAACGAAAATGCCATCGTCGCAGAACCCGCTGGCGCATTATCCGTTGCAGCCCTTGATTTCTATAAAGATGACATCAAAGGAAAAAACGTGGTTTGCGTCATCAGTGGGGGCAATAATGACATTGAGCGGATGCAGGAAATCAAAGAAAAATCCCTGATCTACGAGGGATTGAAGCATTATTTCATCGTCACTTTCCCACAGCGTGCTGGAGCGCTCCGTAAATTTATGGAGCAGGTTCTTGGAGAAAATGATGACATCACCCATTTCGAATACACGAAACGGACAAATCGTGAAGAAGGACCGGTCTTGGTCGGAATCGAACTGAAATGCCAGGAGGACTACGAGCCGCTTGTCAAACGCATGACAGAAAACGGTTTTCCATATAAAGACCTCAATAATGATTCTCTGCTGTTCAATTTATTGATCTAATGGCAGGTTTGACCTATACGAAAGGGCGTTCACGATTAGTGGACGTCCTTTTCAGTATTCCGAAAAAGTCTATAAAGTGGAGACTTCTCTTCAGTGGTATAGTGGAATCAACTACAGGAACGAGGTGGACTAAGTGGGAAATCGATGTTTATGGGCTCAGAGCAATGCCATGATGCAAGCCTATCATGATGAAGAATGGTGCAGGCCCAGCCGGGATGACCGCTATCTTTTCGAAATGTTGATTCTGGAAGGTGCACAGGCCGGATTATCGTGGAATATTGTGTTATCAAAGCGTAATGCCTATCAGGAAGCTTTCCATCAATTCGACGTTGATTATTGTGCGGAGCTGTCGGATGCAGAGCTTGTGTCCATCAAAGAGAATTATACTGTAGTCAAGCACGGCGCAAAAATCCAGTCTGTCCGTACCAACGCCCAGGCGGTACAAAGCATTCAAAAAGAGTGGGGAAGTTTTGCTGATTTCCTATGGAGCTTTACAGATGGCATACCGGTCCACAATAATTGGGAGACCGATGCACAGATTCCTGCGCAATCGCCGCTTTCTGTCCAGCTCAGCAAAGAATTGAAAAAGCGCGGCTTTAAATTCGTGGGACCGGTGACGACCTATTCGTTTATGCAGGCCATCGGGATGGTCCATGACCACATCAATAGCTGTGACTACCGAATAGTGAAACAATAAACAACCGCCAGTGGCGGTTGTCGGTTAAGGTGAATCTTCAGTTTGGTGCTGGTTCTTTGAATTCCAGCAGGTTTCCGAAGTTTAAACAAGGTAAAAAGCGAGAAAGTGCAGTGATCACTTCCTCGCTTTTTTTGACTTAAAGGAATTGCCATATAAAAGCAGAATAAGATACAGACAGCTTTCCAAATGAATTAATGAACTAGACAATCTCTATGTATTATCGACGGGTTTCAGCCCGTTTTTAAGCTGCTTCTTTACAGTTCAGACGGCTTCTCTTTTTTCCACTAGAGCTTATAGGGTTTCTGCGGTAAACTGAGTAATAGAAAGACTATTTTTCTCCTTTTTGTTTATTGGTATCTCTAATACTAAGAGAAGGCTTCCATTTCTCTCTTTTGCAGGCGAAGAAGAGCTGTATAGTGAGTCTTATATCCAAATAAAACCATTTAATTGAGCGCATGTAAATGTTTAGTTTATGCAAAGTTAACGACATTCTGAATAACGAGTGGTCTTTACAGTAGCCGTCTTATTTTTTGCCAAACGGCAGAAGAATAAAACGAGTCGCGAAAGGAGATGTAGTATGTTGAACTTAAAATATTTGGATCTATTGGCGCAAAAATACGATAGTGAAGAAAAAGTTGCGACTGAAATCATCAATCTTGAGTCAATCCTTGATTTGCCTAAAGGAACCGAGCATTTTGTAAGCGATTTACACGGGGAATTCCAAGCTTTCCAGCATGTTCTGCGAAACGGTTCGGGAAATGTGAAAGTGAAGATCAAGGACTTGTTCAAAGATGAAATGAGCCAGAAAGAGCTCAACGAATTTGCGACATTGGTCTATTACCCGGAAGAAAAACTGCAATTGATCAAAAGCACTTTCAGCAATAAAGCGGAATTGCAGGAATGGTACATAGAGGTCATTGAACGGATGCTGAAGCTCGTGTCCTATGCATCGTCCAAATACACACGTTCGAAGCTCCGCAAAGCCTTGCCGAAACAGTTTGTCTATATCATCGAAGAGCTGCTCTACAAAACGGACGAGTTCAAAAATAAAAAAGAGTACTACGCCAAAATGGTGGATCAGATTATTTCACTCGGACAAGCCGATAAGCTGATTATCGGGTTGGCTTACACGACACAGCGATTGGTCGTGGACCATCTGCATGTGGTGGGCGATATCTATGACCGGGGACCGGATCCGCATAAGATTGTGGATACACTCATCGATTATCATTCAGTTGATATTCAATGGGGAAATCATGACGTACTTTGGATCGGCGCCTTTGCCGGCTCTAAAGTGTGCCTAGCGAATATCCTTCGCATATGCGCGCGCTACAATAATTTGGATATTATCGAAGATGTCTACGGCATCAACCTGAGACCGCTGTTGAATTTGGCGGAAAAATATTATGAGGACAATCCGGCTTTCCGTCCGAAAAGAATTGCGGATGAACAACTGACAGAGCAGGAACAGCTGCAGATCACTAAAATCCATCAGGCGATTTCCATCATTCAGTTTAAATTGGAAAGTCCGATCATCAAAAGACGTCCCTGCTTTGCGATGGAAGACCGGCTGCTGCTTGAAAAAGTCGATTATGAAAAAAATGAAGCAACAATCCACGGAAAAACTTATCCACTGGAAAATGGCTGTTTTGCGACCGTCAATCCGGAAAAACCTGATGAATTGCTGGAAGAAGAACAGCAGGTCATCGATAAGCTGCTGTTCTCTCTTCAACATTCGGAAAAATTGGCAAGACATATGAATTTCCTGATGAAAAAAGGCAGCCTTTATTTGAAGTACAACGGCAATCTGTTGATCCATGGCTGTATACCGCTGGATGAAGAAGGCAATATGGAGAAGATGGAGATTGAAGGGAAAGACTATGCCGGCCGGGATCTATTGGACCTTTTCGAGCGGTATCTCCGGCATTCATTCGTCCATCCCGAGGAAACCGATGACTTTGCGACCGATATGGTCTGGTACTTGTGGACAGGGGAATATTCATCCCTTTTCGGCAAACGCGAGATGACGACATTTGAGCGCTATTTCATCAAAGATAAAGAGACGCATAAAGAGCGGAAGAATCCATATTATTATTTGCGTGAAGATGAGGAAATGTGCCGTAAGATGCTGGAGGAGTTTGACTTGAATCCAGATTACGGACGCATCATCAATGGCCATACGCCGGTCAAGGAACGCGATGGGGAAAACCCGATCAAAGCGAACGGCAAGATGCTGGTGATCGATGGCGGATTCTCAAAAGCCTACCAATCAACCACAGGAATTGCCGGCTATACGCTGTTATACAACTCCTATGGCATGCAGCTGGTGGCGCATCAGCTGTTCAACTCCAAAGAAGAGGTATTGCAGAACGGTACGGATGTATTGTCCGCAAAACGGCTGGTTGATGAAGAGCTGGAGCGGAAAAAAGTCAGGGAAACGAATATTGGAGAAGGATTAATGCAGGAAATCTTCAATTTAAACAGCTTGAGGGAATACCGTTACATGAAGTGACAGCAGTTGAATCGAATGAAGAAAGGAAGAGCCGCAACTCTGTGGCTCTTCCTTTTCTGTTTAACATCCCACTCATTTGCCGACGGGTTCTATAAAGGGCGCCTTGCAGAGCCATCCATCCCGACGGATTTTCTTTTTAAAGCGTTGTGCTGTTCCAGTCTTGGACCCAGCTGAAACAACAGGACACCGCCGCTGATCAACAGAACGCCGAGCAGGGACTGCCATGTGAAAGCGACTTTTTCCAAGCCGAACCATCCGAGCGTATCCCACATCAAGCCAAAGAAAATCTGCGACACCATGATCAGGGAAATGGCGCGGCTGGGTCCGAGAATCTGGACGCCCTGTGTCACGCAGGCCACGACGCCGACGCCAAGTATGCCGCTGAACCAAAACCAGGGCTGTGCCTGGAATTCGAATAGCCGGCTGCCTTCAAAAGCGAGACCTGCGGCCAGTGAAGCCAGAAATCCGAGAAGCAGGACAAGGGCCGTAGTGGACCAGACGCTGACATGTTTTTTAACGTTGGCGTTGAAAGTGTTTTGAAGACAGACAAACGCGCCTCCGAGTAATGCCAATAAGATGCCGATTGCCATATAGATTCTCCTATTCGTAAATATTTTGACCGGCTTGAGTGAGCAGGGAAGAACGGTCAAGAATGGTGATTTTTCCACGTTTTTTAATGATCCATCCAGCTTGTTCGAATTGCTTAAGCACACGATTCAAATGCCGATAGCTGGTGCCGATCAAGTCAGCCATATCGACGAGGGAAGTGGAGTCGAGTTTCGGTTGTGTTGGTGTCATGGACAACAGGTAGCTCGCCAGCCGAACATCCACTGGATAAAGCAGGTTGAAGTTCATGGCATGCGATTTCATCTTGAATTTCTGGGTTACGGTTTCGAGGAGGAAATTAAGCCACACGGGATTGTCTGCCATCTCTTTTTGCAAGACTTCGTATGGAATCCGGATGACCCGTGTCGTTGTGACGGCTTCTACGGTATTGATCAGCGAACACTGCTGGATGAATTCGATATCGCCCACCAAATCAAAAGGATTTTTAAACGCTAAAATTAAACGCTTTCCTTCGGGAGACAGCATGGATATCTTCAGTTTTCCTTTAACTAACAGGTAGAGTGTGCCGGAATCATCTCCTTGAGACAGCAAACGGTCTCCACCTGCTAAACTTTCCAGCTGCATCACCTGTTGGACACGCTCCGGAAACAAATCCGCCAGTCCGTATTGGGATAGATAATCCTTGCTTGTCAATTCCATTTCCACCCTCCTCACCATTTCAGAACAATGACTCCTGCAATCATCAGCAACAGACCGGCAATCTGTGTCCGCCCGATCCGTTGCTTGGCCATGTCGAACCAGCCTTTACTGTCGATCATGACTGCCGCAACCAACTGGGCAATCAGGAAGATGCCGATGGTCAGCGTCACGCCCATCCGGTGGACCGCTGTCATGTTGCTGTAAAGGACGACCGCTGCCAGCATTCCACCGGATGCGTAAAGAGGCGGTACTGTTTTTAAATTGAGGTACGAACGGTCCCCCAGCATAACAACAATCAACAGCGCCAGCACAAAGCCGGTGAACTGTGTCATCGTCGCTGCCTGCCAGGTACCGATGCCAGTACTGATTGTGGCATTTGCAACACTCTGGAAGGTCAGGAAAAAGCCGCCTGCCAGGGCAAAAAAGATTCCTCTCATCCAGATCACACACCTTTCTTTCATTTTACAGTAAGAGAAGATTAAAAAACCGAAAAGGACATATGTCCCATATCGAAAAGGCTTTAAGTAAACCTAGGCGGAAATTACCTGAACTGTATAAAATAATTGAATGTGCCGAAGAAACCGGTTCTTTTGTTTATAATGAAATAAAAGTAGCTTCCAATTAAAGCAGGCAGGTGAGACTACCAATGGGGCAAGGGAGTACTGATCGGGAGATTTTCCCACGTTATTTTGCCAGCGTAAATCAACATAAGGACCCTAAATCCTTCTCTCGTCAACTTCAGCATATTGTTTCCGGAAAAAGATAAGCAAAGCCGCTAAGTGAAAAATTTCAGCCAAAGCAAAATAAATTATGGTAAGCTACTGACATCATATCCTCATGAAATAAAAAAAATCTCCAAAATCATCGTTACTATTTCGTAAGGATCAAGAGCGGAGCGTATGACTATGTTAAAAGAACAAAGTAGATATTCAAGACTGGCAGAACTGACGAAAATCATCAATACGAAGTTGGAACTGCATGAAGTATTAAAGCATGTCACGGTTGCAATCTCCGAAGAGATCGTTCAATGCGATTCTGTCGGCATCTATCTGCCTGATGAAGATGGCCATTTCAGGGCGGTAGCCGGAAAACCTGATTTCATTAACGGGCACGCCATCTCTTCCCAGAAAATCAATAGTGATACAGATCGCTTCGCTAAAGACATCTTAACTACGAAGCAGACGATTTATATTCCCGATACATCGAGGGATAAACGACCCGACCCGTCAGCTGTCGCTGCATTCAATATCCATTCACTGCTCGGGCTCCCAATCATTTATGAGGAGCATCTCTTTGGACTGGTCTTTCTATTCGATTGTGGAAAACCCATGGACATTACAGAAATGCAGATACAAAGTGTAGAAGCATATGTCAATATGGCAGCGGTCGCTATTCAAAACGCCAATAACTTAAAGCAGAAAGAGCATTTGCTTGCAGAAAAGCAGCTGTTGCTCGATGCCAACCGCGAATTGTCCATGTGCTCAACCATCCAGGAAACCTTGGATACTTGTTTTTATTATTTGGGCAAAACCGTGGACTGCACGAATGTTGCTGCCTTTCTCAGTGATCCGAAGAAAGAAAATGTCCTCAGTTTTAAAGGAATGAGCAAGGAGTCTGAATGGACAGAAGATGAATGGAAGAATGCACTGAAGGATATCCAGGCGAATCAAAGCACTGAAAACATTATCCATGAAGTGATGGTCAACAGAACAGTCAAGTTTATACCGAGTGAGGAAAGATGCCGGCTGCTGCTGATTCCGATGATTTCGAAAGGAGAAGTTTTCGGGTTTATTGCCATTGCCTGTTTAATGGAGACTCTTCAGGCGGACGAAAGATCCCAGGTCCACCTGGCGCATTCCATTGTTGATGCGACAGCCCTCAGCTATTCAAATTTAACGTATATGGATCAACTGGAATTGCGTGTGAAAAGACGTACAAATGAATTGGCGACTGCCAACGACAAAGTCACCAGCGTCATCGAAAGCATAACGGATGGTTTCTTCGCGCTGAACAAGAACTGGGAATTCATCTACATCAACCAGCATCAGTATCTACCAAAAGGAAAAGTATCCGAGAACGTGTTGGGGCAAAGCATATGGGATGTGTATTCGGATACACTCAATCCCGTTCTGCATGGTGAGCTTTACCGGGCGATGTCGGAGCGGGTTCCTGTGCATTTTGAAGTTTCATCAGCGGAGGGCTGTTGCTTTGAAGTGGTCGCCTATCCTTTTGACGATGGCATCTGTTGCCTTTGCAAAAACACCACAGAAAAAAAGAACTATGAAAATGAACTGAAACGCTTATCGAATCTTGAATTGATCGGCCAGATGGCTGCGGGAATCAGCCATGAAATCCGTAATCCAATGACCACGGTCCGGGGCTTCCTTCAATTGCTTACAAATGATCAGGGATTGAAGAAATACGCTACTTACTTCGAGCTCATGATTGATGAATTGGATCGCGCCAACTCCATCATTTCAGAATTTCTCTCGATGGGAAATACGCGTTCATCGGAATTGAAGATGCAGGATTTAAATGCCATCATCTATGATATCGCACCTCTATTGGAAATCGATACCTTCAACCAAAACAAAATCATCGAGTTCGAGACGCAGGAGATACCCGAAATGTTCTTGAACCGGGATGAAATCCGTCAATTGCTCATCAACCTGTGCAGAAATGGCCTGGAAGCGATGCAGCCGGGCAAGATGCTGTCGATTCGCACCTATATTGAAGAGAAAGACACTGTCGTACTGGAAATCCGCGATCAAGGCGCAGGGATGGACACAGAAGTCCTGAAGAAAATCGGCACTCCTTTCTATACCACGAAAGATAATGGCACCGGCCTGGGGCTGGGCGTCTCTTATGCAATTGCCGCTCGCCATCATGCTAAAATCAATGTACAGTCGAATGAAGAAGGTACCGTGTTTTTCGTTAAATTCTGTTGTCCGGGATGTTGAAAAGCCGCCCTTTTATCCGCTTCAGGTTTGAACCCGTACGAATTGAATTTTCGCAGCAATAGGAAAGAGGGCGATAGAAGTCTGTATTCATCAGACTTCTATCGCCCTCTTTCTAATTTGAAACGTTATGGCATCAAAAATGGTGGAGATCCCGGTGAATGTCCCGAAGCAAAGTCCAGTAACGGGATCACGTAGGCGATGGCGATGGAAAGTGTCGCCAGAGCAACCCAGATTGCCCAACGGTCCATGAACAACGGGGATGCATCTTTTTTGTTGTAATCTTCGCCAATCGGAAAATCCGTGTCTCCTTTTGGTGCGATAAAGGCAAGTTGGATCCAGATGTATACCAGCAAGAGGATGCCGATAAACAGGATGACTCCACCCATAGCCATCAACATTTCATACAGCGCCCAATCCGATGCGGCACTGTGTCCGTTATATGTTGTGTTTGCCGTCCGGCGCGGGCTTCCAAGCAGTCCATTAAAATGCATCGCACCGGACATCAGAAGCATTCCGCTTGCCCAGACAACTGTTTGGGCAAGAGCTAAACGATTGATGGTTTTCGTCATTTTTCTTCCAGATAGATAAGGAATCAGCCAGTAGGAAATTCCGAAAAACGTCAGCATAACCGTCGTCCCCACAGTCAAATGCAGGTGTCCGGTGACCCAGATCGAGTTGTGGACAACTTGATTGACCTGATTGCTGGCATTGATGATTCCGCCCAGTCCAGCCGGAATGTATGCCAACATGGCGACAATCAAAGCGAAGAAACGAGCATCGGACCAAGGGAGGATTTTCCACCAGCCCAATAAACTTGTGACTCCTTTTGTTCTGCCGGCACGCTCCATTGTAGCAAGCATCGCAAAGGCTGTCATAAGGGATGGGAAGATGATCATGAACGTTTGGATGACATGCAGGAATTTCAATTCCACGGACAATCCTGGATCAAGAATCTGGTGATGGAAGCCACCGGGTACGTTGGCGACCACCAGAATGACCACGGCGACTCGGGCAAGCGAATCACTGAACACCTTCCCACCGATAATTTTTGGCATTGAGACATACCAGGCGGAAATGGAAGTCAGCATCCAAATATTAACGAGCGTATGGCCGAAAGCCCAAAACATGGTGCGCCCGATCATGGGATCGATTGTCGGGACCCAGCCAAACGCCCAAGGGATAACCATCCCCACCACAAACACAGCGATGAAGAGGGACGCAAAGACCCAAAGAACAAAAACGGCATTGGAGAAAAATGCAAAAAGCGGCGTCAATTCACCGGGATTCCGCTTTCTCCAGCTCTGGTAGGTGATGAACATACCCACACAATTTAGCAGGATTCCAACAACCAGCAAGGCCAGGCCTACATAAAACCAAGGATTTGCCTGCATGGGTGTATAGAATGTGTAGAGCACATTGGCATCTCCCGAAAGGATGAAAAATGCGGCAATTACAGTTCCGGCTGTCATCAATCCAAAGCCAGCCCATCCGAAAGCCACTGTTTTATCTGCGAGGCCACCCAGTACCCGCGATGTTCCAGCATATAGATAGCCAATACTGAAGAAAGAGCTTAACACCAGCACCAGCAAGACGCCGTGAGCTGTCAGCAAAGCATAATAGCTGATCCAGGAAGGGAGTTCCAAAAAACCGCTTCGGACAAAGCCCTGCAACAAACCGGCAGCACCGCCGATGACTAAGGCGATAAAGGCAATCGATAAATTGGCGATGGACAAGCGGGAATCCCTTTTTGAAATCCCAGCGATGGCACCTGCCGTAACTGCTTTCCCTTTATGGCGGATTGGTACGTCAGTTATGTGCGTCATTTTTTTCCCTACTTTCTATTCGTATGATTATGGTGAAAATAGCGGCTGGTGCTGATCAGCCAGCAGCTCAATTGACGGTAATGGTATTTGCCATGAACTCGTGTCCCAGTCCGCAGTATTCATTGCACAAAATCAAGTATTCTCCCGCTTCGTCGAAGGTATGGCTGACTTTCGAGATATGTCCCGGAACGACCATGACATTGACGTTAGTGTCGGTGATTTTAAAGCCATGGGTCACGTCAGGAGAAGCCAATGTGAAGTGGACAGTTGCACCGGCTGGGATTTCCAGATCTCCGGGCTGAAAAGCAAACATTTCGGCAACGATGGCGATTTCGTATTCGTTATCGCCAATTTCTGTCAGTTCGGCATCTGCGAAGAGTTCAGATTCCCGTACCTCTTGTGGATCCATCATCTCAGCATGGCTTGGCGGCCCCATTTCGAGATAAAAGGTTTGGATTGCTAAAATTGCCAGGAAGACTACGAGAATGAGAGAACCGATAATCAACCAAAGTTTTTCATAACGATGAATATGCATGAATGACAAACCCCTTTCTGATTTCTTTGCTGGAAATGCTTTTAATTGCGTTCTAAAAATAAAAGGAAAACACTGAACCAGGAGAGAATCATGAAGACAGCTATGATCATGACGGAAACAAACGTGCCACTCAAAGAAGTTTCATCATATTTTTTGCGGCCTTTGTGGTTCTTATTTGTGGAAGCCGTATTCTTCATATTAAAATCCTCCTTTCCTTGTTTTTCATAACGAATTTTTCATAAGCTGGAAAATAGGCTTTTTGTTGCTAAAAACTATACAAAACATAATTATCTTTATGGTAACAAATATTCAGATAATTTAGAAGACTTATCGGCGTATTTCCCGATAGACGATTGCTAGCCCACTTTCTAATTGGCTGAAGATCTTTCTAGTTCTTTATCGTAACGGAACTGAATGTGAAAATCCTTGAGCTGCATCAAGGAAAAAAACCTGCAGCTGGATAAATGTCCAGCAAAAAAAAACAATCTTTCAAGTTAGAAAAAGACACGGATTTCTCTGTTGGCTTGACAGTTTTTTCTTTTATTTAAAATTCTTGATGCAGGTCAAGAATCTGCAGGCCAAAATGGTCTATAATGAAGGTGTGAATAGTACGGACAATTCAGTTAATGTATCCTGCATTTGACGGAAGCTGGATTGGATGGTAAAAATCAGGTTCTGTTGATGCTGGCTCCAAGAGCAGGGACAGAAAATAACTCAGTCTGGAGGAGATTCTCATGCTGGTAATTATGTCTTTAGTGCTTATCGTAACGGCAATCCTGACTCTTATCATATCTATTGAAGTGAGCGAGACCGATGAGGGAAATTAAAGCGTTGCCGATGGACTCTTGAAGATCGGGAATTGAAACGTCCGCAAGAACCTGTAAAAACTAATGCATAAAAAAGAGAGAGGCGGTTGCCGGTGCAGCTCAATCTCTTCTTTTTGTCGCCAATGCACTACCGGAATCGAGGTTCCTGGACAGTAATAGAGATAAGGAGATTGACTGAATGGAAGTTTGGGATGTATTCGCTCGAACAAGAACCCCCCTTGGCAAACAACATATACGAGGTCAGGCGGTGCTGCCAGGCGAATACCACCTAGTGGTGGAAATCTTCACTTTCAACGAAGATGGCAAACTATTGATTACGCAAAGAGATCGGGTCAAGACCCCCCCTTTGCTGTGGGAGTGTACAGGCGGATCGGTGACCGCTGGAGAAACCAGTCTTGTTGGAGCGGTCCGGGAGCTTAAAGAGGAAACCGGACTCTGTGCAAATCCCCAGGAACTGCATCTTCTCGGGAGCTTAAAGAAAAATGCTTATTTCTTGGACAGTTATCTGTGGAAAAGTCCGAAGAACTTCGAACTGGCGGATTTAAGATTGCAGGCAGGAGAAGTATGCGGCGCGAAATTCGTTACACTGGCAGAATGGGAAGAAATGAATGAAAAAAAGTTGGTTGTCCCGGTAGTATGGGAGCGCTTTAGTCTCTATAAAAATGCAGTAAGAGAATTGATTGGGAAAATGGAACAGTATGGAAGCTGAAATAAGGGAGTGGTTTTTTTGATGCCGCAACACCAAAAAACATATCCAGCTCCTTCACCTCCAAAGCACATCCTTTCTGCGGCAGCTATTGTCCTCAACGATCAAGGTGAAATTTTGCTGATTAAAGGTCCGCGCAGAGGATGGGAAATGCCAGGAGGACAAGTGGAGGAAGGGGAATCTTTGAAAGAGGCTGCAGTGCGGGAAGTAAAAGAAGAAACAGGTATAGAGATTGAAGTAGTGAAATTTTGTGGGGTTTTTCAAAATGTCGAAGATTCCATCTGCAATACGCTCTTTTTGGCGAAACCTATCGGAGGCATCGAAACGACGTCTGCTGAAAGCTTGGAAGTTGCCTATTTTCCAGTGGCACTAGCATTGGAACTGGTGACCTGGAAGAATTTCCGGCAAAGAATTGAATATTGTCTGAATGATATGGCCCATCCGTTTTACATAGAATTTTAACGAATGCATGAGAAAAATTATCTGCACAAAAAAGTCAGGAGCATCCTTGCCCCTGACTTTTTTTGTTCTCATCAACTGAAGTTACTCCTCATCTTCAAGATCTTCAATCAGCCTTTTCATTTCGGCGATTTCCTCCCGTTGCGCTTCGATAATCTGATCTGCTAGTTCGCGTACACGGGGATCTGAAATATCCGCTCTTTCACTTGTCAGAATGGCAATCGAATGATGTGGGATCATCGCTTTCATCCAACCCGTGTCTTCAATCAGCACCTGGCTGCGGACAAGCCACAAAGAAAGGGCGAAAACGACCGCGCTTCCTGCGAGAATCGCAGTGTTGATTTTTTTGTTTTTGTACATGGGCCACATGAATAACATCATGACGACCGCCATGATGGATCCCATGATCAAGGCCATGTAGACTCTCGTCTCACTAGACGTCACGTGATCAACTTGAAAAACATTCAAATACATCAACCAGTACATCAAAAATGTGGAAGTTCCGATCATAATGCCAAATTTCAAATAAGGATTCATCAGGTGTTTTCCTTCTTTTCCAGATTATTTACATATAAATGGGTTCTTTCTATCTGTATACCATCGATAAAGCACAATAAACTTCATAGAAACTGCACATTTTGTCTTTCACTGTCAGCAGGGTACAGCGATGAATAAATGAATTAGTGCAAATTGAAAGCAGGAGATAATGGTATAATTATTCCAATTAGGAAATCGACTGGAGGCTCGTAATGGAAATTTCTACAATATTGGCCTATTTGAGAGAAGAAAAAATCCTTCCTTCTGCCGACTGGAAATGCACAGCTATGAGCGGCGGGACAATGAGTGAAGTCTATCTTTTGCGGTTGGAAATAGGCATGCCGGTCGTTGTCAAAATAAATGAAGAAAAAGTAACCAAATCAGAAGCGGAATTTCTTTCGTTTTATCCTTTCCTTTCACTTTTGCCGCGACTTGTGGCAGTTGATCCCGTATATCGATTCATAGCCTATACCTATATTCCAGGTTCCACGGACAATGGGTCTGGCGGTAATAAAAAAGAGCTTCTCCAAGCGCTTGTCAGCGGATTGATCAATCAGTATCTGCCTGTATATTCGGGTAAAGGCTGGGGAAGGCAGGATGCGCCCGTGAGATCCTGGCAACAATTCTTGATGGAAAGAGTGAAGGCTTCTGAAGAAGTTCTGAACGCCTACCTAAAAAAGAAAGATTTGAGTATTGTATCACCATCGACAAGAGACCTAACGCAAAATTCGCCTAAATCTATTCCTTATTTAATCCACGGCGATTGCGGTGTCCATAACTTCATCCTTCATGAAAAAAGGCTCGCAGGTGTCATCGATCCGACGCCGGTACTTGGGTGGCCGCATGATGATTTGATCTATGCATTCTTTTCGACGCCGCATGAACTGACAAAAGAAGCGCTGGACGCTGCTTTCGAAGTTTTCACCTTGCCACTGCCCGACAGGCAGCAGCTATACATGGAAGTACTGATCGGCTTGTACCAGCGCTTAGCGATTTGTGTGAAACACCATCCAGAGAACTTCCATGCATATCTTCAGGCTTGGAAATATTGGGAGGGAATTGTTGGAAGAGAGCCGCTTTCTGTCAACAAAACAGAGAAAAACAGCAGTCCGATAAGTTCAGAGAAGCTATAGGTAAAGGAGAGTGGCAAATGAAGGAGAAACTGATTTTCTCATTTTTGGTCATATTGACGACCGGCTTGATGGGGTCTTCCTTTGTGGTGGCTAAAATGGGGTTAGTTTACATATCGCCGTTGTTGTTAGCAGGATTGCGCTTCGTAATTGCCGGGAGCATCATGTTGTTTTTCGTCCGAATGTTCAAAAGGAAGCAGCCCGCCCACCGAGGCGAATGGGGGAAAGTGATACTGATTGGCGCTGTTCAAACGGCTGGCGTCATGGGAGCGATTTTTTTAAGCTTGCGTACCATTACGTCCGGCGAATCGGCCATTTTAACTTTCATGAATCCTTTGCTGGTCGTAATTTTTGGGACATTGGTGATGGGGGTCCGCTACCGGATGGTCCAGTGGACGGGGGTGCTGATCGGCTTTATCGGTGTTTTCATTGCGATGGGAAGCCATTTGGCGATTGAAATCGGCACGTTTCTGGGATTTTTGAGCGCCGTTTTTTGGGCTGCCGGAACGCTTTTGATCAAAAAATGGGGCAAGTTGTTCGATATATGGGTGCTGACTGCTTACCAGATGTTTTTCGGTGGCCTCATTTTGCTTGTCGGCTCGGCTTTACTTGAAACTTCCCGTCTTGTCATCAATTCCAACTCCATTTCGATTCTTTTATGGCTATCCATCCCTGCCTCTATCATCCAATTTACCGTGTGGTTCTATTTGCTGCAAAAAGGCGATTCTGGAAAGGTCAGCGCTTTTCTGTTTTTGGCTCCTTTGTTCGGGATCCTATCAGGTTGGTTGGTGCTAGGAGAGCAGCTCGGCTTGCCTTTACTGGTCGGCGGCAGTTTAATCTTCGCTGGCATTTTTCTGGTGAACTGGCCAGAAAAGCAGGTGCCGGTAAAAGTCACTGTTTAAATCCAGCAGAAATAAGTTTTCAATAATGTCTTATTGGAATACCCGGACAATAATTCTGTTGCACGATTTGAATTGATTGCCTTGAAGAAACGGCTTGAAACAGAGGTAGAAAGCGATTAGGAAGGGAAGCAGCTCATCATGGTTAACATCATTGGAGATAAGATTAGATTGACACAAGCATCAACGGCCCAGCTGGACGAACTTTATTATTGGCGCTTTGAGGAAAAGCGGCAGGAAGCAAAAAAATGGAACGGACCCTATATTCCGGAAACGCGGCTAAACAAAGAACAGCACCGGGAAAAATGGCTGGAAGAGGAGTCGATCGCAAGCGGAGTGCCCGCGTCACTCATCATAACAGCTGATGAAAAAACTATCGGTTACGTCGGCGCTTATTGGGTGGACCAAAACACAAACTGGCTTGAAACAGGCATCGTCATTTATGACACTGCGTACTGGAATGGGGGATATGGAACAGAAGCATACCGGCTATGGATTGATTTTCTGTTTGAATTCACCGATCTGCATCGGCTTGGCATGTCCACTTGGTCGGGAAATGACCGGATGATGAAAGTCGCTCAAAGGCTCGGAATGAAAGAAGAAGCCCGCATCCGAAAAGCGCGTATGGTAGAAGGTGAATATTATGATGCCATTAAGATGGGGATATTGCGTGAAGAATGGATAGTGCAGTGTAAATGAGCAGAACGTACTGGACATAAGTAAATTAGAAAACCCTGAATGGGATCACTGTTGCGTGAAAACCATTCAGGGTTTTTGATTGAAAATCCTATACTCTGCAATTATTTGAAGTTAAATGCTGACTTGACCATTGTCTCATAATCATCAACAATAAAGTTGCCTGCTTTACCAGTTAAGTTTTGTTTGGTATGTTCGATCGTCAGTAATTGGCGGTCCGGTGACAATTTGAACGAAGTAGGTTTTACTGGAATTTCAGTACCGTCTTCCAACTCAACCATGAAGCTGAAGAAATCAGCTATTTCTGTCGCATTGTAATCAGCCAAAGCGGGTTCTGTCAATGTAATTGCAGTAGAAGTGGCTGAAACCACTTTTACACTTGAAGCTTCCGGGTAATAGAACCAATCTGTTGTTGTATCGATTGTTTTGTACAACAGGTTGGCATATTCTCCGCGTGTAATATTGGTATAGGTTCCATATGAAGTAGGCGTTTTACCTGAAGTGATCCCTGCGCCATATAATGCTTCGATATACGGTTTGAAGACTCCGCCAACATCAGAAAATGGAGTCGTTTGCTGATACTCTTCCAATTCAAATGCCACTGACAGGAATTTCGCCATTGCACCACGGCTTAATGGAGCGCCCGGCTGGAACTCAGTTTTTGTTACGCCTGAAACTATGCCGACTTCAGCAAGAGCATTTACAGATCCACGAACACGGGTATTCAAATCTTTGAAGCCTGCATCTTTAGCGGTATCGGTATCCAAAAATAACGTATTCGCTAAAATGACCGCAGCATCGCCGCGTGTTAATGGCTCATTTGTACCGAACTTTGTTGTGGTTTTCCCATTTATAAGTTCTGTGATATAGAAGAACTCTACTGCTTCTTCGTAACGGTCTCCGACATCAGTAAAAGGGTGGAGAGAAGAAGCGGATGCAGGTGAAGCGATGGTCATGGCTGCAACTACTACAGCAGCTGCTGTATAAAAGAATTTTTTGATTGTCAATGAAGTATCCCCGATCTAAATATAATGAGTGCTGTTTTTTGATAAACTTTGAATAATAAAACGACTTGGATAATTGTTCCTTTCTTTCAATTTCTATTCACTAAGCTGAAATTATTATAGCGGATTACTATTCTATTTGTATAGTAATTTTTTCAATTAATTGCTAGTTATTTGTGAATATTTGTTGTTTAGTAAGATAAAGTCTAAATACCTATTAATAATAGGTTGAATAGATATACTTATCCATTCGATTAACGCAAGTCCCTTTCCGAGCTTTGTAGCATTAAATCTAATGGTAAAAGAGAAGATATAGACTGGAAAAAACTTAATGAATGAGATTTATTGGTGAACGGTATGTACATAGTATCTAACTACAAAAGACGAAAAACCGTGTGTACATGCAAACGGTTTTTCGTCTTTTGATATCATAAAGCAACTAAATCTAAACCGCGAAATACGCAATGACTGACAGCAGAATGGAAGTGATCGTCATCGCAGCAAGCGGCAACATGGCGCGTTCGCGCAAATCCCGCAAGCTGACAGTCAAGCCGAGTCCGACCATCGCAGCCGTCAGGAGCCACGTAGTCAATGTCGAAACAAAGTCACGCCAGGCATCCGGAAATGGAACTGAGTGGCCGAAGACATAGCTGCCCAACACACTCAACAAGATAAAACCTGCAAGAAACCACGGGAATTCAATTGCAGTTTCTGTTTTCTGATCTTTGTTTTTACGCTTCATCAGAAAAATGAAGATAAAGCAAAGTGGAACAAGCAGAGAGACGCGGCCCAATTTCCCTAACAAGGCCATTGCCAGGCCGTCTTCTCCAGCCGGTGCTCCGGCTAACGCCACATGGGCGATTTCATGGAGACTGATGCCGACCCACATGCCGTATTCGATGTCGTCAAGCGGCAAAAACGGGCGAAGAATAGTGTAGGAGATGGCGAAGACCGTTCCAACCAGGGCGATGATGCCGACGCCGATGGCTGTGTCTTCGTCTTTTGCTTTGATGATCGGGGCGATTGCGGCAATCGCTGCCGCTCCGCATACCCCAGTCCCGACACCGAGCAGGAGAGAGATGGTCTTATCAGCTTTAAAGCGTTTCGCCAGCCACACCGTCAGCAGGATAGCGAAGGCGATGACGACCATGTCCCGCAGCAATAACCCCAGTCCGTCACTTAAGACGGTATCGATATTCAATTTCAGTCCGTAAAGAATGATGGCGACCCGCAACAGACGCTTTGAGGAAAAGGTGATGCCCGAGCGGACGGCATTTGGATAGCCGAAAATCTGCCGGTAAAAAACCGCGAGGATGATGGCACAGGCAAGTTGCCCGACCTGGTCGAAGCCAGGCACCTGAGCTAACAGGTAGCCAAGAAAAGCCAATAGAAATGTAAAAAGAACGCCGCCGATCCAAGCTGTGGCCGGTGAAGTCCATTTGGAATTGGAATTGGAATGGGTAGGTTTATGGGTATTTGCAGACATGGGAAGACCTCCTGCAATAAGTATAGAAAAATGCTATACATTAGTAAAATAAGTATCTAATATAGTTATGATAAGTAAAAGCATATACAGAAGGAGGATGAAAATGGATCAGCGCTTGGAAGTATTTCTGAAAGTAATCGAAAAAAAGAACTTTTCTAAAGCCGCCGAAGAACTTCATATGACACAACCTGCCGTCAGCCAGTATATCCGTTCTTTGGAAGAAAGCACGGGTGTCAAATTACTGGAGCGGACCAATAAATACGTGCGCTTGAACAAAGCAGGGGAAATTGTCTATCACCATGCTATTGAAATCAAAGAACTTTACACAAAAATGAACCACCTTCTCGATGACCTGACCAATAAAGCGAGCGGTTCGATCGCCATCGGAGCAAGCTACACATTCGGGGAGTACCTGCTGCCGCAAATAATCGCAGAAGCGAAAGAGCAATTTCCGGACATCAAAACGACTGTCACGATCGGCAACACCACCACCATTGCCGGCCTTGTGCTCAGTCACCAATTGGATGTCGGCATCGTGGAAGGACATTTTAAAGGTGTGCAGGAATTGAAGACCGAGCCGTTCGCAGAAGACAGAATGGTCGTAGTCGCATCCGCCGACCATCCATTGGTTCAACGCGTCAAGCCCATAAAAGTGGAAGAGCTGATTGAAGAAACCTGGATATTGAGGGAACTTGGCTCCGGCACAAGGGAGGCGTCAGAAAATGTCTTTAAGCAATTTTCAATAGAACCCAAGTCCCTGATGCATTTCAGCAGTACACAACCGATCAAAGCCATGGTCGAGGCGGGTATGGGCATCAGCCTGGTATCGGAATGGGCGATAAAAAAAGAACTGCACTACGGAGACTTAAAGGTAGTGGATGTAGAAGGATTGCCTTATACAAGAGACTTTTCAATTGTGACAAGATCTCCGTTCCGAACAAAAGCCCTTTCTGCCTTTCTGGATTTGTTGAAGGGCCATAAGGAACTGATGGATTTTAAGATTTTATAAAATCATTCAGCGTATTGTTGTTCGTATAGAATTATTTTATGAACGGTTATATTCTGATGATCTTTCTTCGATTATATTTTCCAGCTTTATTATATGGTATTATTGGTAAAAAATTAAAAATAAATAAGCAGATAATACCATTTCAACAGAGGAGGGCTATATAATGGCTGAATTTTAAAAAGGGAGAGTATGAAAATGAAAGATATGATTGGCGTTATATTTGTTCTCCTGTCATTTTGGGGTTTGAGTGGATGTGATTCTGGATCTTCTGAAGTGGTGGGGCCCAAAAATAATGAATCGGTCAATCAAAAAGAAAACTTCCGTCTCGAAATTTTACATGCTGAAAATAGTAATGCTTCAATTACTTACACCGGAGAAGAAAAAGAAATCGATGTAAACCATGCGGGAACTCACTTCATCTACTTCAACTATTATAAAGACGGTGAAATGTTGACCACGGGGACAAGAATCGATATGAGAAGCAGGGCTACTCTTATACGAAACGAACCATTAGTAATAGATTTCGATGAAAGTGAATTAGCAGAATTTGAACCCGGTGAATTTGAAATAGAAGCGGTAGCGGAATTTGGAGTTGGGGAAGATTTAACAGAGGAAGTTAAATATGAACTTTTTGTTTCACGTACGTTATCGCTTCTCGATTAGTCAGACTGTCAAATACAGTTTTTCTATTTCATCAAAGAAAAACTCCTTCCAAAAATTCAGTTCTGGAAAGAGTATCTTTAAAACTCCTACTCTATTCGTTTGGTCTTATTCAACAAACTCAATTTCGTTCGTCTCCTGCAACGTGGCAAAATTGCTCAGTAGGCCATTATGATGATCGATGATTTGCCCAGCGCTCATCTTTTCAGAATCCCAGGTGCCGTGTGCGTCTTTGGCAAGAGTCACGTGAAATCCTAGGTTGCTGGCGCTGCGTGTCGTTGCATCTATACAATACTCAGTTTGGTTGCCTGCGATTACAAGGTTCTGGATGTCTTTATTTTTCAATATCTCCAGTAGCTTTGTCTCATGAAAGGAATCGGGCGTCCATTTCTGGACAACGGCATCTTCTTCTTCGGGAGTGATTGATGGATGGATTTGCCAGAAGTCGGTGCCTTTTACAAGGCCAGGGTCGTTATGCTGTACATAAATTACGGGAACGTCGGCTGAACGCGCTTTTTTGATCAGTGACTGGAGATTCTCGAGCAATTGTCCGCTTTGATGGACAGGATTCGATTGGTCGAACATTTCGTTTTGTGCATCAATGATTAGTAAAGCCGTCTTAGACATTGGACAGTCTCCTCTTCATTTATTCGTTTTCCTTATTTTATAGAGGATACAATAACTTGTATAGTGGCTGTCGTTAAATATGAAAACAGACTGATTGCTGCAACTTCGGTCAGCTGTCTTAACCAGTCATTCCATAGCAAGGCAGTAAGGTTAAAGATAACTTTTATTAGTTACATAAACTGGTATATTTAAAGAATAACCGAACCTTAAGTTCGAAGTTAATCTGAGTTAAATAACGCATTATTGGAGGAAGCAAGATGAATGGATTTGGGAAAACAATAGTAGGGATGCTGATCATCGCTGGCATTCTTTTTGTATTTTTTGGTGGAGCGCTTCATATTTTAAATACAGGAGATGTTCATTTGTTTGGCTTCTTTGGTGCAATCATCATTGCGCTGATAATTTTCTTTGTTTTTATTATAGAAAACAGAAGCGGCAAAAAAACGGCTGTTTGGATTTCTTTAGTTTTAGTGGGTGGAGCAGCCTTCGCAGTTCCTCATTACTACAAAGAAAGTTTCGAGAAAGTGAATGATACAGAAGTGGACCTCTTTGCCTATGAGCCATTTAAAGAAAGTGAAGACCTGGCGAGATTGGAAGGGGATGCTTCTTTCCAAATAGAAGGGGAAGTGCCGATACTGGATGGGGCAACGGCTTTATATCCGTTATTTGCAGCATTTGCGGAAGCAACTTATCCGGTAGGTGTATATGAACCTTATAAAGGGCCGGTCGCTACTACGACAACTCCATCTGCCTATAGCCGTCTCATTGAAGGGAACGTCGATTTAATCTTTGCTGCAGAGCCTTCCAGCGGCCAAATACAGGCGGCTGAAAAAGCTGGCGTTGAACTGCAAATGACGCCAATAGGACGTGAAGCCTTTGTGTTTTTCGTCAATGCCCGCAATCCCGTAGATAATTTATCGAGTGAAGATATTCGGAAAATCTATTCAGGGGAACAGGGGAATTGGAAAGCGCTTGGCGGGAAAGATGATGAAATCCGTCCTTTCCAGCGGCCTGAAGACAGCGGCAGCCAGACCATGTTCATTAAATTCATGGGAGATACCAAAATCACTGAACCAGAAACTGAAGAAATAGCTGAAGGGATGGGCGGGATGATAGAGGAAGTGGCGAGCTACCGGAACTATAAAAATGCAATTGGCTATACTTTTCGCTACTATTCCACCGAGATGGTCGGCAATGAGAAAATTAAGTTGATTTCCATTGATGGCATTGAACCGAGCATCAAAAATATCCGTTCAGGCAGCTATCCGCTGGCTTCTGAATTTTATGCTATTACCGCGGGAACAGAAAATCCCAACGTACAGCCATTCATTGACTGGATCCTTTCTGAAGAAGGGCAACTATTAGTGGAGGATACAGGGTTTGTGCCAGTCCGGTAGAATTCCGATAAAAGAGAAATGGGTCTGGTACCGGCCGGGATAAAAATATATCGAAAAGGTTCACAAACTATTAATTGACAGGCTATTTTGATAAAATTAATTCAACACAAACAACTCCTTTTTTATTGGTTTTTGCGTCAAATCAACCATACAAAAAAGTTCGAGTTGTTTGTTTTTTTGTCTTAAAACTACTTTATAAGCTGTAAAGCGGAGTTAAATCGGGACCGATGGCAAAATGCAAAGGAGATGATCATTTTGCAAAAATACGTGATGGAATTTCAAGAAGTGGAAGAAAATGATTTGCTGCTGGTGGGTGGGAAAGGCTTGAATTTAGCAAAGTTGGCGCAAGTTCCGGGCATTCGGGTGCCGGCAGGATTTTGCATTACGACTGCCGCTTACAAGCGCATGGTCAACGGCAATCCAAAAACTGCAGAATTAATGGAGCGTTTGGCAGCGCTTGAATCCTCAGATGCAGACGAAATCCGATTGATCAGCGAAAAGTTAAGAAAAGCCATCGAAAGCACGGAAATTCCGGCGGAAATAGAACAGGAAATCGCCGACTCTTTTGAACAGCTGGGAAGCAAGTTCACCTATGCGGTCCGGTCAAGTGCGACGGCGGAGGATTTGCCGACGGCGTCTTTTGCAGGACAGCAGGATTCGTATTTGAACATTCACGGGAAAGAGCAGCTCTTGCGGCATATCCGAAAATGCTGGGCTTCCTTATTTACGGAACGGGCAGTCGTTTACCGCATCCAAAACGATTTTGACCACCAGAAGGTCCATTTATCGGTTGTCGTCCAGCAAATGGTTTTTCCTCAAGCTTCGGGAATACTGTTTACGGCTGACCCAGTCACTTCCAACCGCAAAGTGGTATCGATTGATGCAAGTTTCGGTTTGGGTGAAGCACTCGTCTCAGGCATTGTCTCCGCAGACAATTACAAAGTCCGGGAAAGGCAAATCATCCAAAAGACGGTTTCCGTGAAGAAGCTTGCCGTTTATCCGTCGGACAGCGGTGGAACGGAACAACGGGAGGTTCCTCTCGAACAACGTGAACAGCAAGCGCTATCGGATGAACAGATTCTGGCGCTTGAGGGCATAGGTCGGAAAATCGAAGCGCATTTCGGACAGCCTCAGGACATCGAATGGTGCCTGGTAGACGAGTCGATCTATATTGTGCAAAGCCGGCCGATCACCACTTTGTACCCGTTGCCGGAAACGAGTGACGGAAAGTATCGCCTCTATCTGTCCGTCGGGCACCAGCAGATGATGACCGAGCCGATCAATCCGCTTGGCATGTCGTTTTTTGTTTTTCTTTCCAATTACAATTTGACACAAGCTGGCGGACGGCTATTCATGGATTTGTCGCCTGAGCTTGCTTCAGTTACTGGGCGGGCGATTATCGTGTCGTCGCTTGGAAGCAACGATCCGCTGATGAAAGATGCATTGACCAATTTCATGAAGCGAAAACCGCCGTTCTCGAAAGGAAAGCGCATGTATAAATTGGGGAACGAACTCTTTACGTGGAGATTTCCGGTGGAACTGCTGAAATTGTATCGGAAAAATGACCGCAGGCTGGCCAGTCAGCTCATCAATTATAATGAGGCTTCTATCCGCTCACTCGAATGGCGCATTCAAACGGTTTCAGGAGATAGATTGTTCGAGTTTATTGAAGAAGACCAAGAACAATTGAAAAAAGAAATTTACAATCAGGAAAGCTTTGGCGCCATTATGGTTGGCATCTATGCGGTCAACTGGCTCAATAAACAAATGGAAAAATGGCTGGGGGAAAAGAATGTCGCAGACACCCTTAGTCAATCGGTGGCCCATAACGTGACGTCCGAAATGGGGCTTGAACTTCTGGACGTAGCGGATGTGGTGCGAAATTATCCCGAGGTACAAGCATATTTTGAACACCCCCGAAAAGAAACGTTTTTTGAAGACTTGGAAAAAATGCATGGCGGAGCGGCGGTCAGTGCAGCTCTGAAGGAGTATCTTGAGAAATATGGCATGCGCTGTGCGGGTGAAATCGACATTACGAAAACGCGGTGGAGCGAGGATCCGACAATTCTGGTTCCTGTTATCTTGGGCAATATCAAAAACTTCGAGCCGCAAGCGCATGCAGCCAAAGTGGCAGAAGGCAAACGGAAAGCCAAGCAGAAAGAACAGGAATTGCTGGAGCGCTTGGCCAAGCTTCCGTGGGGCGAGAGAAAAATAAAACAAACCAAGCACATGATTGGTTTGCTGCAAAACTTCCTCGGGTACCGTGAATATCCGAAATTCAATTTTATCAAACGCTATTTTCTTTATAAGCAAGCATTGATGAAAGAAGCTGTTCTGCTCTGTGAAAAAGGGGGCATCCAAACGCCGCAGGATGTTTATTATTTATCATTTGAGGAATTCCGGGATGCCGTCAACGGCAAGAACATAGACCAACAGGTGATTGAAAAGCGGAAAGCGGACTACCGCTATTACGAGAAATTAAAAGCGCCACGACTGATGACTTCAGAAGGAGAAGAGATTTTCGGAAGCTATCAAATGGATAAGTTGCCAAGCGGCGCAATTCCAGGCATCGCGGTCTCTTCCGGCATCGTTGAAGGGCGGGCGAGGGTCATCTTGAAAATGGAGGACGCCCACATCGAACGGGGGGATATACTCGTAACGGCTTTTACAGACCCCAGTTGGACTCCGCTATTCATTTCACTATCAGGGTTGGTGACGGAAGTGGGCGGCCGGATGACACACGGGGCGGTCATAGCCCGGGAATATGGCCTGCCGGCTGTGGTCGGGGTGATGGACGCCACGAAGACCATTAAAGACGGACAGAAGATTCGCATTAACGGTTCTGAAGGCTATGTGGAAGTGCTGGAAAAGCAGGCGAAAAAAAGTCCTATTCAATAAAGTACAACCATATGGTAAAACGCTTAAGCGAAATACAAGCTGTAAGGCGGGAGATATAATGACGAATTCTGAAGATTATCCAACATCCAATAAAAGAGATGGACAGCTTGTATCCAAAAGCAAAAAAGGAAAGATCAAAAAAGTCCTGTTGTATATGTTGGTGCTGATCGGCACATTGGGAGGGATCTTAATTTTGTTTATCAACATTCATCCCGGTTTTGGCAGCAATCCGAGCAAAGAACAAAAAGACGTATACAAGACCTTTGATAACTATGAAGATGGCAAGTTTGTCTATCAGCCTTCAACTATGGAAACTGTCAGCGTAGAGATTCCTTCCACATCTGCGGAACCCGATACAACGGATAAAGAAAAGCAGCCGGCTGGACAACTGCCTGTCTCTGAAATTGATTGGGATAAAATCAATGGCAGTGAAGATAGTCTGACTTGGCTTGGCCATTCAGCCTTTATCCTGAGCCTGGATGATAAAAAAATTCTGGTTGATCCCATGCTGGGTCCCACCGCATCCCCTGTTTCCTTTATAGGGCCAAAACGCTACAGTGAAGATTTCCTGGGGAGTATAGACGAAATGCCTCCTATCGATGCAGTGTTCATTACGCATGATCATTATGACCATTTGGATTATCAGTCCATAAAAAAACTGAAGAGCAAGGTCAGCCATTTTTTTGCTCCTCATGGAGTAGGCAACCATTTAATCCAGTGGGGGGTCACAAAAGAAAACATTACCGAAATGAATTGGTGGGATGAAACCGAATACCAAGGATTGACGCTGGCTTTAACGCCAGCTGATCATTTCTCTGGAAGAGGGATTTTGAATCGAAACTCGACTCTTTGGGGAGGGTGGGTCATTCTTGGAGAACAAACCCGATTCTATACGAGTGGGGACGGCGGGTACGGTACGCATTTTAAGGAAATCGGTGATAAATACGGACCTTTTGATATCGCTTTAATAGAAGGCGGACAGTATGATGAACGCTGGCCAGACTCGCACATGCTTCCGGAAGAATCCGTACAGGCCAATATCGATGTACAAGGCAAGCAGATGATGTTAGCCCACTGGGGTGCTTTTACGCTAGCGCGGCACGGTTGGACAGAACCGATAGAACGGGCGTCCAAAGCGGCAAAGGATAGTGATGTGAAGCTGATGGCTCCCAGAATTGGTGAAACGATTCGACTGGATGAAAACGCGCCTGTACCCGTTTCAACCTGGTGGGATTGAAAGTTCTGGAACCATTATGGGATGAAACTGGTTATGCATGTATGTTATAAATGAATAGGTGTCTAGAAAATGCGGCAAACTTGAACTTTAGTTTTTACTGCAATGGATTGAAAGGATGATTTTTTGTTTGATTTTGAAAGTTTTGATTGGGAAAGCCTGCTGTTGAAGGCAGGATTGGTTGCGGCGCAAATAATCGGTATTTTAATTGCTTTTGTTATTGTGCGGGCAATCGGAAACAAACTGATCAATCGATTTTTCACTAAATTGACGGGCAAGGGAGATGTCACAAAAGGCCGGGCATTGACGCTGCAGACTTTATCGGAAAATGTTTTCTCCTATGCACTGATCTTTATCCTTGTCGCAACGATATTCAATATATTTGGCTTATCTGTAGCGAGTCTGATTGCCGGGGCAGGAATTGTCGGTTTGGCGATCGGCTTCGGGGCTCAGGGTCTCGTCAGCGATGTAGTCACGGGTTTTTTCCTGTTGCTCGAAAAGCAGATTGATGTCAATGATTATGTAACTGTCGGAAGCATCGACGGCATCGTGGAATCGGTCGGCTTGCGGACCACCCAACTCCGCAGTTTCGATGGTACGCTGAATTATATTCCGAATCGGGACATCACGACTGTCAGCAACCATTCACGCGGAAATATGCAGGCGCTCGTGGATATTGGCGTATCTTATGATGAAGACATCGATAAAGCGATTGTTGTCCTGCAAACAGCCTGTGAAAAGGTCGCAGCAGAAAATGAAATGATCGTTGAAGGACCCGATGTAATCGGTGTACAGGCGTTCGGTGCATCCGATGTCACACTGAGGATCATCGCCAAAGCCAAGAGTGGGGAGCAATGGGCAGTAGAACGCCATTTGCGTAAAGCCATTAAAGAAGCTCTGGATGCCAATGATATCGAAATCCCCTACCCGCATCAGGTCAATATCCATAAAAACATAACTATGCAGGAAAATTAACTGTACGAAAATAATTTTTATGAAGAATGGATAAAGCAATCGGAACTAATCCGATTGCTTTTTTTGTAATAAATCTAGATTAATAATTTTTTAACTATTCAGAAATATATGCTATCATAAAGTAATTAACCTTCTAACTAATCGGTTAAATAGGCGAATACCAAGGATAGATGCGTTTATTGAGCAACCGAGGATCAGTCCCATCCTCAAGAAAAAAGGAGTTGGTGACCGTGGGAGAAAAAGCAAAAACAGTGCTATTTGAAATCGAACGCAGAAACTCCACTGAGGAAGATTCATATTGGGAAAAGTTCGAATTGCCTTATGTAATGAATATGAATGTCATTTCTGCTTTAATGGAGATCCGACGGAATCCGGTAAATAAGGAAGGTGAAAAAACGACACCCGTCACATGGGATATGAACTGTTTGGAGGAAGTGTGCGGTGCTTGTTCGATGGTCATAAATGGTAAGGCGCGCCAATCTTGTACCGCTTTAGTGGATCAATTGGAACAACCGATTCGGCTGCAGCCGATGAAGACATTCCCAGTTGTCAGAGATTTAATCGTTGACCGCAGCACCATGTTCGATACATTGAAAAGGCTTAAGGCATGGATTCCGATTGATGGAACTCACGATCTGGGAGAAGGGCCGCGCATGCCGGAACGCAAACGGCAATGGGCGTATGAATTGTCCAAATGCATGACCTGCGGTGTCTGCTTGGAAGTATGTCCGAACGTCAATGAAAAAAATGATTTCATCGGCGCTGCGCCTATTTCTCAGGTGCGGTTGATGAATGCACATCCCACAGGTGCAATGAATAAAGATGTACGTTTGAATTTATTGATGGGCCCCGGCGGAATCCAAAACTGCGGCATGGCTCAAAACTGTGTAGAATCCTGTCCGAAAGGGATCCCGTTAACGACTTCCATCTCTGCTATGAACCGGGACACCACAGTCCAAATGTTCCGCAATTTCTTTGGAAGTGATAGGATGGTCGAGTAATAGTAGAATTAGCGCGTAAAGCGGTAGGAATGACTCAATCGGATGAAGAGGTTTAAAAAATTACCCCCAGTGTATGAAAATGATGCTCATAGTTTAACTTGAGCTTCCCAAGTTGCAGCAATTAACTTTCGAACAGTAGCTGCAGCCAATAATTATTGAATTCAAAAGTGATCAAACAATCAATTTGAATTTTACTTAACACGGAAAGAAGAGGCTGCTCAAGGCTTATCTTCTTTTCTTTTTTTATAAATAGCATCTTCTTGAGCGATTAAATTTTTCGAACAAGGATTTCTACGGAAAAATTATAGTGAAGGACTTTCAAGAAATTCGGGGTAAACGGTCTATGGAACTCAGCGGTATCGACTGGTTTTGGGGACGATACACCTATTGTAACCATTTTTCTGAGAAAGCGTCTAACTGTTTAAAGCAACAGTAGAAAAGGGGGCCACAATGATGAAAAAGATTCTCGTATTGATCGGCCTGCTGCTTTTATTGTCTGGTTGTGGAACAGATGAGGAGCCGCTTAAGGAGCCACTGGCAAATGAAGAGGATCCATCAGCTGCAAGCGGAGCAGGGGATAAAGAAGCAGTGAGGGGCCGTGAAATTCTTGTGACACTTGAACAGACTGCAGATCCGGTAAAACGCAACGAAGCGGCAGCAGCTGTGAAGGAATCCTCTGACTTCAAAGAAGGTTATTTAGGAGAACCGACAGAAGAACTTGCCGAAGACATGGCAGTTCAGCAAATCGAAGCAGAAGCGGTGTTTAAGGCGGTGGAGGACATATACAAAGGAAATGAGGGACTAGAGAAAGCGGGTGTTATATTCCTGGAAAACCAGACATCCGGCGCAAACCAGTCAGGAGTCTGGGTAGGCATCAAGAATCCCGATGAGCGGATTGGGGAGCTTGCCGCGATCTTGCAGAAGCAAGTCGACGCTGGTGAAATTCTGGCAGAACCGATTTACATCTATAAGAGTGCCCATACCCGATCTGAACTGAATGACCTGATGTATCAGGCAGGGAAAATTGTGAAACCGATGGCGGAAGCCCATCCAAATCCTGAATCCGTCTCTTATTCTATTTCTGCAGATACCATAACAGGCGCTATCGAGATTGGACATAACTTTTTGACAGAAGCGCAGATTGATGAACTGAAAAATGCGTTTCCAGAACGTGAAGTTATGATTGAACAGGAAGGCATCATGGTGCCGGCACCGGGCGAACCGACCGTTAAGTATCCCGAACCCGCCATGACAGTTGAGCCATCGAGTGAAGGAAGCTATATCATAGATATGGAGGAAGACCGTTTCCTCGCAGTTGAAGCTACACCAAAAGACTTCAGTGAAAATGGAGGGCAGGATGAATTTTATTCGGCGGTCCACTTTGAATTCAAGGATGCTGCTAATTTGTTGGAAGTCGGCCAGCGTGTCAAAATAGAAGCAGCCGGACCGATTCTGGAATCATATCCGGGACAAGGACGCGCTGTGTTTGTGGAAGTATTGCCGACCTATCAACCGAAATCTGCTGATTTGACGGAAGCTGAAGTAGTGAAACGGGCATTGAAAGGGATTGACCAGCTGGAGTTCGGCATACCGGCCATCCGTTCTGTCACTTACCATGCTGCGGAAGATCATTGGTCGGTTGCGTTCAAATCATGGGAGCAGGAAACCGAATTAACGATAGAAGATGAAAAATAGCAGACAAATGTCTGCTGTTTTTTTGAACGAAGTAAAGGTAGAGGATGATTGGTTTGAGGAAGAATTCATTCACTGATAGATAAGGGGAAACAATCGGCCATTCCAAGGAGCAAATAAAGAAAAGTTACTGAATTCAATGAATAGAACCCCAAATGAGAGTCACTTCAAGGAAGCAATCACATGTGGGGTTCAGTCTAGTTACTATTCTGTTATGTACGGGAATTTGGAGCTAATATGAAAACAATGTAACCCAAATCCTGATCGAAATCCCAGTCCATAAAGATATCCAGTATTTGCTGCTGCAATATTTCTTCCAAACCTGCTTGACCAAACAACTTCCGTTCCAGTGGACGCTTAACCACTTTCAAAACTTCTTCGTAGCCTTCAGCGATCAATGCCTTTTCAATGCCGACTAGGATATCCACCCGCTTTACCAGCAAAATCCGATTGCTTAACCAGATGCTTTCAATCAGACCAGGTTTGCGCTCCACTGCTTCATTTACTTTTTCTATTTTTTTGTGAATCATTTTTCTATCTGTTTCTTTTGACCACTTCAAATTTTGGGCAGTCACTTTTTCGTCCATAATTCCGATGAATATTCCCGTTTGTGACGAGATATTCCAATCGGTATAAAGTTCTGTAAATTCCAGTTCCGTTATTTTCAATAATTCTGCCAGAATTTGAGGTTTTAGCGCATTCAGCAGCAAATCTCTCGTTTCTAATACTCGTTTCCATTCGTTTTGGTCGAGTAGGATTTTTTCCATCGGACTGAGAAATCCTCTGAAGTGAATAGCAATGTAGGGTCTTTTGAGGGTAACATAAACAGAGGTGGGTCCTTTTCCAAAATGTTTTCGCAACAAAGTGGACATATACCCTGATATATCGGCTTGGATTGTTCTTTCTTCAAGCATAGTAAAAGCTCCTTTTGGCGAGTGACAGCCGTTCATTTTTCAAAATTCTGCTACAGGATCATCTGTATTTTTGGCTTTCGTCCCTTTTCAATAAAAGAACCATATAACTAATATCCTTTTGGAAGTTCCAGTCTACAAAAAGGTCTTCAACCGGGCTTTTTAAAATGGATTGCAAATTGAAAAGTTCGATTATCCGGTATTCCAATGGCCGTTTGGCCAAACGCAGTTCTTCCGTAACGCCATTTTGGATCAATTGTTTTTCGATATCCACAAGCACTCCAATGCGTTCAATCAAAAGAGTATACTCATTCAGCCAGTAAAAGTTCGTTTGATCCGGCTGTTTTTGTGTACGGATGCTGTTCAAGATAATAATTTCCTTCAATGTGTCCTGATTCACATTTTGCGGCCATAAAAAATCAGGTTCATCATTTTCTGTTTTTAATGTGATGATCAACAATCCGTTTTGTTTAGTTAAATTCCAGTCTGCATACAAATCATCAGTATGGAGACCTAAGTGATCTTCGAATCCCTTTAATAGCTCATTTTTTACGGATCGGACGAGGATATCTCGGGTTTCACGAACCTGTCTGGCCCGTCCTTTTTCCAACAGTATTTCTTCAGAAGGCAATAAGAAGCCGGTGATGTGAACAAGCAGGAAAGGGGGGCGCAGCGTGATTTCCAGTTGTGCAGGTTTCCCTCCGAAATGTTCTTCCAAGAAAGTTTCTATGTAGTGGATAGTAGTGATCAGACTGTTCTGTTCCTTATTCATTAGATGCACTCCTCGATTGAATAATTCAGCAGACCGATATTTTCTGACTTTTTCGAACAAATAAAAAAGAACGCCAAAAAGAATGTAACATTCTTCTTGGCGTTCTTACCGGCTCTATTGTCCGAAATACTCAGCTCAATTATATTCTATTATTTACTTCATCGAAATGAAATATCGTCTGGAAATCAAAAAAACCATTTATACAGCTATATGTAGATTTTACCTATAATTCTGGTCAAAGTAAAGGGGGAATAACGCATCACTAAAGAGTATTCAACAGGTAATAGGTCTAGACTTATCTTCGGAAATAATACAAACAGCTATCTTTGGCAAGCGACAGCAGTCGACTTTCATAAATTTAAAAAGGAGAAGCGATATCATCGCTTCTCCTTTTAGTTTGGTTTGTTTTCAAGAAAAAAATGGATTGAAATCAAGGAAGTTTCCTGACATGTTGAGGAAATGCACTTAGGCAGTCGGCATTCCGCCGGTTATGCTATAAATTTGTCCGGTAACGTAGCTGGATTCGGTCGAAGCCAGGAATACGTAAACAGAAGACAACTCAACAGGTTGTCCTGCACGTCCAATCGGGGTTTCAGGTGTGCTTTTGCCGAATTCCGGAATGTTTTCTTGAGGTTGTCCGCCGGAAATTTGAAGAGCTGTCCAAATCGGTCCCGGAGCAACCGAATTTACTCGGATGCCTTTCTCAGCCAATTGTTTTGATAAGGATTTTGTAAACCCGATAATCGCAAACTTCGTTGCTGCATAATCGACGAGCATCGGGCTCGGGTCAAAACCTTCAACAGAGCTGGTAGTGATGATGGAAGCCCCTGCCGGAAGATGTGGAAGTGCTGCTTTTACAGTCCAGTAGAGGGAATAGACATTTACTTGGAAGGTTTTTTCAAGCTGCTCGGTGCGCAAATCCAAAATGTCTTCCACGGCTTGCTGCTTGCCTGCGACCAATGCCAGAATATCCAGTCCGCCAAGTTCGGAGTTTGCTTGTTCGACAAGCTCCTTGCAGAAAGATTCATCACTTAAATCTCCTGGAAGTAAGATGGCTTTTCGACCTTCAGCTTCGATCAATTTTTTGACTTCTTCTGCATCGGTTTGTTCCACAGGCAAGTAGTTAATTGCAACATCTGCGCCTTCTCTGGCATAAGCAATTGCCGCCGCACGACCAATTCCAGAATCACCGCCTGTCACAAGCGCTTTTCTTCCCGTTAATTTTCCTGATCCTTCGTAACTTGTTTCACCACAATCCGGAAGGGGGCTCATTTGGTTTTGAAGGCCTGGTGGCTCTTGAAATTGTTTTGGAAAATCATCTGTCGTGTATTGAGTTTTAGGATTTGGAATGTTCGTCATATCGATCTCTCCTTAAGTAGATAATGAATGGTGTCTATCTTTATCTACCACTAAACAATAAGGTAAAACATGGATGAGAAAATATAGATGCTTTTTATTTTACAAATGAAAGAGCGGACAGATAATGAAAGCCCCTGATTATTCTTTTACAGCGATCTCCACATTCTTCTTTGGCTTAGTGGAAAGGGGAAGGATCGTCGTTCTGCAAAAAAGAAATAGCAGGCCGATGATTGAAAACAGGATAAAAGCGAAAGGATAGGAGATTCCTTCGATTAACATCCCTGCGGCTATTGAGCCTGCTGATTGTCCAATTCCCAACGAGAAAAATGAAATACTGACACCGGTTGAAGGGGATTCAGGAAACTGACGGGTGCCCCATACTATAAAAAGGCCTGTCATGAAAATAAATGCGACCCCAAAGAGAAGTGCCGAAAAGTAGATGGCTGCAAAATTAGGGTTTGTCAATCCGAAAATAGATGCCGATACAACCACAACCCCTAAAAGATATGAGCGGTGCAGCCCGATTGACTGGATGATGGCGCCTGCCACTCCTCCAAGAATGCCAGCCCCTCCCATGATGGTCCAAAATCCAACACTTTCGCTTACAGTTAAGCCATGGATAGCAGTGATGTAACTTTTTGAGAAAGTCCAATAGATGGAGGAGCTAAACCCGATTCCAATAGAAGCCATGATCAAAAAGCGCGCTTTAACTAAAGGTTTTAAGCTGATCCTAATTTGATGGGTCATTCGGGTTTCCTGTTTTTTCTCTTTGATCGAATAGCCGTTCCACAAGCAAACAATCATGGCAAAAACTGCGAATAAGGCATAACTCCATCTCCACTGCTCTGCAAATGCCAAAGCAACAGGACCGGTTAGTAAAATGCCGAAACTGGTTCCTGTATTAATCCAGGTGTTCCTTTTATCCTGTAGATCGGAACTGACCGACTGCGCCACTACTTGGCTAAAAGCCGGGGAAACCCATCCGCTCCCCAATCCCGCCAAGAATGCGCTGAGTGTCAACGTATAAAACCCTTGGGACAAAGCCATTCCTGCCATGCCTAGACTGGCGGTGGTGCCAGACAACAGAATCATACACCTCGCGCCGAAATGATGTATAAAAATGGAGGCAGTCAGCAAAGCAATTGTATAAGCCAGATAAGCAGATGAACTGACATATCCCGCCTGACTCTCAGATAGTTTCAGGGAGGAGCTGATGTCAGGCAAGAACCATCCAAAACTATATCTAGCGAAAGCATACGTAACGGCGATCATCGCAATGCCAGGAAATACAAGTTTCCACATATTTTCCAACTCCTTTATAGATAGAACGATAACTCTAAAATTTTTATAAAAAAAGTAAGCAATCAGCTTACTTATAAGTGTTGAACCATTGCCATCGTCGCCTGCTCAATTTCTTCACTATCTATGGTTTCAGCTAAAGATGTGGCTCCTTCGAATAACAAGGATAATTGAATGGCTTTTGTGTGGGAGAGTCCGCTCGCGATAAAAAAGTGTATTAGCTGTTCTTTATGGGCATAGACTTTTTGAACAATCAACTGATCCGGGGAATTGCCGAATTCTTCTTTTGCCCGAAGAAACATGCAGCCATTCGGCGCGTGTTTTTTTAGCCAGAGCAGATGGCCAACAGCGAGTCTTTTCGTGAGGGGTCCAGTTTCTTCTTTTTGGGCTGTTTCCAAATAAGTGAAATAAGCCAATTCTCTTCTATTCAAAATCTCCAAAATGAGTTCTTCTTTAGAACCAAAATGATTATACAAGGTCATAAGTGCTACGTCCGCTTCTTGGACAATCGATTTTAAGCCGATTGCATGGAACCCGTGGCTGTAAAAAAGCTGTTCGGCAGCAACTAATAAATCTTCTTTTTTAGTACTCATCTAATTCCCTCTTTCCAATGTAGATATAACGGTCACTCTAAATTTAGCATATCCAATTGAATTCTTCAACCGATAATAAAGGGAGAAGATTTATTTCTTTTTAGTGATGAAGGCCGGGATGCGAGGAGTGACTCATCTTAAGGACTTATGGCAGACATAAAAATAGGCCTGTCTTAAGATGGCTATTCATTCCAGTATGGCATTTGTTTTTGGAGAGGATCAACTGGGATACCCAATGATTAAAGAACTCCCCAAAAATTTGTTGAAAATAAAGAAATCAATAGAATTACAATAAAAATAAGCTGGCTTAAAGTGTAAATATAGGCATTCGGATTTTCTGCATGTCTTTTTTCCATAATAGCCCGTATGATTTCCGCGATAATTACAAGCGTCAGCAACAATACCCACGGTTCCAAAAACAAAATCGGCTCTTCGGGAAGCCTGTTGATATTGACCGCTCCCCCGAGTATCATCAAGGCAATAAATACCCCTCGAAAGATCCAATCGATTTTTTTGTGCTTGTCGTTAACATGGTTATGTGAGAACATTTTTGGTCTTTCAACTTTTAGCCATCTTCTTATAATGCCGTTGAACAAAAACGTCAGTATAAAAAACGGAACCAGTACAAACAGCAAGTCGAGCCAAAAAGATGAATCGATTCCAACCACCAAATCTCCTCCAATCATAAGTATACGAATCTTCAAATCGATTGTTCTGAATGAGTTTATTTTCTTTTCAAAACTCTAATGTATCTTTTTGTTAATTTTACCATAAAATTTTAGATGCTTTTTATGTTTTGAAGACAATGAAAACTAGTATGGAAAGGGGGAACCCTTAAAGTTTGTTACATAGAATTAATCCTAAGCTCTGACATTTATTCCTATAAGCAAGGGGGGCAGCCGAAATAATAAGGTTGCCTGCTTTTTATTTTCACTTAAAAATGAATCCAACGATTGTATTTTCCGGAAAAAAGGAGTATCATCTATAATTGGATATTGGATATCCATAATGGATATCCAAAGTAGAAGAAAAAGAGGTGTTACGTATGCAATTGACAAAAGGAGTAGAGCAAGCCGTTTGCATCATCGTTCTGCTCGCCACTCAGGAAAGCAGCGCGCCACTCGCATCCGATGAAATCAGCAAAAGACTGGGAGTATCTCCTTCCTATATGAAAAAAATCATCAGGAAGCTGGTCGTCCAGGGAATTGCTGAGTCGGTATCAGGGAATAATGGAGGTGTCTCGCTCGCAAAGCCAGCAACAGAGATTACCTTGCTTGACGTGATCGAAGCGATGGAAGGATCTATTCAACTTTATCCGGATACGGGATTGATCAGTCTTGCTTTTCACGATGGAAAGTATGCGCAAAAAGGGCAAGAACTTCTCCGCAATGTTTTTTCCCAGGGAGATCGTTTACTGATTGAATACTTTTCGAATGTAACAGCAGCAGATCTTTTGAAAGAAGGATTAGGAACGTCCAATTTGCCGACTTTAAACTGGAACCGGGAAACATTAAGTGATGTAATCGGTAATGAACGGGATGATGACAAGTGAAAATGCTGAAGCGGGAATGGAAGCAATTGTTTTCGAACCCTCTTTTATTGGGAACAATGATCGTAATGATGTTTATCCCGATTATTTATGGGGGATTTTTCCTCGGTTCTTCTTGGGATCCCTATGGAAAAATGGATCAATTGCCGGTAGCCGTCGTAAACGAAGATAGAGCTGCGGCTTATGAAGGCAGGACCTTTGCTGTCGGGGACGAACTGGTCGGTAATTTAAAAGAAAACAAAACACTCGACTGGCATTTTACAGATGCCAAAGAAGCTGAACGCGGCATGAAAGACGGAGACTATTTTATGGTATTGACGATTCCGGAGAATTTTTCTGCAAATGCTTCGTCTATTATGGCCGATCAACCAAAAGCCATGAACCTACAGTACGAAACCAATCCTGGCCGCGGCTTTTTCATCGAAGCTGTCAGTAAACAAGCGACTATGGCTATAAAGGAAGAAATTGCTGAAAACGTCACGAAAGAATATGTAAAAGCGGTATTTGCACAAATTGAAACGCTTGGTGAAGGGATGGGACAAGCGGCGGACGGTGCGGAGCAATTGGATGCAGGAGCTGTGCGATTGCAGGAAGGAAACACCCGATTAACTGCAGGACTGCTCGAATTGTCAGAAGGCAGTTTGACTTTCCAGGAAGGCGCCGAGCAATTGGAAATTGGTGCCGAACAATTTGCGCGTGGTGCAACTGAGTTGCACAACGGGGCAAACCAGCTGAACAAAGGGATTTTTGAATACACCGAAGGGGTCGGCAGATTGCAGAGCGGTGTGGCTGGACTTGCTGAAGGCACCGCTACTTTGAATGAAAATGGAGCTAGTCTGGTCCTGGGTTCCGAAAAATTGGTGCAAGGCATCGATTTACTCCTTCCGGGAGCGGAACAATTAAGTGATGGCCTTTCAGCAACTGAGCGCGGCAGTGCTGAATTGGATAATGGCTTACATGAATTGCAGGCACAAACAAGTCAGTTGGCAGATGGCTCATCAGGCATCCAACAATTGGTTTCTGGCCAAGCCGCACTAAGCGAGGGCCTAGCCGATTTGTCGACTGGCAGTTCGGCACTTCATGACGGACTAAATGCATTGGATGAGGGGCTGCCCGAAGCAAACCAAATTGCCGGTCTGCAACAGGAACTTGCAGGTATTCAGACGAACCTTAACCAATTGAATGGGGCAGTTTCCGCAGGTAATGTGCAGGGTGCTGCAGGTATGCAGGCGAATTTGGCCGCGGCGCAGCAGGCTCTAGCCGAGCTGAAGACAACGTCTTCAAGTAGTGCAATTGAAGCGATGCAGGCGGCTCCGGCGTTTGCGAATTTAACTGAAGAACAACAGGCAGAGCTGTCGGCTGCCGTCAGTGGGAGTATAGAAGGACAAACGGCTGCGCAACTAGCGGCTGTTGCAAAGCTTGAGGAAAGCCTTAACGCTGTATCAGCCGAATTGAATGAACAACTAATTCCTTCGTTCCAATCATTGGGTTCATTGCCGGAGCAAATCGCAGAACTGAACAGTGCTGTGGAAAGAGTGAATCCCCAAGCGGTCCAGGTACTCGGCGGATATGCATCAGTACAAAGTACCCTGACTGAGCAGCTTATTCCGGGAGCAGCATCTCTGGTGGCTGGAGCGAATCATGCTATGCAAGGCAGCGAGAAACTGATGGCAGGCACGGAAAAGGCAACAGCAAACCTTCCACAGCTGGCGGAAGCGGTCGACCGTTTGGCGCAAGGCAGCTCTTCATTGAATGAAGGCGTCTCATCTCTTGCTTCGGGTTCAGTCGGCCTTGTTGAAGGCGCTAACGAATTGCAGCAAGGATCCGTAGAATTGAAAAAAGGCACAGCGGCTTATACGACCGGCGTATCAGAAGCAGCGGAAGGCGCCGGCAAACTTCTACAGGGAACCGATCAACTGGCAGGCAACTCGGCGCAATTGAATTCGGGTTCCGGTGAATTGGCAGATGGTGCAAGTCGTCTGGCAGAAGGCGTCCCGGCACTTTCCGGTGGAGCGGAAGAACTTGCTGACGGTTCAGCTGGACTGCACAGTGGGGCAAACCAGCTGACAGAAGGTTCAGGTGAACTTGAAAAAGGAATCGGTGAGCTTTCAAAAGGTTCATCCGAACTCGCCAAAAGTTTAGCCGAGGGAGCGGACGACGTAAATGGTACCCAACTGGAGGACGCCAACTTCAATATGCTGGCTGCTCCAGCAAAAGCGACAGAAAACCAGCGCAGCGACGTACCGAACTACGGCCATGCACTTGCCCCTTATATTTTGTCGCTTGGGCTCTTTGTCGGTGCTTTGTCATTCAACTTGGTGTTCCCGATCAATGCGCCGGCAGGGCGTCCGACATCAGGGACCGCATGGTGGCTAAGCAAGTTTTCGCTCGGCTTTGTGCAAGCAACCGCAGCGGCATTAATCGTAGACGCTATTATGTTATTCGGTTTCCATCTACAAGTGGAACATCTTGGAGAATTCCTCGCAATTTCGGTGATGACATCGCTCACCTATATGTTCCTGATCATGTTCTTGGGAATGACGTTTGGCAATCCCGGACGTTTTATGGCCATGATTTTACTCGTCCTTCAATTGGGCGCGAGCGGCGGCATGTTCCCGGTAGAGCTGACAAATGGTTTCTTCCAGAAAGTGCATGATTTTATTCCGATGAGCTATGCACTGCTTGGATTCCGGGAATCGATGTCTTCGGCATATGGAATAGATACATTTGTGATGAGCTTTACAGTGCTCGGAGCGTTTTTCCTTGCCTTCAATGTTTTGTTGTGGCTTGTGCTTAGCTTAAGAAGCCGCAAAGCCTTCAAGTTGGCAGCAGAAAGTTAATGAGCATCTCTTTTGAATGGCCATGTAAATGGGTGTTCAAAAGAGATTTTTTTGTGGAAAATTACTGACTTTGAAATATATGATTTGGTTAAAAAGATAGAATATTCACTTATATCGTATATGGATTGGGTTTATTTGGTATATTAAAAGAAAGGGAGTAGAAAAACATAGTGGATAGGAGAGGGAGAGAATGAAGAAGCTTATTTTGCCAGTAAGCTTGTTGCTTATTTTAAGCGGGTGCGTGAATAGCGATCGATATGAGTTTTCAGGAAGCAGTGAAAATTGGGATGTATTTTATGTTGTGGAGATTTTGGATAGAGATAGGCAACAAGAAAAGGGAACTGTTAAATTCACCGGCGACGATGACGCTCCAGAAGTAATAGAGTATAGACTTCAAACAACTTCGGGAGATTCCGAAGGTACAGGCGTCATGTTAACTAATGGAGTCGGAAATATTGCTAATGGTTCTTGCGGAGGTTGTGCTGTTGTTCAAGAGGATGAAAAGGTTGAAGTGGAGATCACATGGGATGGGCAAACGGAAAAGTTAGTATTGATGAACGAAAATTAAGATTCAATCATTTTCAAAATGGGAGGCGAAGAAATGGAGTTGGTCTTTATTCGCCACGGACAAGGGCAGCATACAGCGAATTTGCCTGAAAGCCTAAATGTAGCAAATCCTTCATTGACAAAGATAGGGAAGAACCAGGCGAAGGATCTGAGGATATCCCATCCTTTAGCTAAAAAAGATGTTTTAATCGTTAGCCCGACTTTACGAACACTTCAAACGGCTGATCTATGGTCCGGGAATATAGAGTGCCTGAAAATAGTTCATCCTCTGGTAGCTCCGCGCATATTTCCGAGTCGTTCTGCCGCTGGTACATTGCCGTGTGATGAACTACTCAGTTTCGGGAGATTTGCAGAAGAATTTCCGCATTTTCATCCAGCGCCAAACCTTCCTTCTTCATTGTGGGAAACAGGCATCAATGTCTTGCCTGAAGGCGAATTCAGTCGGTTAGCAGAAGCGTTTATTGATTTTTGTCAAAGCCTGAAAAAAGATAAAGCTTATATCGTCACGCATGATGGAACCATCACTTCGTATCGGCAAGAACTTTCAGGGCTGGTGCTGACAAGAGCTGACTTTCTTGAAGAAACAGAATCGTATCGCCTGATTGTATAGTGGGTGATGGACTTAGTTTACAAGCTCTATGAATCTTAAAGGGATAAATATGAATCTACCTATTATCAAACCAGCTACAGAACATGCAGAAGGCATTTTTGCAAGATATTTTATGGATTGGAAGAAAACTGTTGAAGAAAGAACCACAAAAGTCCGATTAGCTTGAGAGGCAAGTTAATCGGACTTCGATAAATCAGTGGAGAAAAGTCAAGTTTTCTGCAGACCTTACAGTAAACTTCCTATTTTTATTCTTTGGCTTTCTCTGGATTGTCACTTCTGACCACTAAAACATCACAAGGACTGCTTCTTACAATGTGCTGAGATACACTCCCCATTAAATAATGATCAACTGCATTTAAGCCCTGAGCTCCACATACAATAAGATCGGCTTCCACTCGCTTTGAAAAATCACGGGAAATGACTTTATTGGGAGAGCCAGGTGCAACATATACATTTACTTCAGGGATTCCGGCTGCTAAAGCTTGCTCTTTGTATTTATCGAGCATTGTTTTGCCGAACTCAAACACTTCTTCATCCATGTCCGGCACATGTTTTGTCATGACCGTAAATGAACGGGTATCCACTACATAAAGTAAGTTTAATACTGCATTATTTTGCTTAGTGATTTCTACCGATTTTTTAAATGCCCAATCTGCTTCATGTGAACCGTCAATTGCTGTTAAAATTCGTTTGTATGCCAATGTCATGCTAAAACCTCCCATGATTTTTCTGTTCTAACAATTCATTCATAGATGTAACGATTGTTTTGTTCTATTATAATCTAAATATTCAGATAATTATATAGCGAAGATATGTTAACTTCATATAGAGAATCTTAAGGAGGGAACTCATTTAATGAAAAGATTCATGATCTTGTTTCTTTCTACGATACTTCTCTGTAGTTGCAATCCATTTGATTCGAGTGATTATCAGGGCTATATAGAAGAAGTCAAGAAATCGAGCATAATTATCTCTCCTCCAGCTACTGACCCTGAAGCTGATTATCCTATCTATGAAGTATTTAGTACAGAAGAAACGATTGTAGAAGGAAAAAAAGAATCATTTGATGAACTTGAGCGCTTGGACAAAGTGGAGGTTTGGGTTGATAAGAAGAGTGAAGAAAAGGAGCTGGCAGAAACGATCGTTGTAGAAGATTAACCTAAAATTTGCCTGTGTCGCGCTGAGTGAATAGATATCCTGAAGAAGAGGAAGTGGCGGAAATGAAACGATTGCTTGGTATACTCGTTATTCTCCTGATAGCGTTATCGGCCTGTGGGGATTATGAAGGTGAAGTTACGGAAAAGAAAGATGTCAGCTTTATTATAGAAGTGCCTACGGATGATCCGGAAGAAGAACCGGTTGTTCATGAAATGCACCAGAATGACGGTACGGTCTTCAAGGGGGCGATCAGTTCTTATGAGGAATTGGAAGTAGGGCATCAAGTCCGTGTCATTCCCTTTGATGTTCCGGATAATTTCTCTGGAATCCTTCCTTCGGAAGTGATTGTGGAGTGACTGATGATTGAGCTGATAGTTTATAAGCATTGAGACGAAAACTGGGTTCAATCGGAAAAGGAGGAATTCCGGATGTTCGCTTTGAAAAGTAAAACCATTCTATGGCTGTCAGTTTTAATTTCTTTCATGGCTGGCTTAGCTTCTTGGGGAGGATTGTTCTCTGAAGGACTCTACCGGGATAATGCACTCGTTGTTTCTGCCTGGCGAGGCAATGATATCGTGACTTTGTTTATCGCAGTGCCACTGTTATTGATTTCGTCGTTGTTTGCATCACGTACTTCTAACAGAGGCAGGCTGTTTTGGATGGGTTCCCTGTGGTATATGATCTACAATTATATGTTCTATCTTTTTGGAGCGGCCTTTAATAATTTCTTTCTGTTGTATGCAGCCTTATTCGTGGTTTCTGTCTATACTTTTGTACTTGCGTTGATCCAAACGGATGCACAGGCATTCAGCCGGAGCTTCAGTGAGCAACTTCCCTATAAATCCGTCAGTATATTCATGTTGTGCTTTGCCATACTTTTAGGGAGCATGTGGATTATCTTGTCGTTCAATTTTGTCTTTACTGGGCATATCCACCAAAGTATTTCGCAAACCGATCATCCAACTGCTGTTGTGTTTGCGGTGGATTTGACCTTATTGGTACCGTCTTTAATCATCAGCGGGATACTCTTGTGGCAAAAAAAATCCTGGGGACCGATAGTGAGTTCGGTTGTATTAGTAAAGGCCACTGCCTACGGATTGGCCTTAATCAATATGACAGTACTCAGTTATCGCAATACAGGGGTGGTGGATCCATTTATTCTTTTGTGGATTATACTCACTGCTGGTTGTGCAGTATCGCTGATCTTGCTGCTGCGAAATATCGGAAATCATTCTACTTCGTTGAAGAAGTAAGTAAGGTGGACGAAGAGGAGGTATGAAAATGGAAGATCATCCGAAAAAAGAAACGAATACACCGAAAGAAATAACCATTCTTACTGTTCTAAATAGCTACGGTGTTTTTCTATTTCTAGGGCTCTTGGCCGCTATTTTCGTTCACGGGATTGAGTACAAAACTGAATTTCTTTTATTCATTTTAGTCAGTGGCATCTTTTACTTCCTATTATTAAATTTATATTTTAGAGGGGACTTATGGAGAAGAGTGGTCTATGGTGCAATGTGCGTAATCGCATCGTTCAGCCTGTTCATGGTGTTTTACCTTCAAGTTCAGCAGTAGGGATTGTTTCTCCTGAAACGACCATAAACGCACGGAAAAAAGTCTGGAAGAAACCCAGTATACGGGTTTCTTCCAGACTTTTTAAAATTCGGCTGACATTTGCTTATCTTTGGATGTTAAAGTGCTGGCGGCTTTTTCCGTCAACTATAAATCTTGTACTGATCCTGATCTGAAGTTTTTGCTTCGTATAAGGCCATATCCGCGTACTTGACCAATTGCTTTTCATTGACTGTATCATCAGGATAGAGGGAGATGCCAATCCCTGCGCCAATTCTAATGTTAAAACCATTGAAGTTTAAGGGAACCTCAAATGATTTCAATATGCGTATGGCTGTATTTTCTGCCATTTCCACTGAATCGATTTCGGGTAAAATTATTCCCATCTCATCTCCGCCCAGCCGTGCAACTGTATCACTGGAGCGGATACTCGCCTGAAGCCGAACGGCCATTTCCTTAATGACAGCATCTCCTGCATCGTGGCCGAACTGATCATTAATCTGTTTGAATTTACGTCCATCCAGCATCAAAACCCCTACTTTTTTGCCGGTGCGTTTCGCTTGATGAATCGCTTTTTTCAACTTGTCATCAAAAGTCCGCCGATTGGGGATTCCGGAAAGATGGTCATAAAAAGCCATTTTCGCCACTTTATCCTGAAGTCTTCTTCTCTCAGTGATATCTCTGGAAATGGTGAAAAATTGTTTCAACTCACCGTTGGATAAGACCGGGGTAGGGGAGACTTCCATCCAAATATAATGGCCTTCCCGATGCAAGTAACGTACTTCAATCGTTGTCGGTTCTCCTCCATCAATCAGAGAAGCTACACTTTCTATTAAGTCGAAAGCATCTTCAGGATGGATGTGGGTGGTAAAAGGGCTTCCGATATAAGTTTGATCCGGATATCCAAGGATTTTTTCGCTTGCAGGAGATACGTATTCAATCTGGCCTGAAAGGTCGATCAAGGTGATGATATCAAAGGTGCTTTCTGTAATCAGTTTATATTTCTCCTGGCTTTTCTGCAGTTCCTGTTCTGCTTTTTTCAGCTCGGTTACGTTTTTGTAGACAATCGTTGCGCCGATCACTTTTTTATCTGCGTCGTGAACCGGCGAATAGGAGGAAATGATATTCAGCGGTTTACCAGATTTGTTTATCCGCAAGGTATCATGAAATTTGACGGTTTCTCCGGCTAAAATCCTTTCCACGATATTGTCTTGATCAGACGTCATATGCGGTGGAATAATTGTGCCTTCTCCCCTGATCATTTCCTCTTCCGTAAATTCAAACGTTTCTTCGAAGGCGGGATTTACTTTCAGGATATCTCCTTTTGTATCAATGTAAAAAATCGGATCTGTAGAACTTTTCCAAAAGACTTCAAGTTCTTCTTTCGCTTCCAATAAGGCTTTTTGGGCACGTTTTTTTTCGGTGATATCGGTCACGATGCCATGGATTCCAAGCAATTCCCCGTCTACTATGATTGGGATATTCAGAACCTGCAAATCAATTAGATCACCATCTTTTTTATGGAAGCCCATTTCATAGCGCTCCGGCCTTTTATTATGGATCGATTCGAAAAAGTGGTGGCGAACTTTATCTGTTTCTTCAGGCATGACGACAGCTATAAATGCATTTGCCTGAAGTTCTTTCAAGGAGTAACCCGTAATGGTTTCTGTTCCGGCATTGATGCTATTCAGATTGCCGGTGCGGTCGAATGTGAAAATTCCATGTGGATGATTATCGAACAAGGACTTATATCGTTGTTCATTTTCACGCAAAAGACGTTCCGTATTTTTCTGCACAGTAATTTCTTTTGCGATGGCATAGATTCCGAGGACTATGTCTTCGTCGATGATGGGAACCGTATTTACTTGGAAAGTGGCCATCTGCTTGTTTTTAGTATAGATAGTCGTCTCAAATTCCACAGAACGCCCTTTTAGCGCCTCTTCAAAATGCGCTATGGTATCCTTCAAATCGGTTTCAATAATTAAGGAAACTATCGATTGGCCAAGCAATTCTTCTTCAGTGAATCCCGTTACTTCAGTGACCATTTTATTGATGCTGATGAAATTTTTTTGCTGGTCAAATTCAAACACAGCATTCCCATTGTTTTCTACCAAGGAATTTAATCTTTTCCGTTCGATTTCGATTGCTCTTTTTGTCTTTTGGAGGTCCTTGTTTTTATATTCTCTTTCGGTGACGTCTCTTACGACAGCTAATATGTATTGAGATTGGCCATTTTCTGCTTCAATCGGATTAAGCATGGTTTCTCCGATGAATTCGCCAAACCCGGTTTCTATTTTCTCGATAAACTCGATGGGTTTTTGAGCAGCTTTTGCTTTTTTATAATGTTGGATTAACCGGTCGCTTAATTCCTTAGGGAATATCTCTTCGATCAGGCATCCGATAATATTTTGGGAAGGCATGATGGATAAGGCTGATGGATTTACGTAAATATATCGATAAGAGTCGTGAGCTTCCTCCATCAAGAAAATGGGGTCTTTAATTAAATCAAAAAGAGGGGTGGACGTTAAAATATCTTCTCCGCCTTTTTTTGTGATATCCTTCATCATCATCAATCTCCTTTCGGTAATCAGAATTTTTATTTTTAAGAATCCTGCGTTTATCGGCAAGTGTGGTAGGCATGAAATTCATTTTCGTTGCAAAGGAAGTCTACTATTTTTTCAGCAGATTTTATATAGGCCAGTCCTGCAACTAAGAGCGTGTTGAATAACGGTAGGCAGGTAGACAAATCCCAATTGTTTTCTTGATTGATATGCTTTGTTTTTGAATTGATCTGAAATGAAATTTGAAAAAATTTATATATATCGTTAAAAAGACAGTAATTCCCATGTCTTACTAGTTTATAGGATTGAGTCAGAGCAAGATAGGGGTTTTTGATAAAAATTAGAAAATATTAGGAATATTATAAATGCAATACTCTATCACTAGTTTTATTAAAAATGATTGATAGAAAAAAACCAAGCATCATCTTTTGGGGCTGTGCAGTAAGGAAGAGAGCGATAGTTTTAAAATACAAAAAAGAGATGAGCTTAACCACTCATCTCACTTTTCGTATTTTGTTTTTCGCGGGCACTATGTTTGGTTCCCCATTCATGCATCGCACCTAAAATGTCTTCCAAGGTACGTCCGTATTCCGTGATGGAATATTCGACTTTCGGTGGAACTTGGGGGTAGACGACTCGATTTACAATATCCTCATCTTCAAGTTCCCGTAAATGCTTCGTAAGCATTTTCTGTGTAATTGCAGGAATACTGCGTTTCAATTCGCTGAATCTCATGGTGTCGTTTTGCATCAAATATAATAGAATGATGGGTTTCCATTTTCCCACAATGATATCTAAAGCATCATCCACTCGACACAGTTCGGGTTGTACATCGGCATCCATAACTCTTCTCCTCCAGTGGTATCTTTTTGTACACTATAGCATTTTCAAGGATGTCCTTCCTATATATCGATTTGATAACGGCCATCAGTTAAACTTGTGCTTTTACTTCTTCAGGGTCCGGGATACGGACCACTAAGACATCACAGGGGCTCCGGCGGACAATATGTTGGGACACACTTCCCAACATAAAACGTTCCATGGCATCCATTCCAGAGGCGCCGCATACGATCAAGTCCGCTTCAACTTTGTTGGCGAAGTCACGTGCAATAACCTTTTTGGGGGAACCAGGAGTGACGATGGCATTTACATTTTCCACGCCTGCGGCCAGTGCTTCCGTCTTGTATCTCTCGAGAAGATCCTTGCCGAACTTAAAGGATTCTTGGTCATCATCGGGTCCGTGCACTTTAACGGCGGTATAGGTGCGGGGATCCACGACATAAATCAAGTTCAACACGGCATTGTTTCGTTTGGCAATGCCAATCGACTTATTGAAGGCCAATCCCGCCTCTTCTGAACCGTCGATTGCTACAAGGAGATGCTGATATGTTAAGTCCATAGTATTTCCTCCTGTCAGGTTAGGTGATAGAAAGTACTTCGCTGCGTGATGGGCAAACTCCTGCCTTCAGGTGGGGGAGATTAATTCTGAGACATTTGGATGAAAAGAGGAAGTCATGGATAAAATGGCCAATGAATTTCTCGAAGATACTACTTTGGAAATCATTGATATTAAGTTCCCTACACCTGTTTTCTATTTCTGTGCGATGGTGATGTATAAGACAACTGATTATTCGAAAAACCCTATAGAATATTAGAAATCCAAGTATTTAGATCAGTGGGGAGGACGACGTATCTCTATTGATGGGAATCTCTCATTATTTATCTGCTTGTTTTTTCCCCTCTAAATCTCCCCTTGTTCTATCTGTGTCCTCACTAGTAAATCACTTATGTAAATTGCTGCACATCGTATAATTACACTAAAGGACGGAAAACCCTATTATGGCATGGATATCCTATTCCTTTCTTTCCGGTAGCTCGAGGAAACCGGGTAGCCATGTGAACCCTACCGATTGATGGGGTGGAAAGGGTGTCCTAAAAACAAAAAAAAACAGCACTTCATTGCCGGATATTCCGAACAACGGGTTGCTGTTTTTGAAGTGCTTAATACTCTTTGACGTCGGGTATAGCTGTTGGTGTATAAGTGGTGTTGCTGGCTTTGGAAGATTTTCGGTTTTTAACAAGATCGACAAAGCCAATTGCCGTGTTGCTGTATTGATTAACCTCAGCAATGTTCCGCTTGTCACGATCTACTCGTGTTGAAATGTCGTTAGTGATCGACCGGACTGTTGCATTCAGATCGACAACCGAATTCATGGTGCCTTTCGCAGCATCAACGAACATGCTGACTTTTTCAGATTTCATTTGGACATCTTCTTTTAATTCATTTGCGGTATGCGAAAGGGCAGTCGCTTCTAAATTGAGCTTGTCAACACGCTCTTTCAGGTTGTTTGCTGAGCCTTTGATCTCTTTCACCGGTTCTTTGATTCCTGATATCAGCATAACCACTCCGACGATTGCGATAATCAGGCCCAGAACGAAAATTCCGAGCGCTATGTACAGCCATAATGTTGGATCCATGATGATTTCCTCCTCTAAATTTATTGATGTCTTGGATATGCTATACCCGTTATGTACTCTCGCTTAACCCTTCAGAGGATGGTATTTGCCTATAGTCAAAAGGTTTTGGGAGAATGGCTTTTTTCATTCTGCAAAAAATAGACTCTATCATTTCAAGTTAAGCTTTCGCCGATTTTGCAAGTTGCTTTTTCAAGTGCTCTTTAATGGCTGCAACATCCTCAGAAACCGAGGCAGCGCGCTGTTCATCTTTTTCGATTTTTTCAAGTGAGCCGGCCAATACTTTTTGTGCGCTTTCCTGCGGGATAACAATAACGCCATCGCCGTCTCCGACAATGATGTCACCGGAATGTACTGAAACGCCTCCACAGGAAATTGCCGTATTTATTTCGCCTTGGCCAGCCTTATTGCCGGCGGCCATCGTTGTGCCTTTGCAGAAAATCGGAAAATCCAAAGCCTTGCATGCTTCCAGGTCCCGAATGGCACCATCGACCACAAAGCCAGCGATTCCTAGGGTTGGCCATGCCGATCACGAAATCGCCTGCGACAGCGCGCGACAGGTCTCCTTTTGCATCAATGACAATAATGTCTCCAGGCTCGGCTGCATCGAGCGCCTTCATAACACTGTAATTGTCTCCTATGGGCATTTTCACAGTAAGTGCTTTCCCGCTGATTTTATAGGTATCCTTCAATGGCTTGATGGACGAATCCAGATTATTCAACCCTTCCATTGCATCGGAAATAGCGGTAGTGGGAATAGATTTGTATTGTTCGATAAGTGATTGATTTACCATTTTACTAAACACTCCTTCGTTTAATGGGATTCTTCAAAAATTCGGGTGCCTCTTTTTAATTAGGTAAAAGCATATCGCTAAAAGAAAGATAAGTAAAATCGAATCTGTAATGGATATCGATAAGTTGTTGTGATGTTCTGACTTGTTTCCTGTTTTCCTCGATCATTTTCTCCTGATCGATTTCTATCTAACTTGCTGCATAAATGGAGAGATCCATTTAATAAGAGTTTCTCATTGGTCCCTAGTTGGTATAGTAACTACTAATACGAATCCCGGAGGCGAGAGAAATGAAGGTTGATATTATCAGACATACCGAATGGGCAGATACCAAGTTTACGCTGCATTTGATTTCACAGATCCTGGGAAAAATAAAACTGGAAACTGCCCAGCAGGAACCACAATGGGCGCACGTCGGACTGAATGTTACACCTGATGGCTTCTCAACCGGTTTGCTGTTCCATAAGAAAGCTGTTTTTCAACTCGATCTGGACATCAGGAACAGCCAAATCCTATTCAATGTGGATGGCAACGTTCAATCTTTGGAATTGAAATCCTCCAAATCCATAAAGGATTATTTTGAAGAAATAATGGAAGCTCTGAATTCTGGCGGCATTAATGTCATGATCAATCCAAAACCGCAGGAAATGGCCTATAAAAAGAACCTGAATGAAGATAATAGCCCTCTGACATTTAATCACAAGGATGGGATGAGGGGATTGCAGCTATTCCATTTTGCGTTGCGAGAACAAATGAGATTTGCAGGTCCGCTCAGATGCCGGAAAATGAAACCGCAATTGTTTTGGGGCACCTTTGATGTGTCTTTATTGATTATCAAAGACATAATGGAACCATTTCCGGAAGACAAAATTATCGAAAAGGCGGCTTTTGATGAGCAGATGATTGAATATGGATTTTGGTTGGGAGACGACAAAGTCGATGTCCCGACATTTTTTGTATTGCCCTATCCATTCATCTATAAAGATTTAACTTACCCCAACCTGAAACCCAAATCGGCGTATTACGATAAAAAACTGAGCGAATACTTCCTTGACTTGGAAAGTGCAGTCAGGTCTGAGGATCCAAGTCAAGCTATACAAGATTTCTTCTATTCCAGTTTCGATATTTTATCCAACGAACTCCAGTGGGAAGGCATTGACCATTATTTTATTCCGTTGAAGATGAATAAGCAAAATGGTGCCGATAAATCCAATGGCACTGACAGAAACCAACAAAGATAAGGCCATTGCTTTAAGTAATTGCTATTCACGTGAAGAAGGATAAAGCTTCATTTCTTAAAGGAAGTATGACGAAATGGCCTTGTTTAAAAAACAGGGCTATTTTACTGCCGGGAAATTTGATGGTTGAAAATTCACTCTTTTTGTGTACATGACTTAACATACTTGATATACTAAATTATGGAATAAAAGAAAGGAAGTTGAAAATGAAAACTATTTGGTTGGCTTTGCTTGGGGCCGCAACTGTCCATCTTCTTTATTTTGCAGCTGTATTTTCCGTGGGCTATGTAAAAACCATCACCTACAGACCCAATATTCCAAAAGCCTGGGAAAATGCAGAAAATCTGCAAAGTACTGCAGCTTTCGGGTACGCTGTTTCCCCTATCATCTATTTTGGTACATTTTCAGCTGCAACGGTCGCTTGTATGTTGTTGTTGTGTGGGTATAAAAAACTTGCTTCAACGCCTGTCAGAACTGAATAGATATAGACAGAAAGTCTGATATAGCTATTTTTTTCTTGTTCTATTGCTGAATATTTAAAAGATTGAATACAAGATGAACTGGATTAATGGCGATGTTGATGTTACGCTTACTTTAGATTTTAGCATTTTCAAAATAACTGAATATAAAACACTGGGGGAGTCTTTTGAGACTGAGATGGAGAAATCCGGACCCTTTGAACCTGATCTAGTTGAAACTAGCGTAGGGAAGTGGTTAATGTATGTCCAATCTTTTCTGTAGATATACCCAAAACCACTCCATCGCTGGAGTGGTTTTTTTATGTTGTTATTAAACTCATTTGTTTTAACTTTCCGAAAGTCGATAAAAGGAGGCAATATATGAGAGATGGCGAGTTGCATATAATCTCAACTGATAAGCACCCCTCACAACAACTGGCAGAAATCATCAGCCGGATTCATCGTGAAGTTGATTTTATCCATCTACGTGAAAAGAGCAAAACAGCAAGAGAAGTAGTGGAATTAGTGAAGTTGTTGGTGGATAAAAATGTACCTTTATCAAAAATAATCATAAACGACCGAGTGGATATTGCCGTTGCCTCCAATGTAAAAGGTGTTCAATTGGCTTATCACTCGTTACCGGTAGATTGTGTGAAAAGAAGTTTTACACATTTAACGATTGGGTGTTCGGTGCATGCGATTGAAGAAGCTCAACTTGCCGAAAAGAAAGGGGCTGATTATGTAGTATGTGGCCATATTTATTCGACTTCATCAAAAACTGGACTGATACCGAAAGGCTTAGAACTACTGAAAAATGTTTCTGAATCAGTTTCTATTCCAGTCATTGCTATTGGTGGCATAACGCCCGGAAATACTGGGGATGTTATCAACTCTGGAGCGAGAGGGATCGCTGTAATGTCAGGAATTTTCGAAGCGAAAGATCCTTTGCTGGCTGCAAGATCCTATCGTTCCTGTTTAGCGAAATAAAGTTTTTATCTGGTACTATGAGGAGAGGATTTCTATGAACAGAACATTTGAAGCAATTGTAGTTGGGGGTGGAGTCATCGGCGGTTCAATAGCCTATAGTTTGGCGAAAAGAGGAATGGAGGTGTTGTTATTGGAAAAAGGACGCCTTGCTGGTCAAGCATCTGGTGCTGCAGCTGGGATGCTTGGTGCGCAAGCGGAATTGGAAGGAGAAGGACCGCTTTTTCTATTAGCGAAGACCAGCAGGGCGATGTTTAACGGCTTGGCCGATGAGCTGAAGATTGCGAGTGGAATTGATATTGAACTTGTCAATAAAGGGATGTTGAAGCTCGCCTTAACCGATAAAGAACAGCAGGAGCACCGTCGAATCCTGGAAGTCCACAGACAGAATAACGAACGGGCCGAATTGCTTACGGGTGATGAAGCTAGAAGAAGGGAACCGGCAATATCTAGCGAGGTGATGGGAGCCATGTATCTAGAACGAGATGGCCAAGTTGCCGCTCCTCAACTGGCATTAGGGTTTTTAAAGTCAGCTGAGGCTTTTGGTTCTGTCATTAAAGAAGATGTAGAAGTTCAGTCCTTTCACTCTTCTAAGGGCATAATGACAGGAGTCGCTACATCTGAAGGGGACTTCATGAGCGCAAATATCGTGGTGGCAGGGGGGGCATGGAGCGAAGTCTTGTTAAGTAAAATGGGTTTACCGACTATCACCCATCCTGTAAAGGGGGAATGTTTTTCTGTGCGGACAAAAACGCCGTTATTATCCAGCACGATCTTCACTTCCGGCTGCTATCTGGTGCCGAAGAAAGACGGGAGAATCATTGTAGGCGCAACCGTTATACCGAATACATTTAATCCGCAGACCACTGTAAAAGGCATTTCGTTATTGATGGAAAATGCAAAGAAGCTGGTGCCTTCTATAGAAGAAGCAGAATGGGAAGGGGCTTGGGCTGGAATACGTCCACAAACTGCGGACGGTTTGCCTTTTATGAGTGAACATCCTGACTACAGCGGCTTATTTATCGCGACAGGCCATTACAGAAATGGGATCTTGCTGTCGCCGATTACGGGAGAAGTGATGGCTGATTTGATTGAAGGAAAAACACCATCACTTGATCTCTCTTCTTTTCGTATCGAACGATTGATCAGAAGAAAAAATTGATAAGGAAGTGTTGAAAATGAAGTTGGTGGTTAACGGAGAACGGGTGGTCGTACCAAATACGGTGGAGACGGTAACTGAGCTGCTGCGACATTTTGAATTGAATCAGAAAGTGATCATTGTTGAATTGAACGCTGAAATAGTTGGGAAAGAGAAGCATGCTGAAACTCTGATTTCTTTCGGGGATAAAATTGAATTGGTGCATTTTGTAGGAGGAGGATGACTATGTTAAAAATAGGTGGTTACGAATTTTCATCAAGATTATTATTAGGCACAGGAAAGTATCCTGATTTTGATATACAAAGGAAAGCCGTGGATGTGTCAGGTACAGAAATATTGACGTTTTCAGTTCGGCGGATGAATATTTTTGAAGCAGGACAACCTAACTTCCTTGAAAATCTGGATATTACAAAATACACCTTGCTTCCAAATACAGCTGGAGCGAAGACAGCGGAAGAAGCGGTTCGGATCGCGAAACTAGCTAAGGCATCGGGCCTTTGTGACATGGTTAAAGTTGAAGTAATCGGGTGTCTAAAAACCTTGCTGCCGGATCCAGTTGAAACATTAAAAGCATCGGAAGAGCTAGTGAAAGAAGGATTTACCGTATTGCCATATACGTCGGATGATGTACTTCTGGCAAGGCGCCTTGAAGAATTAGGCTGCCACGCGATCATGCCCGGAGCATCTCCCATCGGTTCCGGCCAAGGAATCATCAATCCATTGAATCTTTCTTTCATAATTGAACAATGCCAGGTTCCAGTTATTGTGGATGCAGGAATAGGAACACCTTCAGATGCTGCCATTGCAATGGAATTGGGAGCGGCTGGGGTCTTGTTGAATACTGCGGTATCCGGTGCAAAAGATCCAGTAAAAATGGCCGAAGCGATGAAATTTTCGATCGAAGCAGGAAGATTGGGATTTGAAGCTGGACGAATTCCCCAAAAACGATATGCCACTGCCAGCAGTCCAGTTGAAGGAATGAGTTTTAATTGAATGGACGATATTCACGACAGGAGCTTTTTGCACCGATCGGCAGAGAAGGGCAACGGAAACTGAGGAACAAGCATGTTTTAGTGGTGGGAGCCGGAGCTCTGGGAACAGGCAGTGCAGAAATGCTGGTACGGGCAGGTATCGGCAAACTGACTATAGTGGACCGTGATTATGTAGAGTGGAGCAACCTTCAGCGTCAGCAACTCTACACCGAGGCGGATGCGAAGCAGCGGATTCCAAAGGCCGTTGCAGCTAAAGAACACTTGTCACGCATCAACTCTGAAGTGGAAGTCCGGTCATTTGTTATGGATGTCTCTGTCGAAGAGATGGAACAGCTGGTAGAGGGAATTGATTTGATTATTGATGCAAGCGATAATTTTGATATACGGATGATCATGAACGATATTTCTCAGAAGCATCGAACCCCATGGATCTACAGTGCCTGTGTAGGAAGTTACGGAATCAATTATGCCATTCTTCCGGGAAAAACACCCTGTCTGAGTTGTCTTCTGGAGGATGTGCCAATGGGTGGCATAACATGTGATACCGTAGGAATCATCAATCCTGCTGTGCAAATGGTTTTGTCTTTACAAATTACAGAAGCATTAAAGATTTTGGTTGAAGATTCGCTTCAGTTAAGCAACAAACTCGTATCGTTCGATCTTTGGAAAAATCAATATTCATCCATTACCGTCGATAAAGTGAAAAAAGAGGATTGTTCATCCTGCGGTTTAAATCGATCCTATCCATATCTTTCTTTTGAAAAGCAGACAAAAACCGCTATTTTATGTGGTAGGGACACAGTGCAAATCCGACCATCCCAACAGATGGACAGGAATTTGGAAAATTTGGAGGGGATTTTAACAGAACTGGGGATGAATGTGTCCCGCAATCCCTATTTACTGTCTTTTTCGACAGCACAGCACCGGCTTGTCGTTTTTAAAGATGGCCGTGTCCTGGTACATGGAACGAAGAACGTTGTGGAAGCTAAAACTTTGTACTATCGCTATTTAGGATAAATAGAATTCCGGTATGATGTTGAATCCCTTTCTCCTAACATCGGGTTAGACAAAATCGCTGAATCAATACTGCTACGAATGACAAGCTGCCCGAGAGGAGCTTGTTATTCATAGAGGTCCTTATAGCGCTTCATGAATTTCAGGTCAATATGCTTTTTGAGTTTCCAGGGGATTCCACCATGCAGCGCTTGTTTTCCATAAGAAAGGAAAGCCTCGCCATCGCCAGTAGACAAGATGGAAACGAATCGCTTTTGTGGAGTGAACGGCAACAGCCTTTCTTCAGAAAGGCTGTTTTTCAGGTTCTTCCAAAGGATTGGACCTTGACGCACCGCATAGACGCCATTTTTGGCAAGTGACGGATAACGGTCGATCGTGATGCAATCTCCGGCCCCGAATATGTCTGGATGCTTGACGCTTTGCAGCGTATCGTTGACCAGCAGAAAACCGCTGCCATCCGTCGGCAATCCGGAAAAGCGGAACAAGTCCGAACTTTTGGGTCCTGTCAGCCAAAGCACACCTGAGTGCGGATACGAACGTCCTGCACTTGTGATGACACTGAAATCATCAACGTCTTGAACCAAGACATCTGTAAAAAAAGGCAAAGATTTCTGCTTAGCAATGAATTCAATTTTCTTTGAGGCTGTCAGCCCTTGACCGGAAAGGAGCGAAGTCGAACTGAACAGCGCCACATTGGCAGGCAAGTTTTGCTGTTTTCTCCATGACAGAATGGAAAACGCCAATTCCACTCCCGAAGCGCCTCCGCCGACAATCACGGGGTAAGCAGAATCCCGCAGCTGTGCCAACTGCTCTGGAAAGCGGTAATTGGGTTTGATGGAAGAGACATGTTTTTGTATTGCCTCTGGAATAGCGGTTTGTGAGCCGATATCAAATGATACGGCATCATAGTGATAAACGTTGCCATCTATGCCCTTCAATTCTTTTTTTTCCGGATCGATGGTGTGGATCAGATCCTCGACAAATAGTGCCCCGATCTTGTCACAAAGACGTTTCAAATTGATCCGGATATCTTCGAGCGTGTAAACGCCTTCCGTATATCCGGAAAACATCCCTGAATAATACTGATAGGAAGATGGAGAAATCAGCACCACTTGCCAGTCTTCCGGCAATTTATGTTTTGTTTGTTCAAGACAATGCAGATGCGCATGTCCGCCTCCGACCAGTACAAGTGCCTTCATCCCACTCCGCTCCCGTCTACTTCAGAATCCGTTTGGCTTCAGCCAAACGCTGTAAAATCGTCACAACCTGTACAGCGAAAAAAATCAGCGTGAATGCTGTTAAGTATGTTGAAAAAATAATCATTAGGGTAAAGAGTATAAAGCCTTCTGTTCTTTCAGCAAGTCCTGCCTGGTAGTAGAACGATTTCATGCCTGGCTTATCAGATAACGCACCCACCGTCAGGAATACGGTCATTGCGACGATGATGGAGACGCTCAACAGCAGCAATGCCCACATCGAATCAGGGAATCGGAAAGCTAACCCTATAATGACACTGATCTCCACCAGGCGATCAAAACTGATGTCCAGCAATGTTCCCCAGGAGGATGGTTTGGTTTTCCGCGCCATGGTGCCATCGACGACATCGAGATATCCGGAGAACCAAAGAACGAAGACGGCCCATAAAGGCTGGTCCAGGTAGATGAAAACACCTGAAGACATCCCGACGGCAAAGGCGATTTTCGTCACGCCATCAGCTGTAAAGCCTTTTTTCAGCAAGACATCAGCCGTCTTTTCAACGACTGGTTGAACATGTTTTCGTGCGTGTGTATCGAGCATCAAGTTCACCTTTTCATTTTCAAGATATTTTCAGTATATAATAGGAGCCCGATTGAAACCCGTAATCCCACTCGAAAGCGAAATACGGTTTTTTAAAAAAGATCTCACCTATCCGAGTCTGATTAAGAGTAAGTTTTTTAAGCTTTTTGATAAGATGATTGTAGTTCAGGAAAAGAAAGGAAATGGTAAAGATGGTAAAAAAATATGATATCGCAATAATCGGAGCTGGTGCAGCCGGACTGACAGCCGCATTTACAGGGGCAGGATTCTCAAAAAAAGTCGTGTTGATCGACAAGAATCTGCCGGGCGGAGAGTGTACCTGGTCCGGATGTATTCCAAGTAAATCCCTGATCAACATCGCGGAAGAAGTCCATCACGCCAGAAAATATACACCTAATCTGCAAGTCGACACCTCAGTTGTATTAAAGGATATTCAAGACGTTATCCAGAAGGTCTACGAAGGCGAATCGCCGGAAGTGCTGAAACAATCAGGCATCGATTTCATCAATGGTTACGCAAAATTTGTAGGCCCGCATGCAGTGGAAGTCGACGGGGAACGCATTGAAGCAAAGAAAATCATCCTTTCGACAGGGTCATCACCGATGGTTCCGCCAATCGAAGGCATGGATAAGGTATCGTATTTGACCAACGAAACCATCTTTACCCGGAAATCTTTCCCGAAATCCATAACGATTCTTGGTGGAGGAGCGATCGGCGTTGAAATGAGCCAGGCTTTAAACCGCATTGGTGTGAAAGTGACATTGGTTGAGAAATTCGAACGGATTTTGCCGAAGGATGAAGAAGAATTGGTCTTGATGATCCAGCAGCGGCTGATCGACGAAGGTGTAACCATTCACACAGGCGCAACCGCAGTTAAAGCGGAGCAAAAAGGCGATCAAATCGATTTGAAAATCGAAAAAAACGGCAAAGAACTGACCGTTTCTGCCGAAGGGTTATTGGTCGCGCTGGGACGGCAGGCAAACGTCACAGGCTATGACTTGGAAAAAGCAGGCGTAAAATATGATTCGAAGAGCATCCAGGTGGATGATCATATGGAGACTACCGTTAAAGGCATTTATGCAATCGGGGATGTCGTCGGACCTTACCAATTATCCCATATGGCCAATGCACAAGGCATTACCGCTACACAAAACGCTATTTTACCGATCAATAGAAAAATGGATTACGAGCATGTCACGTGGTGTACATACACGGATCCTGAACTTGGCCGATCGGGTTTATCCGAAGAGGAAGCACGTGAAAAATACGGCGATTCCATTCGTGTCTATGAACACGATTATGCGGATATTGACCGTGCCAATACGAAAAAAAACAGCATTGGCAAAGTGAAGATCATTCTGGATAAAAAAGGCTATATAATAGGCGCAAGCATTCTCGGAGACCGTGCCGGTGAAATCATCAGCCAAATCCAGACCATCAAATCGCTGCACATCAACATGGGCAAATTATCGGGTGTCATCCATCCCTATCCGACCTACAGTGAAGTGTTGGTGAAAATCGGCAAGAAAGTCTATGTCGACAATCTATTGAACCAGCCCGTCGTCAAAACATTCAATAAAGCAAAAGCAGGAGAATTGCCGGCGGACAAAGTCGCAATTTATGGAGCCGCCACTGCAGCTGGAATCGGTATCGCCAACATGGCCATCAAAAACAACGTCAAGCCGAAACTCGGTGTGGAAAACGGCCGTCTGAAGGAAATGCCGTCAACGCCGAATGCGGTTTCGTCGCAAGCTCAAACAAAAGACAAGCATGTGCCGGCATGGCCGTATAACGGTACCAAAAACGAAGCGAAAAAGAACTTGATCGGCATGCTGAAAGGGTATGAAGGTGTAACGATTGTGCAAAATGACGAAAATTACGTCTATGCAGTCGCCAAGTCCAAAACGATGCGATTCAAGGATGATATCGAGTTCTATTTTAATGATGCCGCTCAGCGAATCGAATTCCGTTCAGCTTCGCGTGTAGGCTATTCAGATGCAGGCGTCAACCGGAAGCGTTATGATGAAATGAGAAACCGTTACTTCAGCATCTCAGCACACACGCGCAACTTATGAACCGGAGCACAACTTTGAAGGTAGGGAAATGGCTGTTAGCTGTTTTTGCCGTCGGATTGGTCATTTGGCTCAGCCGCTCGGTTTTCGATGTCGACGCCAATGATCTTCGCAGCTGGATATTGTCCTTTGGCATATGGGCACCTGTCATGTACATCGTCATCTATACGATCAGGCCGTTGATCTTTTTTCCGGCCTCCGTCCTATCAATTGCCGGAGGCTTGGCTTTCGGTGCCTGGCTCGGAACGCTTTACACTATCATCGGTGCGACATTTGGTGCGATGCTGTCTTTTTATGTGGCGAAAACATTCGGGAAAAGCTTAATTCGCAAGGAATGGACCGGCAATGCCGGAAAAATCCAATCCCAAATGGAGCAGAACGGATTTTTCTACGTTTTGCTGTTCCGTTTCATACCGGTCATCAATTTCGATTTGATCAGCTATACGGCAGCTTTTGCGAAGGTCCGCTTCACTTCTTTTGCGCTTGCTACATTGATTGGCATCATACCAGGGACATTCGCCTATAACTTTTTGGGCAGCAGCTTTGTCACTGGAAATCCACAAATCATCCTTCTGGCAGTCGTGGTTTTCGTCGTCTTGACAGTGGTTCCGATCATCGTCCGAAATCGGTGGAGTAAAAAACAAAATCTCGATAAATAACAGGAAGTTCATTAAAGCATTTAGGAAGTGGAAAAATGAAAAAGTTTTCATTACTGGCACCAGGATTTCTAGTGCTTACATTGGCCGCGTGTTCTGAAGAAACCGGAGACGGTGCTGCGGCAGAAGCAGATAGCCTGCAGACAAGTGACTGGGAAGAAGTTTCTGGAGCGGCGACAGGACAGGAAGTCAATATGTATATGTGGGGAGGCAACGACAATATCAACCGTTACCTCGATGAATGGGTAGCTCCCCGTCTGAAAGAAGAGCATGACGTTGAGTTGAACCGTGTGCCGATGAACGACTCACAGGATATCATCAACCAATTGGTGGATGAAAAATCAGCCGGCAAGACCAAAGGCAGCATGGACATCATTTGGATCAACGGCGAGAATTTCAAAGCCGCCAAAGACAACGAGTTGCTGTGGGGGGATTTTAGCGGGCAATTGCCGAATTTCAATGACTATGTCGATGCGGAAGCACCGGAAATTGCAACCGATTTTGGAGAACCTGTGGATGGATTGGAAGCGCCTTGGGGCAAAGCCCAATTTGTTTTTGTCCACGATGAAAACAAGTCGGAAGAACCGCCAAAATCAATGGCCGAACTGGCTGAATGGGTGCAGGACAACCCAGGGCAGTTCACCTATCCCGCCTTGCCTGATTTTACCGGCAGTGCCTTTATCCGCCACGTGCTCTATGAAACAACTGGCGGCTACGAACAATACCAGCAACCGGCAGCTGATATTGAAGACCTTGAAGCACGTCTTGAACCGATGTGGCAATACTTGAACAGAATTGAACCGTATTTATGGCGTGAAGGAGAAACCTATCCGGAAAGCCTGTCCAAGCAGGATCAGTTGTTTGCGAGCGGTGAAATTGGCATGACCATGAGCTACGACCCCGCGCTTGCTGCCAGCGAAGTGCTGAAGGGTCGCTTCCCTGAATCCACCCGCACTTTCGTACTGGAAGGCGGGACACTCGCCAATACGCATTTCCTATCCATTCCATTCAACTCTTCCGCGAAAGCAGGAGCGATGGTGGCCATCAACGAAATGATGTCGCCGGAAGCCCAAACCGCTAAATTGTCTCCTGAAAACTGGGGTGATTTGTCGGCATTGGATTTGGAGAAACTGTCGCCTGAGCAGCAACAAGCCATGAACGATGTGGATCTAGGCGCAGCTACATTGCCATTGGAAGAATTGGAACAACACCGTCTTCCGGAGCTGTCAGCCGATTACATCGAAATCATCGAAAAAGGATGGATGGAAAATGTGGCAAAAGACTAAACCCTATCTTTTGCTGCTGCCAGCCGTCGGCACCATCGTCCTCCTGTTTTTTGGAGGACTTTTTGATGGGCTTCTGAAAAGCCTGGGCTATTTTCCCGCTATCGGAGAAACGCGTTTTGAGCTTACGGCATATACGGATTTATTGCGCTCTAGCGAGTTCTGGGAATCACTCTTCCTAACTCTCCGAGTAGCGGCACTGTCTTCAGTGATTGCAGGAGTATTGGGGGCAGCCGTCGCAATATCCCTGTATTTGTTGAATGAATCAGCGAAATCCGGGACGACTCAAGTTTGGCACCGGTTGTTCCAGCTTCCTTTGACCATTCCGCACCTGGTCGGCGGCTATATCATCGTCCTGCTGTTTATGCAAAGCGGATTTTTGTCGAAGGTTTTGGCGACTATAGGCTTCATCGATGAAATTCAGGATTTTCCCGTGCTGGTCAATGATCCGTTCGGATGGGGAATTATTTTGACTTATACCTGGAAAGAAGCCCCTTTTGTATCATTGATGATCTATCCGGTGCTGTCACGGATTCACCGGTCGTGGCGCGATGTATCGCGTGTATTCGGTGCCGGCAATTGGAGTTTCATCCGGGAAATCGTCCTGCCGGTGATGCTTCCGGCTTGGACGATTGCGACATTTATCGTTTTTGTCTTCACCTTTTCAGCTTTTGAAGTCCCGTTCCTGCTGGGTGTCACGTATCCGAGCATGCTGCCGGTCTACTCTTATCAGCTGTATACGAGCGGTACGTTGGCTGACCGGCCGGAAGCATTGGCGGTCAACATCCTACTCGCCATCCTCACTATTTTACTTGGGCTGGTCGTCTATTACTTCAGCAAACGCTGGAATGTCTTGAAGGGGTGGGATTGATGACTAAGACCCGACCTTTCTTGAAATCCATATTATTCACCCTATTATTCATCCTTATCGGACTGCCGTTTATTCCTTTGATCCTGTCCAGTGTTTCCTTTGGCTGGCAATGGCCGAATATTCTTCCTGAGTCATTCAGTTTCCGTGCCTGGGAATATGTACTGCTTGGGAGTTCGGGCACTTGGCAGGCGGTGTCAGTCAGTCTGCTGATTGCTTTTATCGTCACAGCGGTGAATATCCTTCTCGCCGTACCGGCTGCCAATGCATTGGTGCGTTATCCACTGCGCGGCAAATGGCTGCTGGAAGCGATGCTTTTTGCACCGATCGTCATTCCGCCGTTTGTCGCTGTCATGGGCATCCATTTGACGTTTCTGCGGCTGGGTTTGACGGAAACCGTTTTCGGTGTAGTCCTGGCACATCTTTCACCGACTTTGCCTTATATGGTCCGTGCTGTCATGATCAGCTACAATACCTTATCAATCGACTGGGAAGACCAGGCACGGATGCTCGGGGCGGGCTCGCTTTCCCGTTTTAGGCATGTCGTGCTGCCGCATCTGTTGCCGGGCATCGCTGCTGGAGCCAGTTTAAGCATCCTGATTTCCTTGAGCCAGTACTTGATCACGTTCATCATCGGCTCCGGGCAGGTTGTAACTTTGCCGATTTTGCTGTTTCCATTCATCAGCGGTGGGGATCCGGCGATCGCTTCGGCCTATTCGCTGCTTTTCGCTGGAATAGCGATCTTGACCTTAATCGGAATGGATGCCGCCTTGAAAAAATATTACCAAAATAAGAAAGCCGGCGCAGAGAAGGGCTAAAGGAGTGGAAATATGAGCAGTTTGCGCATCATCAACATCGAAAAGCAATACCAACAAACTCAGCGTAAAAGCAATCCGGCGTTTTCCCTGCAGCCGGTTGGGCTGACCATTAATGAAGGGGAATTTTTCTCATTATTGGGCCCTTCCGGCTGCGGTAAGACAACATTATTGAAGCTGGTGGCGGGATTATTGCAGGCAGACAATGGGGAAATTTGGGTGGGAGATGCCAATATAACAGCGGTTCCACCGGAAGACAGAAGGTTCGCCATGGTATTTCAGCAATCGCTGCTGTTTCCGCATATGACAGTGGAGGACAACGTGGCTTTCGGCTTGAAGATGCAGAAAGTCGGCAAAAAACAGCGTCTAGCTGATGCAAGAGAGATGCTCGAGCATGTGGGGCTCAAAGGATTCGGACTCCGTTTTCCTGATGAATTGAGCGGAGGGCAGCAACAGCGTGTAGCTTTAGCACGCGCGTTGGTCGCCAATCCACAAGTGCTGCTGATGGATGAACCCTTCAGTGCTTTGGATCCGAGTCTCCGGGAAGAAATGAGGGAGTTGCTCAGCCGGATCCAAAAACAGTTCCGTGTCACGGTGCTGTTTGTCACCCATGACCGGGAAGAAGCTTTTCAATTGTCGGACCGGATCGGTGTGATGAGTGAAGGCGCGCTGCTGCAAGTAGGCAAAGCCAGGGATTTATATGAACGCCCTGAGAGCAGGAAAGTTGCTTCATTTTTAGGCTTAAAAAACAGCGTTGAAGGAACAGTGGCAGCAGGCCGATTTATATCTGCCGATCGAAGTTTTGATTTTCCGGTGGAAGAAACCATCGAGCGGGGACCATGCCATTTGATCCTACGACCAGAAGTGGTGCAGCTCAAAATCCTCAAGGAGGATCCGCTTGAAGACTCTATTCAGCTTAGCGGAGTTATTCAACAACTGAGATTCAATTATGGCTTTTATACCGGAACCATCCAAGTGGGAATCTATCTACTGGATTGTTCCTTTACCAGCCAACAGGCTGAAGGATTGGTGGTTGGTCAAGAGATTGACGTACTAGTGAATCAAAAAGACTTATGGTTTGTGGCATGAATCAAAAAGACTTGCACCCTTAGCGGGAGCAAGTCTTTTTTGTCCGAAATAACTATTCATCATTATTCGAATGAATTTATATATATATTGATTCAGAGTGGTTAGGTGGACAATTCATCAACATTTAATCCGGAAGAAAGGATTACTTTATGAATTTCTTTATTCATAAAGTGATGAAAAGGATTGGCGAATAAAAATGACTTAATTATTCAGTCGGCTGGACAGATTTATAAAAACCACTCAGCAGCAACTATTGCCAGACGGTGCACCACTGATTGTAAAAACGAGTGGCCTGCTGCTGCAGACGCCGGTTTCCGGCAGCTCCAGCTCTACCCGTTCGGCAGCTTCGTGATCGCCGGAAAGATGGGCAACAACCGACCGGGCTTGTTCAAATCCTGTCGCCATCAGATATGTGGGCGCACGCCCGTAGCTTTTAGCGCCGATAATATAGAAGTCTTTTTCGGGCTGCCGCAGTTCCCGCTCGCCATGTGGGCGCACGGTCCCGCAGCTATGGATGTTCGGATCGATCAGCGGGGCAAGAGCTGGCACACTTTCAAGTGCCGGATCAAAGCTATAGCGAATTTCACGCAAAAGTTCAAAATCAGGACGGGAACCGGTATTGGCGATTACCCGGTCAAATGGGCCAAGCTCAAGTTGGCGGCCTTTTTGTTCAGCGCCCAGCATGACTTGCTGTTCATCCAGTTGGCTGACGGATTGTATGAATGTTGAAGTTTGGCTATCGATCATCCCTTGAACCAGCAACGATTTGACTTGTGTGCCAAGAGCACCGCGTTCCGGCAATTGGTCAGCGTCGCCGCCTCCTAATGCTTGTTCTGGAGAGTCTTTTCGGACGATCCAAGTGATGTGTGTCGCTGGAAAGTCTCTCTTCAGCTGGACCAGGTCCAACAAGGAATTCATCGCTGAATGGCCGCTCCCGACCACTGCTACACGCTTGTTTTCAAAGCATTTTTGGTCGGAGCCAAGAATCGCTGGAATGCCGTAATCCACCAATCCGGCTGCTGCATCAGGTGCCCCGCCGGATACAACAGAATTGGGGGTTTTCCAGGTGCCGGTTGCATCGATGACTGCTCGTGCAAGAATGGTTTTTCGTGTGCCCGTGCTGTTTTCGACTATGAGTTCAAACGGTTTTTCCTCGCGGTTGGCTGTTTTCATCTTGTCCAGTCCCTGGCGCTGCAAATGAACGACCCGGCTGTTTAAGTGGATGAACGGTTTTAGCTCTGGAAGTTCGCCAAGCGGCTGAAGATACTGTTCGGCAATTTCCTTGCCATATGGCAGATGCTGCGGGTCAGGCAGGGCCAGTCCGTTCAGTTCGAATAATTTTTTGGATGCTGCGTCGATATTATACCGCCAAGCTGAAAACAAACGGACATGGCCATATTCAAGAAAATGAGTGCCAAGCGCAGGGCCTGATTCGAATAAAACGAATGCTTGCTTATATTGGACCAGGTGGGCGGCCGCGGCCAGTCCTGCCGGTCCGCCGCCGATGATGGCTACGGGTAGAGAGCTTGTCATTGGGATGCACTCCTTCTATAATAGGTTCGATTTTTCATGCTGCTGATCAGTTTGGTGGTCTAATGGATTTATAAAGCTCCTCAGGCAACAACCGCTCCATTTCCTCATTCTTCAAGGCGTAATAGCTCCAAGTGCCTCTGGTTTCTTTTGTCAGGAGCCCGGCATTCAACAGGATTTTCAAATGATAAGACAGTTTCGACTGAGGCATCGCCATTTCCTCAACCAGGTCGCAGACACAGACCGAGTCTTTCTGGCCGATCAAGTTCAGCAATTCCAGCCGTTTCGGGTCAGCCAATGCTTTGAATTTTTGGGCATAGATTTCATTCGTCATGTAGACTGCAGTGTTTTCCTCCAGCGGTTGAGCCATTCCAATCCCCACTTTCTTTAAATCAAATTTATTTGATGAATCAAGTATAATAGGTAGAAGAGATGAATGCAATTACTAAATCAAAAAAAATTGATTTAGTAAGAGACCTCTGTTATAACGATTGACTTATATAAAGAAATCATTATATACTAAGCGCGAAGGAGTGGATCCTAATGGAGACTTTGGCAAAACAATCTGCAGCTGATGTCACGGCTTGTCTGAAGGCAGTCAGCGATCCAACCCGCCTGTTGATGATGAAACTGGTGGAGACGAATGAATTATGCGTCTGCCAATTCGTCGAGATGTTCGGCATGAGCCAGCCGGCCATCAGCCAGCATCTGCGCAAGCTGAAGCAAGCGGGACTCGTAAAAGAAAACAGAAGAGGGCAATGGCGATTTTATTCCATGAACAAGGAATCACTGCATGCGCCATTGATTGAAGGCATCTTAAGCCATATTGAAGACACGGACCCTCAAGTTTTGGCTTTGCGCGCCAAGGAAGCACCAGTGGATTGCTGCTAGAAAAAGCATTCGCGACTTACCGAAAAAATACTAGAGATCATAAGCTTTTTTAAGCAGCTCAAAAGGAGAACTCACTATGCCGAAAAAAACCATCTATTTTTTATGTACCGGAAATTCCTGCCGCAGCCAAATGGCTGAAGGCTGGGCAAAACAGCATTTAGCGGATGAATGGGACGTCTACAGCGCAGGAATCGAAGCGCATGGCTTAAACCCGAACGCAGTAAAGGCGATGAATGAAGTAGGCGTTGATATCTCAAACCAGACATCTGACATCATCGACTCGGACTTGCTGAATAATGCAGATTTCGTCGTCACGCTTTGCGGCGATGCAGCTGATAAATGCCCGATGACTCCGCCTCACGTCAGACGTGAACACTGGGGCTTTGAAGACCCAGCGAAAGCGCAAGGGACGGAAGAAGAAAAATGGACGGTGTTCCAAACAGTCCGTGATGCAATCGGAACGCGCATCGAAACCTTTGCCAAAACCGGAAACTGAACGTTAAAGGAGACTGACTCATGACGAAAGTGACGATATACGACCCAGCCATGTGCTGCGATACCGGTGTCTGCGGACCTGTAGTAGATCCGAAGCTGACCGCTGTAGCAGCCGCTGTTTTTTCACTGGAGAAAAAAGGTTTTGACATCAAACGCTTTAATCTGGGGACTGACCCGGCAGCTTTTGTCGAAAACAAAACAGTCAATGCACTGTTGTTCGAGAAAGGCGTAGAATCTTTGCCGGTGATCCTGATCGATGGCGAAATCGCCAAAACCGGAGATTACCCGACTGTCGAGGAGTTCGCTGAATGGTTCAAGGTAGAGAAAACGGAATTGCAGCCGGTTAAACAGCCGGCCAATCCGCTGAACGTCAAAATCGCAGGTGCCAAATGACCAGCCAGGCATTTAAACCAGACCACGTCAGCGGAACACCTTTCCTGTTTTTTACAGGTAAAGGCGGAGTGGGCAAGACTTCCACCGCTTCTGCGACAGCTGTGGCTTTAGCGGATTCGGGAAAACGGGTGCTTCTGGTCAGTACAGACCCGGCTTCGAATTTGCAGGATGTCTTTGGCATGGAACTGACGAACAAACCGCAAGCCGTTGACGGCATCCGGAATTTGTTTGCCTGCAACCTCGACCCGGAAGAAGCGGCACGAACTTACCGCGACTCGGTCGTTGGGCCATACCGCGGCAAACTGCCGGAAGCGGTCGTCAATCAGATGGAGGAGCAGTTGTCCGGCGCCTGCACGGTCGAAATTGCCGCGTTCGATGAATTCACCAAGCTCTTGGCTGATGATCGGGTCATGGATGATTATGACCATATTCTGTTTGATACGGCACCGACTGGCCACACGTTGCGGCTATTGAAGTTGCCGACGGCCTGGAGCGGATTTTTGGATGACTCCACACACGGAGCTTCGTGTCTCGGGCCACTCGCAGGACTGGATGCCAAAAAGGATCTTTACACAAAAACCGTACAGGCTCTATCTGATCCAGACCAGACGACATTGATCCTGGTGGCGCGTCCGGACACGGCTTCTTTTAAAGAAGCTGCCCGTGCGTCTCAGGAACTCCAAACCATCGGCATCGAAAATCAGGTGCTGATCCTGAATGGTGTTTATTCACCGATTCAAAACGAAGACCATGTATCCCAGGCGTTTGCCCAGCAGCACCAGCAGGCTTTAAAAGAGATGCCTGCGCATTTGCAGACATTGCCGGTATACAGCCTGCCGTTCGTGGCATTCTCCTTGACTGGCATCGCTAATTTGAAGCGCCTTTTCACAGCACCTGAATGGCGTCCGGATGTTCTGAATACGGATCAGATGCCCGCGGAATTGGCTGGTTTAAAAGACATAGTCGACCAGTATTCAGCGCAGAATACCCGCGTCATTTTGACGATGGGCAAAGGCGGCGTCGGCAAAACGACTGTCGCGTCGCTGCTCGCTGTCGGCTTAGTTGAGAAAGGGCATTCGGTGCATTTAACCACGACCGATCCGGCCGCGCATCTGGCGGACCGCTTTGAAGAAACAGGCAACGACCGGTTGACGGTTTCCCGAATCGATCCGCAGCTTGAAGTTGAATCTTATCAAGCACAAGTCATGGAAGCGGCGGGGCCGATGGACGACGAAGCCCGTGCTTACCTGGAAGAAGACCTGCGTTCCCCGTGCACCGAGGAAATTGCCGTGTTCCGTGCTTTTGCGGAAGTGGTTGCCAAAGCGGACAATGAAATCGTCATCATCGATACGGCGCCGACCGGACATACGTTATTGCTGCTGGATGCCACGCAGACCTATCACAAGGAGCTGGAACGGTCGACCGGAGAAATCCCGGAAAGCGTCCAAAACCTGTTGCCGCGCCTGCGCAATCCAAACGAAACCGACGTCCTGCTTGTCACCCTCCCGGAAGCGACCCCTGTTTTTGAAGCGGCTCGCCTGCAGCAAGACTTGAAGCGTGCGGGGATCCAAGCGAAAAACTGGGTCATCAATCAAAGTCTGGCAGGTACCGGCACAACCGAAGCGCTCCTGCAGGCAAAAGCCCAGAGCGAATGGCCGTGGATCCGTAAAGTCAGCAGCGAGCTGGCTGAACGCACGGCGTTGATTCCATGGCAGGCACAAGACAGCATCGGCTATGATAAAATGAAGCAATTGGTAACCAATTAAAGGAGGATTTTCAATGAACATTACACAACCGGCTAAAGACATGCTGTTGGAATCCATGAAAGAAAATACAGCACAAGGCATCCGCTTTTATTTTGCGGGGCAGGGCTGCTGCGGACCGCAATTCGGCCTGTCGATGGATGCACCTGAACAAGGCGACATCATCAAGGAAATCAACGGCATCCAAGTGGCGCTCGATGAACGCGTCAGCACAATGGTGGAGGAAGTATCGCTTGATTTTAAAGACGGCGGCCTGGTACTCGAAGGCCTTCCGGAAAGCAATTGCTGATTTAACAGAAATACCTGCAGAAAACCGGCAGCCCGAAAAAAGGGACTGCCGGTTTTTTCTGTATCCGCCTGAATTGTCAATCGATTCCGAAAACTGTATTGACACAGTTGGGGGGCACTACCTATACTTGATATATAACAGATTAGCTACTGACAGATGAAAGGGGACATACTTATGCTGGCAACATTAACACCACTCGATTGGAAACGCCGTGCAGTCAAATACTACCCGGAGAAAATCGCGGTCATTGACGGAGACAAGAAATTTACATACAAAGAGTTCGGAAAACGGGTTGACCGCCTGTCGATCGCTTTACATAACGCCGGCATCAACGAAAAAGACCATGTAGCAGTCATGCTTCCGAACAATCATGCGATGCTGGAATGCTTTTACGGCATCCCGCCACTTGGAGCGGTCATCGTTCCGCTCAATTACCGCCTGTCGACAAAAGACCTAGTGTATATCCTGAAGCACAGCGATGCCAAAGTGCTGATTGTCGATGCAGAATTCGGTAAGATGCTTGAAGAAGCCCAGGCCGAACTGCCGATTGACAAATATATCATCGTGGCTGTAGAAGGCTGCGAATCGGGCCTCGAAGGCGTGGATTATGAAGACTTTATCGGTGAAGTGCCGGATGACGCCAAAGTGCCGGCGGCAGAACTGGATGAAAACCAGATGCTTTCCCTCAACTATACGAGCGGCACCACATCCAATCCGAAAGGGGTCATGCAGACCCATCGCACGAATTACATGAACGCAGCGAATTTCCTGCATCATTTGGAGATCAAATACGATGACGTTTACTTGCACACATTGCCGATGTTCCATACAAACGGCTGGGGTGGCGTTTGGGCGATCACTGCAGCTGGCGGAACCCATGTCTGCCTGCGCAAAGTCGATCCGCCGTTGATTCTGGATCTGTTTGAAAATCACGGCATCACCTCTCTTTGCGGCGCGCCGACCGTCGTCAATATGCTGGTCAATGACCCGAAAGCCAAAGAAATCGAATTGACGCGGAAAATCCGGATGGGAACAGCCGGGGCACCGCCTGCCGCGGCACTGATCGCCAAAGCACAAAGCATTCTTGGCTTGAATATGATGCACGTTTACGGCTTGACGGAAACTTCGCCATTCATCCTTTATTGCGAATGGAAAAATGAATTCAGTGAATTGGATCCGGATCAGCAGGCAGCCATTAAAGCTCGCCAGGGAATCGAACTGGCATTCAACGGGGAAACCAAAGTCGTCAACCAGGAAGACGGGAAAGAAGTCGCCTGGAACGGCAAAGAACTTGGTGAAATCGTAACGCGTGGCAATGTCGTCATGGCCGGCTATTACAAAGACCCTGAAAAAACAGCCGAAGCCATACGCGATGGCTGGTTTCATACAGGAGATTTGGCGGTCACCCATCCGGACGGATTCATCGAGATTCAGGACCGCATCAAGGATATGATCATCTCCGGCGGCGAGAACATTTCCTCCACTGAAATTGAAGGTGTGCTGTACAAGCACCCGGCCATTGCCGAAGTCGCTGTCATAGCGGTTCCGGATGAAAAATGGGGCGAAGTGCCGAAGGCCATCATCGTCCTGCACAAAGGCTCGGAAGTGACCGAACAGGATATCCTGGATTACACACGCGAAAATATGTCCCGCTTCAAAGTACCGAAATCCGTAGATTTTGTGGAAGCCTTGCCGAAAACGGCTACAGGCAAACTGCAGAAATTCCAATTGCGGGAAATGTACTGGGGCGGCAGCAAAAAAGTGAATTAAAGACAAGCGTAAAGGCGAAGAGCGATCTTCGCCTTTATTTTTTGCTGAACTGCGTTAAAATTCCGAAAGTTCATTTGACAGTGTATAAATGCATTTCTATACTAAAGTAGACACATTTACGAGAAAGAGATTGAAAGGGGCACGAGAGATATGATTGCACCATTAACACCGCTCGACTGGAAACGCAGGGCCATCAAGTATTACCCAGAGAAAGTGGCCGTCATCGATGAAGAGAAAACGTTTACATACAAAGAGTTCGGAAATCGGACTGACCAGCTGGCGTTCGCTTTGCACAATGCGGGTATCCAACAAGGTGACCATGTAGCGGTCATGCTGCCGAACACCCATTATATGCTGGAATGCTTTTATGGCATCTGCCAAATCGGTGCGGTCATGGTGCCACTCAATTACCGCCTGACCGCCAAAGACCTGGAATACATCATCAATCACAGCGACGCGAAAACATTGATCGTCGATGCGGAATTCGGCAAGCTGATTGAAGAGATCCAGGACAAGCTGCCGATCGAGAAATTCATCGTCGTGGAAGTGGACGGGCATGAATCGAAGATCAATGGGATTTCCTATGAGGATTTTATTCTAGTGGACAGCGACGCTGTGCTTCCTGAAGTGAGAATCGATGAAAATCAAATGCTGACGCTGAACTACACGAGCGGCACGACTTCCAATCCGAAAGGCGTCATGCTGACGCATCGCAGTAATTACCTCAATGCAGCGAACTTCTTGTATCATCTGAAAGTAGAGCATGACGATGTCTATCTGCATACGCTGCCGATGTTCCATGCCAATGGCTGGGGCGGCGTCTGGGCGATCACCGCAGCGGGCGGCACGCATGTCTGCCTGCGAAAAGTCGATCCGCCGCTGATTTTGGAACTGTTTGAAACACATAAAATCTCCGTGTTATGCGGAGCACCGACCGTCGTCAATATGCTGGTCAATGAACCGAAAGCGAAAACCATCAACATCACCACCAATCCGCGGATGGGGACAGCCGGCGCCCCGCCTGCTGCTGCATTGATCGGCAAAGCGCAGGAACTGCTTGGATTGAATATGATGCATGTCTATGGTTTGACAGAAACGTCGCCATTCATTCTGTATAATGAATGGAAAAAGGAATTTGACGAGAAGACGCCGGATGAACAGGCAACCATCAAAGCGCGCCAAGGAATCGAGCTGGCATTTAACGGCGAAACCAAAGTTGTCAACCAGGAAGACGGCAAAGAAGTCGCATGGAACGGCAAGGAACTGGGCGAAATCATCACCCGGGGCAATGTTGTCATGAGCGGCTATTACAAAGATCCCGAAAAAACAGCTGAAGCGATCCGTGACGGCTGGTTCTATACAGGCGATCTGGCTGTGACCTACCCGGACGGTTATATCGAGATTCAGGACCGCATCAAGGACATGATCATTTCCGGAGGCGAAAACATCTCTTCTACGGAAATCGAAGGCGTGCTATATAAGCATCCGGATGTCTTAGAAGTGGCTGTCATCGCTGTGCCTGATGAGAAGTGGGGAGAAGTGCCGAAAGCGATCATCGTCCTGCATGCTGAGGCGACTATCACCGAACAGGAGATCATCGCTTACACACGCGACAATATGGCGCATTTCAAGTCACCGAAATCCATCGAATTCGTCGAGGAGCTTCCGAAGACCGCAACCGGCAAACTGCAGAAATTCCGTTTGCGCGAAATGTACTGGAGCGGCCCGAAGAAAGTGAATTGATCTGAGTAGATAAACGCGAAACGTCCGTAAAATGCTGAGAGGCATTCTACGGACGTTTTTTATAACCGCTACTTGAAAGATGCTTTAGCCGAATAAAAGAGTGTTTGCTATAAAGTTAAAAGCCCAGGATTGCCACGAAAATCAGCGTAAATACCAAGCTGATGACAGAAGACTTTACCCAACGGTATTCTTGGTTGATACCGAGAAGCATACTGAATGCAACATGGATCAATAAAATGGCTGTAAAAACAACGCATGTGGTTAACAGGAAATAGAGCATGGTTTTTCATCCTTCCATAAAGCGAATTTGTCCAGCTTTAAAATGGGCCAATAAAAACGAGGAGTGAATCCATATGAAGCTGATTTGCCGTACGTGCCAACTGGAAATTTCAAAAGAAGTAAGGGAATTGCCAGACACCAGCCTGCTGAGCCATGACGATGGCCAAGATTATATTCCCGAAGGGTTTTACATTATTGACGACAATAAAATGCACCTGGACCTTAGAGATGCCATCATCATTAACCTTAAAGATCTAGTCAATTCAAAGCGCCATTCAAACAGCAGTCGACTGAATGGCTGCTGCGGCATGGATGGACTGGATGGAAGGAACCGCCTTTGTCTGAAAAACCATGAAATAGGCACAGAAAAATCGGATTGCTGGATGGCGCATTTCATTGCGTTAGATCCAGAGTTAGTTCGGTTTGAATGAATAGAAAATGAATAAATAGAATAAAACAACTCATGAATAATTCTTTTCCTTTTGAATATGAAACGTAGATCTGATTTATCTCAGGTGTTAGAGCCTGTTGAAATGGTTAGGTGGTCGGTTTGCTATTCATGTGACATTCATGGTTTGTAATGTCTTGTGAGCATAAAGAAAAGGAGGTCAACGGATGTCTCCGCTGACCCCCTTTTTTCACGTTTGATTATTGCTCTATCGTTTTCCGAAAATGGTGTCTGCTGCGATAGGCGATTAAGCTGACTAGTGCGAGCAATAGACCCGATAAGATAAAGACGGAACGGATGCCGATTGCATCAGCCAGTATCCCCATCAATAGAGAGGAGACGCCGAATGTCCCGGTTCCGATTGCACCCATTGTCGTAAATACTGTCGGCAGCCGGTCTTTCGGGACGCTCGTCTGGACGATGGTCTGCTGCGGAATGTTCTTGATTTGGCTGAAAATGCCGACCAGAACAGAAAGCAGCAGCGCCAGCACCGGAACAGCGTTCAGTCCAAAAAGGAAAGTTACCAAGCTAGTGGAGACCGCTCCGAAGACGATAAAAAGGCTGAGATTCTGTTCAATCCAATCGGAGAACCAAAGGCAGAAAAGGCTGCCGGCAATCAATCCCAGGAAGAAGGAGCCGTTGATAAAGCCCCACCACATCTCTTCGAGCTTCAGCGCTTCGCTGACGAATACATAAAGGATTGCGGCGATCCATACTGTACCTGCGATCGTTTCCAGTACATCCATCAAAGCAATTCGTTTCAGCACAGGAGAGGCGGAAACGGTTTTCCAGCCGCTGCTGATTTGCTGCCATTTGCCCTGCTTGCTGGATGGTGTGAAATCGGCTCTCTCCAACCCGCTTAACAAGATGCTGGACAGGAAAAACAAACCGGCGGTAATCCAGATCAATTCATTTGCTGTCAGCCAGACCAATAGCGAACTGCCGACAAACCACATGGCGGTCTGAATCAGTTGTGTCACGGTTTCGGTTATTCCATTGGCTTTCAACAGTAGTTCATTTTTCACATAGACCGGGATAAGCGATCGGGTGACGGGATTCGCACAACCATCAAGCAATGCTACCAAACTGATGATCAAAAACAACCACATATAATTGTCCAGCGAAAGCTGTGGCATGAAGAAAGCGAGCCCCACCAACAGGCCTGTTTTTCCGATTTGCGAACCGGCAAGCAGCCATTTCAAGTTGAACCGCTCCATCAGTAAAGGCGTCAATGCGTTCGAAATGAACATTGCGCCTGTAATGGTGAAAGGCACGAAAGCAGCAGCGGCGGTAGAGCCGGTCAGCTCAAAAATCAGGTAAATAATGCTGACGATGTAAAGCACATCGCCGATATTGGCAAGAGACTGCCCAGTCAGCAGCAACTTGAAGTTCCTATTAAATTTCATTATAAAATCCCCCAAAAGTTCAATTGGTAAATGACTTCTAAAAGGGATGAGCTAAATCGGACAAGTGGTCATGAAAGATGTTCCTTTCCGGGAATGATGATCTTCGGGGGATTGAAGTTCACCAAGATGTTTGATTATTCCCATTATACGCTAATAATTTGGAAAATAAATGGCTTGTTAAGAAAAAAATGGATATAGTTGAAGAAAGGATTTATTCACCTTCTTGTAATAGTTAAGGATAGTGAAAGAATTTACAGCAAGGAGGCTGGGCATATGAAAACGGTTATCCGCTTATCAAGCATGATCTTGCTAACCATTATTGGATTTTATCTGATATTGACGTTATTGATTTTTACGGTCAGTGACAGCGATAAAGTTATTCTTTATGCATTTGCGATTGTCATTATTACATTCCTAATCTTGGTACTCAACCAATTGGTCGGGATCACTGAGCGGCTAGATCAATTAAAAAAACCTGATCAGCGTATTTAAAGCGGATCAGACCCGATTAATAGATGTGCTTAATTTTGTAAGATCTCATTGATTGAAGGTCGCCTTTAAAGCTTACTTGTCCGTCCTGAATCAAGGAGCGGATTCGGTAATCGATCCATGAATCAGAGATTGGCTGCTCAGACAGGCGTATGCTTCACCAATTACCCGGATGGCGTCTACATATTCACTATCGACAGATTCTGCAACCTGTCCTTTTATGCAATCGATGATAAATGCGTCGTCACGGGTTTCGGCTTCTTCTATAATTTCTCCATTTTTCCAGGTACGGACCTGGCTGGTGCTGTGAAGCAAGTTCTTTCCGTCAGCCATTGCATAGGTTGAACTGCTAGATAAAAAAGTGAATTCTATTCATTTGCTAAAAAATAATAGGGGGTGAATAGGATGAGGAATGAAAGAAGGTTTTTAGGTTGAATCATCAAGTCATTAATTATTGGAATGAATATCGCTCAAGTCATAATCAAAAATTGCCGATAGAGGTTGATGCTTTTCAATTTGGAGCAGATGCGGATCAGTTGGCTGAGCTCGTTATAGCAGGTAAGAAAACAGCTACCTGTTCAGCTCACGTACTGTATGAATTGGAGGGGGAAGTGGTGCCTCAAGCCGGGCAATACAGTATCGTGCTGAATTCAAAAAAAATGCCTGTTGCCATCATCCGCGTAACAAGCGTATCACTGATTCCGATGAATGAAGTGCCGGAAGAATTCGCATTGGCAGAAGGTGAAGGAGACTACGACTACTGGTGGACGGTTCATCAACAGTTTTTTAGCCAAGAACTAAAAGCATATGGCTTAAGCTACTCAGAGGATCTTTTACTTGTTTGTGAGCGATTCGAGCTTGTCTACAAATAAACTTTCAAGTAGCCATATCTAATAGGGGGAATCGTGATGGATAAGACATTAGCGACATGCATCGGCTTTGGGGCGATTATGGGTGTCTTTTTCGGTGAAATCTGGCAATCCATCGCAGCAATGGCATTGGTATATATTGCATTGCGCATGGATGAGTTGATAAAAGCTTTGACTAATAGATCATGAGCTGCCGTTAGTGGATTTCATTTGAAAAGAACTGGAAAGGAAAGTGAAGAATGCTTATACGGAATTCAGCCAAAGCAGTTATTTTGAAAAGTTCTAAAGTACTGCTGACTAAAAATGTAGATGATGAAGGGTTCTTTTACTTGTTTCCGGGCGGCGGGCAAGAACATGGAGAAACCTTGCCGGAGACAGTAAAAAGAGAATGCCTGGAAGAAATCGGTCATCAGGTGGAAGTCGGAGAGTTGCTTCATCTCCGTGAGTACATCGGAAAAAATCATGAGCATGTAGAATTTGATCGCCATGTTCACCAAATCGAGACTTATTTTGTCTGCCAGCTTAAAAGTGAACAAGCAACTAGGCCAACAAATCCTGACAGCCATCAAGTTGGAATAGAGTGGGTAGCAGTCGAACATTTACTGGAGTATCGAATCTATCCAAAAGATTTGCGGAAATATATACAAGAGTTTGAAGATGGCAAACAAAACAGGGTCTATTTGGGCGATATTAATTAAATAAGCTGCACCTGAAGAGTTGAGGCGTTCCATTGTTTTGAGTTTCTATTACTCAGGTGTTTTTAGATATAAATGTAATAAACTACTTAAGGATTTATTACAAAATTTAAAACCGCAAGCAAGAAAATCAGCAAAAGTGTAAAAACTGATGATAAATACAAAAAAATCAACACCAAAAAGAGAATAGGATACCTAAAACCACCAACTGGAGAAAGAAAAGTTATTCCTATTCCATTTTGGCTTATAAAAGTGAAAAAACAGGTATGGTCAAGTGAAGATCTCGATGTGCATCAGTGTAAGCCATGTTATAGGAAGGGGAAATACAATGAATGGAGAGAATTGAAAAAGAGTTTTCTGTCGTGTTTTCAGCTGAGCAAAGTCCTTATTTTCAAGTAAATGAAGAACGGCGATTGGCCATTTCTTTTAACCAAATAAAAGGAAAGGCTTCATTTCAGCAGGCGTTCATTCGACTCTTATTTGGTGACGAGTCACGGATCGATGTTACTTTTTTTAAAAGTTACTCATCTGACAACAGCAAGCGCTTCACATGTTTTGAGAAGAAAGCTCTGCATCAGACGATTCGTATCCGGAATTGGCGTGAAGACCTTGTTCTTAAACAGGATCATGATGATTTCCGCTTGAGTTACGCAACGGTACAAGACATTGCACCAAGCGATGTTCTTGCCTACATTCGATCTATCGCGCGAGGGAAAAAACCTTCTTATATCGGCTTTTACAATAATCGCTACTTGCTGACGGTGGATACTGATGAATTTATTGTGATTTCCAAGGATTCAAAAGACTTGAATGACGTACAGAACTTTATCCGAGAAATGAATGGAGAGGAATCAAGATGGCAAAAGTGTATTTTGGCATGATTGTATCACTTGATGGATTCGTCAATGACCGCCACGGCAAAATAGACAAGCTCTATGAGAGTTATCAGCCGCATTATGAATTTCCCGGGGCTGTCGTCATGGGACGCAATAGCTTCGACATGGCCAGCGATCCGGATGGCTACGCCGACCATTATGAGTTTCAGGTGCCATTGTTTGTGCTGACCCATCATCCACCGGAAAAACACCCAAAAGAAAACGACAAACTGTCCATCACTTTTGTGACCGATGGCATTGAATCGGCCATCAGCCAGGCGAAGACCGCAGCAAACGGCAAAGATGTTCTGGTGTTGGGAGCGAATGTCAGTCAGCAACTGCTTCGGGCCAATCTGGCTGATGAGCTGCAGATCTGTTTCGCGCCGGTGCTCTTGGGAGAAGGGACGCGCTTTTTCGAGCATTTGGAAGATCTCGAGATTCAATTGGAAAAGATCCGGACATACGTGGACAACCAGCAAGTTGAAATTTGGTATAAAATCATTCAGAAGCCCAACTAATATCAGTTTTTATTCATTCATGCGGCTATCCTCATACAAATAGAATGGAAGTGAATGGCATGCGAAAAATTGAAGCAAGGACAGCATTGATTTATTTGCGCGGAGATTTTCTGCATGAACAGGGAATGGATGCCTGGCGTGATTCTTATGCACAAAAAGCAGCGCGGATTAACGGCGTGCTGGAATACCGGCAGCATCATTTCTGCAAGAATCAGCCTGGATATTGGCCAGTACTCTCTGGAGTTGAAACAGTGGTCCAGCCGCGATACCGAATCGATGGAATGGAAGAGTATGTATTGAAAACAGCCGCAGCCAAACGGTACTGGAAACTAACGGGCATTTACGGCAAAACTATATTCGCCGATAGGGCGCTCTATAAGGCTCGCCTGAAAAACAGCCGAATGCTGCGTCATCCAACCTGCCATTCACAAGCAACTTACCGGAAAATCGTGCTGATCCGCAGGAAACCATCCGTCCGGCTGCGTGATTTCCAGTCATTCATCCAAAACAGTCTGGCTCCTGCGATTGCAGCTGTGCCCAGTTTTTCGGAAGTCCGTTATCAATTGTTCGAGACATCCGAGAAGAAACGGAATGCATCTATGGGTAATTATGAAGCAATGCTCGTTCTTGGTGCGGCGGATGCTCCTGCATTCCGGAAAGCACTTGATTCATCCGCTTTTCTGGAAACAAAGAAGGAACAGGAAAAACATTGTGCGGCTATTCATGCCTATTCCGTTGCGGCATCCTATGTATTCACGAAATCCGGGCGGCCGACGCTTCCGCAAATTAAACCTGAACCAAAACAAGCACTGGAGCCGGTGAGACGGAAACTGCCGCCTGCACCACCGCGTGCCGCACACAAATCCAGCCGGACACCTTTCCAGCGTTCCTGGCGCATTCCGCTCAGCGGCTACGGACCGGAAGATGTTGTCGTTGATGGACAGGGGCGATTGATCTGCGGCGTGGAAGATGGACGCATTTTGCGCATCGACATGGAGCGGCATCTGGAGGAAACGATCGGTGATACGGGCGGCCGCCCTTTAGGCCTTGAAGTTCTGCCGGACGGGCATCTGCTGATATGCGACGCCCAGAAAGGTCTGCTCCGTCTAGATCCGGAGACAGGTGTGATTGAAACGCTGGTTCAGTATGTCGACGGAGTTCCGCTGCGTTTTTGTTCCAATGCTACAGCTGCAGGGGATGGGACGATTTGGTTCACGGAATCCAGCAGCCGCTATGACTTTGAGCAGTATACAGGCGCCTTGATGGAACACCGGGCATCCGGTCGGCTGTTCCGGCGTGATCCAGAGGGACGCGTCGAAGTGGTCCTCGAAGGTTTGCATTTCGCCAACGGCATCACGCTGTCAAATGATGAACAAGCCGTGATCTTTGCTGAGACAGATGGCTACCGGCTTAACCGGTTATGGATACAAGGACGCAATGCCGGAAAGAGGGAAATCCTGGCGGCTAATCTGCCGGGGTTCCCAGATAATATCTCTCGCCTGAGCGATGGCACGTTTTGGGTGGCCATGATGACGAACCGCAACCCTCTACTTGACAGTCTGGGTACGGCGCCCGCGTTTTTGCGGAAGCTGTTGTGGCGGGTGCCTGAACGCCTGCAGCCAAAAGGCGCTAAAACAGCCTGGGCCATGCTTTTCGATGAACAGGGAAAATGCCTGCTTGATCTCCAAAGTTCAAGCATTGATTATCACGCCGTCACCGGAGTTGTGGAATCGGGCGGCTTGCTGTATTTCGCCAGTATTGAAGAGCATGCACTGCTCGCTGTGGAACTTATGCCTGAAAAAACTAGAAATCAACCCAAAGCTGAGTGGCTTCCGTTGAAAACAGATGAAGAAATTCTGCTTTGAAACGGATTGTTTTCCATTGAGCATTACACCTTTCGCCGGAATATTGTATAGTTAATAAGGATTTATTTAGAAATGAAAGGTGTTTTCTCAAAATGTTGCAAAACCCCACAGGAAAAAAGCGTCTCGGCCTGGCCCTGATCCTCAGCATGCTGGGCATACTGGCTCCGCTGAATATCGATATGTATCTGCCGGCATTTCCAGCGATCGCAGACGAATTGGACGCACACGTCTCGCTCGTTCAGCTGAGCTTAACGGCCTGCCTGATTGGACTTGCGGCAGGGCAAATCGTCGTCGGACCGTTTAGTGATGCGGTCGGCAGGCGCAAACCGTTGATCATCTCGGTCATTCTGTTTGCACTGTCGTCCGTACTTTGCGCGGTGGCCCCGAACATCGAAACGTTGATCGCCGCACGCTTTTTGCAAGGATTCACCGCATCAGGTGGTGTGGTCCTTTCCAGAGCCGTGGTCAGCGACATCTTTACCGGCCGTGAAATGACGAAATTCTTCGCATTGCTCATGGTCATCAACGCTGTAGCACCAATGGCCGCTCCAATTGCGGGCGGTGGCATTTTGGCATTGCCGTTTGCGGGCTGGGAAACCATCTTTTATTTCCTCGGTTTGCTTGGTGTCATCATGGTCATCGTCGTCATCTTCCGCCTGCCGGAGACTTTGCCACCGAAAGACCGCATGCCCAGTTCAATCGGACACTCCGTCCGGACGATGGGAAGCCTGTTTAAAGCGCGCCCCTTTATTGGCTATGCCCTGGTGGTCGGGTTGGTTCACGGCGGCAGTTTCGCTTATGTCGCCGGGACGCCGTTCGTCTATCAGGAGATTTACGGCGTTTCGCCTCAAACTTTCAGTGTGCTGTTCGGCATCAACGGCATCGCGATGATCATCGGAAGCTTTATCATCGGCAAATTCGGCGGCATCGTTTCTGAGCACCGGCTCTTACAGGGCGCAGTCATAGTTGCAGCCAGTGCCACCTTCGTCTTGTTGGTCATGACGATCATCGAGGGGCCGCTCGCTTCACTGGTGACGTCGATCTTCATCTACATGATCGCAATCGGAATGATCTTCACCAGTTCGTTCACCCTGGCGATGAGAGGCCAGAAACACCGGGCGGGAAGTGCCAGTGCGGTTGTCGGCATGCTGCCGTTGGTCATCGGGGCTCTCGTATCACCGCTTGTCGGTATCAATGAAACCTCGGCTGTTCCGATGGGCGCCATCCTATTTGGCACGTCAGTCCTTGGCATGCTGGCCTTTTTCGGACTGACCGGACACAAGCAGAAAGTAGCTGTGAATAAAAAATAAGGGTTAGATAGACAACCCCAAGTACGCGGTTTGTTGAATTGAAACAGGAGCGGAAGAGATTTCTTCCACTCCTGTTTTTTACTAATTTAATCGATATCTCTTTACTTGCTTTTACAGGCTTAAACTATGAATCAAAAATTAGATGAATCTTCTAAATCAATCTCAGAAGACGATTTATTTCCAAAATTCATCTGTAAAGCGTTCGTAAAAGTGCATGCAAATTCGTGAACGTTCGTAAAGTGTTTTAGCATGTGTACGAACATTGTTTTTAACTTTTTTTAAACCTTTTTAAACCGTTCGTAAAAGTACACTTTTACGAACGGTTCTAATTACGTCCCTAAGAACAATTGAGAATGGATAGAAATTAAACTATATTAACCCGAGAATGATTACTAGAAGCGAAGAAAGCAGTTAATTGGATGTCGGATGCAATAAAATAAACAAAATAAAGGATTTAGTTAGACCAATTTTAGCAAAAAAAAAAAGACATTCTTTGCAGAATGCCTCAGCTTTTTGTGTCTTATTGTCTCTTGTATAGGATAGGAACTTGTTTAGATTCGAAAAGCGACTATATGAGGTAACGGATTTTCGCAGAGATCTCCTAAGGCTTTCATGGAAGCCTAACCACTTTAAACCGATTTTTTATCTTTATTTTGTTTGGGAAATTGCATTAACAAGTTGGTTCAGTGATTTCTTGACCGCTAAGGGGCGGCCAAGAAGTTTCTCGAAATCATTGCTTTCCACTTCAAGTGAACCGTTCCGGATGCTTTCTTGAATTCCCACAACAATCGGAATCACAAAATCGGGTAAACCTAAGCCTCTCATAATCTCTGCATATTTTTCGTCACTCACTTGTTGTACAGGTACTTCTTTATCCAGTATATCACCAAGAGCAGATGCCAATTCTTCTTGAGTTAAAAGAGGGCCTGAAAGTTCGTACACTGTATTTTCGTGGCCGTTCCCAACCAAAACCGCTGCCGCTGCATCTGCGTAATCTTGTTGCAATGCCCAGCCCACTTTGCCTTTTCCGGCAGAAGTGACCCATGGAGCTCCTGCTAGGACACCTTGAATGCTTCCGATTTCGTTTTCAAAATACCAGTTGTTGCGCAAGAAAGAGTAGGGGATACCGGTCTTAATAATGGCCGCTTCTGTTGCGACATGGGGCGGAGCCATAAGATTTTCGCTCTCTGTAGCATTGGCCAAGCTTGTGTAGGCAATAAATTTTACTCCTGCTCGTTCAGCTGCTAGAACCGCGTTTGTATGCTGGCGGATTCTCGTTTCATTGTCGCCATCCGCAGAGATAATTAATAAGCGGTCAATGCCTTTAAATGCCTCATCCAAAGTATCTGGATGGTCAAAACTTCCTTGGCGAACTTCTACTCCACGGGTACGTAGGTTTTCTGCTTTCTCTGCGCTACGCACACTTACCGCCAGCTCATTGGCAGGCAGGGTTTTCAATAATGATTCCACAACCTTCGAACCTAATTTCCCTGTTGCGCCTGTAACTAATACTTTCATTTTATAATCCCCCTTAAGATTAATTTGGATGTAACGATGATCATTACATGTATTCATATTAGTTACTTGTAACCGTAGTGTCAACAGGTTTGGCGATATTTGTTTTTTGCCTGTAATTTGATACAATAAACTTGTAACTAAATCAATTACATGATATTAGATATATTATATAGAAGTAATAAAGGTGGTGACTGAACATGTCCATCAGCAGCCGGTTTGCTGTCGGAATTCATATATTGACCCTGATAGAATTCAATAAAGAAGGGGTAACGTCTTCTGATTTTTTGGCTTCAAGCGTAAACACAAATCCAGCGGTGATAAGAAAACTCATGGGTATGCTAAAAAAAGCCGGTTTGATCGAGGTGCATCCAGGCATTGCAGGAGCAAAACTTGCAAAGACTTTGTCTGATATTACCCTATTCGATGTTTATAAAGCGGTAAATGTGGTCCAGGAGAAAGAATTGTTTAACATACATGAAAATCCACAGCCCGAATGTCCCGTAGGCAGGAACATCCAGCATACAATTGAACCAGTATTTGCAGCAGCGCAAGGGGCAATGGAGAAGGTTTTAAGAAATGTTACATTAGAAGATATTGTAAAGGATATTGCTGCTAAAGAAGCTACTGGGTAGACGAGACTTCCAGGGAAATGCCTTTTCTCCTTGTCCTTCAACCAGCCTATAGCAATAGTTTAGATCTATATTTTCATGTGTGCCTCAAGGTATTGCTCTTTCAGTAGCCTATAATGGCGACATTCCCATGTAGGGTCGATAAATCAATATGATAAATTTGTTGTACTAAAAACACCTTCGCTATTTGAAAATGCGAAGGTGTTTTATTGCGAAGGTGCAATGAAGCGCAGATAGTGAGTGATACTATCTCGGTTCCAGTTATGCAGCTAATTGGCAGGCAAGCTTGTCTGAAAGGGGATTTTTGATTATGTTAATATGAAGTGGGATTGTGGAAGAATGTCTGACAAACTGCCTAAAGAATTCTTTGATCATTTTAATGACACGAATTTTATAGCTGAAAAAGTTGATGGAATTATTGGTTTTTAATCGGATTTTTGTCCCAATCTGATCCGGATGTTGTCTTTGTCATTTTGTGGGTGTTTATTTTGAGTTTCTTAAAAAACTAGTTGGAAAGATGCTTTACAATGAATTTTTATGCGATAAAAAAGACGGGAAGAAAGATTATCCGCGTTGTAACTTCACCATTAAATGAATTTTTTTCCGTAAAATAGAAGCAGGAGGTTGGTTAACCTTCATTTTGAAGCGGTGCAAAAGCTAATTACTGATGCTTACGCGTGCATTTATATTGAAAAACTTGTTCCTTGTTTCACCCTTTTACTTATTCTAAGTCCAAGCGCACCAAACAAAAAGACGAAACGCCCCGATAGTCTGGAGCGTTTAGTCCAAAACAATGCTAATCTTTTGTTACGGTTTTAAGACCACTTTTGTACACTCATCCAAGCGATCGTTGAAAATTTTATATGCCTCACTCGCTTGTTCCAATGGCAAGATATGCGAAATGATTTCGCGCGGATCGAATTCCCCGTTTTTGATTTTTTCGAACAGCATCGGCATGTAATGGATGACCGGTGCTTGCCCCATCTTCATCGTTAAATTGCGCTCGAACAGATTGCCTAACGGGAATTGGTTGTAGTTCATTCCATAAACGCCTGTCAATTGAATGGTCCCGAATTTGCTGACCGCGTCTTTGGCGATATTGATGGCACTAAGCGTTCCGCCTTGCAGCATCAATTTTTGCTGAATCGCTTCGGCAGGGGTTTTTTTGCCGTCCATTCCCACACAGTCAATGACCACTTGAGCGCCGCCTTTTGTAAGTTCGTGGATAAATGCCCCCGTATCATCATGCTTTGTAAAATCGATTATCTCCACATTGTTGATCTTTTTTGCGCGTTCCATGCGGTAGGGAAGTTCGTCAACCGCAATAACCCGCTTAGCCCCTTTCATCCAGGCAAACTTTTGCGTCATCAAACCAACCGGCCCGCAGCCGAGTACGACTACAGTATCTCCTGGCTTGACGCCGGAATTGTCAACGCTCCACCAAGCCGTCGGAAGGACATCCGACAAAAACAGGACCGATTCATCTTCCAGCTCTGCTGATTCCGGAATGACTAAGGGCATGAAGTTGCCATAAGGTACACGTAGATATTCGGCTTGACCACCTTGGTAATCGCCGTAGCGATCCGTAAAACCAAAGTAACCGCCTGTGTCGTAATGTGGGTTGCGATTTGAATTATCGCACTGGCTTTCCATCTCATGGTTGCAATAAAAGCAATGTCCACAGCTGATGTTAAAAGGCAAGACGACGCGGTCGCCTTTTTTCACTTTTGTCACATCCGGTCCGACTTCCTCAACGATCCCCATTGGTTCATGGCCGACGACATAGTCTTTTTTTGCCGGCAAAGCGCCTTGGTAAATATGCAAATCCGAACCGCAAATGGCTGTAGAAGTAATTCGCACAATAATATCCTCATTTTCCTGGAGTTTAGGGTCTTCTACTTCCTTGACTTTCATGTCCTTTGTACCTTGAAAGGTAACTGCCTTCATACTTGTCTCCTCCCTTTGTTCATAATATTCTTAATATTATCCCTTTTATTTATTATAAAACACAAAAAAACATCAAAATTTAAAAGCGGTAGGGATAGAATATTCTTAGGGGCTATTTCTTATAAGATTAGAGTTAAAATCAAACTTTTCGGGTGTTTTTCTATGGTGAAGGAGAAGAGAAAAAATTAAAAGATTATCTTTTGAAAGTTTGCCTTGGACTTTTAAAATGAGAGTGTTTCAGTTTACATATGAGGGCTTATAGGAAGGTAGGACGCGAAAAAGATTGCTTCTTTCCTTCCTTTTGTTCGTAAAATTGTACTTTTTACGAACGGTTCTAGTCTCACTGGCAATTGAACTCTTTCTGAGGTATAGGTAGATTAGAAGAAATATTTTTACGTATTAAGTGTTACTTCCTAAACTTGATGAAAGAGAGGGTAAAGCTCCATGGAATATCCTTTTAGACCAAAATCTAATCGTTTTTTGTTGCCCGGGCAATTCTGGGCTATTCCTTTAGAGAATGGAACATTCGCTTGCGGAAGAGTAATAGCAATCGAACCTGATAGTAGAACAGGTTTCCTTACAGGTTTAATGGATTGGATTGGCGATGCACCTCCTTTAGCAGATGATATAAAAGGTTGTAAAGTGTTGGCCCAAGGAAGCGTCCATATCAAAACCGTGCATGAAACAGGATTAAACGGAATGATTTTAGGTAATTTACCGCTTACAGAAGATAATATTAAGCCATTCTTCTTTAAATCCCAGGTAATGTTTGCGGAGGATTGTCTGTTAATGCGAGGTTATAAAGTGATTGGACCAGCCTCAAAAGAAGAATCGGAAAAGTATGATGTATTCTCTACTTGGGGGTACTCGTTCATAAAAGTACTTGCTGAAACTAGGCTTGCTAATGAAGAACTAAGAATCGAAGAAAATGACTGAGGTGTTGCCAATTACATCTCATCAGATTATTGGAAGGGAAAAGTCATTAGAGCTTTTTCCTTCTTTTCCATGGAAACTTGTACTTTTACGAACGGTTTTATTTCCAAATATCTCTGGATGTCTCAGTTACCACTCAGTATAATTTAAAAAATCGGTTACAAGGAGAACCAGGCAAAGGAGAATTGGCGATGAATGATGACAGACGTACAGAATAGATGAATTAAAAGTGGTTCAAAGACAAAAGCAATTTTTACAGATGCTTGAATCAAATAATTATCCGCCACACCAACTTCTTGCCTCTAATGCGGATGAGGAAATATGGAACAAAATAAACCAGGGGAGAGTAATAGAAAGAATTAAAGAAGTTAGCCTAGAATCCCTCCGAAAACAGATTGGTCAAATTTTCTCTGCCAGCGAGAAATTAGGGACAGTGCTTTACTTTAGTACAGACAGTTTCCTCGTTCAGTTTAATAAAAGTGAATTGATTCGGCATGCGGATAAGATGGTTGAAGATCTCTCAAAGGATGGGCTCTTGCATTGGTTCGTATTTTCAATCGACTTGAACCAAATACTTTTTTTAGAGGAAAGTGAATACGGCTATTTTGAGCTAACTTATTATGAAAGAAATATTTAACTTGGTTTACATATCAGAACTTATTGGCGGTCTGATAAAAGAATATCGTACTCAAAGTAACAAATTGGTAAGATAGTATGTACATAGCCAAAGATAGGACTGGTGAAATGGTAGCTGAAATTCCATATAGCTTCCTCATTCTTTTAGGAGGTATTAAAGGCTGCTACTTGGAAGGATTCTTTTGCGAAAAGACCGATTCATGAATACAGATAACTTTGATGGAAGTTGATTAAGGGATGAATGAATTGACTAGAGACTTGGCAGATTTTTTGGAGGAAGTGCTGTGGGTATTTACTGATAGCAATAAAATCAATCTGTTAAAAGAAAAAGCATTTGAGTGTTCCAGAGAATTTGAAGTGGCGTTTCCTGCCATGACGGATCTGCTTAAAAAAGCAAGAATCACAGAATTTAACTATGGAAGCAAGATAAAGTAGAAATGGAAATAGAACCGGAAGACTTTAATTCGTTTGCTTTTGAAGCAAATGGAAAGGTCACGATGTATCATAAGCAAACTGGAAAGGTTCTGATGTATGCTTCTGATCTTTTTTCCGATTTCATTACTCCATATAAAAACTATCCAGAATATACACTTTATCAAATCACTAATTGCAGAACCTTCAAAGAATGGGTGGAGACGGTTTCAATTCAATGGATTAATCATTTAGAAAGATAAGGAAAAGTGAGAATGAAACTTCTTCGTCTTATGACTCCTTAACTTGATTGCCGAAACCATTCAAATACAGCAAGCGAAGGGAATCAAGCGAACCGATTTTGAAGAAGTTAAAGCTAAATTATTAGACCGGTTCGGGGGAGAAGTGAAACGGATCGACACGGATTTAGTGGTTGCTCCGCAGTCTCTTAATCAAATTGTCGAATTGCTGATGGGCCAGAACCAGAAAATCAGCGAGCTGCAGCAACTCATGCAACAGCAGCCGAAAAATCAATTGCCAGATCCGGTGAATCATAAAGAAGTTCTTATGGAGATGAAAAATGAACTTAAAAAGAGCCAGGAACGAGAAGAACAGCTTTTGGCTATTGTCCAGCAGCTACAAAATGACCTGGATCAATTGAAAAATGCCCCGGCAAAATCCAAGTGGAAATTTTGGGGCAAAGACTAGGTTTTGAATGTAACTTATGTGCAGAAAAGTTACATTCAAATCTATGAAAAGCAATCAAGGAGTGTAGATGACATGGCGAAAAAAAAGAAGAAAGTAAAAAAAGAGAAAGAAATATTTTACGATTTCAATCCATATTTTTCAAAAAAAGCAAAAATGGAAATCAAAATCGATGAAGTTGGCGTTTCATTTGTTGGAAATTCGGAAGGATATCTTTCACTGTCCAGATTCTTTAGCTATTTAGCAGAGGTTCATACGTCGATTCGAGAAGAATCTCCTCAACCAGAAGGAACAAATACAGTACAAGGATATGGAGCTTACCATTTCAAAGACTACGTAAGGGAAGAAAAAATTCAACAAGGGGATTACGCCTTTAATCCCGGGCCCATTAGCAACTTAAAGCCCGAGAATCATGAACAGGATGTTTTGTTTTGGTTATCGGATGTAACAGGTCCAGCTTTTTGGCAAGAAGACGAAGATACGAAAAAAAAAAGAAAAATAATACGCTTTGAAAGCGATTGAGAACGATGGGAAGTGAATGTAACTTATTGTGAATTAAGTTACATTCAAAACATTAGAAAATGGGTATTCACGCGGTAATTAATCATGCTGCTAAAAAGGATGGGATGTAATGAATTGGAATAAGATTAATAGCTCTACAGACATTGAAAATTTCATGGATCTCTTCGGAGGATTTCACGACAGCTGTTTGAAAGAACTTTATATGTCGACGGAGACTTTCGTTGATGAAGACCTCTCCATGAGTATGTCGGTCAATCTAGATACATGCGTCCGTATTTTATTCCAAAGACAAGACCGAGATCCCTCGGCCATCGAATTGCTCTTTAAAGGGGTCACTCACTTTCATATACAACCACGTTCAGAAGACCAGGACTCAATCATCTATGGAGCAAAACTAGTACTAGAAGAAGGACAATTCTATTGGGCAGAGGACGAAGAATGGCAAATTAATCACCCGTTTCTTCATCCTGTAAGCTGGATCTCTGCTAAAGAGCTCCACTGGCGCGATGTTAGCCAATGGATGGGCAAAGAGCAACGATATGGCGTAATTAGCAATGAAGAAAACTTGTAAGTAATGTGAATTCTGAATGTAACTTAATAGCAATTAAGTTACATTCAGAACCAATGATGGTACCTATAAAAACAGAAGAAAATACTGAAACTGCGCTGTCTAATTCCTAAATTGAAGGGAATGATCTTGATGTATTTGAAAGAAGAAACGCTTTTTAGAAGTACCCAGTGGCCAATTATTGATGCCGATTGCAAAAAAGACCAGGTGATCGTTCTCTTGAAAGGGAAGGGTGAAAATAGTGTCCAGTTAAACGGCAAAACGATTTTTACTGGCCCAACTGGACATTGGAAGATTCGGTTCACCAAAGACCACTTTTGCCTCTTGAACCACACGACCTTATCTTTTTATACACTGACAGGGGAATGTATTTTTGAATGTGAAGTCGGCAATGATATCTTTGAATTATTCCCTTATCGACATGGCGTTCTCTGTATTTATGGCGATGAAGGCGTGTTCGGCAAGAAACTCGGCAAAAACCGATTAAATTACGCTGCGCCATTTCAAGATCCAGAATCCTACTACGATATCGCTCTCCAAAATCAGCTGGTATATGACACGCTTTTTGCTCGTTACAAACCTTATGCTTGCCTTAGTTTTGGTATGGACACCAATGAACTGTTCTTCTTAGATGCGGAGCTAAATCGAGAAAGAACAATGGATGTTCCTTTCCTTACGGGTAATATTATTGCGTTTGCCCTTACCTATGAATTCGGGGTGTTTCTTGAAGAAAACAAGCTGCTGATATGGGAATTTAACACAACGGGAAAACTTTCGGAATATCCTGGAGCGTTCACCTACAAGACCAGAGCAATTTTTTCTCGCCATGAGTATTTATTTATGACTGTTTCGGAACAGGAAGTACGGGGGGTTAAACCAGTACTGGATCGTTATTCGTAAGGTAAGCTAATAGAAAACCAAGAGTAATAGAATCACAAATCCCATTCTGAATGTAACTTATGTCTAAGTAAGTTACATTCAAAACCTTTATTTCAGTAATCTTCGAAGAGTGAGAGATAAGAATGGATTTGCTAGAAAAAATGATACATTCAAAAGGCTATTCTATATGGTTATAAAATCGTGTTTTTAAAGAATCTAAGTTTACATATCGTAAAGTTATCAGAAGGGAAGGAACCCAATTAAGGTTTCTTCCCTTTTTGCTTGGAGAAGTGTATTTTTACGAACGGTCATATTCTCTGGAGGTTTGTTGCAGGTTTTTAAAGTAGCGGATATTAATATGAACTGATGTTTTTATAACCGTTTGAAGGGAGAGCTAGATATAACGAAAAATAAAAAATCCGAATGTTCTGCGAATGGTAAGGTAATATTATAGGAAGAGGCGGTGTTTTCCTGCTTCTATCCAGTGAAAAAACAAGGAAGTACTCCCATTCTATTTTCAACCTAAGGAGTTCTTTTGGTTATTCAGCAAAAGTAAGTGGAGGGAGGTCCGCAATATGTGGTTTAAGATATTACTGTTCCTATTCATCGTGTACGCAGTGAACGCCATCATCAAATTCGCTCTCAAGAAGTGGCTGAAGATTGAGCCGCGGAAGAAGAAGTTCTTTTCGAATAATTATGTGAATCAAACTCACTTGAAAGTGGACTGGTTTGTGCGGGGGATCTTGTTGATTGCAGGGGTGGCAACGTTGTTTTATGTCATTGTCGAAGAGAATTCAATTGTTTACATGCTCGTCTATCTCATTGTATTTATCATTCTGACTTATGCAGTGGAGGCATACTTTGAGTGGAAAGCTTCCAAGCACCCGAAGCAATCCCTTTTCATCTTAAGTGAAATGTTTGTCTTGCTCGTTGCGGTTGCCTTGCTGATCCAATCAAGTTCATTCTTTTTAGGAATCATTGAGGGTGTCGTGACTGAAAAAGCGGAAACAAGTTTTACTGTGGAAAGGGTGTCAACTGGCTTTTGGGACGATTCATCTGTCGAGGAAGTGCATTTGACGGATGCCACGGTTTTCAAGGGAAAAGTGGAGGCGTATGAAGAATTGAAGGAGGGAGATTTGGTGCGTGTGATGCCGTTCGATCTGCCCGCTGACTTTTCGTATTCTCTTGCTGCGGAAGTGACGGTGGAGTGACAATGGAAGCGCAAACCGCATGGCAATAGGTTTACATATCATGAGATTACCGGAAGCCCTATAATTAAACAGAAAGAAGATGCTGAGTTAATAGCATCTTCTTTCTGTTTAATTACTTCTGATAACCTCGTGGTATGTAAACTGCTTCACTTACTCTTAGAGAGTCTGATGCTCTTTTTCTCATTTCGTCTCTCTCACTTTTGTATTCTAAAACAATACAAATCCTTGAATGGCTACAACTAGTGCAAAGACAGAGGCGAAAATCAAAGAGTAGGCAGTTGTTTTTTTCTCTTTTCGAAACTCTTTGATTCCCATTACCAACAACATCAAACTCATAGAGAGCAACATAAAGTGTCGGTATTCGAAGTTCTTTGTGATTAATGAAAAAATAGCCAATCCAAACGTAAGTACTCCAAATAAAATATGCAAAACCGTTAACAAGAGACTTATTCCTCCTTATGTCGTTCTTTATGAATATTTTTAGGAATATTTCCCATTATTTACTTTAAAGTATTTTGACTATCTTGAACACAAGATTTCGAAAATCTTCAAAAATATCATTAGAAAAAAGAATATTGTCTTCGGATTTTTGCAGGCAGGCAGGTGAAAAATTAAGCTGTCAAAATGAGTTCTAGTCCTTTACGATAAAAGAATAGGAAGCCATCAGCGATGACCTTTCGTGCACCGGAAGATACTGTAACTGTCCTCAACATCAAACCGTCAACGCTCTGCTAGTATTCGTTATTACTCGAACAAAGTGAGTATATCTTTTAAAAAAATGCCCAGGGTCATCGTTTGTACAGCGATACAGACCTCATGGCTTTACGGAAGTTCATAACGCTCAAGGATAGCAGCGGAATGACTTTGGAAGACAGTGCATGCGGTTTTTATGGCCTAAAACGGAAAGCGTAGCGGGCCGAGCTAGGCTTTCTGAAGGGATACAAGGTGATACGGAACGTCACAAAGCGGCAATAAATGAAATGACACTTGAGGAGCGTCTGCAGCGGATGATACAACACCAACAACAGACAATCGATCGAATGGCGCAAAGCATTCAAAAGCAAGAAGAGCAAAACGGACAAATTTTGGAGGAAGTGAAAACACTTAAGGGCAGTGTGCAGCCACTTGATGCCCCTTCCGTCCGAGCAACCAAAGATAACGAGTGCAGAATCGCCCTCACAGCAAGTAAAAAGCGAACCTGGGACGATAACGCTCCTAAAAGACATGCGAAGTTTATGAGCCAGGATCTGAAACGAATAAAAGGCACTGATTTAGAGGAATTGAATATAACTTAAGTGCAGTTAAGTTACATTCAACATAAAATGGAGATGAATAGGAATATGAAGAATATGGGATTAAAAATGATTTGGATCATACCTAATGTCTTACTTTATCTCTTAGCCATCGGGATTCTATGGTTTATTGTTATTAATGCCCAAGCCCTTCAAGAAATTAGTAGCTTGGGGATTTGGATATTTATTTTGCTCCTTCTTTTACTAGTAAACTTTTTCGGTTCTTATCGAATAGTGAGCTGGATAAAACAAGGGAAACTGTAAATGTTTCTTTTATTGTATAAAGGAATTTGAATGTAACTCAATACTAAGTAAATTTCATTCAGCACAAAGGAAATACTGATTTTTTATAAAAGAAAAAGGACCTTAAAAAAGGTCCTTTCACTAAAATATAGTTTAATTTATTAATCGATTAGCTGTTTTACTACGGCCATTTCTTTGCCAAACCGATCTCCATGGTCCTCAAATCCCAAACTCCCATATAAATTATGGGCGTTCAAGTTGTCTGGATGATAGCCGACCACAACTTTCGTGGCGTTCAGTGATTTGGCCATCTCAGCAATCATCAATTTAGTTGCAGCTTTGCCGATTCCTTTACCTTGGAAGGCTTTGTCTACCATTATTCGGTATACCCAATAGCCGTCAAGTTCCTCTGGGACAGAGTTATACATCAAAAAGCCAACCATTTTATCGCCTGTATAGATGGCATGAGGTTTTAAGCTAGTTTCAAACTTTGACTGAGCGATCGATACGGCATTTGGTTCCATGTATTGCTTTTGTTCTTCTGATACCTCTAGTTCACAGCAGTCATACCAGTTCTCTGTGTTTAATTCGACGATTTTCACATGTTCTGTATTCATCATTTTCCCCTTTCGAATTTCGGGGAATGCGAAATAGAAACGTTAATTAGGCGTTATCCCCTTGTACTCATTGATGGTAACGGTGATGTTGTTTGTCATAATGAACGCCTCCTCAAATAGCCTATGGCCGATTTAATGAAATTTCTGGCCCTTTTGACTATAGCATTTCTCGTTGACCTTTCCTAAGCATTTAAGGAACAAAATACCCCGAAAACTAACTATGAATGCAACTTAATAGGAAAAGAGGTACATTCAGAAGCTTGATACTATAGGATTATTAGAAAAAAATTGTCTAATTCTCTCCATATAATAAGGTGCAGTAACACACTGGTTTTAGAGATTCTGAAAAAAAGTTTTTATAAAAAATTATTTTACCTCTCAGGAGTTTATCAGAAGTACTTGATTTCGGTAATTAGAATAAGAACGAGGGAAATCCTTAAATGAAATCAACCCAAATGGCAGCCGCTTATTAAAAAATGGCTGCCATTTGGGTTGATTTCTCAAACGAATAGATGAACGATTCAATAAAATGATAGATGTTTTGTCAGGCCAAAGCTTCTCTGTAATCATAGTTATTTTTCGTATAAACATATCCTTCTAAAATCAATCTAGCTGTGCGCACCACTTTTATATTGCTGATATGGCCGGCAATTAAGTCTACTTTCGTTTCAATGATCCCTGATGGATGGCCTAAGCGCAACACAGTATTTTCGACTTGGATAACATCATTTAAAATGGTATCTGTTAAAAAGGCTCCCGCGGTTGTGCAAATAGCACCCGTGATTGCCAATGCCTGATGGGGTTTTTGCATGGACATCATTCGAATTCGACAATCCATTTCATCTACTTTCCGCTCAACACCATTAACATCCAAATAGGTTTCAGGAGGAGCGATTATCGTAAGTTTAGGCACTGCGGGCGATTTCACTGTAGCTTCTTTTTTAGTTGAAAATAAGCACATTTCAGCTGCTGCTGAACGGATTTCTTCTAATTCCCTTAGTTTTTCCACAGTAAACTCGTGCGGCAATTCCGACCCGGTCAACCCTACATCTTCTGCTTTCACAAAAACCAGAGGGTTGGCGACGTCAATAATGGAAACTTCAAGCAGGCCGTTTCTTGTTTCAATCCGGTCAATCGGATTTTCAGTCGGGAACAGCTTGCCAGTGACGGCGCCTTGCGCATCTGTAAAGGATAAATAGATAGGGGAACCGGTCCCTGGAACACCAGGGATTTCGCATTGCCCTTCTGTTTTCACCCGCCCATTTTCCACTTCGACTTCAGCGATGATCACTTTCTGTGTATTGGTATTAAAGATTCTGACGGCTGTCATAGGGGCAGATGCTGCAACCAATCCTTGCTCGATGGCATATGGACCAACTGCGGAAGAAATGTTCCCGCAATTCCCTTTAAAATCAACCAACTGATTTTCAATACTGACTTGTGCAAAGGTATACTCCACATCGATATCCTTCATCTTCGACTTTTTGATGATTGCTGCTTTGCTCGTCAGGGAGTTTCCTCCACCTAGGCCATCAATTTGCCGCTGGTCGGGGCTTCCCATAATATCCAATAAAAAGCTATCCCAAAGCAAACGGTCCTCAGGCATTTCCTCGTAATTGATAAATACTCCTTTACTGGTTCCACCGCGCATCACGGCAATTGGTACTCTCATCGGATGAACCACCTTTCTGAAAATTCTATTGCTTCTAAAAATAGAATATGGTAATTTGGTTCATAAGTGAAATAGATATTTTGAACAATAACTTATCAAAAAAACTTATAACCTAACTGGAGTGATTGAAATGGACGAAAAAGATTGGGAAGCCATGCAAATACTATATGAAGAAAAAAATATTAGCCGGTCCTCGGAACGTTTATACATCTCACAGCCAGCTTTAACGTACCGTTTAAAAAATCTGGAGAAAGAAGTTGGAACAAAACTTTTTTTCAAAACGAAAAAAGGGATTGAACTGACCTCAGAAGGGATTTATCTAGCTCAATACGCGGAAGAAATGATTACAAAGCTTCAAAATACAAAAGATTATCTTCAAAATATGCAGCAGGAAATCCGTGGCACAATCCGTTTAGGCGTTTCAAGTAATTTTGCTCAATACAAATTGCCTCCGTTGCTGAAGGAATTTTTGACCACTTATCCAAACGTCCAGTTCAGTGTAAACACGGGATGGAGTTCAGACGTAATGGGACTTCTCAATTCCTCAGGCGTTCATCTGGGAATTCTGCGCGGCGATTACAATTGGACGGGATCGAAGACTTTGCTGCAGACGGAACAATTATTTTTGATTTCTAAAAAAGAAGTAAATCTGGAGGAAGTGCCGGAACTGCCCTTTATCAATTACAAAACAGACAGTTCGTTAAAAGATATCATCAGCAAATGGTGGCATAATCGTTATATTGAACCTCCGATGATTACAATGGAAACCGACAGGCAGGAAACGTGCAAAGAAATGGTGAAAAATGATCTTGGAATCGCCATTTTGCCGGAGATTTGTCTTCGCCCTTCAGATGAGCTCTACAAATATCCCTTGTTTTACGAGAATGGAGAACCGGTGACCCGGGATACTTGGCTAATGTACAACCAGGAGTTTTTAAAATTATCGACGGTGCGAACATTCATCGACTTTCTTGATGCCCACCCCTCTTTTTGAAAGTTGACCGATTAGACAGACAATAGGTTATAAGTTTTTTTATTCATTTCTAATAAAATTTATCTATTTTACTTATTTTAATAGATGGAATATTCTTATAACTAATTCAATTTGTTAAGTAATCGGGAATCTTAGCAGATTTATATTATTTGTAAGCGAATACATTCAAAGGGGGAATTCTTATTCTTACATTTTTAGGGGTGTCAATGGTTGTTGCATTTACGTATCCTGATTATGGCGAAAAAGATGTCGCCGGTGGCGGCGTTGGTAGTGGTTCCAATTTTCTTTGCTTTAATCGGAGGTTTTTGGTCGGGGCTAGGGGATATGATGATGGAGGGATTGAAGCAAGTTGCTCCTTCCGCGGCATTGCTGTTATTCGCGATTTTGTTCTTTGGAATTTTGATCGATGCCGGCTTGTTTGATCCGTTGATCAACAAAGTCTTGAAAGTTGTCAAAGGGGATCCGGTAAAAATTGCACTGGGTACAGCCGTCATTGCAATGATTGCGTCTTTGGATGGCGACGGAACGACTACTCATATGATCACCATTTCAGCGATGCTGGCGCTTTATCTGCGTTTAAAGATGAATCCGTTGGTTTTAGCGACAATCTCTATTTTATCTGTAAGTATCGTCAGCGGCATGACGCCGTGGGGCGGACCGGCAACACGGGCCATTGCATCGCTTGGGCTGGATGCCAACGAATTCTTTATTCCGATACTGCCGACGATGCTGGCAGGGATGCTCAGTATTTTGGGCGTGGCTTATCTGATGGGCAAAAAAGAACGGGTCCGACTTGGCATCATCACAGTGGAAAAGATTCCCGCAGCCTCAGAAAGCATGCTTCAGGTAGCCGCTACTCAGGCTGTGGAAAACGACTTGAAACGGCCGAAACTGATCTGGTTCAACTTGATCTTGGCCGTGGCCATTATGACGATTTTGGTGATGGGCTTATTGCCGGCACCAATCAGTTTCCTAATCGGTTTTGTCTTGGCAGCTACCATCAACTATCCTAATTTAGCTCTTCAAAAAGAACGGATTTTGGCTCATGCCGGAAATGCGATTACCGTAGTCGTTCTTGTTTTTGCAGCCGGCATTTTCTCGGGCATCTTTTCCGGAACTCAGATGGTCGACGCCATCTCCAATTCGTTGATTTCCATTATTCCGGCTTCAGTCGGTTCGTTTTATCCGTTGGTAGTGGCGATTACCAGCATGCCATTTACGTTTGCGCTTTCAAACGATGCCTACTATTTCGGCGTCTTGCCGATTTTGGCAGAGGCGGGAGCTGCTTATGGCGTCAGTCCATTGGAAATTGCCCGAGCATCTGTTTTGGGCCAGCCGATTCACTTCCTGAGCCCGCTTGTCGCTTCCACGCTTCTGGTTGCCGGCATGGTGCAAAAGGACATCGGCGAACTGCAGAAGTTTGCATATAAATGGGCCTTTATTTGCTGTATCACCATCATTGCGGTGGCATTTATTACAGGAGCGATTTAAACCAAAAAGGGATTCCGCCATGAATGGCGGAATCCCTTTTTTATTTTTCTTTGTCGCTGTCTAAAATAATCTGCGTAATCAGCTTTGCCAGTTTCATGACCGTATGGAGGCGGGTATCATTCAGGAACTGGGAACTGGGAAACGGATCGAGGTAATTGACGATGCCTTGGAAGTGATAGTCGCCTACTGCCGGAAGCATTTTTTCAAGGGCTTTTCCAGGAACTAAAGGCCCCTCGTTGAATAGCACATCGCCTACTTGTTCTTTTTTCCCCAGACTGGCGTCAATGCTGATCAGCAACGGATTGTCACTTTTCTTATAGATGTCTTTTAAGACGATCTTCAAATTAAATGCATGAACCGGTTCTTCCAAGGTGCCGTAAACAGGGTGGGAAATTCCATTTTCCAGCATCATGCTGCCGATTAACGGACCGAGTGAATCCCCGATATAACGGTCCGATCCGATGCACAAGAAAACCACCTCGCGCTGTTGCTGTTTCGCTTCCACAAAAATTTTCTTCAGCTTTTCACTCAGCACTGCCATCTCTTCATTTCCAGTTTGTCCATTGAAATGTAAGGGTGACTTGACCGGAACTTGTAAATGTGAATTTTTATATTTCCGAAAAGTATGCATGGATTCATACCACCTTCGATTGTATTTGTCATGGTGAGCATGCCCTCATTATAGCTTTAGAACCACTCCGATTGATAGGAAAGAGCTTCTATTTCCAGAAGCTTTGTCCTGTTCTATTTCTTTCAGCACTTCGTCGCTCCAGCCTGTAAAGACCTTGAACTGGATGTTGCTGTATTTCTCGGAAAATTCCTTGAGCACATCGGGCAGGATGAAGCGGGCATAATTACTGGAAACTCCCAAGCGGATAAATTGATAGAGGATATCTGCGAAGAGTTTAATCAGTACATTTGAAGAGGACGCAGAATGAAGTGAATTTCATATGTTCTCCTTGAAATGAGAGGAAACTGCATGGATTTAAAGTAGAGAGGGTTGTCGGAGCAAGTCAATAGAAGTGTATTTTTACGAATGCATAAAAAAATGATGGTTTATTTAAAGCAAAGTTGAATGAAGTGGCCTATGTTCAACAAAAAATTGTTTAAAGTGAAAGAAATAAGTGCAGTAAAGTAGAAGTAGGGGAGGAAACTTCTGATTAAAACTCTTACCTTCTGTCATAAGTTAAACGAGCAATCGGAAAGCAAAAAACCGAATGCGCGAAAACGCAACCAGTTTTTAATCGTCCATTTATTAAATTGAATTGATGTACGAGTCTAGTTTTTTTTGTATCGCTAAATAGTTGGTTGTAAATAAAATATAAGTATTTTCCTTTGTGAGGATAACGACTCGATCAGTTGTGCCATAGGGCATTCCAATTCTTATTGCCTTTTTTTCTTTTCCAGCATAAGTATCATCCGTGGCAACTGCTAAAATATCAGCTAGTGGAATTGTGATCTTTGTTAATAGCCATCTAATCACAATCTCAGAATTAACTTTTTTTACAAACACCTCAAACAAAATATCCCTCCTTCTCATCAATTAACTTATTTTAACATATTTTGATAACTTAAACTATTTCTAATCTTCAGTAGTTTGCATTTACACATCCGCTAATCCCTTAATTAATAGCGTTATCAGCATTTCGGTTAGCCGGCTGTTTAAGACAAGCAGTTAAGGAGGAAGTTTATGAAGAAAATCTTTCTTTTTGTACTGGTTTGTCTGTTTCTCTTATGTTTAGGAGCTGCAGCTTCCTATTTACATGAAAACTACCATAAGACACCCGAAAGCGCTTTGGAAGAACTAAGGCAGCAGACAGATGGTCATGTCCTGAATTTGCCGATGAATGATCTAGTGCTTCTCATTGAAGAAAATGGAGATATGGCAATTGCTTTTATGGAAGTGGAGCGCCTATTCAACTTATATAAAGACTTTGAAGTCATTCCCACTCCTTTGAATATCTATCGCTCGGACTTAGAGAATGAAATTCCTTATGCAATAGGCCCTTGGTATTTAGAAGTTACATTCGGACTGATCAAAAATGAGAAAGTTGCATATACAGCGCATGGTAGCACAGTCCGAAAAGACAACGCGTCTCCTGTATATGGAGTTGAAGACGTTTTATCGGACACTGATCTATCAGAGGTGAAGGTGTGGTTCATCACTTCAAGATCCACTTCTCAAGTAGATGTGGAAAACAAGGTTTTCTTTCTGAATGAAAAAAAGGAACCTATCGAGATGGATAACAAAGAATTTTCAGCAGAAAATGACTAAGGAGAGAAGCGTTGGTCATGGATGAAGAGGCTCGTGAATCGGGTGCCTCTTCTTTTTTTTCAAAAGAGCCGTTATATTCAGTTCGAAAGGTTGGAGTGAATATTTTGGTATTTATCAAGGTGTTTTTAGGGAGAGGATCTAGCATAGGCTACTACTTAAAATGAATTAGTAAAAACTGCTATGAATTTAAAGTTCGCAATAATTATAAACAGAAAATTCGGTTTATTTTAAGGTAAATTTGGAAATTTGGGTATAATGATTTAAAGGAGGAGGGTGGCGGTGAAAAAGTCAGTGTTGATAGGAATCGTTCTATTTTTGAGCGGTTGTTCAATGGGAGAAAGCACAAAAGAGGTAAATAAAGCAACAGCAATTCCTGAATCTGAAGTTTTGACTGACAATCAAACTAAACATATTGAATTGGTTGAAGCTAAAGAGAACACCAGGTTAGTCGAGTGGAGCTCAGACACTATGGATCGCGGAAATCACGATTATGACACCCTTATTCACAGCAGTTTAGTAGTTGAAATGGGGTACCAAAAAGTTAACCGCGGAGATGTGGTGTATTACAAAACACCTGAATCTGCTATTAATAAAAATCCGCAATTACCTGAACACTCTATTGCCAGAGTAGTAGGTTTACCAGGTGAAACTGTGGAAATTCGTGAGGGTCAGGTTTATGTGGACGATAAAAAACTTGATACGTTTTATGGGGTTGCAACAGATAGAGGGCTCAGCAAGGCTGACTTTTTTGAAATGGCAGAGCAAAACATTGAAGAAGGAACTTGGACAACAGATGAAGAAGTTTCTAAAACAGAATTCATAACTTGGGTGAATCTGGATGCCAAAGAAGAGTATTTCAATACCTCAATGGAACCTGTAAAAGTATCAAGCGAAGCAGTTTTTGTCTTAGTAGATCAATGGTGGAGAGGAACAGATAGTAAGGACTTCGGAGAATTACCGCTGGAAGCAATTGAAGGTAAGGTTTTAGGATATTCAAAAAAGTAGGTTAATAAAGAATAAATGAATGCCGTCATCTGGAGGTATTTTTTCACTCTAACTAACTTCTTTGTTTATTAACTCTGCTAATTGCCTTAGTTTATTCTAAGTTGATGGCAGCTAATTAGACAAACGGGACTTTAAGTGAATAAGCCCAATCCTGCATGAAAAGGAGAGTGGTCTTCATGAAAGCTGTTTTAAATTGGCAAGGCGGGATGGTGTTTAGTGGCATGACAGAATCCGGCCATATGGTATTGTTGGATGCCGGCACTGAAAGTGGCGGTTCAAATCAAGGGGCACGGCCTCCAGAAGTGCTTTTGCACGCCGCTGCTGTTTGTACCGGAATGGACATCGTCTATGTATTAAATAAAATGCGACTGGTAATCGATGAATTCTTCATAGATATTGAAGGGGATCGTGCATCAGAGCACCCTAAGCGTTTTACCGATATAGCCATCACTTATCATATTAAAGGCGAGTTGCCAGAAGACAAGGTCGTGCGGGCGATCAAGTTATCAAGCGAAACGTATTGCACCGTGGTTCATTCGCTCAATGCTTCGGTTGAATACAAATATGTTTTGAATGGAGCAGCTAGTAAGGTTGTGAGTTGAATTATTCAGTTGTGCCTGGGTGTTGAGAAACTGAAGGAAATAAATTTATAACACATAAGGCAGCCAGCAAACAATAATAGGTTATAAAAACCCTTTGAAGTCAGGAATTGAACCTGCGGGCATTCACCAAGGTTTTCATCCCGATCGAAGAAAATGAAATTGAAGTGCTTTTATTCATGGGTATTATTGCTGAATCGATAAGCGGCGAATAAGCCAGAAAGCTCTGTAGAAATTGTTTGTGTGCCTGGCACACAAACAATCGCGAGGCATGAATTAGGAGTTTGGCAAGATCCGCATACTATTAGATCTAAATCGAACTAAAAGTTCGTCTTTGGAAACTTTTGTAAATGTGTATCGTTGTTATAGAATATACAACTTTTTCTCTATTGAAATTAAGTATAAATAAGGCACGACTATTCCTTTAAGTGTTTTGGTCAATAGTCATCTCAAATAAAGTTAGTGGAGGCGTATTTATGTGGTTTATATTCGGTCTTATCGCCATAATTGCCACTTGTATAAATCTTTGTCTGTACGCAACAGGCAAAGATTATAAGTTGGCCATGGCAATGGGATTGTCATTTACGGTATTAATAGTAGTTGCAGATTACAGTATGGTGGCCTCTTGGGTAAAGGCGGAAGATTGGTCTGCCTTATTGGATGTAGTGCCGACGATGGCAGCAGCGCTATGGGTTTTGACGATTCTATCGATTTTGTTGAATATAACGCCTATACTTTTAGAGATGAAAAATAGGAAGTAATTGCTTGTGAACTGAACCCGTAAATAGAATCACTTTTTTAAGCGTCAATCATTCGGGGTTCATTTCATTTATGGAAGGGATTGTATCTATGAATATTAGACCGACAATGATGATAGTCTTTCTATTATTTCTGTTCTTTCTTTTTGCGTTTTGTCTTGAAGTTGCAACTTATTCCACTTTACCGCCAAATCGAGGCGGCATGAGTTTTTGGTTAGAATTGCAGTATACCTGGTATCTCTCCATTTGGTTTTATGCAATGCTTTTAAGTATTGTTTTATTATGTTACTTGGGATTCTTAAGCTTAAGGAGAAAATAATAGTTTACTATATGGCTTTGGTCGAGTTACTTGTTCTATGTAAATGCAGTAAGCATCGACCATGTTGGAATTATGCAAATATTCATTTTTTAAAAAGTAGATGTTATAAATGAGTCCATTCGAAATGCAAGAGCTTTTCGAATGGCGTGACCAAGAAAAAGACCGGCTCCATCCGGGTGGAGCCGACTGCAATATTTCAATTATCATGCGCCCACACATAAAACTTCCGGAAGAATCGCGTTGCTTGCGCAATACGCGTGTTTGTTTGCACAATAAAGCCGTTTGTTTGCGGTATAGGCGAAGTTGTTTGCGGTAGAGCACTTTTTGTTTGCAGTAAGCTCAAAAGTTCGCATGAATGGAGGAAAAAAGCTTCAGGCGATCACTCTGCCTGAAGCTTTTTTCGATAAATTAATAAAGAAAAGGTTATGAATTTGCAAGAGTAACCTTTATAGTGAAGCATAGAAAGAAGCTTGGATGTACAGAACGACTCTGTAATGAGGATTGTTTATACGTTCAATCATTGTTTCTTTCGCAATTATTTCGAACTGCCCCAGTTTTTGGTTATACCTAGTCATCGGAGAAGAAGTAACAGCATAGTAATTGGAGGCAAAAGAATGAATAAAGAATACCACTCATTTGGCTGGTACGCGTCTAAAGTATCGCCGCACCTGCCCAAACCAGCGTTTAAACCGGTACCAGGGCGTCTACTCGGCGGGCTCGCTTACTTGATCATTACCATCGCTGGAATGTTGGCGATTGGACTATATGATTTACCGTTTCTTGCAAACATCGCCATTTCGTTTGTCATTGGTACAAGTTTCGCTGCCATGGGATTCTTAGGACATGAAATCTTACACGGAACAGTAGTGAAAAAAGCCGGGTTGCGTAATTTATTAGGGGCTGTTTTCTTTTTCCCCCTGCTTACCGGTCCAAGACTATGGCGTAAATGGCATAACATGACCCATCATGTCCATACGCAAAATGAAGAAAAAGATCCGGATACCTGGATGACAAAAGACGAATTGGACCGAAAGCCTGCGCTGAAACTTATTTATCGATTGCCTTTTTCAGTACGTGCATTTCTGGAGTTTTTCTCGTTGTGCTTCCTATTCACGCTGCACTCTACGAGAATGTTCTTCAATTACGTCAAAGAGTTTCAGCCTGAAAAACGGGTTGCTGTCTGGATCCAGTTTTTAATTCCTTGGATTGTTTGGACAGGCTTGATCTTCTTTGTAGGAATAAGCAATTGGGTATTTATCTTCTTGATTCCGCATTTGATTGCGAATGCCATCGTGATGGGGTATATCTCGACGAATCATCGATTGAATCCACACGTCCCTGTAAATGATCCACTGGCAAACACCTTATCGGTGACGGTTCCTAAATGGATTGACGTGTTGCATTTTAATTTTTCATACCACACAGAGCATCACATCTTTCCAAGTATGAGCTCGAAGTATTATCCGTTAGTGAAAGAAAAAATAAAGGATAACTGGCCCGGTCTTTATCACGAGATGCCGATGTCGAGTGCTTTAAAAGCATTATGGAAAACGCCGAGGGTTTATTACAATGGGAAAGAATTGATTGATCCTCAGGCGGAGCTCGTCTATGGCTCACTCGGAAATGGCCTGGATCCTGAAGCGGTTAAGGCAAGGTCCGTAAATGGCGGGATTTAAAGAGTGCGTACACCTGAAGTTCCAAGGGGCGGGAATATCCCCAGAGGGTGTATAAAATGAAGATCGGAAGACCCGTAACCTCAGCTAAGAGGTTATGGGTCTTTCAAATTTCATATGGCATATGGGCGCCGTTCATCACTTAATTTTTCTTTCGAAAACGCTGTTTTTCTGTTTAATAAGCATCATAATGGTGGTATAAACTGATTAAAGAGCTGAACGCCAACAAAGAGTTCCGTCTCACGGAAAAAAAGCCACAGGTTTAAACAGGTACCACCTATATGAATTCCCCGCAGACAAGGGGGAGTAGCTGGAGGAACACCTCTTTCACAATCGTCAGGACATGATGATGCGTCATCATCGGTTGTGATGGCAGATACGAATGCTCAGCGAGACCTTTGCCTAATTAATTAGGCATGGGTCTTTTTTGTTTGATTTCAAGAAGGAGGAGAATGGCGATGGATGTGTTAGTGCTGCAGTATGCATGGATTCTTTTGGTGCTGGTGGGCCTTGAAGGCTTGCTTGCTGCTGACAATGCGGTTGTGATGGCGGTTATGGTCAAGCATTTGCCGAAACCGCAGCAGAAAAAAGCCTTGTTCTACGGATTGTCGGTGGCGTTTCTGTTCCGGTTTCTGGCTCTTTTCGCGATTACTTTGCTGGTCAACATTTGGCAGATCCAGGCGCTCGGTGCGTTTTACCTGATCTTCATCGCGGCGAAGCACCTCCACGACCAGCGGAAACACCACGTCGTCTTGGAAAGTGGGCACAAAAGCCATTCTGGTTTCTGGACCACCGTATTGAAGATTGAAGTTGCGGACATCGCATTTGCGGTGGACTCGATGCTTGCGGCGGTCGCACTGGCCATGACGCTGCCGCATTGGGGAGCGTTTTCCATTGGCAGCATCAACGGCGGGCAATTTTCCGTCATGATTGCTGGGGGATTGATCGGTGTGGTGATTATGCGCTTTGCGGCCCATAAATTTGTCCAGTTGTTGGAGCGGTATCCGACGCTGGAAACCGCCGCCTTCATTGTGGTCGGCTGGGTCGGTGTGAAACTGGGTGTGTTGACTCTGTCCCACGAAAAGATCGGCTTGCTGCCGCATGATTTCCCCCATTCACTGCCGTGGACGGTGGTTTTCTGGACAGTCATGATCGGCATAGTGGCGGTCGGTGCATGGACCGGGAAAAAGCACAATGATGCTGCGCAGTAAATGAGTTTTTTAATGTGTTGCTGCCGCAGAAGGCGCCGCATGGTAAACTGGTAGCAACAAATCCGACCTTCCGAAAGGAGAAACCGGCATGAAAGGGATGGGACTTCTCACCGCACTTCGCCTGACGCACCGCGCGCGGAAGCTAAACCGGAAACAGCTGGAAGCGCTCCAGCAAAAGCGCCTTGCGCGTCTCGTGCAACATGCTAGACGCAGCCCGTATTTCCAGAGGAAACTTTCACATGTCGACGGGCCGCTCCGCTTGTCCGATTTGCCCGTCACCCAGAAGAAGGAACTGATGGCGAACTTTGATGGCTGGCTCACCGACCGCTCCATCTCGAAACAGGATGTGGAGCGGTTTATGGAAAATCCGGACAACATCGGGCGGAAGCTGAACGGCCGCTACCTGGTCAACACCACCTCCGGTTCTACGGGACATCCAGCCATTGTCCTGTATGACAAGACCACGATGAATGTCGTGTCGGCAATCGCGGTACTGCGCGCTGTCGCCAAACGGGAAGATTTACAGGCGTTTCTTAGAAGCGGCAAACGCACAGCGGGTCTGTTCGTCGATGGCGGCTTTTACCTCGGCAACGGGACGGTGCGTTATAACCAGCGGCGCATGCCCTGGAAGAAAAACCAGGTCATCATCGATGTGCGGCAAGACACCGATAAAATCGTCAACCAGCTGAATGCTTTTCAGCCGGCGCTCCTCGGCGGCTACCCTACGGCATTGGAACTGCTTTTGCCCTATAAGCGGAGCGGGAAGCTCGCCATTTCACCGGTGCTGATCATGGCGGGCGGTGAACATCTAAGCAGCGAATTACGGACAGAGCTCAGAGAGGCGTTCGGCTGCACGGTCCAGTCGACTTATGCCTGCACAGAAGCCGGAACGATCGCTTGTGAATGCCGGGAAGGGCGTTATCACCTTAATGAAGACTGGCTGATCGTCGAAGCGGTGGATGGGGACTTCCGTCCAGTGGCTGACGGCGTTCAAGCGGAGCAATTGCTGATCACCAATTTGTTCAATTACACGCAGCCGTTTATCCGCTACGCCGTGACTGACCGGGCGACCGTCTACAGCGAGCCTTGTCCGTGCGGCAAACCAAGCCGCTGGATCGAACTGGAAGGGCGCACAGATGAAATCCTGAGCTTTTCAGGTGGCCGCAAAGTAGCGCCGCTTGCCTTGCAGTCTGTAATGGCCGACATCGAATCGATCGACCGCTTTCAGCTGATCCAGCGCAGGGAAGATACGCTTGAACTCCGGCTGCAGGCACAACACCCGGACCATGCGTTTAGGGAAGCGCAACACAAGCTGCAGGCGTTCTTTGAGGGTCAAGGCATCCACGTGGACATCGCGCTGTCTGGGAAAGCGCCCCAAGCTCATCCGGGCAGCGGGAAATTCAAGCATATCTACGCTTATCCGGCGCAGCCGCCTGAAAGAACAGGGTAACCGAAATGCCAAGAGATCGGTTGACTGCTGAAAAGGGGGAAAAGGTTCATGAGAAAATTTTTGGGTTCATTGATCGGTGGGCTGTTGGCCGGCTTGCCTTTGGCATTTTGGTGGATCGGCTATGAAAGCATCACTTACAGCCAGTTGAATTTGTCCGGCGTCGACGAAGTCGTGGTCCGGGAGATGGATTTCGACTTCGTATTTTATGCCTCATTGCTGGTCGTCGGTATTGCGGCAGTCATCTATTCTATCTGGAGCTGGGTCGATAAAAGGCGGGAAGAACGGTTTTACCGGGATTATAAGAAGGATTCCAGCTAAGAACAGAGCTTTTTTGCCGCTGCCTGCGGCAATGGGCTCTTTTTTTATTGCCAAACGTTTAACACTCACCGGCTGGAGGTATGAGCAAGAGATAAGGGCTTATGCCTAACTTTTTGAAAGTGAGGGATGTCCATGTTTGACAGGACAGCTGGAAGTTATGTCGTTGAACTGCTGAAAGAATGGAAAGTGGACCATATCTACGGGATGCCGGGCGACTCCATCAATGAATTCATGGAAGAGCTGCGAAAAGATGAAGTGATCCGCTTTATTCAAATCCGCCACGAAGAAACCGGAGCGCTTGCAGCGTCCGCCTATTCGAAATTGACCGGCAAGATCGGCGTCTGTTTGTCGATTGCGGGTCCTGGAGCGGTGCATCTTCAAAATGGCTTGTATGATGCACAAAAAGACAAGACACCCGTCCTGGCGATCGTCGGGCAGGTCAGCAGCGAGCTGGTTGGAACGGACAGCTTCCAGGAACTGAAGATGGAGTCGCTGTTTGAGGAAGTTGCCGTCTACAACCGCCGCGTCCAAACGGCGGAACAGTTGCCCGACATGCTGAATCAGGCCATCCGGACGGCTTATGCCGAAAAAGGGCCGGCGGTGCTGATCGTCTCGGATGATCTGTTCGGCACCCAAATCAAGCGCGATAAAGAACTGACTTCACCTGCCTATGCCGCACCGAACATCCGGGCGCATGAAGAAGACCTGCAGGACGCGTTGAAGTTGCTGCAGGCCGCGAAAAAACCGGTCATTTTGGCCGGCAAAGGCGCAGCCGGCGGCACCTCGGAAGTTCTGGCGTTTGCAGAAAAGCTGAAAGCGCCCGTGATCGCCTCTTTTCCGGCGAAAGGCATTATTCCAGACGACCATCCACATAACTTGGGCCAATTGGGGCAGCTCGGCACCGATCCAGCTGAAGAAGCCATGAAAGAAGCGGATCTGTTGATACTGGCGGGCACCGCGTTTCCGTACCGGGAGTATTTGCCTGACGACGCACCGGCCATTCAAATCGATGTCGATCCGAAAGTCATCGGCAAGTATTACCCGGTGCTGGTGGGACTGGTCGGGGAACTGGCGCCTGCTGCTGCCTGGCTGACCGGCCATTTAGGGGAGAAAGAAGACGCTTTCCTCTTGAAGTATCAGGAAAAACGTGCACAGTGGCACGAAACCCTCCAAAAGGATATGGCGCAGGAAACGGACCAGCTGCAGCCGCAGCACGTCATTGCGGAAGTGCAGTCCATTTTGGAGCGCGACGCGGTGGTGTCACTCGACGTCGGCAGTGTAACGCTGTGGGCAGCGCGCTACCTGCAATTGACCCAGCAGCAGCTCGTCGTGTCGGCATGGCTTGCGACCATGGGCTGCGGGTTGCCGGGGGCGATTGCCGGGAAGCTGGCGTATCCCGACAAGCAAGTCGTGTCCCTGCTCGGCGATGGGGGCTTTTCGATGGGCATGCAAGACTTTGTCACGGCAGTCAAATACGACTTGCCGATGATTCTAGTCATCTTCAACAACCAAAAAATTCAGCTCATTGAACACGAACAGGAAGAAATGGGCAATCAGGCGACACAGACCAATCTGGCGAACATCGACTTTGCGGCATTTGCCCATGCCTGCGGAGGGGAAGGCTATACTGCGAAGACAAGAACTGAGCTGCGGGATGCGCTGGCAAAAGCCAAGGCGAGCCGCAAACCGGTGGTCATCGACGCTTTTGTGGAAGACAGTGCACCGCCTTCTTAATGATGAAGGCAGGTTTCATCTCTACTGATTATAAAAATAAAACAGAACAACGCAAAAAGCGGCCGGTAGAAAAAACCGGCCGCTTTTTAGGTTATTCATTGATTGAATAGAGTGGAGAGATTATGCAATTCTGCCGGCAGGGGACGGCCGAAATAATAGCCTTGGCCTTCATCGCAATTTTCCCCTTGCAGGAAAGCCAATTGGGTTTGTTCTTCAATGCCTTCCGCTACGACACTCATGTTCAATTGATGCGCTAAGGAAATGATGGTGGCGGTGATGGCTTTGCCATTCAAATTTTTGCTGATGTCTTCGACAAAGCTGCGGTCGATCTTTACCCGGTCAAAGGAAAACTGACGCAAGTAGCCGAGGGACGTGTAGCCGGTGCCGAAATCATCAATGGACATGGAAACGCCGAGCTCTTTCAAGCTGTTCAAGCTGCATTTGAGCAAGTCCGTGTCTACCAGTAAAATGCTTTCGGTCACTTCCAGTTCCAGCCACTTGGCATCCAATCCAGTTTCTTCTAGTATCGCTTTTACCGTCTGGACGAAATTCGGCTGCTGAAGCTGAATCGTGGATATGTTGACGCAGATTTTAATGGGCGGGTAGCCTTCGTCCTGCCAGGCTTTGTTCTGGATGCAGGCAGTGTGGAGCACCCAGCGGCCGATGGAGACGATTTGTCCCGTTTCTTCGGTTACCGGGATAAAGATATCCGGCGGCACCAAGCCCAATTCCGGGTGGTTCCAACGGATCAAGGCTTCCATCGCACTCAGCTTGCCGCTCTTCAACTGGATGATGGGCTGGTAATGCAGCACCATTTCCTGTTTTGTGAGGGCCGATTTCAACTCTCGTTCGATGGTCAGCCGGTATGCAGATTGATGATCCAGTTCTTCTGAATAGACCGTGTACTGATTGGTCTTGTATTTTTTTGTGTAGTACATGGCGGCGTCCGCTTTTTTGATGAGTGCATTGGAGGTTTCTTCCGGCCCTATGCTGAACGCGATGCCGACGCTTGCCGAGATGGCGACGGCATGGCCGAGTGCTTCAAATGGCTTCGCCAGCGATTCATGGAGCTGTTCCGCCAATCGGAAAACTTCCTGTTGATCGAGATTCGGCAGCAGCACCGCAAATTCATCGCCCGCAAACCTTCCCACGGTATCACATCCATTAACACTGTCCAACAGCCGCTGTGCGATCCCTTTTAAAAATTCATCGCCGAACTGGTGGCCGAACGAATCATTGATGAATTTAAAGCGATCCAAGTTCAAAGAAAGCACGGCAGGTTGGCGTTTTTCGCCAGGAGTGCTTTCAATCGCCTGTTTGACCCGGTCTTCGAATAATTTGCGATTGGGCAGCCGGGTCAACGGATCAAAAAATGCCAGTTCTTCCATCAGGTTTTTATAGTAGAGTTCATCGGTGATGTCTTTGGCAATGCCGTACGCGCCGATGATGTCGCCGTTTGCCTTCATCGGAAAATTGGTCACCAGCAGATTCCGCTTTTTCCCGTCTTTTCGGATGATGGCGACGTCATAGGTTTCTGTAATGCCGCTCAGGGCGTTACGAAAATGAAGCAGGGCAGTGGGCAGGTCTTCTGAAACGATCATCGGGCTGAACGTCAACTGAAGGATCTCTGAGATTGAATAGCCGGATAAGGTTTCACATGCCGGATTGGCCGTCTTAAAATTCCCCTCCAGATCGAAAGTGAAGACTGCATCCGGATTGTGGACGAATAGGGAGTTCAGCCGGTCTTCGTTTTCTTTTACCAAAAGATTGGCTGTGACTTCGGCTGTGACATCAATAACGGTCCCACACAAAATGGTTTCATTTTGCCATTGCCTTTTAGTCGAATGTATTTCAATATGGCGCAACTGGCCATCACTTCTGAAGAACCGGACACGGTACCGAGCATAGGTTTCCAAGTTATCGCTATTCAGCATCCGTGCCTGGATAATCGCCAAATCTTCCGGATGGATGAGGGTATTGGGTGTGATGTTGGTGTTCAACAGCTCTTCTTCGCTATAGCCGATCAATTCACAGAAATGCTGATTGACGTAGGAAAAAGACAAGCCTCTTACTATATACATGCTGATAGGTGCTTGGTGGACCATACCATCAAAGAGATCTTTATACAGCAAGTCGTTGGACAAAGACATTTTTTCAATACTGGAGGATTTTAGATTGTTTTTATCGTATTCCATAAGTTGAACCTCCATTGAGTTGAACAAATACTGTTTTACAGCTAGTGAAGCCTGACAGCTAACTTTCTGTCGTTCTGTGCAATAATATGACTGCTTGTTATGTATGATAACGTATCCTTCAAACAACTTCCATTTATTTTTTAATTTAACAAATAAAATATGGTTAGTTTGACTTTAACTTTCTTTCGTAGAGTCGAGCCGGTAAAGCCTGGGGGTGGTGCCGACCGCTTTCTTGAAGGCTGTCTGGAACTGGGTAGCACTTTTGTAGCCGACACGTGAACCGATAGATGCTACAGCTGTTTCAGTTGTGGCAAGCAGTTGTTTTGCCGTATGGATACGGCAGGTGATGAGGTATTGGAGCGGACTCATGCCGGTATGCTGTTTGAAGAAGCGCGCCAGCTGGTACTTGTTCATGGTGAACTGTGCGGCAAGGTCGTCGAGCGACAGGGAGCGGCAATGGTGTTCTTCCATATAAATCTTAACCAGTCGGATCGTTTTTTCACCATCAATGGAGTTTCGCGTGTCTGTGGACCGTTCTAACAGCGCTAAAATCAATCCGACCAAGTGATGCGTGATCCTGGAGTCTGGATGCGGCTGAGCGTTTTCCTGCTGGAGCCGTACAAACAGCGGTATTATTCCGGCAAGGTCGTCAACCTGGATCACTTGCGGCACATCAGCCATGAGAGCGGGTTTTAAATGAGGCGGAGTAAACGACAGCCGGTATCCCCTTTGCTTTGGTGCAGCGGGATACTCCAGATCATGCCAGGACCCCGAAGGCACGAATAAAGCCGTACCGGAAGGGAGGGAATAGGATTGCGTGCCGATTTTACAGAGGACACAACCTTCTGTCACCAGCAGCAATTCCGCCGTGTCAGGGTGGCGGTGGAGCGGCTGATGGCTGGGCTCACCGTGCGGAATTACAAAACGCTGGATAGAATGGAATAAAAAGTTTTCTGAGGTGGAATGGATCGTTTCAGTCAAAAGAATCGCTCATTTCTGCTTTCCTTCTAGTTTAACAAGAATTAATAAGAAATTCTGTATAATACCGGGAAATTTCGATAAAAAAGAGAGGATAAATACAAGAATCGATAAGAAATGGCCTCTGCAGGCCCGTACAGAGAACAGGGAACAAGATTATTTATGTTTCTACCGGACGCCTGCATGTAGTTGGCTGCAGTAATCCTCCCGGAGCATGGCCATCAGGATTTCGTCGGAATAGCTATTGTTCAGGTAAAGGGACTGCCTTAAAGTTCCTTCTTGTTTAAATCCTGCTTTTTCATACGCTTTGATGCCACGGACGTTATGCGAGTACACTTCTAATTCCAGGCGGTTTAGCTGGAGGTCCTCGAAAGCGAAAGCCAGGGCAAGTTGCGTTGCTTCAGTGCCAAAGCCTTTGTTCCAGTTATTTCGGCTGTGCAGCGCTATTCTAAAGCCGGCTTTGTGATTGTCCGGGTCAATGTCCAGGATGGCCAGATCCCCGATAATTTCGTGGGTCGCCGTTGAACATATCGCAAAGTCATAACGGCTTGGATCTTGGCTGAACTGCTGATGGCTTTCCCGGATGCTGTCGAGTGTAAAAGAAGTGCGGGTGCCTGTCATATACAAGGTTTCTTCGTCTTGGCAAGAGCGGTAAATGCTTTCCATGTCTTCATCTTCGATCGCTCTTAAATAGACTCTTGCGTTGTTTTTCATCATCAATTCTCCTTAACTTCCAGAGTAGTGGCTGTTGCATGGTTTATTGAGCTTAGAACGCGTCCCATGAATTACATACGTTGGAAACAAGAAATGGTTTCAAAGCTGGGCTGTAAGTACGGGAGAAGCGAAATCAGCAACTTCAGGAGGGGATTTGGTCTTCATTTTGCCGGAAATAGAGGGTTTTTGGATATGAATATTCTAAAAATTAAGCTAAACTCTAAGTAAATAATGGAGCAAAGGAGGGAATCAGACAGTGGTTTTGCCAAGAAACACTCGAATCCATGCACAGAAAGAAGGTGAAATGCCGTGAAAGAGCTTTGGATCAATTTACCCGTTAAAGAACTGCGTAAATCCAGTGAGTTTTTCAGCAATATCGGCATTGAGATCATGAACCAGGGACAAGAAAACAACCAAATGATCGGAATGGTCGTAGGTAATCACCAAGTTCACGTTATGCTGGTTTTGGAGGAGCGATTTAAACGATTTTCACTCAATGAGTTGGCAGATACCAATCAGTCGACAGAAGCATTGTTTTCAATCTCAGTAGGTACTAGAGAAGAACTTGATGAGACGATCAGCAAAGTGAAACAAGCAGGCGGATTCGTGTTTGCCGAACCGTCAGAGCAAGATGGATTGTACGGCGCAGGATTTGCGGATCTGGACGGACACCGGTGGAATTTGCTGGTGATGTAGTGAAGCGGATTGTGCGTCAGGAACCGTAAACTCGGCTCATGATCGATACGAATTGTGTTTACGGGATTGCGATTGGATTTGTAAAACAAAACTTGCTGAAGAGTTTTCCTGTCGTTAGAAAAATTCTTCAGCAAGCAGATGCTATAAGTTTAGAGTAAAGATGAGATTTAGATAAACCGGACGAAAAAACAGACCATAAACGGAAAACCGGAAAATGAGTCAAAACCGCCAAAAATACCGAAAAAATCGGTTTCGTCTCACTGTCTTAAGCATACTTATTTAATGAGACTTTACTTCCGATAATTTATATTATGTCTACTTAAATTAAATTTTAAGCAAAGAGGCCTTTTGCTGTCGGCTCTCCTTCCATCTTCGCTGTTTTCACGTTCGTTATCATCTCTTAAAACTTACTGCATCCACTAATATATCTTAGACGCGCTGTCGTTTCAAAATTCATCGATTAAAAAACATTCAGTGCTAGTTAAGCTTGCTTGCCTGGCATCGCTCATCAGCTCCTTTAAAAACATCTTTATCGTTAGCAAATGCTCATCCAATCCATCATTAACTGTACGGCGCTATTCACTATTAATCTCTAGAACTTGCTGCAATTCGTCCTTCACAGAATAACCAATCGTTCCTTCTCCAAAAAACGTCTCACTCTTATATCACGTAAGCTACATTGAATGATAGATTCTGCTTAGAACGCTCCAAGTTATTGAAAACGCACAAAAAAACACCCAGCTAACCGCTGAGTGTTTAAGAATTATAGGTTCGAACCTTGGTATGCAGGTTTGGTCACCGTCTCTTCTTTTTGGTCTAAACGATAACTCACGAATGCCAAACCGGATGCGATCAGCGCACACAGTCCGCCGACCCACGATAAGTGGACCAAGCTGCCGTTTGCGACGACGTATCCGCCAAGTGTCGCTCCCAGTGCGATGCCGATATTCACGGCTACAGGTGTGAGTGAAGAAGCGAAATCCTTCGCAGCCGGAAAATAAACGGCTGCCAGGTTCATCAAGTATAATTGAATCGTCGCATTCATGACGTAGATCATGACCGCCATCAACATGATGCTGACGAGCCCGGCTATGGTCGATTGCATCGTGAAGAACAGCGACCCTAAGATGATGGCCTGTGCGATAAACACAAAGCGCAGCTTGCTGATGCCGTTATGGCTGGCAATTTTTCCTGCCAATACATTGCTGAGGATGGAAAACGCCCCATAGCCCAAAAGAATGATGCTGATGTATTTTGTCTGGATTCCCAGCCCTTCTTCCAAGATCGGGGTGATATACGTATAAACCGTGTAAGTTCCTGCAATGGCGAACGTCGGAATAAAGAACGCCAACACCATCCGCGGGTTGGTCAATAATTTCAATTGCTCTTTGGCGGATGCTTTCTCGACCGGCAAATGTTTCGGAATGATGAATATGCTGATAATCAAACTAATAACACCCAAGAGCGCTGTGAACCAGAACGTCAGCTGCCAGTTGCCGAGTTGTCCGATGAACGTCCCTAAAGGCACGCCCAGCACATTGGCGATGGTGAAGCCGGCGAAAATAAGGGCGATGATCGCCCCTTTTTTGGCTTCCGGCATGGTATCACTCGCAATACTCATCGATAAAGCGATCAACACTCCGCTGACAACAGCTGTTAAAACACGTGATAAGATCAGCAGTTCATAAGAACCCGACAATGCACTGATGACATTGCCGATGATGAAAATCGAAATGAATAAGAGCATCAACGGATATTTCGGGAAACGGCTGACGTAAGCTGTCAATAAGGGGGTTCCAATTGCATAAGCGATGGCGAATCCTGAAATCAACGAACCTGCTGTAGCCAGTGTAATATTCAAATCGCTTGAAACCTCGGTTAATAACCCGACGATGACAAACTCGCTGGTTCCCATCACAAAGGTCAATAAAGTTAAGGTAAATGCTAATATTTTTTGTTTCGTCGTTAATAGATCTTCACGTACATGTGCAGCCATAAAACGGTTCACTCCAACTTCTGTTTTTATTTATCGTGCGGATTCCCCTACTCTTCTTTCACAAAAGTTTGGAATTTAAAATATAGATATATCTAGAAAAATCGATATATAAAACTGACAGAGATTTGCCTCCAATTCGGAATCAAATCTCCTGTTTCACGAATTCTGCAATTTTAGCTAAGGTCTCTTCGTTCCGTCTGTAATACGTCCATTGCCCATATCTGACTGCTTCCAAGAGTCCTGCCTTTTGCATGAGCGACAGATAATGCGAAACTGTGGATTGGGATAAATTCACTTTATCCTGTATGTCCCCAACACAAACCCCACCTTTGATGCTGACCTCCTTCGGCAAATGCGCCTGTTGTTTCGGGAAGTTTTTTTCAGGTTCTTTCAGCCATTTCAAGATATCCAGACGGGTCTTATTCGACAAAGCTTTAAATACCTCTAATTCATTTAAATTATCCATGAACGTATTGTATATCGAATTTGTTCGATATGTCAATCAATGAGTGCCGGAGACACCATCCTCCTATACGCATCAAAAAAAGCCACTCAAATTTGTGGCTGTTTCTCTTTTCTGCATGTAGTTGGTTTTCACAAGCGTTCCATAGTTCTCTACTTTTCTTCATCGTTTACCAGCGCTTGACGCAGTCCGTCCTCATAGCCATCCAAGTATTCGATCTTCCCGATTTTTCCTTCTTCAGGCGTGATTGCTTCTCCTTCAAAATTGAATTGACTGGATTCCCCGTCTTCATCTGTGTATGCTACTTGGAAAGTAATGTCATATAGCGTTGCTTCATTTTCATTTTGAACAATTTCAATGGCAGAAGGAGTTAAGTTATAATCATGATCAAATCCAGAATACATAAAGGCGGATGTATTTTTGAAGGTCTCATAGCCGTTCTCTGTAAAATAGGATGCATAAGTTTCTTCCATATAGCTCATGAGGTCTTGGTATTCCCTTGATTCCAGAAAGGCATCATAATCATCAACATATTTTTCTGAAACCTGAGCTTCCCCCATTGCATCCCATAATTCATTGTACTTCTCATCTGGACCATTGAATTCCTTTTCAATAACAGTCCGGATCGCTTGTTCATTTTTATCAACCGATTCTTCGGCTTCTGTCCCGCCGCCTTCCGATGTGCCATTGGCTGAACAACCCGCAATCAACAAACTGGCGAAAATAAAAAACACTAGACCAACAGTTTTTTTCATCGATGCATGTTCGTTGTCCTTAAAATAATACATAAAATCCCTCCTTCTATAGTCAGTAAAAGGTGTTGACTGTTTGCTAAGTAGTAATACGAATAAAACGGAAAACGGTTTCAATTTCCTTACAGTTAATTTACATGTTTTTACTGTTAAAGAGATTTTCTCTCCTTTTGTATCAGAATTGAATAGTACCAATGATATCCAGTCATTACCAGGGAGGTGAATTTCAGTTCAGTTGTTCGGCTTTCAGGAGAATCCACAAAGTGTGAGCTTCTATAAAATAAAAAAGATTATACCCTTCTCAGGATATAATCTTTTCTATGTCGTGCTTCGTTTCATATCGCGTATCGCCTGGATGGACAGACGGACCAACAGGATGACACACAGGAACAATCCGGTATAGGCGGCTGTATTCAAATAGACCGCATATTGGGTATTGATGAACTGTGCAATGGCTAATAGAGCGGCTGATACTAGCCCAAAGGTAATACCGGACATGAGCAGCACGAATCGGGAAAACAGCTGTAGGACAAAATTGGCATTGTGCTTGTCGGAGAACACGTCATGATGCAGGATAATTTTGCCGCCTTCAATGCGCTGGATCAATTGATCAGCCCGTTTCGGCAACTTCATCATTTCCGGGATCAGCAACGCCAATTCCTCTTCGATTTTTTGCTTGGTCTCACGCGGCTCAGTGAAGGGCTTCTTCAGTACGGCAGTCTTGTATTTTTTCGCAAAGACTTTGGCTTCTGTGAACATATCGAACTTCGGATCGATGGTATGGAGCGTACTGTCCAGACTGATCAAAGACCGAAGCGCCATTCCCACGGATGGATAGAACGCCAACCCGAATTCGCGGACGATATCGAACATGGAATGGATGAGCTCATCAGTCGGGATCTTGTCGACATAGGAGATTTTCAGCAGCAATTGCCCAATCGCCTGTTCGAGCTTCTGGCGTTCAATTTGGCTATTGTCTTCCACCAATGCATTGATGGCATCATAAATGACTTCTGCGTCGTTTTGCTGGACGCCGATGATAAAGAGGTTCAAGCCATCCTGTTGAGGAGCGGCCAGCCGTCCGACGGCACCAAAGTCCAAGAGAATCGGTTTCCCGTCCTGTTCATCGATGAAGATATTGCCGGGATGGGGATCGGCATGAAAAATTCCGGAAAACAGCATTTGTTCGAAAAATGAAAACAATATGGTGCGGCCGAATTCCTTCTGGTCGATATGAAATTGGTCAAAGACTTCCTGGCCGCGGGAAATGCTTTTCCCTTTGAAATATTGCATGACGATTAAATTATCATTGCTGTATTCACGGTAGACATGGGGGATCTTGACCGGGTAATCGCTTTTTTTGAGTGCGTTGGCAACTTGAATGGTGTTGCGGGTCTCGATGCCGAAATTGATTTCTTCACGCAAGCCGTTCGCAAAACCGATCGCCAATTCACGAAAGCCGATGTTTTCCGCCCATTTGGATTTGCTGGCGACCCAATCGGCAAATTCAACCAGAATATCCAAATCATTGCGCATAATGCCTTTGACTTCCGGCCGCAGCAATTTAATCACGACATCTTCTTGCGTCTTCCTTAAGACAGCCCGGTGCACCTGTCCGATCGAGCCGGCCGCAAGCGGATCCATATGGAATTCCGAAAACACGTCTTCGACACTCGCGGATAAGGAATTGTTTAAAATCGTTTTGACCTGATCGCTGGTCAAAGGTTTGACATCCTGCTGCAGCGTTTCCAGTTCTTCGATGAAAACCGGTGAAAACAGCTCAGTGCGCGTCGACAAGACTTGGCCGAACTTGATGAAGATCCCGCCGCTTTGTTCCAGCGTATCACGGAACGCGATGGCGAAATCCCGGTTGCTTTCCCGGTGGCGCGCATAGCGGATGGTTCGGGAAAATCCGTTTCGGACAGCGATCTCCAGTACCTGGCTCAAGCGTTTTTGGCGCCGCCACCGATGCCTCAACCTTTGGATGATGAATTTCTGTCCGGTGATGCGCTCTCCTCGTTCTCCCAGTTCTATGGGATCGAACAGCTCGAAAAACAGGTAGAACAGCATTGAAATCAACAGCATGCTGCCGATCCATATGATGGCGCTGGCATCAGTAACTGCAATAGCGATATTTTCACTTAAAACATCCGTGTAGCGCAAATAGGAATACCAGTAGACAAATGTCGTCAAGCTGACCCCCAGCAGGACAGACAGGATTCGTTTGGTGAAGTTGATCTGCGAACCCATTAAACGGCCACTCACATAATAGATGAAAAAGGCCACTGCCAGTAGTCCCATCAACATAATGAAATAGATCATGAAGGGCACTCTCCTTTCATCACCAATCCTCGACAGCAATAGGTGAGCTTTATTTCTTCAGTATATCAAATCTTTAGGCGGATAGACCTGAATCACTCAGAAAACCGGATGCCGAGAAATTTGGCCGATCACGGTTTTGAACCCGTCGTCACCGGCATTTTTTGGATCAGTTCCAGCAAGCCTGTGGGGTATAACGTCGTTTCATCAAGTGCCAGCTCATCGAGCGTGACCCATTTCGCTTTGGTCGTTTTGCCTCCTTCGGTTACATCAAACTCTTCTTGCTGGTAGAGAGCCTCTTCTTCAAATTCGACTTCATAGAAAAGGATAATTTCATGGAAGACCTGGTTCTTGAGCGTGAAGATATTCTCCAGCACATCCAGGTAGCGCACAATGCGGATGCTTGCGCCAGTCTCTTCTTTGAATTCCCTTTTCAAGCTGACAGCGGCCGGTTCCCCAAGTTCAATGGTGCCGCCAAGTGGCCGGTAAAATGGACCGGTACCGGCTGAATGGGGTCTAAATTGCTGTTCCAGGAGAATTGCATCGCCTTTTCTGAGAATTCCTAAGGTAGTCGCACGTGGACTGAGGTGGCGGTTCTTTTTCTTCTCATAATCAGAGATTACAGAAGAGACGATATGGATGGTGTCCCATTCCCTTTTCGAAAACTCGATGATGGGATACGTTTTTTGAAAAAGCTGTTGATTGATGTCGCTTGAAGCCAGCCCTTGTTCATAAAGCCCGATGATGGTTTGCTGAAGGGTTTCCAAATGATGCAGCTTCTGCTCAAGCAAAGCGCGTCCATTCTCCAGAAAGCCTGCATGGCTGCAAAATACCGATGTGAACGGCAGCGCCAATAGTTTGCGTAATGACGCTGCAATGAGTGCGACCGATTCAGTTTTCATCATGACACGCGTTTTTGGTGAGACAAATAAGTCGCCCGTGAAAAGTCGGCCCGATTCCTCATGAAACAAAGCGACATGGTCGTCTGCATGGCCTGGTGTATGAATCACTTGCCAGTCGAGTGTGCGGGAGCGGACGCGCGCTCCAAGGGGTTGTGCGTCAAATGCGCTTCGATTGCCCCAAGTGATTTTCCGGTACTCCGGGTACTCCCCGTTTTCTTTTATAATTTCCAATCCCAATGGATGAATAAAGAATGGAATCTCCCGATTTTGTTGAAGCCAAGCCGCATTGCCGGTATGATCCTCGTGATGATGTGTCAGCACGACCTGGTCGAACGTGTGCTCATTGAAAAAGCCGATCAATTCTTCCTGCAGCTTTTCGGCACCGGTATCGATCAGCATGCCGTCAACCAGATAGACGAAAACTTTGCTTCGGGTTTCTTCGAGTATCCCTTCAACGCACAGCACCCGTTCTTTTTCATAGACTTTAAGCATGTTCTTTTCCCCCTCTGGCTCCCTATCTGTTTCTTTCATGATACAAATACGGCCGGCTTCTGTCACGCAAAGCTTTAAACCGGTAAAAGTATAAAGCTTTCAATTTTCTTTTCATACAGATTTTCTTTTCTTGTAGACGGTTTTGAATTTTAATGATATGTCCTTATGTAGTTTACTACATATTTATTAAAAAAAGCATTTTCCCTACTCTCGGATCTGTTCGACCAGAAATTCACTGACTTGTCTACGTTTTTTAAGGACCCGTGTTTTTTCAGGTATCGATTCGAGTTTTTCAAGAAATACCGGCTTCATCGTTTCTTCAAAATAACGGTTCCATTTGAACATTTTCAGTAGCATCGATAAACGGGGCTTGTAATTGGACCGCTCCACCCCCACCCGCTGTTTCAAATAACGGAGAATACATTGATAGGTTCTCTGATGATAAGGGATGTCCAAGAAAATCACCATGTCCGCAGACCTGATCGCATTTTCCGTCCAACCGATGTGGACGCCTTCGATAATCCAATCCTCCTGTGTGACTGCCGCAAGGAACTGCGCATCTCTGACAGGTTCGGCATTACGGACGTCTCCGCCCTCCTGCCGCTGCCAGACGAAATTATCCGTTTCAAAATGCGGAATGCTTAAGGCATGTGACAACCGGCGCGCCATGGTGGACTTGCCGCTCCCGACTGAGCCGATGATGTAAAGTTTCATGACTCCGCCGCCTCGGCCACCCGCGCCATCAAATCTTCCACTTCCTGCCGGCTGCTGTTACTCGGATCCAGCTTCAATAAGGTTCTTCCAACCAGGTTGACACCTGCATTGGAGCCGCTGTAGACAAACAAGGTCTGATCACTGCTTTTTTGGGTCAAGGAAAAACACAGCGAGATGCGGAACAGCCCAGCTGCTACAAAACTGATATCTTTGCGTTTGTACGCCGGCAAATCTTCATAAGCGGTAATTTCCATGACATAGCTGACCAACCGATTGCCCATCCGGTTCTGCTGTGCATACTTGGATCCCACCCGGTTCGGCGGCCCTTCGAGCAATTGATGTTTTTCCAGCTGCGGCATAATCGTCTGCAGTTGCTCGTCTGAAAACAAGCTCCACACCTTATCGATTGGCGCATTGATCACCCGTTGTTCATTCCACTGGATCATCTCCCCCGCTCCCCTCTATAGCTTCAGTGCTTCATCCCTTACCCGCTCCATGAACGTGGTGACGGTCTGCTGGCGTTTTTTCTTGCTGCCCGACAGCAGCATCGCTTTGCCCATCAAGCCTTTGCCTTTATTAGTGCCTTCATAGATGAACTTTGTGCGATTTTCCCCTTCCCTCACCAGCGTAAACGAATAAAACACTGTGAAGCTTTGCCCCATCTCAAACTGGGTCTGTTTGAGTTTTTTATCCGGACTGTCCGCATAGCCTACGGTCTCAATGATGTAGGTCTGCAGCTGAGTGCCTTCGTGATAGCTTTGTGCGTGTTTGGCGCCAAGCTGGTCATTATCGTTTTCCAGCAGGATATGCTCCTCGACTTTCGGCATCAGCTTTTTGATGTTGTCATCCCGGAACAAACTCCAGACTTTTTCGATATCGGCATCAATCATCATTTCTTCTTTCCATTTCACCATGGGTGTTCCTCCTTCGGTCTAACTTGCTCTCAGTCATTATCCCATTCCTGCCCCAAAGATTCACGTCCGGTTGCTTCCGTTTCAGGGGACTGTGGCATACCTGTTCGAGTTCTCCGGATTTCCGCTCACTTGAAATAATCGCCAGCACCTTTATAATGGGAAAAGGAACGGAGTGATTCGGTGAAGACCGCGACCATATTGATTTTATTCATAATTGCGATGCAATTGATAACTGCCGCAAATGCCCTGCTGTTCAGTGGAGCGCTGGGCGATCTCGTTTTCTGGTTCAATTCATCTCTATTCATGGGGGCATTGGCTGTTTATGTTTACCGCATGGACAAAGGCAAAGCAGCGGCCGGGAAAAAATAAAAAGCAGCAAAGACGTTTTGCGTCTTGCTGCTTTTTATTTTTCGATTGCCTATCGTTTGCTGACTGTTTTTTCGAGATGGCTGATCTGATTGTAGTTTCGGATGATCCAGTTGTCTTCATGAAAATGGATGTGGCTGAGGCAGGCATTCAGTAAGCGGGTTTTCCCGGAACCGATTTCACCGTCCGACAGCTCTCCAAGTATGGCGTTGATGACACCGCCATGGGAAACCAGCAGCACGCGCTGTTCTTTGTAACGGTCGTTGATGATCTTCAACCCCTGTGCCAGGCGTTCAGCAAATAGCTCATTGTCTTCCTGATTCGGATAATGCCTGTCCGGAAAAGTAAGTGCCCGCTCCTCATAGGTTAAGCCCTCTGCATCACCGAAATGCTTCTCCGCAAACTCTTCCATTTCAATCAGCGGCAAATCCAATGTTTCATTGATGATTTCAGCAGTACGACGGGCGCGCTGCAATGGGCTCGTGACGATCAGATCCCAGTTGGAGTCGGATAAATACGCCCCGCATTGAGCTGCCTGCTGGACACCTGCCTCGTTCAACGGAATGTCGGTTTTTCCTTGAATTTTTCCTCGTGCATTCCAATCGGTCTCTCCGTGACGTACCAAGCATACGATGGTCATATTTATTCACCCCTTTAGTCAATCGTGTATTTCTTCATTTTACCATAAAGTCACCTGAGGCTCATCTATAAAACCTCTACTTTAGCAGCTACTCGGTCAGTAGCTCGACACCTCTAGCAAATTGCCGTCGGGATCTCGGAGATAGACCGAATCCATTTTCCCAAGAGCCCCGGTCCTTTTGACAGGCCCTTCTTCAATCTCGACACCAAGTTTAGCCAAATGGGCTGTGATTTCCTTGACTGAGCTTTCTGTAATAAAACAAAGATCCCCGCTTCCTGCTGTCGGCGTTGCCGCTTTCGGTTCGAACTCTTTGCCTGTTTCATGAAGGTTGATTTTTTGATTGCCAAATTTCAGCGCAGTCCGCCCTTCCCCAAAACGAATCACTTCCATACCCAGTACCTGTTCATAAAATCTGCAGCTTTCTTCGATGGATGACACCGTCAAGACCAAATGATCCAAATGCGTGATTTTCATCCAGACACGTCCTTCATAAGTAGTTTTCCTGATGTATACCCTCTTTTTAACGTAAAAGCTTGTTTTGAACTGATTTTGTATTAGCCTTATGTAGATAATTACATTTATAAACCCAAACCCCATTTTGCCATCAAAAAAAGCCCCTATGGCTATCAGGGGCTGCCACACATCGGTTATTCCTTTAATTCGACGACAAAGGTGGTCATTTCTTTGATCTTGCCTTCATCTTCATCGTCCAATACATAAAAATCGCAATAGGCATAAATTTTCGGGACATCCCCTGTGCCTTTTCGGATCATCTTTCCTTTGAGCGCCGCTTCTCTGCCATTGGTCAAGGACAGCTCGGTGGTGTATTCCATGTCCGTATAGCCATCATCCACGCCGAATGCCACATCGAGAAATGCCTGCTTGCCTTTGATCGGTTCTGACCCCACTATGGTCCAAACGATGTCTTCCGCAATGCTCTCTTCTATGAATTGGCGGTCTCCCTGAAAGAAAGCCCCATTGAATTGCCGGAAAAAATCCGTGTTTCTTGCCGTTTTCATCGCCAGCCGCTCCTTCCGGTCCTTTTTTCCTTTCTTTGTATTTCTTCCGTTTAACGGTCTGCAGAACTCCCGCTTGAAACAACGGAAGATCCGCTGGTAATTCCCCTTTTCTTGGATAACCATTAGATAATAGCAACTGCCGGCCAACTTGCATACTTGCTGTGAGACTTTTCACCTCTTCCCGATCAATTTCCCCAGTGCACCGGTTCCGGACTCTTCAATTGCATCGTAGTATTCAATACCCCATTCCGTTTGAAAACATACGCGAAAACCGCTGCCGCTAAGATTTATTTTGCATTAAATGACTCAAAAAAACCGCTCCAGGTTACGCCCTGAAGCGGTTGTTGATTATGCGGCAACGGGAACCCGTTTTTTCAATGAGCCAGCGACAAGTGCGGTAACGACCGCTCCTGCCAGAATGGCCACCACGTACATCAGAATGCTGGCAACCCCTCCATCGACGAGACCGATGACGAACACGCCGCCGTGAGGAGCGCGCAATCCGATGTCAAACAGCATGACCATGGCACCGGTGACCGCCGCTCCAGCTACTGAAGCCGGAATGACGCGGGCAGGGTCGGCTGCAGCGAACGGGATGACGCCTTCGGTGATAAAGCAGGCACCCAGCACATAAGCGGTCTTGCCGGCTTCACGTTCCGGTCTGGTGAATTTGTTTTTGAAAAGTGTCGTAGCAATCGCCATGCCCAGCGGCGGAACCATTCCGGCCGCCATGACGGTCGCCATGAAATTGAAATTCTGCGCATCCAGCATCGCAATGCCGAATGTATAGGCCGCTTTGTTGATCGGGCCGCCCATATCGATAGCCATCATGCCGCCGAGCAGCAAACCGACCAGCACCAGATTCGTGCCGCCTAAACTTTCAAGGAAAGCGGAAATGGTCGTATAGACTTTCGTCAGCTGTGGATTGACGAGCATCATGATGATGCCGGTGATGGCAATCGCAAAGACCGGATAGAACAGTACCGGTTTCAAGCCTTCCAGTGCATCGGGTAAACCCGCAAACGCTCTTTTGACCAAAAGCGTCACATAACCGGCCAGGAATCCGGCGATCAATCCGCCGAGGAATCCCGAACCGCCGCTTGCTTCTTCTACACCGGTGACAGTAATGGCAATCAATCCGCCGATCATACCCGGCGCAAACCCGGGACGGTCGGCAATGCTCATGGCGATAAAGCCGGCCAGTACCGGAACCATCAAGAAGAAGGCGTTGCCACCGCCGATGGTGCTCAGCATGGCCGCAAATTCATTGTATTCAGGACTGTCAGGGTTGGAGGCGTTGATGCCCCAGAAGAACGAGATAGCGATCAAAATCCCGCCGCCGACAACAAACGGCAGCATATTCGAGACCCCGTTCATCAAATGCTTATAAAACCCGCCTTTGGTTTCCCCGGCGTCCGCTTCATCTTTCGACTTGTCATGCTTATAGGTCGGGGCATCTCCGGTTACGGCACGGTTCAACAGATTGTCCGTTTCATAGATGGCTTTGCCGACTGCGGTCTGGATGACCGGTTTGCCGTCGAAACGGCCCATATCCACTTTCGTGTCGGCTGCAACGATGATGGCATCCGCTCCCGCAATGTCTTCATCGGTCAAGCGGTTTTTCACGCCGCTCGAGCCGTTGGTCTCCACTTTCAAGGCGATGCCCAGCTCTTTTGCGCGTTCGTTCAATTTTTCAGCGGCCATATACGTGTGCGCGATCCCAGTCGGACACGCCGTGACGGCCAGGATTTTCTTTTGCGTGCTGTCGACGGGGATGTTTTCAGCTGCCTCTTCCGGTTCTTCCAAAGAAGCCTCTTTATCGGTCACCACCTGCAAGACTTCCTGTTTGGATTGCGCAGCGAGAATATTCGTGCGGAACTGATTGTCCATCAGGTAAGTTGCGAGGCGTGACAGCGCCTCCAAATGATCGTCATTGGCGCCTTCAGTAGCGGCGATCATAAAGAACAGATTGGCCGGCTGGCCGTCGAGCGATTCAAAATCAAGTCCATCAGGCGCACGACCGAAAGCGATGGCTGGAGATTTCACCGCCGCCGACTTGGCGTGCGGGATGGCGATGCCGTCTCCGATGCCGGTGGTGCTTTGGCTTTCGCGTTCGAGTATGGCTGCGGTGAACGCACGTCTATCGGCCAATTTGCCTGCGCGCTCCAATTGGCCGGCAAGTTCTTCCAGTACTTCTTGTTTTGTCGAAGCGGTAAGGTTTAAGATGATGGTTTCTTCTGTCAACAGCTGAGTGATTTTCATGTGGTCACACCCTTTTCTTCGAATGGATAAATCTTTACTTGGTCAAGCAGCCTTTCTACGTCTTCCCTGCGGCATAAATCCGACCGGAAAGCGGTCGCACTCCCACTGGCTACTCCGTAGCGGAAAGCGAGCTCCGCGTTCTGATCGGTGGCGTAGGACGCGATGAACCCCGACACCAGTGAATCGCCGGAACCAACGGTGTTGACCACGGTTCCTTGAGGTGCTTTGGCGATTAAAGCCTGGTCTTTTGTGACAAGCAGCGCACCGCTCCCGCCCATGGAAACGACAACATGTTCCGTGCCGCGCTCCACCAGTTTTTTTGCGTAGCGGAATGCTTCCGGCACTGTGGTAATTTCCACACCGAACAGTTCACCCAGCTCTTGTTGATTGGGTTTTGCCAGAAACACCGGGGCGGTAATCAGGCTTTCCAGCGCAGGCCCTGAAGTATCCAATACAAAACGGACCTTATTGGCTTGGCAGATTTCCGCGAGTTCCAGAAAATAATCGGCGGCGATAGAGCCCGGCAGGCTCCCTGCCAGCACGAACCAATCGCCTTCAGCAATATTTTGTACTTTTTCCGTCAGGGCATCCAATTGGGCGGCATTCAGATTAGGCCCTGGACCATTCAGCTCGGTTTCTTGAGCCGATTTGATTTTGACGTTAATCCGGGTGATTTCCCCCGTTTTGATAAAATCGGTGTCAACTCCTTCGTTTTTCAAAAACTCCTCTATATAATGTCCCGTAAAGCCTCCGGCATAACCGAGTGCCCGATTAGAGACACCAAGCCGCTTCAAAACCCGGGAGACATTGATGCCTTTTCCGCCGGGATAGTAATAGACTTCGTCGGAGCGGTTCAGTTTCCCGCTTTCAAATTCGGGTACATAAACTGTGTAATCGATGGAAGGCGTGATTGTGCAGGTGTATATCATGGTGCCACAACCTTTACTATTGTCTTTTTTTGGAGCCCAGCATTGGCTTCTTTGGAAATTTCATCTACAATTAAAGTGGCGCGATCCAAATCCATGATTTTGGCAAAACTGATTTTATTGGCTTTGGAATGATCAGCGAGCGCAAACGTCTTTCGCGATAAGGAGCTGGCCATCTGTTTGACAGCTGCTTCCTCTGGGTCCGGTGTGGTGTAGCCGTATTCCGGATGGAAGCCGTTGATGCCGAGAAAACAGATGTCGAAGCGGTAGTTCCGCAAAGCAGAGATGGTATGGGAGCCGACAAAAGCTCCGGTCCGGGGCTTCATCAAGCCCCCGGTCAAATAGGTCGTGATGCCTTGTTCATTAAGGGCTTCAACAAGCGTCAATCCGTTGGTGACGACCACCAGATCTTTGTCTTTCAAAAACGGAATCAATTGGAAGGTCGTGGTGCCCGCATCCAGGAAAATACTATCTCCCTGTTGGATCAGTGAAGAAGCGAATTCTGCAATCCTGATTTTTTCTTCCAGAAACTGTGTGGATTTGTCCGATATGCTAGGTTCCATCAGATTTTGTCCCGGCAAAATGGCACCGCCGAAAACGCGTTCCAATTTCCGGGAATGTTCAAGATCGGTCAAATCCCTTCGGATGGTCGATTCTGATGCGCCGGTGGATTCCACCAGCTCCTGTATTTTGACTGTCTGCTTTTCATCCAACAATCGTAGAATATAGGCATGACGTTCGTTGGTCAGCAAGTTCTCACCTTCTTTTTAATAGAGTAAAAGTTCTGTTAAATAGATAATACTTGAAATCGCTTCCACAATCAATCATAATCGTTCATAAGCAATCAAAAAACGCCATTTTAAAATTTACATTCACTCAAAACCCGTCACAATCGGTCAGTGGATACATAAATGGCTGCACCTACAAAAGGAGGAAATCAATCATGGTCGAAAAACAATTTACAATTACAGATGAAGCAGGTATGCACGCACGTCCGGCATCCGCATTAGTTGGAGCGGTGTCAAAATTCAAATCGGATATCACAATCGAACACAAAGGCAAAAAAGTGAACTTGAAATCCATCTTGGGCGTTATGTCCCTGGGTGTTCCAAGCGGTTCAGTCGTCACGATCGCAGCTGATGGCGAAGACGAAAACGAAGCCATCGAAAAAGCGGCCGACGTCATGAAAGCAGAAGGGATCTCAAACCAATGACACAAACAATGTCCGGAATAGCAGCATCAAATGGCATCGCCATCGCTAAAGCTTTTCGCTTGGAAAATCCGGAATTGAATGTTGACAAACGGACGATTTCGGATACCGACAGTGAATTGGAGCGATTAACTTCCGCCTTGGAGCAATCGATCACCGAACTGGAAGCCATCCAAAAGAAAACCGCAGAACAGATCAGCGAAAAGGAAGCGGCGATTTTCGGCGCTCACCTGCTGGTCCTGAGCGACCCTGAACTGGTCGGACCGATTACCGAGCGCATCACCGCGGACAAAGTCAATGCGGAGTTCGCCTTGCAGGAAACGACGGATATGTTCATTTCCATGTTCGAAGCAATGGACAATGACTATATGAAAGAACGCGCCGCGGATATCCGTGACGTCAGAAAACGGGTTCTTGCCCACTTGTTAGGCGTCACGATCCAAAGCCCGAGCATGATTTCAGACGAAGTCATCATCATCGCGGAAGATTTGACCCCATCCGATACCGTTCAATTGAACGCCGAGTTCGTCAAAGGCTTCATCACCGATATCGGCGGACGCACTTCCCATTCGGCGATCCTGGCGCGGACGCTGGAAATCCCCGCCGTGGTCGGCGCGAAAACGGCGATGGCCGACATAAAGAACGGCATGACGGTCATCGTCGATGGCTTGGATGGGACGATTCTGATCGACCCGGAAGTCAGCGTCATCGAAGAATACAAAAACAAGCAAACGGCCTATGACCAGCAAAAAGCGGAATGGGCCGTATTGAAGAACGAAGCCACCGTAACTGCGGATGGCCAAGCCGTTGAACTCGGTGCCAATATCGGAACGCCGAAAGACATTGCCGGCGTTGTCGATAACGGCGGCGAAGCGATCGGCTTGTACCGCACGGAGTTCCTTTATATGGGACGCGACCAGTTCCCGACAGAAGACGAGCAGGTTGAAGCCTACGCCGCTGTCTTAAAAGGCATGCAAGGCAAACCAACCGTAGTCCGCACTTTGGACATCGGCGGCGACAAAGAGCTGTCCTACCTGGACTTGCCGAAAGAACTGAACCCATTCCTTGGCCTGCGCGCAATCCGCCTGTGCCTGGAAATGCCGGATATGTTCCGGACGCAGCTGCGTGCCCTGCTTCGGGCCAGCGTCCACGGGAACTTGAAAATCATGTTCCCGATGATTGCGACAGTCGATGAATTCCGCGCTGCGAAAGCCTTGCTGCTGGAAGAGAAAGCGAAACTGCAGTCTGAAGGCGTGGAAGTCAGCGAATCGATTGAAGTCGGCATCATGGTCGAGATTCCATCGACCGCTGTCATGGCGGATACTTTCGCCAAAGAAGTGGATTTCTTCTCGATCGGCACCAATGACCTGATCCAGTACACGATGGCCGCTGACCGCATGAATGAAAGTGTGTCGTATTTGTATCAGCCATTCAACCCGGCGATTTTGCGCCTGGTGAAAATGGTTATTGACGCTTCTCACCGCGAAGGAAAATGGACCGGCATGTGCGGGGAAATGGCCGGGGACGAAATTGCGATTCCGATCCTTCTCGGACTGGGTCTGGATGAATTCTCGATGAGCGCTTCATCGATTCTGAAAGCCCGTTCACAGATCAGCAAACTTTCCAAAGCGGAAATGGCCCAGCATACAGACCAGATCCTGGCGCTCAGTACTTCCCAGGAAGTCGAAGATTATGTTAAGAAACTTTCCGCAAAATAAAAAACGAGCCAAGGGATCTTTTCCCTGGCTCGTTTTCTTTTGCTTAAAAAGGGTTGGTTGCCCACTGGCTTGATGTTGGAATAAAGATCCGCGGATGCAATTTCAACTGCGCGACCATATATTCCGCCAGGTCCTCCGGCTGCATGAACTTTTCTTTTTCCTGAGCTGTTTCGCCTTCCTTGTGCGTCAAATCCGTTACCACACGGCTCGGCGTCAAAGCAAAAACGCGAATGTTCTGCTTGCGGACTTCCTGCGACAAAGCTTCCGTCATTCCCAGCACACCAAATTTCGAAGCACTATAGGCACTCGATCCAGCTGTTCCGCGCAGACCTGAACTTGAGGAAATATTAATGATGTCTCCCCTGTTTTTTTCGATCATCTGCGGCAGGACAGTTCTCGTGACGTAGTACATGCCCATCAAGTTAACGTCAATGACCCGTTTCCATTCCTCCGGCTCCAATTCCAAAAACGGGCCGTATTTGCCGATTCCGGCATTATTGATCAATATATCTGCAGTTCCAAGTTCTTTCGTCAATTTTTTCACGGCCGCCTCCACCTGCTCTAAGTCGGAAACATCCGCTACTGCATATGCTGCACGTCCACGAAGCGATTTGATTTCAGCAGTCAGCTTTGCTAAATCCGCTTCTGTACGCGCAATCAGCCCAACATTGACCCCTTCATTCGCCAAAGCCAGCGCCGTTGCGCGGCCGATGCCTTTTCCCGCTCCTGTGATAAAAGCCGTTTTTTCTGTCAATACTTGCATAATGTAAAACTCCACCTCTCACTAATCTGTCCCATTCATTATTGTTTCAACGAAAAACTTGCACGCTTTTTCTTTACCCCTAACAGGACGGGGAATAAACAGCCTAAAAATAAAAAAGGTTTATGAATAATTCTAATGAATATTCAATAAAAAAATCAGCCCATTCTTTATTATTCATAATTTTTATGAATATTTTAAAGGTGTATTCAGAGGTGATTTCAAAAGAGACGCCGAACAAATAGGCCCGGCGCCTCTTTCTATCTCCTAATTTCGAAAAAGTTCATGAATAACTTTATTCATCCGTATCGTTTTCTTCTTTTTCTTGCCGGTCTGTCTGCTCTTCCGCTTCAAAATCAGGAAGCTGCTCTTCAGGAGTACCGGTGAATTCTTCTTTGTCCTCTTCTTCGGCGTTCTTCTTCTTATCCTTATTCATGTTCTGGCTCCTCCTTATGATTGTGGTTACATTTAGAATACCCCTCTCCGGAATTCTTTAATCCAGATTCCTTATCTTTGGGTTGACGCGAAGGGTCACACAAAAAAACTGTGCATAAATGCACAGGTCTAAACTTGTTGCTGCTTTGACAAGGTATCGAGAATCCCCATGGAACTGACCTGCATATCCAGCCGGATATAGGGATAGACTTCGTGGTCATCCGGTACGTTTTGGGTTCTTAAGTAAGCCTGAACCCGGTCAAACATACGCTCGGCCAATTGATCAGGCGCTAGTTGTGCAGCCATTGCCGCTTTTCCTTCTTCCAGAAAAACCTGGAGCCATTCCTCGGATTGGCGCAGCGCTTGTTCAGGCTGGTCGGATTTGCTGAAATGGCCGTAATAGATGGCATCCAGCTTTGCGGCAGAAAACCGGTTAATGGCGTTTTGCATGGCTTCCGGATTGAATTGGTTGGGCGATGTCGAAGGCAGGTACAGCTCAATTCCTTCCCGAACCAATTGGTCATAGCGGATCCCCACTGTATCGCCGGCGAAAACCCCGTTGCTTACGGGATCATAGATACTGAAATGGTGGTTGGCATGTCCTGGGGTATTCCAGAATTCAAGCGTGCACGAAGGACCGATTTCGAGTCCATCGCCTTCTGTCTTAATGAGCAGACGATCCTCCGGAATGGCGACAATCGGAGCGAATAACTGATCGAACTGTTCACCGTACACCATCCGTGCCCCTGCGATCAGGCGGCTTGGATCGGACAGATGCCGTGCGCCTTTCGGATGGACCACTACCTTGGCATTTGGACAATCCTGCAATAAAAGACCCGCCCCGCCGGAATGGTCCAAATGGACATGGGTGACGATTATGTATTTGACGTCTTCCAGGGCAAAGCCAAGCGCTGCCAGTCCTTTTTTTACGTGTTTGACCGATGGGCTTGGCCCGGTATCCACCAGTGTCAGTTCTTTTTCGTCGATGACATAAGTGCCCGTCCGCTCCGGCAACCCCAAGTCAAATCCGTCGATCAGGTGCATGCGTTCATTCAAGTGAATCGGTTGTTTGTCTTCCATTCTTTCCATCCCCTTTGCTTTATCAAACTTTAAGTCATAATAAGAATATTCTATCATTCAATTCACCTGCCTGCCCATTAATAGGATCTGCTTTTCAGGACCGCTGTACATTAATTAAAACCAGCGTGTCCTTTCCTGACTTCTTTTATAGCACTTTCATACTTCATGGGCTGGATTACTAAACAGTTCCTCGAATTATCAGAACACCCTGTTTTTTTGGCGAATATTTTGCAATCCATGAAATTCTTGAGTAACTTAGAAACTATAAGTAAATAAAATATAATTTTTTCAGCGAACAGGAGGAGAGCAGGAATGGCCCCACCAACTGGTACACCGCCTTTTTGGACGGCGGAACACGTAAAAGCGGCACTTCCCCAAAGAGGCGCAAACAGCCACAAAGGAAGCTATGGCACTGCTTTATTGATTGCCGGAACTGAAGAAATGCCAGGCGCTGCACTTCTCGCCGGACTTGGCGCTATGCGGAGCGGTGTCGGCAAGCTGGTCATCGCAACAGAAGCGGGAGCGATGGCGATGATTGTCCCACGTCTTCCCGAAGCCACCTATCTGCGGGATGGCATGCGGCGGATCGCAGAAAAAAAAGAATCTATCGATGTCTACCGAGCAGCGGCAATCGGACCCGGTACTAATCCGGACGCATTGACAGAAGATGCCGTGCGCGTCCTTCTTGAAAGTGGGCTTCCTGTGATTGCCGATGCGGGTGCTTTGAGCAGGCGTTCTTACCCCGAGCGTGAGGCTCCTGTCATTTTGACCCCGCACCCAGCTGAGTTTTCACGCATCACTGGCGTCGATGTACGCGAACTGCAAGAAAACCGGGCTTATCACGCTGCTGAATGGGCTGGGAGATTAGGCGCCACGATTGTCCTGAAAGGCAAAAACACCCTCACGGCTTTTCCGGATGGCGATACGTGGACCAATCCGACCGGCAACAGCGCCCTCGCCAAAGGAGGCACCGGAGACACGCTGACCGGCATGATGCTCGGGATGCTGTGCAGCCACAGCGACTGGAAGCATGCGGTGCTGAACGCCGTTCATCTGCACGGAGCCTGCGCAGACGAATGGATTCGGAGCCGCTCTCCCCACACCCTGTTGGCGCATGAACTGACGGACTTGCTTCCTGAGGTCTGGGCAAAATTCGAAGAATCATAAAAAACGGCTGAAAATGAATCTCCAGCCGTTTTCGATGGTTTTTTTATCAGATTTCATAGTCTTTCCTAATTTTCGCCACCAGCGCTTCACAGCCATCATTCACCAGTTCATACGTTTCTTCGAAATCCCCTGTGTAATAAGGGTCCGGCACATCCTTCAGATGGTCGGTCAAATCCAGGAAACGAAGAATTTTCGGGTGTTCCGGCTGGCCGAGCATCGAGCGGATATCAGCTATATTGGTTTGGTCCATCCCGATGATATAGTCGAACTTGTCGAAATCATCCTTATTCAGCTGGCGCCCTTTCATGCCATCCGCGGGGATTGCATTGTCCTTCAGGATTTTCAATGTTCCCGGATGCGGATTATTGCCGACATGCCAGTTTCCGGTACCGGCTGAATCCACTTCTACTTTATGCGACAATCCCTGCCGGTCCAGCTGCACCCGCAAAACAGCCTCCGCCATCGGGGATCGGCAAATATTTCCGAGACAAACAAACAATACGCGTATCATGCCTATTCCCCCTTTCCTGCCAGACTGGAAGAGACGATTCCGAGCTTGGCAACCTTTCATTTTGGTCCTGCAATTATAGCATTGAAGCTAGTGTTCACGCATCCCATGCAGCCGAGTCCGCTTGGAACGGAAAGAGATTTATCCTTCAAAAAGGTTTAGCGGGAGCCCGTTGCGGAATACTATATAAGAATCTAGCTTTTACGCATTGCTTCAGTCGCTTTGGATAGAGTTCCTAAGTAAGAGTTGTAAAACTCCTGCTTCAGCATCGCTTCGCTAGCTTCGAAGCAGAGTAAATAATCCAAACTTCCTAGCGAAGTTGATTTGTGGAATATCACCAGGCGAAGATTATTAGTTCAACTTATACTCGTAAAAACACCGAAAGCGAGGAATCCGATATGACTGCGCAAATCGAAACACTGCCATCGACCCAGTCGAAGGTCAATAACGCAACACCCGATCACATCAACCAAAAAATCGAACGGGAAACCGAAGCCCGCATCAACACATTCAAGCGAAAAGATCCTGAGGCGATCGAACAACGCATTTCTGAGCTGGAACAAGAATGGGATACCGAACGTGTCTTGGAAGTCAATATGGCTTCCCTTGCGCTGGCTTCTTCTATCATGGCCCTTACTGTCGACAAAAAATGGGCTTACTTCAGCGGTGCTGTCAGTGCATTCATGCTTCAGCATGCACTTCAGGGCTGGTGTCCACCGCTGTCGCTGATCCGCCGCATGGGCATCCGCACAATGAGCGAAATCAACCTTGAAAAACAGGCTTTGAAAGATTTGCTTGAGGATGAACATTATCCTATTTGAACCAGAAACCATAAAAACGGCTTGTCCCAAGTAGAAATGGGGCAAGCCGTTTTTATACCGCTATTCAGATTTTAAAATGCCGCTTACCGGTTGGTTTGTTGCGTACTAGTTTTTCTTTGTAAATTACCCACAGCAAATATACGATGCCGACGATACTCAATGAAAAAAAGGTGACCTGATAAGTATTCAAGCTGCTATGCATCATTATTTCTGCGTAGCGGAAACCATTCATCATAAAGATCAATACCGGCAACCATAACCAATTATTAGAAATTGACGCTTCCTCCCTTTTTAAGAGCGACCGGCTTTTTCTATGAAAGCTTCTAATCATCTCAATTTCTTATTTTAGCAAAAAAACAGGATAAATAAAGAGTTTTTTATTTTTGTTGGCTCAAAAAGGGTTTCAGCAAGTGAATGGCAAAGAAAAAAGCAGGCTGCTTGAGCCTGCTTTAGCGGTAAAGGGGAGTCATAGATTCCCGTGATGAAGTTTTCTTTATTCGACCGTTGCGACCGTCTGAACTTCCGCTTTCCGGTTTTTTCTGGCTTTGGTGTAGAACATCACAATGATGATGCCGGTAAGTACCAGACCGATGATGAAGGACAGGTTCAGATCCAGATTAAAACCGATTTTCTGGTTGAGTATATAGACGAATACCATATAGGTGATGAAAATCGCTGGCGCAAGTGACACCAGGTAGTTCTTGCCTTGAATGTAGAGATACATGGTGGCGATCCATAAGGCAATCGCTGCCGTCGCCTGGTTGGCCCAGGAAAAATAACGCCACAGCAGATTGAAATCGACTTGCGTCAGGACCGCTGAAATGATGAAAAGCGGTATGGCGATGAGCAGGCGTTTCATCAGTTTCGTTTGATCGATCTTGATGTAATCCGCAATGATCGAACGCGCAGCGCGGAAGGCCGTATCGCCAGAAGTGATCGGCAATACGATGGCGCCGAGAACGGCAATCGTACCGCCTACAGCACCAAGAAGCGTCATGGACACCTCGTTGACAACCGCTGACGGCGTTCCGGAATTGATCAGCCCGCTTAGCGTTTGACCGTCAAAAATACTCATCGCGGCGGCGGCCCAGATCATAGCGATGATGGCTTCTGCAATCATCATGCCGTAAAAGATATAGCGGCCCTGGGATTCTTTTTCAACCGTCCGGGAAATGATCGGTGACTGTGTCGCGTGGAATCCGGATAACGCTCCGCAAGTGATCGTAAAGAACAGGATCGGAAAGATCGGCAACTCGCCGGGATGCATGTTCGTAAAGTTCAGTTCCGGTATTTTGTACTCAGAGAACAATAGTGCAACGCCGACACCGATTGTTCCGATCAACAATACCGCACCAAAATATGGATAAAGCCGGCCGATGATTTTGTCGATCGGCAAGATTGTCGACAGGAAATAATAGATGAAGATGAACACGATGATGATGCCGACTGCAAGTTTGCCATCCAGTAAGATCGACAGCAGCGATGCCGGTGTCGTGACAAATACCGTACCGACTAATAACAGCAGCAACAAAGCGAAAACGTTGACGATGTGCCGCGAAGCAGCCCCCAGGAATTTGCCGGCAAGCTCCGGAATATGCGCACCTTTGTTGCGGATGGATATCATACCGGTCAAGTAATCGTGTACGGCTCCGGCAAAGATCGAGCCGATGACGATCCACAGAAATGCCACGGGGCCGTATAACGCACCCATGATGGGACCGAAAATCGGCCCCGTACCGGCAATGTTCAATAATTGGATCAGCGCGTTCTTATGCTTGTTCATCGGAACAAAATCCACACCGTCCGCATTCGCGTAAGCCGGCGTCTTTCTCGCTTCGACCGGATCGAACAGTTTTTCGATAAATTTACCGTATGTAAAATATGCCACCACCAAAATGACGATGGAAATCAAAAATGTAAACATGGTGCACCCCTATTCTATGTTGTAAACGCTTTCTCGATATAACAAAAAATGTTCCTTCTTTTTTATACCTCCCCCTTTATATCTCCATATCAAGATTCTTCTTTCTGGAACTAGAAGTATATTTTATATTAGTATTTTAATTTAAAATAGTCAATCTTTTTTGGGAAATACAAGAAAACCATTTCCAACTACGTGTCCCGATAAATGATCCGCTCGTTTCAACTGAAAAAAACGCCTTCCGGCTTACGGAAGGCGTTTCAGGTTTATTTCAGGAATTCCAATATCCCTTCCATCAGTCCTTCTGCCAGGGGCAAATCAGGATTGCCGTAGCTTGCCAGATTTTCCGTTGGATCGGTAGAGGTATTTTTCAGCACATGATTCATGTTGTCGACGATCAGCAATTCAGCCTGATCATGCGCTTTCTCCAGCAGCTCTGCATCACCGATAGGCACCTGCAGGTCAGTGGTCCCGCCAACGACCAGGACCGGCAGGTCGAGCTTTTTCAGTTCATCCTGGGGATCATACGCCATCCAGGAAATCAGGTAAGGCTGGACCGAAGGCCGGAAGATGCTGGCGAGCTCCGGACTGACCTGTTCGACCAGACGCCCTTTCTTGAGCTCACTTAAAATGCTGTGCGCTTCATCCAGCAGATTTTTAGGCAACTGCTCCTTTAACTGTTCCATCAGGACTTCATCAGCGGGGCGCCCTGGACCTGCCAATGAAACAAACGATGCTGCCTGCTGTTGTTCTGCCGCAATCATGCCGATCAAAGATCCTTCGCTGTGTCCGATAACCCCTACAGAGGAAAATCCTTCCTGTGATTGGGCATAGCCGATCCACGCGGAAGCATCTTTGATATAATCTTCAAACCGCAGAGCTTCCTCTTCCACCATCAAGCCACTATTATCCCCAATCCCGCGCTTATCATAGCGGATTGTGGCGATTCCATCTGCAGCGAGTGCCTCAGCAACCATCTTCAAACTATTGTTTTTTCCGACAGTAATCAGGGAGTTGCCGTTTTTATCGGTGGGTCCGGACCCTGACAGCAACAGCATGACGGGAAACGGCCCCTCGCCTTCAGGTGTCAGTATAAGGGCTGTCATGCCCCCTCCCTCCACTTCTATCTCTGCGCGTGTTCCTGCTTCTTCCTCAGCTGCAGCCGTTCTGGAAAGTTCAAACGGAAAAGATTGTCCTTGCTGTGTAAATGTGCCGGCAATGGTGTCTTGCGAAAGCTCCCCATCAAAGACCAGCAATTGATTTTGAATACTCATTTCAAAGTGAATATCCGGATCGATAAAGTCAAAGTTTGAAAGGGGGAAACCTTGAATCCCCTGTACAGGAATTGAAATCGCTCCAGTGGCCCCGTCAAACTCGACGGCGATCGGCAATGCCTGACCCGGCACTTGAATCGCCCCTTCCCAATTCCCAATGAGTTCATCCATCTGTACACGCTCCTCTTGGTCCTCTTGCTGGCTGCAGGCCTGTAAAATCAGAAAAAGGACTGCCCATACTGAATATAAAATGACCGATTTCTTCATCCTCTTCCCCTTTCTTCTATACATCCATTTATACTTCTATTATCCTCGCAGAGAGAACATCCTTCAATCTTTTCAGCAAAAGAAAAAAGTACAGGGTGAATACCCTGTACTTTCATCATTCATCAATTGCTTATTTTTTATTCGGCAGGATGGTGAATCCTGTTGCCGAAAGCGTATGGAGCAATAATTCATGCATCAACTTATAGCCTTCATCATTCGGATGAATGGAATCAAGCCAGATGGATGGGTTTTTCCCCATCGCATCAGTTTTGGAAACGATGACCCCTTTTTCGCCGATTGCTGTATTCCAAAGACGGAATAGCAAGTTGGTGAAGCCAAAATACTGCACATCCTTTTTCATGGAATTATACAGATTGTTCTGGACGATAATGACTTGGTCATTGGCCTGTCGAAGATATGCATATATTTGAAGCAGGTTTTGGCGGTAAGTCCGTTTCAGAATGGCGAACTGCCGAATTAATCCTTTTGCTCCGCCGTCTCGGAATCCGCGGAGCAAGTCATTTCCGCCGATATTCAACAGGACCAGGTCCGCCTGTTCGAGCGGTTTATGCCAGGAGCCTGTCCGCATTTTTTGGACGAGCCCGCTGCTGGTCAATCCATTGATGCCGAGATTGGTGATGCGGCTTGATGGGAAGGTTTCTTTCAAATAATTGGCGATGCCGCCTTTGGTGCCATAGCCGTAAGCCACAGAATCACCTAGTATGACGATATTTTCTATATCAAGTGGGGTTTTAATTTTTTTCGAAGCGAGAAAAGGTGCTCTTCCAAAAAGGGCACCGGATCGAATCTTAACCAATCTGCTGCACGTCCCTTCTTGCTGATTTTCTCTCTTATTTTAACATATTTCGGCACTCGACCTATTGAATAAGCCTCAGGCAACGTCGTTTTTTTTACATTTTGAACTGTAGGCATTATCATAAAAAACAAGGCTGTTTTTTCAATATTTCATTTAGTATATACATAAGGAGGAACTCCAATGGATATGGTTTACTTAATCGCAGGAATCGTGCTGATTGTCCTGTGCATCATCGATTTCACGTGGACCACGTTATGGATCGATGGTGGAGCGGGACCGGTTACAGACCGCTTGTCATCATTGGTCTGGAGAACGGTCAAAGCAATCGCGGGAGACCACTCGAAAGCATTGAGTTTAGCAGGTCCTTTTGTTTTGAGTGCCACGCTGGCCATGTGGATTTTCATGTTATGGAGCGGCTGGACACTCATTTTCGCCGGATTGGCGGATTCAATCTCGCCTTCCAGCGGAACCGACCCGATCTCCTGGTTCGACCGCGTCTATTTTGCCGGCTATTTGATCTTTACGCTGGGCAACGGTGATTTCAGTCCGAAAGAAGGAGTTTGGCAAATCGCTTCTGTTCTTGCTACCGGCACGGGCATGCTGTTCATCACCTTGGGCGTCACTTACTTAATCTCTATCTTGAGTGCAGTTACGATGAAGCGATCTTTCGCTTCCAGTATCCATGGTGTGGGTGAAACCGCTGAGGAACTGGTCGAAAGCGCATGGAATGGAGACGACTTCCACGATTTCGATTTATTGCTGGATACTTATTCGGAGCAATTGGGCTCTTTGACTACTCAGCATATTGCTTATCCTGTGTTGCATTATTATCATGCAGTGAGCAAAAAATCTGCCATGCCGACAGCCGTTGCGATTCTGGACGAAACGCTGAGCCTCATTAAATTCAGTATACCTGCCGAACACCACCCCAACAGGCTGCTTTTGAAAAATGCGCGCTCCAGCGTCCAGCAATATTTGGAAACGCTCAATAAATCCTTTTATCGTCCATCGGAACACAATCCATCTCTTCCTGATTTTGAGTTTCTTCGCCAGTCAGGAATTCCATTGATGCCGGAAAAAGATTATCTACAAGCTTATGAAGAGCTGCAGCAACGCCGCAGCAAATTATTGGGTGTTATTGAAGCAGATGAACGGGCATGGCCAACCCGGTAAAATGGGTATTCAAAAAAGGAGTGGTTTTGTTGATTAAAGACTGGCTGACCAATTCAAGACATACAGTGGTTTTTACCGGTGCCGGCATGTCGACGGAGAGCGGGCTTCCTGACTTCCGCTCGGCAAATCAGGGCTTATGGCAGCAAAAAGACCCCAGCCAGGTTGCCAGTGTCGAAGCGCTGAATAGGAATGTTGACGAATTTATCGATTTCTACCGGAAGCGTGTGCTTGGTGTAAAGGAATACCGTCCGCACAACGGCCACCGCATTCTAGCGGAATGGGAAAGGCAGGGCCGGATCCAGTCGGTGATCACCCAGAACGTCGACGGCTTCCATCAACAGGCCGGCAGCAAAAATGTGGCAGAACTGCACGGCACGCTGCAGAAGGTCCATTGCCAATCGTGTGGAACCTCCTACAACAGCGAAGCGTTTCTCGACGGTTCATACCGCTGCAATTGCGGCGGCATTTTGCGCCCCTCCGTCGTGCTGTTCGGGGAAATGCTGCCGGAACAGCCATTCGAGTCGGCGTTTGACGAAGCAAGCCGTGCAGAATTATTCATCGTTCTCGGGTCTTCCTTGTCCGTGACACCAGCCAATCAGTTCCCGCTCATCGCCAAGGAACACGGTGCGAAACTGGTCATCGTCAATCAGGAAGCCACGCCGCTTGATGATTATGCCGACCTGGTGATCAATCATCGTCAAATCGGTGAGGTATTAATGGAATGGCATCAGGATTAACCATATCCAACTTAAGCAATAGAGATTGACTAGATGACAAAGCGGTTGGAACCTTAGGGTTTCAGCCGCTTATTTATTTTCAGGAAAATTTGTGTGCCTGTTCTCCGTCGCCTCATTCTTCAGGTCAGCAAGGCCATTTTTTGTTTTATTGCCAGCTTCATTGCTATAATTACCGTAATGACAGAAGGTTTGTTTAATAGAAAGGGGCAGTTCTGTGATTCATTCCATTCCACTCGATTCAAAGCACCTTCATTCTTCCTTTAACCGGGACTATAACCCGATTCTAACCGTCGATTCAGGCGATACCATCCAGTTGAAGACCATCGATATCCAATGGGGCTATTCGGCAGCCGAAACTGAAGCACGGACGATTTTCACGTCGCGTGAAAACGAAGAAAAGCTAGCACATCCAATCATTGGCCCGATTGCCGTTGCAGGTGCGAAACCCGGCATGGTGCTTGAAGTGCGCACCAATAAACTCATCCCAGGCTGGTACGGCCGCAATTGGGCAGGCGGTCTCCCGGCTTGGCAAAATGACAAGTTGGGCATCTCAGACAGCGGACGGCTGCAGGTGGATTGGAGGCTCGATGCCGCACGGATGACGGGCAGCTGTAAACTCGCCGGGCAGGAATTCAAAGTCGGTTTGTCCCCTTTCTTAGGGTTGATGGGCGTAGCGCCAAAGGAAGCGGGAACTTTTCCGACAAAACCACCTGCGTATTTCGGAGGCAATATCGACTGCAAGGAATTGGTGCCGGGAAGCAGCTTATTTCTGCCTATATCTGTGGAGGGTGCGTTGTTTTCACTGGGAGATGGCCACGCCCTTCAAGGTGATGGGGAAAGTTCCGGAACTGCAATTGAATGCCCGATGGATCTCGCGGATATCACGCTGATTCTCCATAAAGACAGGACATTATCGATGCCGCGTGCAAACACACCCGCCGGATGGATTACATTCGGATTCAATGAAGACCTGAACGAAGCTGCAGCTGTCGCTTTAGCTGAAATGATTTCGTTTATGCAACAGCTCTATAGCATTTCACGGACAGAAGCGACTGCCTTATCGAGTGTCGCAGTCGATCTGCATGTCACCCAAGTCGTCAATGGGGTCAAAGGCGTTCATGCAATTTTACCTCATGGCGTTCTTCGCTGATTGTTCTTTCTGAAACTTTTTATGGAGATTCTCGTAAATAGAGAAAGAGGTGATGGAAATGCACAGAAAAAAACCGTTTATCTGTTTTTTGACGCTGCTGGTTCTCATGCTGTTTCCCTTGCAGGCATTGGCCGTCGAGTTCTCGATTTCTGAAGTTGTTATCGATGCACAGGTGAACACAGACGGCACCGTGGATGTGGTGGAACATCACACATATGAATTTGAAGATGACTTCAACGGCATCACACGGGAAATCGCTCCGAAAGAAGGAAGCTCGATCCAAAAGTTCAGCGGTTATGAAAACGGCCAGGAATTGGAAGTCGAACGGGAAGGCGATCTGTACAAGGTCTTCCGTGCGGGCGAAGATGAAACCGTAACCATCGAATTGCACTACGAAATCCAGGATGCTGTGGACAAATTCGAAGACGGCGCCGAATTCTACTGGCCGTTCTTCGATGACCGCAACGAAAGTGATTACGGACAAATGACCATTACGGTCACCCCTCCCGCTCCTTCCGAAGAAACGGATTTTGTCGGCTATGATGAAGCCTATCAAACAGGCAGCCTGCAGGACGATGGAGCGGTCCGCTTCGATATGGGTCGCGTGCCGGAAGGATCTAACGGAGATGTCCGTGTCATCTTTGACGCTCAGCTCTTCCCCGCCCTTCCCGAGCAGGATGGATCTATCCGCGGGGAATTGGCAGATGAAAAAGAACGTTTGGAAGATGAGGCCATCGCTTTTGCGGCAAGACGGGACACCGGCTCTCTCATCGGCAATGGACTGATTCCGGGGGCCGGGGCTTTGCTGCTTGCACTTGCCGCCTGGGGGTGGAACCGTGCGCGCAGAACCAAACAGCAAGCAAAACCAAGTACAAGCGCCTTCTTCGTGCCCAAACAGAAAATGAGTATTCCGGCGACCTTGTATTTCACCAAATCCTCCATCTTGACGCCTGCCGTAACAGCAGCCGCCTTAATGGAACTGGTGCGCAAAAAGAATGTAGAGCAATTGTCGGAAGAACACTTCCGGCTGATCGATCGCCATGCGGAACATGCGCATGAGGCGACATTGATCGACTTATTATTCGATAAAGTCGGGGATGGCGAAACTTTTGCAACCAAGGATCTTGAAACCTATACCAATAACGAACTGAACCACTCTTCCTATAACGAATCGATCACGGCCTGGCAGCAGGGCGTCGTCGAAGAAGTGAAGCAACATGACCTATACGGCAAGCACCCGTTGCTGCGCTGGACCGTGGGACTGATCGGGCTTGCCTTATTTGCAGCAAGCATCTTTTTCGGGGTAATGGATCTATTGCCGTTGATGTTCTTTTCTCTCTTCATTGGAATCGGTTTTGTCGCTTTTTGCTTCTACTCCCCGATTACCCGTGATGGCCACGAGATACGGGAAGAATGGAAACAACTGCGTACTGCCATGGAAAATCTGGATGCTTCAGACTGGGAAAACTTGACGCAGGATGAAAAAATGCGTGCCTATGCCTACGTTTTGGGAACGGACGAAAAATCGGCCAATCCGAAAACGCAGAGCTTCACCAATGCCTACAGTGAATCTGTTTTTGCAGAGTTTGGCGTGTTCTACAATCCAGTCCTCTTGACGGGTATTTTCATCGCTGCGAATTCCAGCACCAGTGCTTCAGCCAGCGGGACAGGCTCTATGCCTGCAGGCGGTGGAGTCGGAGGCGGCGGTGGCGGTTCCGGAGCTTTTTAATTCAATTGATGAAACGGCTGTGATTTTTCTCAGCCGTTTTTGTTTTGTCCTGTGTTTCTTAGGGAAGTAGAAGGAAGACGCTATTTTATGCATATGGAGGAATATTTGATGATTACAACCCACTCAGCTTTATTGACGAAAGAAGATTTTTCAGTACGGACAGACTTGCCTGAATGGTTGCTGGCCGAATACAAAACCTTTCACGAAACCGTAACGGATAAGACTTTTCCATGTTATTTCGGGATGAGCGGCGAACTGAAGGGAGAATTGCGCTACGCTTATATCACCCAAGACGACTGGAGCAACTTGCCTGCCGCCGTTGAATCATTTTTGACGCTATTCAATGATCCGAAACACAAGCGGCATGGATTGTTTGTTTTTGTTGAACCATTCAAGGAAGAAGGTTCACTGGAAACCTACCGCCAGCAATTCTGGGATATTCTCCAATACCTGCATGATGAAGATGAAATGGAATGGCCGGAAGAAGCACCACGCGACCCGGACCATTATCTATGGGATTTCACTTTCCAGGGAGAGCCGATCTTCATCTTCGGCAATACACCGGCTTATAAACAACGGAAAACCCGGGACCTCGGCAACGCAATGGTTTTAGGATTCCAGCCCCGCCGCATCTTTGAAGGATTAAAAGGAACCGAAAAAGGCGGCGTCATGTCACGCGATAAAGTGCGGCAGCGTGTAGAGGCATGGGATCATTTGCCGACACACCCGGATATCAGCCATTTCGGAGACCCTGAACATAACGAATGGAAGCAATTTTTCATCGGCGACGACAGTGAACCGATACAGGGGAAGTGTCCCTTTACGCATAAAGAAATGAAATAATAAGCAACTCCATCCATTTATGCAGAACAGAATGAAAGAAATGAACCCGTATCTCGGACTTTGCCGTGGGTTTTTACTCACTGAAAAAAGCTGTACCGGCATCTTTGCCAGTACAGCTTTTTAATTATGGGTTAATCTCCGTTCCTTTCAGGGTAAGACTATAATGGATGCAGAAAATGAATCCTGCATTCCGTACAGTTTCATCACCTATCCGTGAACAGTAGTCTTGCGCTCATAAAGAAGAACTTCCCGGTTTACATGAAAGGCTTCATCTTGATCGAGCGTCAAGATATCAAAAAGTCTTTTCACGGCTTCCTGACCGAGATTAGCCAGGCTATCGGCTGAACCGACAGAAGTCAGTCCGAATGCTGAATGCTGACCGATTTCTGAATTTCCGATACCGATGATGCTGATGTCTTCCGGAATCCGATATCCGTCTTCCTGATAGAAATCCAACAGCTGGATGGCAATTTCATCGGTAGCCGCCACAATAGCCGTCGGTTTTTTCTTCAAACTCTGCAGATCCTGATAAACTGCATAGAGAGAAGATTTATCGGTATCGGTAATCACCAATCGTTTTTTGCGTATTTTGCTTTTCGCTTCCTGAAGCGCATGAATGAAGCCTAAAAACCGGTCTTTATAGGTGGAGCTATTTAAAGGTCCCCCCACCCAAGCCACTTCCTGATGATCGGCGGTAAGCAGGTGGCTGGCCGCAAGATATCCGGCTTCGATATTGTCCAGGCCAATTGAGTGTTGGCTATCAGGATGGTTCGAATTCAACAGGATGAATGGGATATTTGATTCAACCAGTCTCTTATGGCTTACATCATCAAGGAGTACGGAAGCCAAAATAATGCCATCGGTTTTGCTGGACAAAACGGCGTCATAAGTCTCCAACTCATTCTCTTTTGTAACAAAATGAACGTTTACTTGATAGCCCCGTTCTTTTGCATAGTTGATAATAGCTGGAGCAGCACCGATGAAAATCGGGTCATCCAATGGTCCGGCAATCAGGCTGATTGATTTGGTTTTTTCGATGATTGGAACTGCCTCTTCATTCCCATCCAGCGAATAATTCAAGTCAGTTACAGCAGCCATCACTTTATCATAAGTTTCCTTTTTCACTTGATCGGGTTTATTCAACACACGTGAAACCGTGGTCTGCGAAACACCTGCATGCTTAGCAACATCCGTAGTGGATACCAAATCCATCACCCTGCTTCCTATTTTTTTGAACAGCATTCATACAGTCATTCAGTTTGTGATATTCATTTTAAATTCACATACTTATTCACTATACCACGCAGGAGCAAACTCTACACTCTTTTATTATAATGAATGAATGTTTATTTCACAGAATAAAATATATACCCATTCGACTAACCGAAAGGAATGAATAATAAATATGAATACCACCGACTACCTTAAGCGATTCAAAGCTTCACCCGTACAGGAGCATTACCTGCAGAACTTGGCTGAGCTGCAGTCTTTGCATATGCAGAATATCCCTTTTGAAAATTTGGATGTTATCCGCCGGACGCCGATCTATTTAAATATCAATAGCATTTACGACAAAATCGTCAATCAACACCGCGGCGGCTATTGCTACGAAATAAATGGTTTGTTCCATTGGCTGCTGAATGAATTGGGATTTGATGCAAAACTGATTTCCGCTACTGTACAAAAACCCGACGGTACATGGTCGAAAGCCGATACCCATGCAGCGATTCTCGTTGAGCTCGATACCCTCTATCTGGTCGATGCTGGATTCGGGGATTCCACCATCAGCCCAATTCCGCTCGGCGGTGAACGGCATACAGACCATAGCGGCACTTACCGTGTTGAACACGTTGATGAAGTCTACTACGACTTGATTCGTGAAACCGAAGATACGGAGAAAACACTATACCGATTTTCCATAGAAGCAAAACAGCTGGCTGATTTTCACGAAGGCTGTGTCTTCAACCAGGTTTCACAGGAGTCTCCTTTTACCCATGATGACCTAGTTACACGGGCTACTGAAAATGGCCGGGTGACGTTATCAGGCAGTCAGCTGACGCGTTCTGAAAATGGGAAAAAGGAAAAGACAGAATTGTCGGCTGCAGAAAAACAAAGTGTATTGAAGGAAGAATTCGGCATTGATTTGGATGTGCTTGAAAAACAGCACCAATAACAGCCTCTACTATGAATGGATCAGAAAACCCCGCTCATATTTGAGCGGGGTTTTCACTATTATTCGAAAGCTTCGGGATATACTGTTTTCGCTACCAGCTCGACAGCATCTCCGATTCTTGGTCCCGGACGGGAAGTGATATCGGAGTCCAGGAAAAACACCTGATCGTTTTGGATTGCTTCGATATCTTTCCAACCTTCGCGGCTTTTAATTTCGCCGATTGGGTCATCAATATAAGAGACTGTGGTCGCAATGATTTTCGGATTTCGTTTGATGACTTCTTCTTCAGAAATCTGCGGCCATCCTACCAAATCGCCAAACAGGTTGTCGACATTGGCGTGATTCAGTATTTCCTGCTGAAAAGTCTTCTGGCCTGTTGTATAGATTTCCGGTGAAGGGCTGATTTCGAAATACAGCTGTTTTTTCTCTTCCACGCTTGCTACTTTTCCCTGTACGCCTTCAATTTGCTGCTGAATGGCCTCGATCACTTCTTCGCCTTTGTCTTCCAAGCCCATTACAGTTGAAATTTGCTCGATGTCTCCGTAAACGTCGTCGAAGGATTCCGCTGATTCGATGACAAATACCTGTATGCCGGCTGCTTCCAATTCGTCGTAGCCGGTCGGTCCACCTGTCGAATAACCGATGACCACATCCGGTTCCAGTTCAATGATGCGTTCGGCATTGAAAGCCACCGAATCGGAAACACGTTCCACTTCGGCTGCCTCAGCCGGGTAGTTGTCGTAATCTGTCGCACCGACCACTTTGTCTCCAGCTCCGATTTCATAGAGGATTTCAGTATTGCTGGGAATCAATGACACGACAGTAGCAGGAACTTCTTCAAAAGTCAGCTCCTTGTCCAGGTCATCCGTCACGGTATAACTTGCCTGTTCTTCAACTTCAGCTGCTGCATCCGAATCAGCTGTTTGGGATGTGTCTGACTGGCAGGCGCCGAGCGTTAATGCCACTGCTCCGATGGATAGGTACTTGAATAGGGAAATTTTCATTGTTAGTTGGCCACTTCTTTCTTTTTGGTTTTTTTGGTTGGATAGGACTTGCTGACAAACGGAATTTCTTCCACGCCGTGGTGTTGATTGACATAAACAGCCATGGTAAAGAATACGTTCGCCAAAAGATTGGCGTAATTGAAAAGGATTTCCGGAACTTCACGTTCCAAGCTTACTTTATGCAAGGCGCGGACAGATTTTTTCGCCTCACTACGGCATCCATGCAGGACACAAGCACCTATAGTCCCTTGAGGCAAAACGAAGTGGTCGATTTTGTCCCTTGTACAGTTGACATAATAATCATACATGTTACTTAACTCGATCAAATCTTCATCCCGGATAGCCAGTTTCCCTCGGACTGAGCCATTCAAATGATAGGCCATCGGCTGGAGAATCTGCAGGTCGCGCTGAACTGCAGCTACATCTTTTGTCAGCGCCAGGGCTTCCCCGATATGTGTGGTCAATGAATCTGTTCTGATTTCAAAGTCCACTGTAGAGGCGGATTCCCGCATGAATGGATAACATAGGTAACGCATGTCTTTCTTCATCATTTCACCTCACTTTTGTCTGGTGAAAATCACTGCATTGAACGCTCTCATTAAACAGCAAAAAGCCGCCCTCAAAAAGAGGGCGGCGCCATAGCTATTCAGAGACATACTCCAGCAGTCAAAAATAGAAACGTTGCCGTATGATTCCCTTATCTTCCGAAGAGTAAAAATACGTTCAAAAAAAGGTAGGTCTCCTGGCTTGTGCATCGATTTACTCTAAGAACCTTCCCGTCCCGATGACTAGTCATCGGAACAGTGGCATTTTCTTATTTCATACGCACTTACAGTTGCGGAAACAGCCCCGGAATCTAACCGGGTTCCCTGTTATGCTGACGAATCAGCACCTTTTTTCTGCATGATTATTCACTTGTTTTCAGTGTAGCATATTCCATTCGCCTATAGACAGCTAAAAAAATCTATTGTTCCTGGTTTGTCAGCAATTTCACTTTTCTCGGTTCTGCAAAAACAATCCGTTTATGCCACCTTAAATAAGGCGCATGCTCCGGGGAGACCGGAACTTTCATGCTCTTACGCAATCTAAATACCGGATAGTCTTCTTCGGGAATCCGGCTCGAAATATGGAGCCTTCCCCCACCGGTGAAGGCAATATAACCTGCTGAGTACAAGGCGGCGTGATTAGCGCAAAGCAGAATGCCATTGAACGGATCCAATCGCTCTGAATCCGAACTGTCCTTCCACGGCTTCGCATGGGTCGCTTTTAAAACCTCTTCGACCCCGATGCCGCAAAGCGGACATTCGCCGTTCCATTGCGGCAGCAAACTTTCCCGAAATTGTTCTTTGCCTCTGCGCATTTTAGTTTTGATTTCAAGTTCCGCTTCGGCAATCAGCCCCAGCAATGGATTGTGCTCCGTTTTTTTGATCACTTCCATCGATAATTCCAACTGTTCCACTTCAATTGTAAAAATGTTCAACGAGCTGATCAGCTCCAGAAACTTCATCGCCAGTTCTTCATTGCAGGGATACAGATAGCCTGAATTGCCGCTGGCATCTTCCTGGAACGCGGAATACTTCACCGGCAATAAAGGCTCGATCTCCGCAAAGAATTCCTTCACTGACAAGGGCTTATCCAGTTCGCGATAGACAGTGTGTGCCACGAACGCGTCTTCATGTCCATTCTGCTGCTCATCCGGATTTTTCGGCTTCGTGCCTTTATGGCAATCTTCCCGTACTCGGCTGATGGCCATAAAGGAGCCTTTTACATAATGAAACACAATATCGCCTTTTTTCAATTCCTGCATCCGGTTCCACGAATGCGGCACCATGCCGGATTTGTCGATCTGCGGCGTCCAAAGAACCCCCGCATTGCGTTCTGCCTGATAAGTCTCTCCTTGCATAACAATAAAACTATTCATGAATTGCCTCCTAATGATGGTGATGCTTAAATTCATTCGTTCTTATGTAGTAGAGCAGATTATTCGAATCCAAACGCTTATCTCTAGTTTAACCCAAAACAAGAGACTTTGCCTGAGAAAAAGAAAAGCGGAAACGGCCGTTCAGCTCCGAAAGGCATAAGACGCGCTGACGAAGCGGCGTTTTTTGCCGCATAGTCAGTGTGGCTTATGACCCGAGGAGTTGGCCGTTGGAGCTGGACAAAAAGAAAAGCGGAAACGGCCGTTCACCCCCGAAAGGCATAAGACGCGCTGACGAAACAGCTTCCCCGTACGCTTCATATCTTCTCAGCCATTTCACTTTTCCTCGGAGCAGTGGCTTTATACCACTGCCAGCAAAAGATGACGATGATGACCAAATCGATGAAGTCCCCACCATAATACATGATCATGCCTCCTGCTTCGGCTTGCTCTCTTGGCACACCGTCAGGCGGATAGGCGTAGATGAGTTTTGAAAGGATTTTATGAGCCGCCAACGACACGATCAAAACAACGGAACGGAACAAATAACCCAGGCGATGGCTTGTGACATCGATATAGAGGATAGAAGCAGTGAACAGGTAGCCTGCTAGAAATACATGCAGATGGATAAGGCCGTAAGCAATCAGCGACCGGTGCATAAGCTCATATAAATCCGTCATGTACAGCATATACAACCCGCCGGTATTGAGGATCCATGCGGTAATCGGGTTGCTCAACAAATGAAACAGCTGGCTCTTTAAAATTGAAGTAACCTTTCTTGCTGCAGAAATCGGCAGGGACCGCAACAGCAGAGTCATAGGCATGGCCAGCAATAATAGTAGAGGTGCCAGCATGCCAAGCAGCAGATGTGTCCACATATGTCCAGTGAAATCATCATGCGCTATATCCGCCAATGGCCCTGTAAAGACGGCTGCGATGCAAAAAACACCGAGGCTCCATAAAAAATAGCGATGGAGCGGCCACGCTTTTAAGCGCAAGCTCGTCAAAGCTGCTGCAAGTGGGTACAGCAAAAATGCCAAGAACAGCAAGATGACGACTAGTGTCTCCATAGACGCTAATCCCGTCTGCAGATTGTGCTCCATCTGGATTCCTCCCGTCTTTTATGTTAATTGGAAAGCCCATTGTCCATTGAGCCAGGTTTCCTCCTTATCCCCCTCTACCCAATTTTCCATGCTTCTATGTTTAAGGTCTCGCTTTCACTAAAAAAAGACAGCCGCTTTTGAGAAAAGACGGCTGTCCGGTTCTATAAGTTTTTCACTCTACACATTCACGGATTCCTTTTCCTCGGTTTCTGAAAAAGCGGTAACCTGATTTCTTCCATGGTGCTTGGATTGGTAAAGTGCCTGGTCGGCTTCGCCAATCAGCTGATCCAGCGTTTTGTGGTAGGAATTCAAGGATATTCCCATAGATACAGTCAGCTTGCCTTCAGGTTGCAGCTCTTCACCTTCAAAATGATACTGTTCGATCCGTTCCCGAACCCTTTCAGCGATTTCCAGTGCTTCCGCATCATCTAGAGGATCGGTGATACAAAAGATGAATTCTTCACCGCCATAACGGGCGATATAATCTTTTTTTCGTGTATGGTCCCGCAGCAGCTGGCCAATCGACCGGAGCACAGCATCCCCTTTTTGGTGGCCATGCGTGTCGTTATAGGTTTTGAAGTAATCGACATCGATCATTACAATAGCCACTGGGACATATTGCGCCACCAGCATTTGAACTTTATTTCGGAAATAGCGGATATTGGGCAATTGTGTCATCGGATCCTGATTCGAATAAAATTCAAGTTCCTTGCGGACGAGGATGTGATGATTTTCCCCATTTGCGATCAATCCCATGGCCAATACAGCAACCATCGAAAAGAACATCATCGATAGTGTTATAAAAATCGTTGCCGGTGTAGTTACCAGCATCGTTATCGATTTAAGGACTTCGAATACAAGCAATCCCAGAACCATTCTCTTGATATCCAGCAAGGCAAAAAACTTATTGACGGTCTTCTTATCGCGGAACAAGCTGCCGATGATGACCGGCAACACCACTGTCTGCAATACACCTTCTATTGCGGTTGGACCACCTAGCGAATAGCGGTAGAACGACGGGAACACAGCAGACAGAATCCCTACTTTCCACCCTCCCACATAGGAGATGAAATAAAGCGGTACTTCCCGCAGGTCAAGCCTCATCCCTTCGTGGATATAAGGGTTGTACATGACTGAAAACGTTAAAAATCCGATGAACACTACACTCAACACCAATAAAAATGTTGATTCGGTTAAATCGGGGAATAATAATTCCTTAGCTTTTAAAGCCAGGTATAGCAGCGCGATGATCAACGCCATATTTTCAAGAAAGAAAAAAAGCAACGAATCCATTTATCCAACTCCCCGTAAAAACATTCTTTATTAGTTTACAATCATTGCGTCTAAAAATACAGATAAACTACAATATTTTACATACCTCTAGTATATAAACATAAGATATCGTCTTATTTCCACATTTCTCGCTTCATTTCCTAAAAAGCGGCAAAGGGTTCTATAGCCACCGACTTTACTGGTGGTAATAGAACCCTTTGCCGCTCTATGACCTAGAGCAGTTTCGACATATACAATTCGTTGGCATAGCTGTCGTTAATCCATATAGAATCCCGCTTGATCCCTTCTACTTGAAACCCCATTTTTTCATATAGTGCAATGGCAGCTTTATTATGCTCGAGAACGGTAAGTTCAATGCGGTGAAGCGCCTTTTCTTTGGCCCATTGCTCCAACGCCAGAAACAGCTCGGTGCCTCTGCCTTTTCCCCGCTCGTTTTGCCTAATGCCCAGCGCCACATAAACGGAATGCCGTTTCCGTTTGACTCCTTCGCCCATCGCAAACAAATAGCCTGTCAACTCCGACTCTTCTTCTGCCACCAGCACGATTGACTCATCCCCTGCAGCACCAAGGCGTTTCTTCAGCTGTTCGGCAGTGGTTTTTCGTTCTCCCGGCTCAAACAGCATCAAATTCGATTCTTCCACATGCTTCATGAGTGTGGTTAACTGAGCCGCATCTGCTGGAACTGCTTTTCTAATCATCATGCTCATCCTCCTGGCATTTCATTTGTCTACTAAAGTAGTGGAGATCAAACGATTTCCGGTTCGGCCACTTGCTCTTTCTTCGATTTTCTGACAAACAGGCCCGTGTAAACAAGGAGCGTTCCGATCATCAACAGGACGCCGATATAGACAGACATCATTGTCGGAATCAGGAATGCACCAATGATGATGGTGGAGCGGGCCAATAGATCCGCGCCGCTGAATGAAACATTGGAGAAAGCGGAATACGAACCCCGCTTGTCTTCGGGTATCATATTCGCCATCTCTGCATTGCGCACCGGCGAATATACGAGTTCGCCGATTGTCCCGATAAAGTTGAACAGGAGCAGCAGGTACCAGCTGTTCGCTGATGTAATCGTGACATAGCCAATGCTGTAAAGCAACAATCCGGTCAAGAGGACATGCTGTTTGGAAAATCGGTCCGTGAATTTATTGACCATAAATGTCATACAGACGACCAGTAGCATGTTTTGGATATTCAAGAGGCTCAGCATCCGGACTCCGGCAACCTCGAAATCCCCGATGGTGAAAGAATCGAAGCTCTCGGCAAGCCGGACGCCGATATAGCTGTTCAAGGAAAATTCCGCTGAAAAAATGAACATGGAACCGATCACCACTTTCACAAACGGCCGGTCCTGGAAAGCAACTTTGTAGTTTTGCAGCAGATCGATCACCACATTCTGATGCTGTTTTTTCAAGCTTTGGACGCGTTCGTCCTTCAGCCAAATCTGATAAGCAATCGGCAAGCTGGCAGCTGTTACTGTCAATAGAATAAACAATTCAATCTGATGATTCAGATACAATAAGCCACCGAGTGCTGCACCGATGGCCATCGACAGGTTGATCATCCAATAATCGATGGCATAGATCGCTTTACGGTTTTCCGGAGTTGTCGAATCGATGATGATGGCATGCATCGCCGGTCTGCCCAAACTGCTGGTGACGATAAACATGACGTAGGCGAGCGCAAACAGGCGAATCCATTTTTCATCCGGCAACAAACTGATCGCCATCAACAGGAACATGACAGCGCTCAGAGAAGAGGTCATCACCAACACTCTTTTTCGCGGGAAGCGATCAGAAATATAGCCGCCGATCATGTTGACAAAGAAACCGATGAAAACGGTGATGATCAAAAAAGAACCTGCCCAGACCTTGCTCATCTCCTGGGCAAAAAACAATGCCATAAATGGCATGACGGCTGAAGCGACAGCCCGGTTAAAGAATGAAGTAATCAAACGCACTTTAATATTTTGTGGATAGTCCTTCCATTTCATCTTGTCAACCTCCTTTGTCTTATGTATATTAAACTAGACGAAAGATACTAAAAATAGACAATTTTATAAATCATGTCCACTTTTACAAGGAGGCATTATGGAAAAATCCCTTTTGGCGTTATGGCAAGCGATCCCATCCGGCAACATCAAGCAAAATGAGCTGGCAGATTCACTTCAATTGAGCAATAAACAAACGGCACGGCTGTTGCGTAAATGGGCTGATGAGGGCTGGTTCACCTTTACCTCGGGCCGTGGCCGTGGAAATACTTCCCATATAGAGTGGCATCGGGATGTAGAAGAAGTATATGAACAACAGCTGCTTCACCTGATTGAAGAGCAGTCCATCGAAGCGGCCGGGAAATACCTATTGTTTGACTGGTCACCGGAAGTCAGGCTGCGTCTGCTCCATCACTTCCGGTCCAACTTCGGTTATGTCCAAAACGCTGTTAGCCAGAAAGATAAACTGATCATCCCGCGGAAATATCCGTTGCTGACGCTCCATCCATTGGAAGCGGCAGATGTCCAAAGTGCAAATATGGTTTCCAATGTCTATAGCCGTTTGGTGTCAGTCCATGCAAACGGAGACGTTTCTCCGGAGCTGGCCCATAGTTGGGACCTTACCCCCACTACTCTTCGGCTGTATCTCAGGAAAGAAGTCAGTTTTCACGATGGCTCTTTTTTGACTTCAGAAGATGTAGTCGAATGCCTAAACCGGCTGCGTACGGATGCTTCTTACGCGGATCTTTGGAAGCCGATTACAGCCATAAAAGCAATCTCCCCACATGTTCTTGAAATCTCATTTCCAAATGGCTGCAGCTACTGCCTCTATATGCTCGGCATGATCAATTCCAGCATCTATAAAGAAGGACCATTGAACCCTATCGGCACCGGCAGCTTTTATGTCACGAAAAATGACATGCTGAAAACCACCTTGATGGCATTCGGTGGATACTTCCGTGAACGGCCGCTGCTCGACATCGTCGAATTCCTCCAGGTACCCGAGGATTTCGACTTTGCCTATCGTTCTTCAGCGAATGAACAGACCAATGAGACGTTTCAAGTAGAAAGCGATTCAGGGTTTGGGGTGGTCATATTAAATGCATTCAGGAATTCACCCATCAATCGGAAAGAAGTACGTGAGTATGTCCACTATGCCATCGCCAAACACCGCCATAAAATCGGCGAGTTTCATCCGCGTGCCTTGCCCAATCACCACAGCTGTTTAATCGGACAAAAACAAGCCTATACACAGCCAAAGCCTGTATGTCCGCGCATTGAACAGCCATTGATCATTAAAGCGGCAAACTATACCAACGGAGCTACCCGCTGGCTGAAAGAAGCTCTGGAAAGCGAAGGCATTCCTGTCGAAATCCAATGGCTGTCTTTCCGGGACAAACTGATGGATACCAAAGACGACCAAACAGCCGACCTTTTTGTTCACGGAGAGGTCTTTGAAATGAACCAAAATTTCTCGTTTTTCTATTTTCTTTCAAACGGCTATTCTCCGCTGGCGGCTATCATGAAATCCCAACCACGATTTACTGATTACATGCAGCTGTATGCTGAAACGCCATTTGAAAATTGGACGGCCTTAAATCTGGAAATTGAACGTGATCTGATCGAGTCCTCCATCATGCTGACTTTGTATTATGAAAAGCGTCAAATTCCTTTTTCTGTTGACTTAATGAATATTTCCATCAGTCATTTCGGCTATGTCGATTTTTCCAAACTATGGGTAAGGCCGATTATTGCACATTAAATCGAAAAGATGGAACGCTGCGCAAATATGCACTGCATTCCATCTTTTTGTTTAGAAGTTCATGTAATTTCGTACGATATTTCAGTAGCATGCAACCGGGTTTACATAGAGTGCAGACTTGTAGAAAAAATGAGGTACAGACTTAGCGTCAGCACATTGAATAAGACAAGATTGAACCTCAAATCTCCTTTTGCGCCGATCATCGCTGCCACAATCCCCAAACCGCTCAACACGCAAGGCAGATGCAGGTGAAGGCTCAGCAAAATTTCAAGTGGTTTATAGAACCAGTGAATCGCTGCCATTGACAAGGGCAGCATGGTCAATAAAAAGAGGACTGCCGAGATGCATGATAAACATTTCCCATTCATAAGAACACCCTCTTTTCTGTTGTGGGTATCAAAGTTTGACGATCCGGACAAAAAGATCAATTAATGACAGCTTTTAATGCGGCTGCAAAACGTTCGGCAAAAAGTTCAGGAAGTTCTTGGGACTCCATGTATAAGCAAAAGACATCCGTTTCCATAACCAACCGTTGTGTGTAATTGGTGGGTAATGAGACACTTTGGCTGATCAACGCTGAGGAAAACACGGGCAGTTCTTCAGGCAATAAAAGCAGTTCGGCTTTATTCAGCATCTTGCCTTGCTGGTGGATATTTTGAAACGTAATTTCGTAATCGATTTTAAAGCACAAAGTGGAATTTCCTGTTTTGATGGCTAACTCCCTCTGCTTATTCACTACGTGAAGATCTCCAAACACCTCGACCGGTGCTTCCAATATATTCTCCAGGATTTCAGTCAAAGTTTTTACCGGTTGTGCACTAATCATGTACTCCATCCTCTCGTCTTCCCGTTAGAATGAACAAGCAAAATATTATTAAAAATAATTTGCTGTTTTGAAAATAGTCAGTCGTATTAACAGTCTTTAAACCCATTTAATTTACTATTAAATTGAAATTCAGTGTTTTTCATAATACTCATAGACTACAATGGATTATGCAAATTGTAAACAATTTAACGTTAATTTAGTATTTTTATTGCAACCTTATTTTTCCAAAAACTATTTTTCTCTATTTCTTCACTGTATTCTTCTATACTTGGATATCTTTAATTCGATAGTTATTTTCTTTTGTATTGCTCGCTGTCTAGAAAGTGTATTCAGCCCAGAAGATAAAGTATTATTCAAATAAACTATTTAATCAGCAGGCAATATTTTGTTTTTATCGAGCTCTTCCCTTTGCTGAAAAGAAAAAAGAACCCGATTAAAGGTCCTTTAAAGTCATCGCATATTTTTCTAGCAATTCTTTCAGTGCTGGTCTTTCATTGCCATCACGTCCAACAACCGCTTCTGCAGTGATCAATGAATTGAGCACTGCTTCTTCCACAGCTTCCCCAACAGCGCGGAAGGCTTCATCCAGATCGTCTTCATGAATGGTTTCGATCGAAAGGGTTTTTTCCGGTTTGGCATGAGGGATTTTATTGGCAGTTGAAAAACCCAGTACGATTTCTCCGCTGCCGTTGGTGATGATGGATCCCGTCCGCGAAAGCCCCGTTACCGCCCGTTTAAGGATCCGGTTCAATTGCCGTTCAGATAACGGAAGATCGGTGGCCACGATGACCATGACAGAGCCCTTGTCTTCTTCTTTATGCGTTTGCTGGATATTTTTCTTTAATGCTTCGCCGATGGGATTGCCGTCGATCGTCAAATCACTCAGCATCCCGAAGTTCGACAGCACCAGTACACCTATCGTATAGGTTCCATGCTCCTGCTCCATAATGCGCGAAGCGGTGCCGATGCCGCCTTTCAGCGAATAGCACAGCATGCCTCTGCCTGCTCCGACTGCGCCTTCTTCAAATTCAACAGCGGTATTGTCAAGTGCCTGCCGAACGTGCTCTTCTTTGACAAAACGGCCCCGGACATCATTCAAAAACATATCGTTGCATTCGCCAATCACTGGATTTACCGTGCCGGTCGTGTTGCCGATATCCGGATTCTTCTCCAGCATATAGTCGATGACGGCATTGGCTGCCGTCCCGACATTCAATGTATTAGTCAAAACAATCGGTGTCTCCAACGTACCCAATTCCGCCAGTTGTATCGTCCCCATCGTTTTTCCGAAGCCATTGATGACATGGCTCGAGGCAATCAATTTTTCATGAAACAGATCTCCCTGATGCGGCAGGATTGCTGTCACACCGGTCTGCATATCGCCTTCACTTAAAGTTACATGCCCTATGGAAACACCTTCTACATCTGTTATGGCGTTCAGCACACCGGGCTTCATCTTGCCGATTTCTACTCCATAATCACGAATTCGCTTTTGGTTTCTCAAATGCCCACCCCTATTAAATAATTGATTTGTTGCGATCCTTATCAATACGTTCAGCTATGTATGGCGTTGATGGAAAAATCAAGAGTCAAGCTGCAGTAATTTCTGCTTTTATTTTTTATGATCCAACTTTCTTTCTGCCCGCCTTTTTTCGAATACATTATAAAAACTATAAATTCCGATCAACCCAAGAGTAAACATGCCAAATCCATGGAATATCGACTTAGCCGTCTGGTTTATGGAATCATTGCCGCTGGTGACACTCGATCCTAAGACGAAAAATATGATAATTGCGAACAGGATTCGATCTTTCATCTAACTCCCCCTCTTTTTATCTTCAATCACCTGATGAGTAAAACTGTCATAAATCTTCTTGTACTCATCAATTCTCATACTTATTTTACCATCCTGAATTTATAATGATAGGTGGATCTGCAGGAACTTTCCCCTAGTCGGCAGCAGACGTAAAAGCACAAAACGAAGGTTAAACATGCAACCGAATACCTGGCCATCTTTCGTTGATTCACATTCATACGAAACAAAAAGAAGCATGCCCACCAAGGACATGCTTCTTTCGAATCTTCTTCTTTTAATGCAGCTCTGTGTCTTCTGACTCGGAGACTTCCTCCAGTACAAGGCTGGCATTGTCGTCTGTTTGGTCTCTTACGGCAATGTCTCCCAATGATACGATCCCTACTAACTGATCATTCTCAACAATTGGAAGTCGGCGAATTTGATGTTCGGACATTAAATCAGCAGCGTCTTCGATAGACATATCTTTTGTTCCAGTGACCATTTCTGAAGTCAGAATCTGTGATACAGGGCTATCCAATGAAATTTGAGAAGCGATTCCACGTGTGACAATGTCGCGGTCTGTAACGATTCCAAGTAATCGTTTGCCGTCGCTGATTGGAATGGACCCTACATCGAGTTCCAGCATCTTAGATGCAATTTCCTGAAGGGACGTTTCCGGTGCACATGTCTCGACGTCTTTCGTCATGATGTCGGTAATCTTCATGAATAGTTCCTCCTCTAAAAATTTTACTGCTTATGCCCAGCCTAATGGCTTTTCTGACGACTGAACTGATTTGTCAATTCATCTTTCGCCAAACCTCCTCCTTTCTTTTTCATCTACTATTCCTTATCCATTTTACAAAAAATAAAACGTGTTTTCAGCAAAAAAAAAGGATTTTACGCAGTTTTTTCTGTTTAAAAAACTTTACCGACCGAACTCGCAAACCGCAAATAGCTAATTTTCAGCTGTGTTAAAATGAATCTAAAAAGAGTTGCTGTGTATAGTAAACACTGGTTCTCTAAGAAAGGGGCCTCGCTTATCGAGTCTTTATCCACCATAGTGGAATTTCTGGTTCTCCTGGCCGTCAATTTATCAGTCGGAGCCGTCGGATTTATTCCAAGTGTCCTTGTCACAGTCGTCAATATCCAATCTTTCGGCCTTTACGGCGGTGCAGTTTTAACTTTTTCCGGTGAAATCATCGGTGCTTTTCTTGGATTTTACCTGTACCGCTTTGGATTTTCCAAAGCAGACCCAAAATGGCTGCGGCACCCCTTTTGGCAAAAGTTCCAGGACCAGCCGACTACCCGCGTCTTCAGCCTGGTGATTCTGCTGCGGCTGCTTCCTTTCATGCCATCCGGATTTGTGACAGCAGGTGCAGCCTTGACGAGCATCAGCGGCAGACTGTTCTTTACCGCCAGCACCATCGGCAAAATACCGGCTGTCCTTTTGGAACTGGCTGCAGTTTACGGATTTACCCAAGCAGTCCCAGTCACCATCCAGTACATCCTGTTCGGCGCAGTATTGGCTGTTTCCCTCACCATCTTTTTCATTAACTCTTCCAAACGGAAAAAAAGCCCTCAATCGACGGATTGAGGGCTTTTGGACTGATTCAGTAGACTTTATCGCCATTGAAGATGGAGTTTTTGACGATGACGTAATCCACATTGCGGATCGCCAGCAACTTGTCTCCTCCAGCGTATGAAATGGAAGATTGAAGATCCTGTTCCATCTCCACCAGCGTATCTTTAAGCGATCCTTTGTATTCCACATACATTTTCTTGCCTTCGACGTTTTTCTTCTCACCTTTTTGAAATTCAGAAGCTGACCCGAAATATTCCTTTAACAGCTTGCCGTCTTGATTGATCGTTTGTCCAGGTGATTCCTCGTGCCCCGCAAAAAGAGAACCGATCATCACCATTGAAGCACCGAAACGTACCGATTTGGCAATATCGCCATGCGTACGGATTCCACCGTCCGCAATGATCGGTTTGCTCGCCGCTTTTCCGCACCAGCGAAGTGCAGCCAACTGCCAGCCGCCTGTACCGAACCCTGTCTTAATCTTGGTGATGCACACTTTTCCGGGACCGATGCCCACTTTCGTCGCATCTGCTCCGGCGTGTTCCAATTCCCGGACAGCTTCTGGTGTACCGACATTTCCAGCGATCAAAAAGCTGTCTGGCACCAATTTCTTGATATGCTGAATCATCTTGATCACAGCGTTCGAATGGCCATGAGCCACATCGATTGTAATGTATTCCGGCGTGATTTTTTCATCAGCCAACTGTTGGATAAATTCATACTCTTCCGATTTTACGCCGACACTTATGGAAGCGTAAAGTCCGCGCTGTTGCATGTCTTTTGTAAATGCCAAGCGTTTTTCAGGCTCAAATCTATGCATAATATAAAAATAATTATTTTCAGCCAGAAATCCGGCGATTTTTTCATCTACAATGGTCTGCATATTTGCAGGTACGACCGGCAACTTAAAGGTCCGTCCACCGAATTCAATCGAGGTATCGCATTCTGATCGGCTTTCCACCACCGCTTTTGCAGGAACCAACTGAATATCTTCGTAATCAAACACATTTTCCATAAATTACACCCCTATACACGAATGATTTTTCAATATACCATCATTATTGTTCGTCCATATGATAATGTACTTTATTTTGGAGGAGATGTCAAAGAACAAAAATATTTGCTTGTCAATAGCAGGATTTCATCTTAGACGATGTATCTATTGGGATTTACCCTGTAATAAATTCAACTTTGGAATATACATTACTAGAAAAACAGATCTGCCAAGGCTAAACAAGATAAAAGCCAGCCATAGTCCATGATTTTGTAAAATTGGGACCCCTCCCCAGAGGGCAAGCAAAAATACCCCTAATGCGAAAAGCATCGAATTTCTGATATGTGCTGTTTCGGTAGCACCTGTAAAGACGCCGTATAATACAATGCCAAAACTTGCGACTAAAGGATACAGCAATAGCCAGTCTCCATAAATTCCGCCCAATTCGATTACTTCAGGAATCGAGGTGAAAAACGAAAATAAGGATTCACTAAAAAGCCAATAACTCACAGTCAGCAACAGTGAGGAGTAAATGGCCCATTGAAATGATAAATTGATCGTTTTTTTAAAAAGTCTGGAATCATTCGAACCAACCGCTCTTCCGGAAAGGATGCTTGAAGCATTGGAAATTCCGTCATAAAAATAAGCCATTAAATAATGAACCTGCAGCAGAACAGCATTAGCGGCCAATGTTTCTGTGCCAAATGCCGCGCTTTTATAAGTGAACAAGTTTATAACAGTAAGCAGGCAGAGCGTACGGATAAATAAATCCTGATTGACAGCCATCATCTTCTTGATGGAAGATCCATCGGTGACCAGTGTTATTGAAGGCACCTGGAACTGATAAGAAGTTCCTTTCCAAACGATCCAAAGTCCGAACAGACAGGCCGTTACTTCAGCGATCAACGTGGCAGAGGCGACTCCGGATACTCCCCAGCCGAAACCAAAAACAAAAATCACATCCAGCAGAATGTTCAGCAAGTTCATAAAAACCTGTATCATCACTGATATTTTAATGCGCGCCATGCCGATTAACCAACCCATGATGACGTAATTGACCAAAGTAAACGGTACTCCCCAGATTCGGATGCCGAAATAGTCGGATGCCAGCGCAGAGACGTCATCAGCAGGATCAAGCAAAGTTAACGCAAGAAATTCAATCGGTTTCTGCAGCAGAAAGAAACTGAGTCCTACAACAAGCGCAATAATTAACGGCCGAATAAGGGCAAGTGTCCCTAATAAGGAATCGTTAGCTCCATTCGCCTGTGCAGCAAAACCGGATGTTCCAATTCGCAAGAAGCCGAAAAGCCAATATAGTGTGTTGAAGATCACTGCCCCGATGGCTACACCGCCTATAAAAGCGGGGTCCGGCAATTGACCAACGACCGCCGTGTCGACAGCTCCCAGCAAAGGGGTGGTGATAGTTGATAGTGTCAATGGAATCGCCAGAGCAAGGTATGTACGATGATTCATTTTGAAGCTCCTAACTATTAATTTGAAAAATTACTGCCATATGCCATATTAGCAAATATATTCAGGCAGTACAGAATTTATTCTTCAAAACATGGAAACCAGTTCTTTCGTATAAGGATGCCGGTTTTGCGAAAAAATCTCATCACTTCTGAAACCATCAATGATACGCCCTTCTTCCATCACCAGCATTTTCTGGCTTAAAGAAGCAACGGCCGCTAAATCATGGGATATAAAAACGTAGGAAAGTGAAAATTGCCGGCGAAGTTTCTCCAGTAATTTCAATAGCGAAGCCTGGGACAGCACATCAAGGCTGGAAGTCGGTTCGTCAAGTATGAGGACTTCGGGTTCTATGCTGATGGCCCGGCTAATAGTCACGCGTTGCAGTTGCCCACCGCTCAGTTCGTGCGGATAACAGTCTGCAAGGTGGGCAGGAAGTTCAACCGCCTCCAGCAATTGGCTAATATAGTCTTCTTTGCTTGTAAAATTGAAATGCTGCAACTCTTTCTGTCCGCCATATTGCTGGTAGGGGTCCATCAGCGAATCTTTTATTTTCAATTTCGGGTTCAGTGAAGCGGAGGGATTCTGGAAAACTGCCTGAATGTGCTTCCTGAAAGGATTGAGACTTTTATCGGTTTGATTATGGAGCATATAGCCGTTCATGGAAATTTCTCCCGCATCTATTTTTTCAAGTTGCAGAAGACAGCGTGCCAATGTGCTTTTGCCGCAGCCGCTTTCTCCGATGATTCCCAGGCATTGGCCTTTTTCCAGTGTAAAGGAGATATCTTTCAATACCTGTTTGCCGTTCGGAAATGATTTATCGACATGGCTAATCTTCATCAACATTCTCATCCGACCTCCTGTCATGCAGATTTTCCGGCTTTTTTAACACCGGAATTGCTTCAACCAATGCTTGTGTATATGGGTGTTTCGGAAACTCGAGAATGGCGGACGAATCTCCTTGCTCAATAATATGGCCTTCTTTCATCACGAGTATATGGTCAGCGTATTTGCTTGCGTGCCGCAGATCGTGTGTGATAAACAAAATGGCGCATCCCGTCTCTTCCTGCAGCTTTGCCATCAGTTGAAGAATCCGGAATGATGAAATGCTGTCCAGAGCTGTCGTCGGTTCATCCGCAATCACCAGATCAGGTTTAAGCAGCAATGCTAACGCAATTGCGGTGCGCTGCAGCTGTCCACCGCTTAGTTGGAAAGGGTAGCGGCTTACTAAGTCTTTTGTAAGTCCTACAGAGCCCAATGCCTCCTGTGTGTTCTTGTTGCGCTGAGCTTTTGTCATCCGGAGATGCGTTCGCTGGTATTCATCAAAATGCTTTCCAATGGTCAAGAATGGCGTAAAGGAACTCTGATAATCCTGAAAAATATAGGAAATCCTATTTCCACGGATGCTTCTCATTTTTTTGGAAGTCATGGCCAATACATTGGCTCCGTTAAACTCAATCGTACCTTTGGCTTGCAGATTGGGCTTCAGTAATTGTCCAATGGCAGATGCAGTCATGCTTTTGCCGCTTCCGCTCTGGCCAACGATAGCGAGCCAATCCCCTGGGTCTACTTCAAATGAGATTTCTTTGACGATTTGTTGATCTTTTGTTTCGACTGTCAGTTTATGGACTTTCAATAAACTCATGATCGCACTTCCTTCTTCACATCAAACTTGTCCCGCAGATAATCACCCAGAACATTTGAAATCAGCACAACCGTAATAATGGCCAGACCTGGATAAACCATCAACGAAGGCATGGACTGAAAATAAGGGCGCGCATCATTCAGCATGGCTCCCCATTCAGGAGCCGGCGGTTGAGCGCCAAGCCCAATATAGGATAGGGACGAAATCAATAAAATGATTTTCCCCATATCCAGGCTGGCAAGAACCAGCACATTGCCGATAATATGGGGGAAAAGATGTTTCCGAATAATTTTCCCGTCATGCAAGCCGTTGATTTTCGCCATCGCTATATACTCTTTTTGACGCTCACTTACCACCGTGCTTCTGACAAGGCGTGCATAATTGACCCATTTCACAAAAACGATAGCGAGCAGTAAATTTTCAATCCCCGGTCCGAGCAGACCACTTAAGACAATCGCCACAATGGTATCCGGAAAAGCCAGAAATGTATCGGCAATTCGCATAAGTACGCGTTCGAGCAGGCCCCCTTTGTATCCGGCAATCAAACCAATCGGCAGGCCGATGGCTACCGCTATCAGCAATGCCAAAAATGCATACCCTACTGTCAGTTGTGCTCCAAGTAAAATGCGCGTCAGCACATCCCTTCCCAAATGATCCGTTCCAAATGGATGCGAAAAGCTCATCGGCAAAAGTCTAGAGCCTAAATCAACAAAATCCGGATCATGTTTTAAGAATAGAAAAGTATAGGTGGTGAGCAAAGCCAATAGACTCAGCAATAACAGCAAAAGACCTGTCTTCCAATTTAATTTACTGTAGTTGATCGGGAAAGCGCCCATCAATTCCCCTTCCTTTCCTTTAGCCTGATTTCCGGATTTAAATAGCGGTATGAGAGATCAACCAGGCTGTTGACCACAAATACAATAATGGCCATGATGAACAGATAGCCTTGGATAACGGGATAGTCACGGCTTCTAATGGCTTCTACGACCATCTTACCAATTCCTGGATAAGCAAAAATCACCTCGATGACCACCACTCCACCGATCAAACTTCCCAAACTGACACCAAATACGGTAATCACCGGCGGTAAAGCAGCCCGCAGTGCATGAGTGAAAAAAATCCGAATTTCGGAAATTCCTCTCGAGCGGGCTGCTTTTATATACTCATTGCTTAAAGAATCGATTAAGCTGGAGCGGAGCAGCCTGACATAAACACTTGTAATGGCAAGCCCCAATGTTGCGGACGGCAAGAGGATGGAAACAAAGCCGTCCCTGCCCATCGTCGGCAGCACATTCAACCGGACGCCAAACAGATCAATTAATAAAAGTCCAAGCCAAAAGCTTGGGACAGCGGCGCCGAACAGTGAGAACCAGCGGCTGACGTGGTCAATCCAGCTTCCCCGGTAAAGGGCTGCGAGCGATCCTAAAGGCAGAGCGATGAGAACCATGACAATCAGTGCTCCTGCGGTCAATTCCAATGTCGCCGGAAGCCCGCTTACCAGCATTTCCAAAACCGGTTGGTTGGTCAAATAGGATTCCCCAAAATCCAATTTCACAAAATTCACAAACCACTCGCCATACTGGACTAAAAGCGGCTCATTGAATCCCATGTCTTCACGAAGCTCTTCCACTTGTGCCGCGGTCACCGATACATCATCTACCCGCAAAATCGACAACACCGGATCCCCGGGTGCCAGCCTTGCAAACAGGAAGCTAACAAAAGTAATTAATAAGAGAAAAACTGCCACTTCGATAAATCTTGTCAATAAAATCCGTGCCATTTATTTCACATCCAGGGTATTGGTCAACATATAATACTCGCTGCGGGTCGTAACCCAATTTTCTACTTTATCGGCGTTGTAAGCGACTAATGTATTAGGATGCAGGATAAACGAATTGTATACATGGTCATCCACATACAACGCGATTTTTTCAGCAATGACTGAACGCGCTTCTTCTCCTACTGTCAAATTCAGTTCATCGATCAAAGCAGTCAACTGATCATCAGCAGCTCCGCTAAAGTTCAAAGCTCCCTGCGGATGGTAAGTTGCATTTAAGTAATAGCCTGCGTCTCCGCGTGGAGCTGTTAAATTACTGTAGGTAGTCAAGTCCCAATCACGGTTGGCTGCCATATATTCTTCCGGCACTTCAATTTGTTGGATATCTACAATTATGCCCAATTGTTTGGCATCTGACTGAAACACCTGGGCGATCAATGGCAAATCTGCACGAGCACTGTAAGTCAGCATTGTCCATACTAAAGGTTCTCCATCTTTTTGCATTACGCCGTCTTTTTCTTCATAACCTGCCTGTGCCAAAAGCTTTTTGGCTGCTTCAGGTCCGGTCTGTTTTTCAGGATAATCCGGGGCAAATGAGAAAGTCGAAGGAAATGGACCTTCTGCCACTTCTGCATGTCCTTTTAAAATTGTGTCTGCAATCAAATCACGGTTGATCAGTGCATCTACAGCTTTTCTCACGTTGATGTCTTTCATTGATTCCCTCTGTAGGTTCATCGTCATCTGGTGTACCCGGAAAGTGGAGGTCGATTCGACTTTTACACCCGGAACCGACTCCAGATTTTCCAAACTTTCAACTTCTGGGCGGAATGAAATGTCCGCATCTCCTGATTCGAGTGCAAGCGATCTAGCGTTGGCATCTTCATTGAATGAAAAGCGTGCCGCCTCTAATTTTGCAGCTCCATCCCAATAATCATCGTACCGGACGAGATCGACTGCCGTTCCAGGGGTAAATGATTCGACGGCAAACGGACCAGTACCGATCGGCCGGTTAATATAATCGGTTTCAGTAATATCTATAATCGAAGTGTTAGGATGAACCAGTTCGGAAGGAAATTCAGGAAATGGCATGGTTGTTTTCACCCTTAACAGCTGTCCATCAGCTTCCATCGACTCGATCCGCAAAGCATTCTCAATAGCCACATTATCCTTCATCGCCCGTTCCAGTGAAGCTTTTACGGCTTCCGCATCCAGTGGATTTCCATTTTGGAACGTGACCCCTTCGCGCAATTGAATTGTCCAGTCTTGTCCATTGTCACTGTGCCAGCTTTCTGCAAGCCACGGTTCAAGTGTCAGCGAATCGTCATTCAAATGCACCAAAGTCTCTGTAATTCCTGCGCGCAATGGTACATAGCTGCTGTCAACATTGGGATCCAGCGACCGTGCTGCGAAGTTGAACAGCAAATTAAGTTCTTTGCGGTCCTCTTCCTGCTGATTTGCTGCACCTGATGTGCATGCGGTTAAGAATAGCGTTACTACTATAAACAGTAATCCAAATACCTTCTTCATCAATGAACACGCCCCTTTTTCAAGTGTAATTATTACGGTTTGTAAATTAAAAATATTCCCTTTCTCTCCTTGTACAGCTTGGAGAAAAAGGGAACTTTCTTCTTAAGCTCTTCTATAAATAAACTTTATGTATTTTACAAACTGTAACTGTTACGTTTTACATCATATCCTTTTGAAGTTTCCAATGCAATCTTTTTTATAATTTGATTGTAAAATACGGCATCTGTCCGTTTTAGAATTTTCTGCTGAAATCAAACAGGCCAGCCACTTCGGGAAGCGGCTGGCCTGTTTTGGATACTCTCTATTTTTCTGTGTAGCACAACCTTCACTTTAATGGAACATTAGTCGAACAACAAATATTCATCGTCCTTAAGTCTGGATACTGCTACTCGTTTTATGGATTCGAATTGTTTTATCCGTTCTTCTATCGTTCTCCCCACTTCATCAGGAAAAAGGTCTTCTCGATCATAATGGGGGAAAAGGAGGATGTCAGTAAGGTTCAAGGCATTAAAGTCCGTCAGTTTTGGTGTATTCAATTCCGGCGCAAAAAAAGCAGCCAGCTCGATAGTGCCCCCAAGGACCATCGCACCGGCACTCGCGCCGATAAAGACCGTATCTTGTTGAGCAAGTTTTCTGAGGACCTTTATGCCGCCGCTTATCTTCATCCGATAAAGAAGTTGAATAGGATTTCCCCCGTTCAAAAAGATGACATCATACGTTTCAAGTGCTGTTGGATTTTCATATTCGAAGTCAAAAAAAGCGACATGGCAAATGTCCATTTCAAACAAATCTTTTTGTGCTTTAATTGCAGACTTGCTCGACTCTTTCTGTGGAGAAGCTGTGGTGATGATAACCGCTCTGATTTCTGATGGGGGCTTCGGCAATACTGATAAGAATTTCCATTTGATCCCTTCGGTAAAAAAACCGTTGGATGTCAGCAGCATCTTGCACATCGTATTCCTTCTTTCCAGTTGGTGAGCCATGTTCAATTAAGGCATGGTTCTCCTGATTTGAATGAGTTGATATAAAAGCACCGGCATACTCGCTACTCCGCAACAGTTAAAATTCACCTGGATACTCCTTGTCCAACTTCTCATTTAAACGATCAAGCACATAGGGATTATAAAGCCATTCTTCATCCAAAAGCTGACGATAGCCTTCTGTTGCTTTACTGGAATTTATTTTTTCATAAATGGCTATCAGGTCTTCTTCATAGAAATAGAATTCAGTATCCTCCTGTAATTTTTCTGCCTGTAAAGCTGACTCCAACGATAGCTGCGGATCGATCAACAAGTAAATTTCCGCCAGTAAAAACAAGTCATCAATGAGGAAATCTGCGTGGTCTGCCGCAATCTTCCGATTCATCAAATCTGCAGCTTCCATGAAATTCCCCCGAGCCAATTGGATATCCACAAGCATCCAATCCGCTGCATCGTTGTCATAAATGTCTCCAGCTTCTTTGATGGCCGTTGCTGTTTTTTCAGCCCCCTCATAATCTTTCTGTTCGAATTGTATATGGGAAAGTTCGTACCATTCATCCAATTGCTCTTGTTCCGCAATCATCTTTTCAAGGAAGATGTCCTGATATTCTTCAATTTCCATACCGATCATCGTTTCCAGCTTATTATAGAATGTACTGGTGGATCTGGATTTCAATAAATCCACAATGAAACCCTCTCCATAAGCATCCACCAGTGATTCCACCGCCAAAAAACCCTGAGCGTATGGATCATAACTAGCTGAAGCAGAACTGTCATACTCTTCTTGGCTGTCGAGATCATGGAAATCGATGAGTTCAATAGTTTTCAGGTCATACCAACCACTGGAATCATCCGCAAAATAATCGGCGATGCCTTCTTCAAACCAGGAAGGAATCCGTGTAATCGGCAAACTATACTGATTGGAGAAAAGATGGCTCTGGTAATGGGAGTATTCATGCACCAAGATCAGTTCCCAGTTTTCATCAGTAGGAACCAGGTGGATGCTTTTGTTGCCTAAGTTATAATACCCGGCGACTTCCCCCGAACCATAGCTGGATTCAAGAGAGCCGTAATCATCATGGAACTCGACTGTCAATCCACCTTCATCGCTGGTGCCCAGAATCGAATTGAAGTTTTGCCGTTCCCGTTGGAGAACCTCATCCATTTTAGCGATTTCAGCTTCGGTTTTTTCAGAATAAAAATAGATGACCCCATTTTTTTCGGTCTTCATCAACTCTTTATGTGAGGAAACTTGAAAAACTGTCGAGGCGAACAGCCTGACTTTGTCATCTGATGCTTGCTTGTCGTCTCCGGTTGTAAAGACGACAAAAGAATTGATGACGGCCACTACCAGCACCACAAGGAATAGGATGGATGAAAAAATCAGCATTCCGACTGCTTCGCTGATACTCTTGAGCTTCAAGAATCTCAACTTTCCTTTTATGGCCCCTATCATACCGGCTAAGAAAAGGATTGTGGAGACTAGAAGGAACGTGCCCGCAACCATCAATCCCCCAATCAGCCCTTGATTTAGAATAAGGAAATAGGCAAGATACGAACTGAAAATTAACATAAGGAATTGCTTAACTGTGCTTTTCATCGATACCCCCACTTTACATTTATAGAAAATCTGCAGACTTATAAAAGTCCACCCTTGCCTAACATTTTATGGCTTGAAAAGGTAATAAGTCCTTAATCTTTTCTAAATAGTAGCAGGTATCCAAAACAATATATAGTCTTATTGAGGTCCTCAAGACATTTTTTTATCAGTTAAGAACATCACGAGTATGGGATGCTTTACAGAACGCAAAAAAAGAACAGCCCTGAAGCCGGGTTTCACGACTTCAGGGCTGTTCTCTGTTTACATTTCACTTTCTTGCTTTATTGTTTGCGGAAACGCAAAGCAAGGGTTGTTGTCAATCCTGCAAGCATTAGCCCAGCTAAGATCCAAAGGTATGGAATCGTACCTGTATCCGCTGTGCCGCCCATACCGGTTGCCGGCATTTCTGAAGGCATTTCAGTTGCGCCAAACTCTTCCGGGAACTGGTCGACGATGGCTGCTGATAATCCAGCTGCTGGCATTGTCATATGTGCATAGGCTTCACGAATCGAGCTGTAAGCTGTTTCGTAATCGCCTGCTACATATGAGTCAAAAGCCATCAATAATTGGTCGACGTGAGCCGTCAATCCTTCTTCCAATGCATCAGCCGGTACACGGCCTTCTGTTGCTGCATCAAGCAAAGCGGCCTGTTCGACAATATAGCCATCAAGATCAGCTTTTGCCTGCTCTTGTGCTGCTGCATCGCCTTCACCTGTCGCTACAACGTAATCCACAAAGTAGCCGATATGGGATTTCCAGATTTCTTCAAATTGCGCCCCTGCTTCTTCTCCGTAGACAGATTCCACTGCTGCAGACAAGTCATCTGCATTGGCGATCAATGCAGCAGAAGCCTGTTCAAAGCTTTCAGCCCCATCGGCACCATCTTGCATTGCCATTGCGGCAAGTCCGGCATGCTCAGTAAATGTCATGTTCAATTGAGCGCGTAAATCTGCTGCTGGTGTATCCGGATTCGTGTTATCGAACTTCTCTGGGAATTGTGTCGTGATGGCAATCGATAGGCTTTCCGCGAACATGCTCATATGGTGAATGGATTCACGTTCAAGCGAGTAAGCAGTTTCGTAGTCGCCCGCTACATACGCATCAAAAGCGGAAATCAGCTGATCGACGTGCATATCCAATCCTTCCTGAACCGCTGCTGCCGGCAGAAGCCCGCCCGTTGCAGTGTCGAAGAATGTTGATTGTTCCACTTTGTATTCTTCCAAAGCGGCCAACGCCTGCTCTTTGCCTTCCTGGTTATCTTCAGCTGTTGCTGTTACATAATCAACAAAGTAGCCGATATGGGATTTCCAGATCTCGTCGAACTGTGCTGCGCCTTCTTCCCCGTAGACAGAACCGACAGCCGCTGAAAGATCGTCAGCGTTTGCCAATAATGCACCCGAAGCCTGTTCGAAATCTTCGGCGCCATCAACGCCTTTTCTCATCGCTTCGACTGCCAGGAATGCATGTTCGGTCAATGTGGTATCCAGTGCGATGCGCAATTCCGCTGCCGGCGTTGCTGTGCTTGACTCCATGGCCGTTTCGCTAGCTGGAGTCGCATGGCCGTGGCTGTCCGCCAATGCCGCCGTGGGTACTAATAAGGCTAATGATAGTGGAAGTGCTAATAGACATTTGTTTAATTTCATCTTAATCTCTCCTCTTTTTTTATAGTTTCATAGACATAACGGAGAGCGTTTACATTTAGATCACATTTACTTAAAAAAAATCAAATAAAAAAAACTGACCGCTAAAGCGGCCAGTTAAATTCCTGCACTCAGTACAACTTCACCTTCGGGCAATTCGTTTCCTGCCTGAGGTTCCAACGTTATGGCAATCGTATCCCAGTCGGCTGAACTTTCATCCAACTGATAATAGCTTGCCCCTTCACCATTTGGGTTGGGTGAAAAAGCGCCTGCCGGTATCGGCTTGTCATCCTTGATCAACCACACCTGATAAACCTGGCTATCTTCCAGCTCTGCCAATCGATCGGCTTGTACAACTAAATTGAGCGAACCCTCTTCTTCAATCATCGCTGCGGTTGCGGTTCCCTCAAATGCTTCATTCGGCTCCAGCTCGATAGACTCGATCGCCGTTTCCGGTGCATCTTCCTGATCTGATAATTGGAAGAAAGCATAGGCATTGCCCATTAAGGATGCGAGGAGTACAGCCGCAAGGAGCGGCTTCCATAAGCCAGGCTTTCTTTTTGGCTTGTGCATCGGTATGGCGGCCATTTCCGGCTTCAAGGCCACTGGCGGTTCATCCTGTTCCCGCTCTTCTTCAAATACATTAGACAGAATACGCGCTTTCATGCCTGCCGGCGGTTCCACCGGATCTGCAAGATAAGGGAGCTCGCCTGTCGCTTCTACTATTTCCTGGCATTCCGTACATGTTTTCAAATGATGTTCATATTGCTGGATTTCGTCTGCTGATAGCGTTCCGTTCAAATAATCCACTAAACGGTCACAATCCATGTTAGTCATCGTAAGCCCCCCTTTCCTGCAACCCATGCAGAGATGTTTTTAATTTTTTTAACGCAAGCCTTATTCGGCTCTTCACAGTTCCGAGTGGAATATCGCACATATCTGCAATCGTTTCATGGGTATGCCCCTTAAAATAAAACAAGTCGATCATTTTTTGCTGCTCAATGGATAAATGCTGAACAGCCGTTTCGATCTGCCCTTTCTTTTCCTGCCATTCCACCTGTTCGGCAACAGGCGCATCGTTGCTGGCCACCTGAGCCGCCTCTTCAATCGGCACGGTCGGTTTTTTGCGTTTCCGTATCAAGTCGATGGCTGTATTTTGTGCCATTCTGAAAAGCCAGGAAGTGAATTTCCCTTTACTTTCATCGTACACCCCTTTGCCGCGCCAGATCTTAATGAATACTTCCTGTAACACCTCTTCAGCCAGATCGCGATCTTCCAGCATCTTATATAGAAAAGAGAAAAGGATTTTTTCATAGCGGTCGTATAATTGTTCGAGCGCGGCTTTGTCTTGTTCATTGATCCGCAAATATAGATGTGTATCGGTAGTTTTTTCCATCCCCTGTCTCCTTTTTACATATTTCGTATACCTACCTTACTATACTTCCCGCTACAGGAAAATCTTTTCTTTTCATGGGCTGTTCTCCGTGTCCTTGGCTACGGAAAAGAATCTTACGCTTGAATTCTACTAATTCCGAAAAAGCAACAGTCAGCTGGAAACTACGCATAGCATGGAAGTTATTAAAAAGTTCTTCCGTTTTTATCTGCTATATACAAAACGCATGTAACAAGGAATTAGTTCACTATTGGTTAAAATCGGGAATAGAACTGTAGGTAGAAAACAGAACGACTGGAGGAATCCTTATGATCTATAACATCACCGCTGCAACCGGCCATCTTGGTGTCAAAATCGTCGAAGAAGCATTAAAGTACATGGATCCAAAAAATCTGGTGCTGACAGTGCGCAATCCTGAAAAAGCTTTGAATTTCCAAAAAAAGGGAATACAAATAAAACGGGCGAATTACCGCTCTGAATCAGCAATGGCAAATGCTTTCAAGGGTACAGATGTGCTCATCTATATTCCAAGTCTTACGTTCCCGAGCGTCGCACGAATCATGGAATTCGAGAATGCGATTTTGGCTGCTGAACAAACCGGGATCAAACAATTCATTTTTATCGGTTTCATGGCTGACCACGGCAATAACCCGTTTAAAATGAGCCCATTTTTCGGCTATGTCCAGCGCCGTTTGGCATCCGGATCAGTTCCATTCACTTATATCCGAAACGGCATGTATTCTGATCCCCTGCCTCCTTATCTGCCGGAACTGGCCGAACGGGGAAAAATTCTTTATCCGGTTGGTGACGAGCGAATTTCTTTTATTTCCAGAAAGGATCTGGCAAAAGCCATCGTTCAAATTGCGTTGAAACAGGAGTTGCACGGCAATGAGTTTACGTTGACCGGACCAAAAGCGTGGTCTATGACTGAACTTGCCGAATTGCTCTCACAAATCAGCGGAACATCAATTTTCTACGATCCGCTCAGCAATGAGGAATTCGCGGAACTTTATGACGAACCGAAAGGGTTCGGTCCTGTTCTTGTTTCTTTGTATGAAGCTGCAGCCAGAGGATTGATGGCGGAAGTTACAGAGGATTTTGAAAGCATCACAGGAGAGGCAGCGGAAGATTTATCGATATATATTGAACGTGAATACCGGAATCTTCCTTAATGCCAGAGAAAAGACCGAAGAGCCTTTTGGCTTTTCGGTCTTTTCATATAGTTTACATGAAGCTACTCGATCAAAATCTGGTGCCCTTCGTCTTTCTTCTTGTCTTCTTTTGATTTAGGAACCTGAATCATCAAAACACCGTCTTTAAAAGATCCGGAAATGTCGTTTTGTTCCACGTCACCAACATAGAAGCTTCGCTTGAAAGAGCCATAGGAGCGTTCTTTCCGGATATAATGGCCGTCGTTTTCTGTTACTTCTTTGTTTTCTTCCTTCTTCCCTTGAAGTTGAAGATAACCATCTTTGTATTCAACTGAGATATCTTCTTTTTTGAATCCTGGTACATCCACTTCCACTTCATAATGGTCGTCGGCATCTTTGATGTCTACTTGAGGATAATTGGCTTCTTTGAAAAAACGATCGAAAACATCCATTTCAAAATTGCTGTCAAAAAGGCTTGGGAAAAAATCTTCCCGTTTTCTTGGTAAAAGTCTCATTTTCAAACTCTCCCCTCGAAAAAATTTTAATGGAACATCACTTTGAAATGCTCTACGAAAATCTGCTTTACCCAACGACTGCTGTCTTCCTGCTAATACCGATTATCCCTCCTTTGCCTTCTAAATTGCTGGTGAGTGATTTGCCGCCCTCTCTAATAATAATTATAGAAAATGATGTTTTTTTGTCAATTAAAAGCTTTCAAAATTAACAGGAAAATTCAGATTTTTTTGCTGCTTGGATTCAGTCAAATCACCATTACAGGTATATCCCGGTGTAGGATTTCTTGCATAATTTTACTTCTTCAGGCGTTCCTTCGGCAATAATGCGGCCACCACCATTCCCACCTTCAGGACCAAGGTCGATGACCCAGTCGGCTTGTTTGATGATTTGTATATTATGCTCGACAATTATAACGGTATGGCCTTCATCCACCAGCTTATTGAGCAAAATCAATAATTTTTTAATGTCATTTGGATGAAGCCCGGTAGAAGGCTCGTCTAAAATGTAGAGTGTCTCACCTTTGACATTTCTGTTCAATTCCTTAGCCAATTTCAGACGCTGACCTTCACCGCCTGACAAAGTGGTAAGCGTCTGGCCCCATGTCAAGTAGCCGAGCCCAACTTCACAAAGCAATTCGATAGTGGATATTATCTTTTTCTGGCCAGCGAAAAAGACGCTGCTTTCTTCAATGATGATATTTAGGATATCCGAAATGGATTTGCCTTTATACGTCACGGCCAACACTTCTTCTTTAAAACGATTGCCTGAACAAACCGGACAAATCACTTCCAGGTCCGGCAGAAAATACATCGGTGTAAAGACATAGCCCATGCCGAGGCAATGCTCACAGCGTCCACCTTCTGTGTTGAACGAAAAATGCTTTGCGCTTAACCCTCTTTCTTTCGCTTGCGGCAATTTCGCAAACAGATTCCGGAATAATGTATAGATTTCTGTATACGTTGCCACATTAGAACGCTGCATCCGGGTCAATCCGGATTGTCCAAAGATGACCATCCGGCTGAGTTCTGCTGTTCCGGTAATCTCATCGTAGCCCTCTTTTATATGATCCGTTTCGACACTGGCGGCCAGAATGCCAAACAAAAGAGACGATTTTCCTGAACCCGATACACCGGTAACGGCAATAAATGACCCGAGTGGGAATGCAACGGTGATGTTTTTCAAATTGTTCTTATAGGCGTTGTGTATAGCCACATGGCGCCCGTTTCCGGTTCGACGCATCTTTATTGCTGGCGGCTCTTCCTTCAGGTAAGCACCTGTTACGGAATTCTGTTGCTCCATCAATTCATCCAATGTGCCTTCTCCCACAATTTGACCGCCATTAATTCCCGCTCCCGGCCCAAGGTCGATAATCCAGTCCGCCTGCTTCATGACGTCGACATCGTGTTCAATGACCAGGACCGAATTGCCCAGTTCCCGTAATTGTTTCAAGACATCGACCAAGCCCTGAATATCCTTGGGGTGGAGCCCGGCTGTAGGTTCATCCAGTATGTACAGCACTCCCGTCAAACTGGAACCCAGGATGGTTGCCAGCCGAAGGCGCTGCGCTTCTCCTCCGGATAATGTAGACGACTGCCTTTCCATCGACAGATAACCGATGCCGACATGGATAATCCGCTTGATTTTTTCTGCCAGTTCATAGACCAATGAAGACGCGACTGACTCGTCATTCGCTTCAAAGCCCAGAGAGATTTCTTCCACCCATGCAAGTATTGCATCCATTGGAATTTGCGACACATCGGAAATCGATTTTCCAGCCACTGTTACCTGGCGGCTTTCTTTTTTCAACTTGGTTCCCTGGCATTCCTGGCAGGTTTGCTGAAAGAAAAAATCGGCTTCCGCTAAGTTGCCGCCTTTTTCGTTGTAGCGCCTCCACAATCCGGTCAAGACGCCTTCGAACTTGCCTTTCGCGACTGTTTTGGGAGATGGTGTCTGCGGATGATGTTTTTTGAACTCCTCACTCTCCACACCATACAATAGAAGATCTTTCTGTTCAGCTGTCCAGTTTTCCACTGCCAGATCCTTATCAATCACAAAGCCATAATGCTTTGCCGCAGCGACAACCGATTTGCCGTAATACTCAGTGACTGCAGCATTCCAAACAGTCACAGCGCCTGCGTTCAAGCTTTTCCCTTCATCCACCACCCGCTCAGCACGGATCCCCAGCTTTTTCCCTAAGCCGGAACAGGCTTCACATGCCCCTTCAACGGTGTTGAAGGAGAAGTGTGCCTTCTTTAAATTCTTCATATGGAAGCCACAAGCTGAACAAGGCATCATTTCACTTTCTTCATCCAGCTCCGGCGGCCGTCTGACCTTTTCATGACAATTTGGGCATTCCCGCATCCCCAATTTTTCATAAATGACCCGCAAATACGTATACATATCCGTCACCGTACCGACTGTAGAACGCGGATTGCGGTTGGTGGTTTGCTGCTGGCCGATGCCAATGGACGGTGACAGCCCGCTGATTGATTCCATTTTCGGTTTATTGATGAAATTGGTGGTCATGCCATTCAGTTCCATGTACTGCCGTTGGCTCTCCCGTTGGATGATATCCAGCGCCAATGTCGATTTACCTGAACCGGATGGACCGGTGATCACAACAAATCGCTGTTTTGGAATGGCAACAGAGACGTTTTTCAAATTGTTTTCGGAAGCCTTTACAATGCGGATAAAATCAGCCACGCTCAGCGCCTTCTTTCTACATAAGCTTTCTGATTGCCCTGTTTTAACGGATTTTCATTGAGGGTTGCGGCATTCAATCGTTAGAAATAGCCCGCCATAATAGGATGTGACTTTCTCTATATGCAGACCGGATTCCTTCACCAGTTGGAGTGTATCCCGGTCTAGATGACATCCATCACATACTCTTTTCCAGATAGGCGTCAAAGCTTCTTGGGTTTTCCCCAACATTTTTTGGTCCATTTTAACATGTTCGAATAATAGAATTTTCGCGCCTGGCTTGCTCGCTCTTCGAATTTCCTGGAGTGCCCGCTCGGGTTCTGGAATGGTGCAGAACACTAAAGTTGCAACTACCGTGTCAAAGCTATCGTCGAAAAACGGCAGTTCTTCCGCTATTGCCTGATATGCATAAATAGGGGTTCGGGTCTTTTTAATCCGCTTTATTGCCTGTTTAGCCATTGCAGGATTTGGTTCGATCGCATCCACCCGTTCGACATTTCTGTAATAGCCAAAGTTCGCGCCTGTTCCAAAACCGATTTCCAAAACCCGCCCTTGGGCTTTCCTGACAAGGCCCGCACGGATCCTCTCAAAACGTGTTTTCTCAAGTGGTTTCATTGCTACATCGTATAGTTTCGGAAACAATCCGGCCAAGCTACTCAGCTCCTGTTCTGTGTTTTTCTGTATGGTATAGAATTCGACTTTTCGCGCTTGTTTCCCTTGTTGCCAATGAAACTTCAGTGCAGAAGAAAGCAAGTGTCTTGGACGGCTCTCTGCATTCCAGAGCACAAAAAGACGGCAATCCCTTTTTCGAGATTGCCGTCGCATGATCTGTTTAGTTTTTTGTGTTATTGACAAATGGCCCGTATTCACGGCGCTGATGCTGAACCGATAACCATTTTAAGGTAGTGAACTCTTCAAGCACCCATTCGCCGTTAAAGCGGCCAAGTCCTGAATCTTTTTCTCCGCCGAACGGCATATGCGCTTCATCATTGACCGGCTGGTCGTTTACGTGGATCATGCCGGTATGGATCTGATGAGCAATATTCGTACCGTGCTCGATGTTTGCGGAATGAACCGCTCCACTGAGTCCAAACGGGTAGGCATTCGCCATTTCAACCACTTCTTCGTCGCTGTTGAAAGGGATCAAGATCGCTACGGGGCCAAATATTTCATTTTCTGCAAGTGGCATGTCGTTCGTCACGCCTGTCAGCACAGTCGGCTCCAGTACATTGCCGTCAGCATTGCCGCCAAGCTGTACTTTTGCACCCTGTTCGACGCTCGCTTCAATGTCTTTCAGGATCCGGTCCACCTGTTCACGGTTGATGAGTGGCCCGACTTGAGTATCCTGCTCTGCCGGATTGCCGAACTTCAATTTTCCGGCGCGGGCAATAAACTGCTCTGCGAATTCATCGTAAATATCCTGGTGGACAAAAATACGATTGATGGCCATACAGATCTGGCCTTGATGATAGAATTTGCCGAATAAGGCGGAATCCACAGCCTGGTCCACATCAGCATCCCCCAAGACGATGAAGTTATTATTTCCACCGAGTTCCAACGCCGTTTTCTTCAATGCACCACCGGCAAGTTCACCGATGCGTTTTCCGACGGGCGTTGAACCAGTAAAGGAAATAAGCCGCGGCGTCGGATGTGTGACAATGTCATCGCCAATTTCTGAACCGCGTCCGACCACCACATTTAGCAGCCCTTTCGGTAATCCAGCTGCTTCAAAAATGCTGGCAAACAGCAAACCACCGGTTACCGGAGTGTCTGTTGCCGGTTTGATGACTACGGCGTTGCCGGTTGCGAGTGCCGGCGCAATGGAACGGATCGCCAAATGCAAGGGGAAATTCCACGGGCTGATGATGCCGATGACACCTAAGGAATTGCGGTATACCCGGTTTTCCTTGCCTGCTTGCTGGGAAGGAAGGATTTTGCCTTCCATGCGGTACGGGAAAGTCGCCGCTTCCTTCAGGATATTGATTGAAGCTCCGAACTCGACAGTCGCTTTAATGACGGTACTGCCGGCTTCTTTAACAAGCCATTCGATAATCAGCTCTTTGTTTTCCTGCATTACTTCCAACGCTTTCTCGATGACTGCCCGCTTGGTCTGAGGCAATTCTTTCGACCATGCCACCTGCGCTTCAGCTGCAGCTTTATAAGCAGCATCCAAGTCATTCTTATCAGCGGCTTGAGTTGTCACCAGTTCTTCTCCAGTGAACGGATTGGTGGTTTTCATTTGGCTGTCGCTTGAGCCGGTAGTCCATTCACCATTTATATAAATCTTCGAAAAATCGGTTTTCATTTGGATCGTCTCCATTCTCTAAAGTTTACGGCTGTTGTCTAGGGCGGATCAGGATTTCGTTGACATCGACATGTGCCGGCTGTTCCACCGCATAGGCGATTGCATTAGCAATATCCTGTGCTTGAAGCATCTTCATCTCTCCGCCTTGTTTAAAGGCAGTCAAAACATCTTCGTCCGTAATCGTACTGGTCAATTCTGTTTCCACCGCACCCGGTGAAACAATCGTCACGCGAATTTCATGTGATGGGTCGATTTCCTGGCGCAGTCCCTCTGAAATGGCACGAACAGCGAATTTGGTACCGCTGTATACGGCACTGCCTTTGGAAACGCTATGTCCTGCCACTGAAGAGACATTGAGGATATGTCCAAATTTTTGTTTCTCCATAACCGGCAATACTGCGGCAATCCCGTAAAGGACACCTTTGATATTGACATCGACCATTCTATCCCATTCGTCGACTTTCAATTTATTCATAAATGATAGCGGCATAAGTCCGGCGTTATTCACCAGCACGTCGATTTTACCGGTTTTCTCCAAACCGGCTTCCACTAAAGCTTTCATCTCATCAGCCGAAGTCACATCGGTCACTTTATAATCCGCTGATCCGCCATCACGTTCAATTTCCTTTTTCAGTTCCACCAGTCGGTCTTCGCGCCGTGCAGCGAGCAGGACATGATATCCCTTGGCAGCCAATTCCCTTGCGGTAGCCTGCCCTATTCCACTGCTTGCTCCTGTCACGATTGCGGTTTTATCTATTGTCATATCTGTTCATCTCCATTTCTTGACTTTAGACATTTCGGTTTAAATCAGTCTATTATTATTGCACCCTAATCCTTTACCCGATTCCTCCGCCAAACTAAACAAATTACCCTGAAAAATAGACCGTCTCGATCCGATTCCTGTGTTATAATTTTCACAAGATGGGGGTGTTTGTATGCGGAAAATCTCTCCGGAGGAGCGGCGGATAATGCGGCGGTCCTATGCCGAGAAAATTATGGAGACTGTTCGGACAAAAGGCTTCATCACCTTAACAATTCAGGATTTGGCACGTTTGATGGGAATCAGCCGGGCTTCCTTATATAACTTTTTCGCATCAAAAGAAGACATCATCCTGGAAGTCACCGAAATCTATATTGATTACCTGACAAACACCAATGCTTTCATCAATAACCCACGTTTTGCCTATAACCAGAGATTTCCGACTGTTTTTGAACAGGCTGCCTTTTCCGCTGTCTACGCCTCTGAAATCTACTTGAATGAATTGAAAATAACTCTTCCTTCCTTATATGAACGCAAGCTGAAGCTCGCAAACGAACGGATTTCAACACTTCATACTTTTTACGAAAACGGCATGATCGATGGGGATTTCAATCTTCTTAATCCTTCTTTGATCATTGCTCAGGACGACGCCGCTCTGCGGAAAATACTGAACTCTTCATTTTTGGAAGATGAAAACATAAACTTGGAAGACAGTATGTACGGCTACTATAAAATTATGAAGTACCGCACATTTGCGCCTGCCTTACTGAAAACCAGCAAAGACCCCTATATCGACAAAGTCGTCGAGGTCATCGTCAGCCAGTTGACTAAAGAAAAATAGGGTTTGCACAAAACTGATTGTATTCTCTCCGTAAGAAAGGCTTTGTCACAATTCTGTGACAAAGCCTTTCTTCTTTTAATCAGAACCAAGAAGTAAAGTTTGGATTTTTAAAGTGCTGGGAATAGAATAAAACACATATCAACCTATTTCATCATTTATCTCGAGAATAAAAGTTTTAAAATTCTGACAAATAGAATATAATGAAAAGCAACTACCGAGAAAAGGAGATGGTTAAAATGAACTTAGACTCAATAAAAGGCTCGAGCATGATTGTGAAGATGGCGCGCGCTTTAGTGGAAGATGGCTGGTCATTCACTCCCAATGAATTTGACGTCATCGTGAAAGCGGAACATAAGGGGACAGGAGAAGCCATCTCTTTTAATTCAATCGGCAATTTAAAAAGATGGATGTATGAAAAAGCGCTTAGTTATTGAAATTTTCCAGTCCAACTAAAAATCTCCAATGCCATACAGGCATTGGAGATTTTTTTGAACTTCTTACAAACAGGCCGCTTTTTTACACAATTCCGCTTTAATTCCACGGATTTTCAAGCTTTCAACAATCTCACGGGCTGTTTTCGGTTTGGGATTCACATAAAATAAGGTTCCGCTCATCTTCATCAACCTCCAAGACTTTTTCATAGTCTCAGTATACAGAACAAATGTGAATAAACTATTAACAAATCAAAATTCTTTAAAATATATTTCGCTTATACACACTTCGAGATGCTGCCTCGGCAGCGAATATGCGGATTACAGACAAAAGGGAGATCTCTGGTGAAAACCAAGGCTGTCTTTTCTTTATCTCATTAACTCCAGTTTCTTCATCACTACGGACACTAAAGGGTCGCCTTCCGCCACTCCCGAAACTTCCCGAAATGCCGCTTCATAACCTTTTTCAGCAATCATTCCACTTAGTTTTACTGCTTCTGCATCTTCTTCACTGCGGTATAGCAAAGCGGCCGCAATTACTGTGGCAAGGCCATCCGGTTCTTTGCCGGTGGATTGCTGATAAAGGACCGCCGGCCGCAGCAACCGGTCTTTTTTGCCCAGCTTGCGGATCGGCCCTCTGCCTACACGCGTAACATGATCAGATATATGCGGATTGCGGAAGCGTTCAATGATTTTTTGGGTATACGCCTCATGTTCACTACGGTCAAAGCCGTGTTCACGGATTACTACTTCGCCTGTTTCTGCCAGCGTCTGTTGAAGCAGTTTCTCCACTTCGGGATCCTGCATCGCTTCGAAAATCGTCTGGTGGCCTTTGTAGCGGCCAAAATAGGCAGGAACTGCATGACCGGTATTGACGGTGAACAATTTTCTTTCTATATAAGGGGTCAATTTGTCTACATAGGTGATGCCTTTAATATCAGGGACGCTGCCTTTGACAGCCGGCCGCTCCACCACCCATTCAAAATAAGGTTCAACCGAAACATCCAGCACGTTTTCATTGGACTGGTCAGGCACAATCCTGTCGACCGCAGCGTTCGGGAAGCCGAATAGTTTATCCGCCTGCTTTTGTTCCGATTCACTTAAATGCTTATAGACATGTTCTTTTAAGGCAGAGCTTCCGTTGATCATATTTTCACAGGCTATAATATTCAATGGTTCCGGATCGGTCTGTAACCGAATCTTCAATCCCTCGGCAATCAACCCGGAAATGGCTGACAGCACGTTCGGTCCCACGGCAGCCGTTACCAGATCTGACTTGCTGATGGCTTCCGCTGCTTGGTCGAGCATCGTCTGGCTATTGATGCCCCGGACATTTTTGACCGTTTGGACGGATTGTTCCTTTCCCAGTAAATTCACATCGTATTGGCGTTTTGTATTAAGCTCATCGATGACCGCTCCGTTGACATCGAGAAAAATCGTTTCATAGCCCGATTCATCTAATAATGCTCCGATAAATCCCCTGCCAATATTGCCAGCCCCGAAATGAACCGCTTGCATTCAGCTCACCTCACTGAACAAATCCATGATTTCATCTTCCGAAGTTGCATTGAGGATCTTGTCGATATTTTCCTCCTCTGAACAGACAATCGCTATATTGGAGAGAATCTCCAGATGCTCATTGTTCCTTCCGGCAATGCCGATCAGGATTTTTGCGATATTGCCGCTGCCAAAATCGACTCCTTCCTGTACAGTGACTACCGAAATGCCGGTTTCCAGGACGTTGGCTTTGGCATCTTCTGTGCCATGGGGAATTGCCAGGCTATTCCCCATGAAAGTGGAAGCCATGCCTTCCCGTTCAAGCATTTTGTCGACATATGCTGCATCCACATAGCCGTTATCTACCAAGATTCCTCCGGTATACCGAATTCCTTCCTCCATCGTAGATATGGGGACATTCAATTTAATATTTTCCCTTTTCAATACTGCTTTGGCCATCATCATCACTCCCGATTTGTTTTTTATGATTTCCTATCAGTGCTTATTTTTTTAAACGCTGTGCCAGCTTGTCGTATTCCGGACTATTCATGAAATTCTCCACTGAAATATGTTCCGCCTGCGGCAATTTTTCTTTTGCACGCGGCGTCAGATCTTTGTGGGTGACAACGATATCTGCATCGTCCGGCAACTGGCTGATGGCGGTGTTGGTGACCGGTATATCAATGTTTTCTTTCTTGAACTTATTTTTCAGCAAGGAAGCGCCCATGGCACTGGACCCCATACCCGCATCACAGGCGAAGACGACACGACGCACCTGATCCGCTTCTTTCATATGAGGGTCGGAAGTCACTACAGCGCCTTCCTGAAGGACATCTCCATCAGAAGTGGCTGTCGGTCCTTGGGCTGCCTGAGGCGCCAAGTATCCAGCCGCTGTGCTCTTTTTGCCTTTCATTTCCTCCATTTTACCGGTTGCAGCTGTCAGGTCCTCTTCCACATCCTTGGTGGTTTTCAGGACAAGCGACGCGATAGTGAACGAGACGGCTGCGGCAACAATTACACCGAGTACCACGCCGACGTAGTTTCCTTGCGGCGTCAAAGCGAGAAGGGCAAAAATACTGCCCGGTGATGGTGTGGCCACTAATCCTGCATCCAGCAGGACAAAGGTGAAAACACCGCTCATCCCACCGCCGATGACAGCCAACAGCAATAGTGGCTTCATTAGAACGTAAGGGAAATAGATTTCATGGATACCACCGAGAAACTGGATAATGGCTGCGCCAGGTGCTGAGCTTTTGGATATCCCTTTTCCGAAAATACTGAAAGCCAGCAAAATCCCGAGTCCGGGTCCCGGATTGGTCTCCAGTAGGAACAAAATCGACTTGCCATTCGATGCCGCTTGTTCAACTCCAAGCGGACTCAACAGCCCGTGGTTGATCGCATTATTCAGGAACAGGATCTTAGCAGGCTCAATGATGATGCTCGCCAAAGGCAAAAGCCCGTTATTGACGATGACCTCAACTCCTGCTGCCAGGCTATTGGTCAGGGAGTTAACAATCGGTCCAACTCCGAGTACCGCGATGCCTGCCAGAATTGCACCCAAGATGCCAGCTGAGAAATTATTATAGAGCATTTCAAATCCGGCACGTATTTTGTCCAGGAAAAGCTGGTCCACTTTCTTCATTAGATAACCTGCCAACGGCCCCATGATCATGGCGCCGAGGAACATGGGAATATCAGCACCAACAATAACGCCCATCGTAGCAGTCGCACCCAGTACGCCGCCCCTGAAGTCATAGACGAGCCGTCCACCGGTAAAGCCGATCAATAATGGAAGGAGATACGTGATCATCGGACCGACCAATGCCGCCAGCGGCTCGTAAGGCAGCCATCCATCTGGAATGAATAATGCCGTGATAAGTCCCCATGCGATGAACGCGCCGATGTTCGGCATGATCATCCCGCTTAAATGACTTCCGAAACGTTGGATCCGTGCACGATTTTTACCTTCAGCCATATGAATCCCTCTCTTCTGATATTAGTCACAAAAAATAACAGGGTAAATGATGAGGTTTGTACTTACATGATGAAGTTCGTATGCCGTATGCTCTATGAAGTTAGGTGTTGGATGACTGCTTCTGTTCAGCTTATCCTGATGTTCTGTTGCCACATCGGTTCTCACCTCTTTCTATAGGAAGGAAGAATAGCAAGCTGGAAAACCCTAAGACTTTATTTAAATGGTAGCATATTCCTAGCCAAAAATGTTAGTTTTTTCTGAATAATCAGTTTTCACAAGAGTAATCATTTATAAGTATGCAAAACAAAATGCCAGCGGCGAAGACAGGAGAGGTGTCTTCGCCGCTGACATATTTTATCAGCCGACCGGTTCCTTGCAGATCCCCTGCAAATGATAAACGATCATTTTCCGTTGCTGTTCCCTGCCCGAATACTCGGGCCTGACCAATGCATCCAACACCATCCCGTCCAGCAGGTTGATCAATCTATTTGTTTCAAGCGGAACGTCCAGCTCTTTCTTCAACAAATTCAGTAAGATTAAATTAGACATAACGTTTTTGATCGCCTGCATGGCTACATCCTGACCTTCGCGGTATCCCTTCCTGCTATGTCCTCCCTGAAGCTTAAAGATCAGCCTGACCTTGGCTTCAACCTCCAGCTCATCAGCAGCAGGCAGAAACACCATCAACACAGCAATGATTTTCTCCAGCGGAGTCTGTTCTTGCTGGAATATTTCACTTGTTTTATCAGTCAGCCGTTCAAAAATCAATGCTTCTGCATAAAGCATCAATTCTTCCTGAGATGAAAAATAATAACGCAATGCACCCAATGACAAACCGGCCTCCTTTGCTATATTCCGTGAGGATGCCGCTTCCATCCCATGTTCAAGCATGATTTTCCAAGTGGCTTCGGCAATTAACTGTTTTCTTTCGTTTGAATCGATAAGTTTTGGCATAGCTTTATATTATCAGAATAATAATAATTTTCAATCTTTTTAATACGACTGTGTTAGGATGGTTTTTCACCTTTTATTTTGTTGATACGACTGTATTACCAAAATATTAACAACTTTCAGACACTGTGGATAACCTACTTTATCTGTGCGCAACTGTGTATAGTATGCTTTGGATGTGGAAAAACTAATTTCGCAGCATGCGTCCGATGAAATAAATACCTGTGACTAGTATTACTGTCAAGAAGACGGGCATAAAGAAGCTCCCCAGACCATCTGCAGCACCCGTAGCCACTCGAACCGACTGGACAGTGATGAAACTGAAAAGGATACTGATTTCGTTTTTCAGTACATTGATCATTAACCGGCCATTACTGTATTGTGCCTCTATATTCTCTTCTGTCAGGTTTAGGTAGTTATAACTATGCGGATACTTTTCAAGAACTGTCATACCGCTCCATAATGCTGCTGCGATTATCGGCAGAAGAAATAGCTCCGTTTTCCTGCCCCAGCCGTCGGGTTCACCTGCAGCGTTATAGTGGCTCGGTACTTGGTCAGGCAACGCATTATAGTGAAATAGCAGATAGACGAACATCATTAAAAAGACCAGTACAGAGACAGCATTCAGAAATGCCTCAAGAACTGAACCTGGTATTTCTATTTTCGGTTGGTTCTTCACTAAAGTCCCCTCCCCTCTTCATTGTTTTTTTCAAAAAAAAAAGAAAAACCCAGTTGTGTCAAGCTTTCAAGAACGCAATAAAAGAACGGTTATATGTGTAGGCGCATAGAGTTAAGCCATATAATTTTAAAAAGAGTTAGCTCTACTGGATCCCTCCACTACGATACGATTGTCTAAAGCAAATTGAATAGCAATAAAAGATCTGCTGATATATCTTTACTTTTGAAATCGGTTTCGAATTGAAAATTGATTCCATTCTGCTTCCCTACCGCTTCGCAGCTGAAAATTCTCTTTAAACTATTGATGTACGCCTAATTCCCGCTGTGTTTTTTTAAGACACAACCACCTTGCCACAACTTTAAAGAGGCAAAGATTTTCTATGTAATTCCACTAGGCATTCAAGAGATTTTTCAGACTCGTCTTCCAAACATATCCTGGATAGTTAAGTAATTTACATTTTTCACATTTACATCCTCTAAAACCAGCTTACTTATATTATAATAAATGGAAAGCCCAGATTCTTCAATCGGCCTTTAGGAGGCATCACTCATGTTCAAAAGTTTTTTCAGTAAGTTTGCAAAACAACCAGAAAATCCTATCCCGCAAATCTCATCCCCTAAAATAGACTCTAACAAAATTTATCTTTTTGAATCCAATCAACAGGAACTTGATCGGATCATCCAACTTCCTGCACAGCCAGGGAAAGCTCCCGGCTATGTATATTTCGTACAGGAGTACATGACCGGCTCGTTTAAAATAGGCAAAACCAAGCAAATCGACAGACGAATGAATGTCTTCAATGTCAAACTCCCATTTGAAAACAAATTGATTTTCCTTATTAAAACTGCAGATCATCATCAAACGGAAAGCGCCTTTCACCAGCATTTTTCAGACAAGCGCCTTGAAGGCGAATGGTTCAGCCTGACACGGGAAGATCTATCCTGGATAAAAAAAGGATTCTATACCGAAGCTATCCAAAAAACCATCATTTCCCCTTCCGAAGTCACCAAGCAACTTTCCGCCAATAAAGCTAAAAGTGAGGAAAAGCCACTGACACAAAAACAAATTGAATTCGCCAAAACTTTGGTGCTGAAACTCGAGCAGGACTATGAGTTGAGTACAGCATATACAGCTTGGACCCAAAAAGACTTGAACAGATTGAGTGGTTATTTCCGGTTTAAAAATATCGGCGCCTTAAACAATCTCGTAGAGAGCGGCATCCTTAAAGCAAAATAATGTCCTTATTGAGCGGAATGTAAATCTTAACATCTGCTTAAAAGCAGCTCAACAATCTTTTGGGATACTGGATTTAGAAAAGATTGAAAGGGGCGGAACAGCAGATGAAAATTGCGGTGATCGGTGATTTGCATTATCCGGCTTTGAAAGAATCCTATTCCTTTATCGAAAAGGACCGAAAAAGATTTTACGAGGTTTTCCTGGAGGAATTCTTTTCAATTCCTGCAGACCTTTATGTATCAATCGGTGATTTGACTAATTTCGGCACGCAGGACGAACTGGCGGATGTCTATTCCATCATCAAGAAACACGGCAAGCCATTTAAGCATGTTCTTGGAAACCATGATGTCTACGGGCTGACCCGGAAAGAAGTATTGGCCATTACGCGCCAGCATCGTTTCCATCAAGTTTCAACCGATTCAGTTGTACTGGCATTTTTGGATACTGCACAGGAAAAAAATCATGCCCATTGGGGCGGAACCTTGGATCCGCTGCAGCAAAACTGGCTATCGGCAGTGGTTAAAGAAGCCGAAAACCGACCGCTGATCGTATTCGGACATCACCCAATTCACGGCACCACCAAAAACTCCACCAAAGATAAGCGCTGCATCCATCCTGATATTCCGATGTGGGACATCCTATCCGAAAAACAAGGCGCCGGTCTGTACGTCAACGGCCATAACCACTTCAACTCCATTGCTGCACGTGAAAACTGGACATTTCTTCAGCTTGCGGCAGTGCTCGATGAACAGGCTGTCCGCCTAATCGAGGTTTCCGAATCCTTGCTATCCATCGATTATATATCTTTTGCTGATTTGCAGCTGCACGGGAATGCACAAGCCATCGGAGATGCCATCGATCATTTCCGGCTGAACCCTTATCCCTTAGGAACCGCGGCTGATGTCAAGTACGCCATTCCGCTGGTTGAAACCGAAATCCTCACTTCTGTAGAGAAATGATATAGCTCCAAACTATCCAAACAAGCCGCAACTCCCCACGGGAGCTGCGGCTTGTTTTCATCTTTTCCATTTTGGTGTGGTTCACCGTTCATTTGTCGAACAGCACCAAATAAATCGTCATTTCATGCTCTTGTAGAAATTTCTCGATTTCTGAAACAGCGACCTGTTTGGCTTGTTCTTTCGGATAGCCATAAATCCCTGAAGAAATCAGTGGAAAAGCGACCGACTCGCATTCAAGTGACACTGCCAATTCCAATGTGTTGCGGTAGCAGGAACGCAATAATTCTTCTTCTCCCTCATTTCCACCCTGCCAAATCGGTCCGGCTGTATGGATAATGTATTTCGAGGGCAGCCGGAAACTATCGGTAAAAACCGCGGCTCCTACAGGGCAATGCCCTATTTCATCACAGGCTTTTTGCAATTGTTCCGCGCCAGCTGCACGAAAAATGGCGCCGCAGACCCCACCGCCCATCTGCAGTTCCGAGTTTGCGGCATTGACAATCGCATCCGCATTTACCTTGGTGATATCCTCTCGTACAATTTCCAATGGCATGATTTACACCCCCCTCGAGTTTTTCCATAAAACTCTTACCCAGCCTAAGTTACCGCCAGCGTTGCCCAAACAGTATTCCCCATCTCTAAAAACCATCTCTTTTTACCCTATACCCTGCCAAAAAAGATATAAAGCATCAGCACCAATTGCTATTTTCTGCGCAAATACACTCAGCTTCCCCAACTCCGCTAGAGTAAGATGTTGTTTTTCGTTATACTAAAGTATAGAGATCAATGAATACGGTTGTGAGTTGAAAAGACCGTCAAAGGAGCTGCTCCATGTACGAAATGCCATATGAAAATCCATTTAAGAAATCATTCTTTGACCTGAAAGAATTGGTCGACAGCATTCAGGAAAATTTACTGTGCCCAGCTACGATTGAAGATACAAACCATCGCCTGCATGCGTATAGCTCCCATGAAGATGACACCGATTCTGCCCGCATCGGCACCATTATCTCCCAGCGTGTGCCCGAACGAGTCATCAATCGCCTTTGGAAAGAAGGGGTCATCCCGAAATTGATGAAATCGGATTCGGCTTTGCGCATTCCTCACATTGAAGACATCGGACTTCGTGACCGCGTCGCGATTGCCATCCGGAAAAACAATGAAATTCTAGGGTATATCTGGGTAGTTGAAGGCGGGAAGAAATTGACTGATGCACAATTGGATTTGTTGAAGGATGCCGCTGCAGCTGCTACCCCCTTAATGTCCAAGCTGCATCAGAACCGCAAGCGGAAAGAAGAGAATTACCAGGATTTCCTCTGGAAGCTTTTGACCGGCCAATATAAAACCTTAGAAGAAATCCATGATAAATTTGATGAGTTGAATCTGAAAAAACCAGATTGCTTCACTGTACTCGCCTTCCGTTTCGATCAAAGTATTACACGAAAAATGGAAGAGCAAATTTCCTATTTGATTACGACTAGCCAAAAGATCACCAATCATTTTTTGGTGATCATGGAAGAGGAATTGATCCTCATCGCTTCTCCTCATCCGACACAATCCGATGACAAAGCCTTTGAAGACTTTATTGCATTCTTTATTTCTGAAATGGCCAATCGCTTTTCAATCTCTGGCGTTAAAGGAAGTGCCGGAACAAGTTACAGCGATTTCGGCAAAGTAGAGACGAGCTATCAGGAAGCGCAAAAAGTGTTGAAGATGAAAGACTTTTTTCCGGAGGAACTGGAGGATGTGTTCCATTTTCGCCAGCTCGGGGTTTTCAGGTATTTGGACAAACTGCAAAAAGATCTGCGTACCGAACGTTATGAACATCCAGCCATTGCGAAACTGGAGGCTTATGATAACCAGCACAAGTCCAATCTGTTGAAAACACTGGAGGTTTTTATCCAGCAGGACAGCAATATGAACGATGCTGCAAAAAAGTTGTTTGTCCATACCAATACACTTCATTACCGGATTAAACGCATTTCGGAAATAGGCGGAATCCGCATGACCAATGTCCATGAAAAAATGGGCATATACTTGGATTTGAAAGCTCGAAAACTGGGCAACAAATAAACTTTTGTGAAATTTCACAAAAGAAACCGCTTTCTTTCTTCATTTCATACAATGAAGAATCATAGGCTTCCCGCTATACTTATGGATATCTACACTATTCGTTTTATAGGGGGAAGAAAAATGATTATTGGAATTCCAAAAGAAATCAAAAACAACGAAAACCGAGTGGCCATCACTCCAGCTGGTGTCGACGCGTTTGTAAGAGCCGGACATCAAGTTATCATCGAAGCAGGTGCAGGCCTTGGAAGCAGCTTTACAGACGCTGATTACACAGCGACTGGTGCGAAGATGGTTGAAACAGCCCAGGAAGCCTGGTCTGCAGAAATGGTCATGAAGGTTAAAGAGCCCGTTGCTTCTGAATACAAGTACTTCCGTGAAGACCTTTTGTTATTCACTTACCTGCATCTTGCAGCGGAACCTGCGTTAACACAAGCGTTGGTTGACAGCAAAGTAACTGCAGTTGCCTATGAAACGGTATCAGTTAACCGTACGCTTCCACTATTGACGCCAATGAGTGAAGTGGCGGGAAGAATGGCTGCTCAAGTCGGCGCACAATTCCTTGAAAAAGTTTATGGCGGCAAAGGAATCCTGTTATCCGGAGTACCGGGTGTACAACGCGGCAAAGTGACAATCATCGGCGGTGGTGTTGCAGGAACAAATGCAGCGAAAATGGCGATCGGCCTTGGCGCGCAAGTGACTGTCATCGATTTGAGCCCGGAACGCCTTCGTCAATTGGATGATATTTTTGGAACGGATGTTACTACATTGATTTCCAATCCATTCAATATCGCAGAAGCAGTCAAAGAATCCGATCTGGTTATCGGCGCTGTATTGATTCCAGGATCTAAAGCACCTAAATTGGTATCTGAAGAAATGGTCCAATCCATGAACCCGGGTTCTGTTATTGTAGACATCGCCATCGACCAAGGCGGAATTTTTGAAACGACAGACCGTATCAGCACACACGATGATCCAACATATGTAAAACATGAAGTGGTTCATTACGCCGTTGCGAATATGCCTGGCGCTGTTCCACGCACATCAACGATTGCTTTGACGAATGTCACAGTCGGCTATGCACTTCAGATGGCCAATAAAGGCGTTCAACAAGCAGTCGCACAAAACCCGGCATTGAAACTGGGTGTCAATACAGCAAACGGCAGTGTGACCTATGAAGCTGTTGCCAAAGACCTTGGGTTTGATTTTGTTTCTGTCGATGAAGCTCTCGCTAAGCCGGCATCATTGGTATAAGAATACCTGAAAGAAAGTCCTCCGTTGCCTGCTGGCAACGGCAGGGCTATTTTTTGTATCCAAAACTCCAATCCGGTCTCCCTCTTCCCTGTACATCCAATTTTTATTGTTCTATATTTAGGAAAGGTGATGAAAATGAAAGCAAAAGTTTATGTAAATGACGAACAATTCATTTCCGGCATGACGGAAAAAGATATCGCAGAACCTGAACACAACAATATGGCCTTACATGCCTGTGAAAATCCACAAACGATTTTGGCGAACCGGGAGAAATTAGCGGAACTCCTGAATGTTTCACTCGCCGATTTTATTTGTACGCAACAGACCCACAGCGCCAATTTCCAGCGCGTGTCGAGTAAGGACAAAGGCCGTGGTGCATATGATACCGAGGGTGCCTTCCCCGATACGGATGCCTTATATACCGATGAGAGCGGACTGGTCTTATGCAGCTTCGCAGCTGATTGTGTACCTGTCATCATCCGTGACAGGAAAACCGGAATGGTCGGGGTTGTACACTCCGGCTGGCAAGGCACCATCAAAGAAATTACACTCAAATTGCTTCAGCAGTTGATCCAAGTTGAGAACTGCAATCCTTCCGATATGGAAATCCAGATTGGCGCAGCCATCAGCCAGCAAAAGTTTGAAGTCGATCAGGATGTCTACTTGAAGTTCGCTCTGCTTGGCTACGCCAGCGAATTTATCGAATTCAATAATGCCACAAACAAATACCATATCGACAACCAAGCTACGGTAAAAAAGCAATGTGAGCTTGCCGGCGTTCCGACTGAACAGATCTCCATTGATCCGACCTGCACATTTTCAAGCCCGAAAGGCTTCTCCTATCGGCAGGACAGAGAAAGCGGTAGACATCTGATTTTCGTAATGAAAAAATGATTATTTGGCTGTTGAAAAATTGAGGAGATGATCCAGGATTATTAGTCAAAAAAATGAGAGTTCTCCTCCATCTGATTTTGTTATCCGGGACTCCTCTTCCGCGTTCTGTAACTATGCTGGCATCCGGTTTTCTTGGAGATTTCACTATAAAAAAAGTCGCATCCGAAACCTATTAAGGTAATCGGATGCGACTTTTTTTGTTTCATCTGTAGTAATTGAGGGAAATTTCTTTCTTTTAATACACAACTAATTATTCATTTTTTATAGGCTAAAATGATTCTTTAGAATCAATTTTATTAGTTATTTCCTTCTTGTAAGTTAAGTCCTTTAGAAGAGACGTTCTCCTTATGCGGATCCTGAAGCCCCTCAACTCGCTTAATGTCCCAACGGATCAACAGCGAAATCAGAAATGCGATAGATGCCAAAACAATGAAGACGTAGAACACCGGCACATAACTGTCTGTCTGCTCCCGGATTTGCGAAACGATTGCCGGTCCGATGATGCCACCCAGTGACCATGTCGTCAATAAGTAGCCGTGAATTGCGCCCAATTGCTTCGTTCCAAATAAATCGCCGATATACGCTGGCAGATTAGAGAAACCACCACCATAACAGCTGACAATAATTAAAATCAATGCTTGGAAAATCAGTACATTGGTGATATTCGGAAGCATAGTGAAAGCTGCGATTTCCAGTACAAAGAAAATCGTGAAGATTGTTGGGCGTCCGATGTAATCGGAAAGTGCAGCCCATCCTAGTCTGCCTCCACCATTGAAAATTCCCATGATGCCTACTAACGTAGCAGCACCAGCTGCTGAAAGTCCCATCATTTCCTGCGACATTGGTGAAGCAACTGAAATGATCATGATGCCGGCACTGACATTAATCAGCATCATTGACCAAAGCATCCAGAAACGGCGCGTTTTCACAGCTTCTCTGGCCGACAACTGCGCTAAGTCTTTTTTCATCACTTTTTTGCCGGAATCGATAGCCTGCTGCATACCAGCTGGCATCCAGTCTTTCGGCGGTGGAGCAATATAAGATGCACCCAATACGATCAGGATGAAATAACTGATTCCTAGGATATAGAACGTAGTGCTGACCCCAAAGGATCCCATTAAGTTTGCAGCAACCGGAGCGGTGATCAATGCACCGGCACCAAAGCCCATAACTGCCATCCCAGTAGCCAATCCTCTGCGGTCCGGGAACCATTTAACAAGGGTGGAGATAGGTGCGATATAGCCTACACCTAAGCCAAGACCGCTTAACAAACCATATGTAAGCAGGAATAATACCAACGAATCGATTTGAACGGCAAATCCAGCGCCGGCCTGTCCGAAACCGAATAGTAATGCTGCTACAATTGCTGACTTTCGAGGGCCATTCTTTTCCACAAACCCTCCGAAGAAGGCTGCCGAAATACCACCGAGTGCCATCATGATCGTAAAGGCGTATGTAATTTCTTTAGGTGCCCATCCCATTTCGTCGCTGATCGGTGTTGTGTAGACGCTATATGCATAAGCCGCCCCGATCGAAAGTTGAATCGCTATGGCTGCCAAAGCAATCAGCCATCTGTTTTTTGTTTTACTCATCAAAAGTCCTCCTTTAAACCGTTTTTATCTGCTTCATCAGCTGAGAAGCGATTCTACAGAGAATATATGTTATTCCAAAATAACACAAGGGCGTTTTTAAAATTTGTATTTTCAAACTCTTGTTTTCCTGCTTATCAAGCCTTGCGGCTGTAAGGTTTGATTGTCCAAAAAAATTTTTTTGAAAAATAACGAAATATTACAGAAAAAACAAATTCCATTGTTTTCCTGGTTTTTCTGTGTTATGAATTCATCTCGAATGTAAAAATACTCTCTTTCAAACATCTATTATTCTGCTTTAGACAATATATAAGCAATCACAGCCATATAAAACTGTTTTATCAGGCAGATAAGTTAAAGTAAATAAATAACACAGAATAGTCACAGTTACCCCGAGTAGCGGTATTGACCCAGTAGAACATGTCGAAATCATTCAAATGAAAACGCTTAACTGATTATTCCTGCAAATCAGAGCACCGGCATAATCGGGTCAGCCAAAACTTAAAAAATTACTGAGGAGAGATTTATCTTATGACAACAACTAAAGGTTTAGAAGGCGTAGTAGCAACCCAATCCGCCATCAGCTCGATCATTGATGACACACTTACATACGTCGGCTACGATATCGATGACTTGGCCGTTAACGCAAGCTTTGAAGAAGTGATCTACCTGCTTTGGCACCAGCGCCTGCCAAAAGCGGATGAACTGGCGGAACTGAAGCAGCAATTGGCGGACAACATGGCCGTGCCACAAGCTGTGCTGGATCATTTCAAGACATATGACATCAAGAACGTCCACCCGATGGCGGCTCTTCGCACCGCGGTGTCCATGCTCGGCTTGTTCGACGAACAGGCGGAAGTGATGGAACCGGAAGCGAATTACAACAAAGCCATCAAAATCCAGGCGAAGATTTCGACGCTGGTGACGGCCTTCGGCCGCATCCGCAACGGCCAGGAACCGGTCGCACCGAAAACGGACCTGAGCTTCGCAGCCAACTTCCTGTACATGCTGTCCGGCGAATTGCCGGAAGCGATCGAAGAGGAAGCCTTCAACAAAGCCCTTGTGCTCCACGCCGACCACGAATTGAACGCTTCGACGTTCACGGCGCGTGTCGCAGTGGCGACGCTGTCTGACGTCTATTCCGGCGTGACAGCGGCCATCGGCGCATTGAAAGGCCCGCTTCACGGCGGCGCCAACGAACAAGTGATGAAGATGCTCACGGAAATCGGCTCGGTCGACAACGTAGAGAAGGTCATCACCGAAAAATTGGCGAACAAAGAGAAAATCATGGGCTTCGGCCACCGCGTCTACCGCAAGGGCGACCCGCGTGCGAAGCATCTGCGTGAAATGTCCCAGAAACTGACGAAGATCCGCGGCGAAGAAAAATGGTACGACATGTCGGTGAAAATCGACGACATCGTCACAGGCCAGAAAAACCTTCCGCCGAACGTGGATTTCTACTCGGCTTCGGTCTACCACAGCCTGAACATCGAACATGACCTGTTCACGCCGATCTTTGCGGTTTCCCGCACATCCGGCTGGCTGGCGCATATCCTTGAGCAGTACGCAGACAACCGCCTGATCCGCCCGCGCGCGGAATACATCGGGCCTGGCATGCAGACGTATGTGCCGGTTGAAGAAAGATAA